>JAFUGG010000068.1 GCA_017469525.1 Bacteroidaceae bacterium | reverse complement strand
CCCGCGTATACATATATTATTTTTTTAGTAGCTATTCTGTGTGTGTTTGTCTTTGTGTGTGTGTATACTTTTCCATGACTTGTGGAAGATTGAGCCCAAGTCTTAGGTTTATTTAACACAGTCCGTTTCATCACAATTACCTTTTCTCTGCCACAAAGGTACGACTTTATATCCTTTCTGCCAAACATTCTCTCATATTTCCACAAAAAAAGACCGCAAAGCTTTCGCCTTGCGGTCATCTTATCATACCCCTTCTGGACCCCCCGACCCCCTTTAGGGGGAGGAGGGATGGGGAGGGTCTTTTAATAGATTCCGTCGGAGTAGTCGAGCAGCGTCTTGCGGCTGGCAAGCGTGCGGTCGTAGTCCTCGCGGTTGGTCACGACAATCTTGTCGAACTCGCGCAGGCCGGTACCGGCAGGGATGAGGTGTCCGCAGATGACGTTCTCCTTCATGCCCTCCAGGTAGTCTGTCTTGCCGTTGATGGCAGCTTCGTTGAGCACCTTAGTCGTCTCCTGGAAGGAAGCAGCCGAGATGAAACTGCTGGTCTGCAATGCGGCACGAGTGATACCCTGCAGGATCTGCTTCGAAGTGGCAGGACGTGCATCGCGCACCTGGACAATCTTCTTGTCCTGACGCTTGAGGTAGGAGTTCTCGTCGCGCAGACGGCGAGCGGTAACAATCTGTCCGTTCTGCATATTCTCGGAGTCGCCGCTGTCGACAACCACCTTCTTGCCCCAGATGTTATCGTTCTCCTCGGCAAACTCGAGCTTATCGACAATCTGCTGAGAGAGGAAGCGCGTGTCGCCTGCATCGTCAATCTGCACCTTGCGCATCATCTGACGAACGATGACCTCAAAGTGCTTGTCGTTGATCTTCACACCCTGCAGACGGTAAACGTCCTGTATCTCGTTGACGATGTATTCCTGAACAGCTGTCGGGCCCTTGATGGCAAGGATGTCGGCAGGCGTGATGGCACCGTCGGAAAGCGGTGTGCCAGCACGAACGTAGTCGTTCTCCTGTACCAGAATCTGGCGGTTGGCAGGGATGAGATACTTCTTGACAGCCTCTTCGCCACCCAGACGCGGCGTGATGATGACCTCGCGGTTGCCACGCTTCAGCTTGCCCATTGTGACTTCGCCGTCAATCTCGGCAACGGTTGCGGGGTTGCTCGGGTTACGAGCCTCGAAGAGCTCCGTCACACGAGGCAGACCACCGGTGATATCACCACCGCCGCCGATGACACGCGGTATCTTGACAAGCACATCACCTGCCTTCACTTCCTGGCCGTCCTCGATGGCAATGTGACCACCGATGGGCAGGTTGTAGTGGCGCAGGATGTCGCCATTCTCGTCGAGGATGTGAACGGTAGGAACACGCATACGGTCGTGCGACTCGATGACGATGAGCTCCTGCAGGCCTGTCTGTTCGTCGGTTTCAACCTTGTAGTTGACACCTTCGATGACGTCCTCGAACTTCACCTTACCAGGCATTTCCGTCACGACAACTGCGTTGAAGGGATCCCACTTGGCAACGACTTCGCCCTTCTGGACGGTGTCACCGTCGTTCTTGTAGAGGGTGCTGCCATAAGGCACGTTGGCCGTGAGCAGGACAATGTCTGTGGTGGGGTCGATGAAGCGAACTTCGGTCAGACGACCAACCACAACCTTTGCTTCCTGACCAGCATCGTCAACAACATCAACGGTACGCAGTTCCTCGAACTCGAGGCGCGCGTCGTACTTTGCCACGATGCGGGCATTGGCAGCTGCATTGCCTGCCACACCACCGGCGTGGAAGGTTCGCAGTGTCAGCTGTGTACCAGGCTCACCGATGGACTGTGCTGCGATGACACCTACAGCCTCGCCCTTCTGCACCATACGACTGGTGGCAAGGTTGCGGCCGTAGCACTTCATGCAGACGCCCTTCTTGCTTTCGCAAGTGAGCACGGAACGAATCTCGACACTCTCGATGGGGCTGTCCTCAATCTCCTGTGCCTTGGCTTCGGTAATCTCGTCGCCGGAAGCACAGATGAGCTTGCCCGTGAGCGGATGAATGATGTCGTGAACAGAGACACGGCCGAGGATGCGGTCGTAGAGGCTGCTGATGACTTCGTCGCCATTCTTCAGGGCAGAACATACGAGACCACGCAGGGTGCCGCAGTCCTCCTCGTTGATGATGACGTCGTGGCTGACATCGACAAGACGACGTGTCAGGTAACCGGCGTCGGCCGTCTTCAAGGCGGTATCGGCCAGACCCTTACGGGCACCGTGAGTAGAGATAAAGTACTCGAGCACGCTCATGCCTTCCTTAAAGTTAGAAAGGATGGGGTTCTCGATGGTATCGGGCTCTGCACCTGCCTTCTGAGGCTTTGCCATCAAGCCACGCATACCAGAGAGCTGGCTGATCTGACCGGCACTACCACGAGCACCTGAATCAAGCATCATGTACACAGCGTTAAAGCCCTGGTCGGCCTCCTTCATCGTCTTCAACAGAGCCTTCGAGAGGTCGTTGTTGACATGCGTCCAAATATCGATAACCTGATTGTGACGCTCCTTGTCGGTGATGAAGCCCATGCCGTACTCACCGCTGATGCGCTCAACCTCTTCGTTACCCTTGCGGATGAGTTCTTCTTTCTCTTCAGGGATAATGATGTCGCCCAGGTTGAAGGACAGACCGCCTTCGTATGCCAGACGATAACCGAGGTTCTTGATGCCGTCCAGGAAGTCGCAGGCACGAGCCACACCAACAGTCTTGATGACATCGGTGATAATGCCGCGAAGGGTCTTCTTGGAGATAACATCGTTGAAGAAACCTACTTCGGCAGGAATAATCTCGTTGGCAATGACACGACCTACAGAGGTCTCTACCATACGCTTGCCGAGAGTTCCGTCCTCAAGCTTGTCCTGAACCATCACAAAGACAGGAGCATGAACATCCACGCGCTTCTCATTGTAAGCGATGATGGCTTCCTCGGGACCGTAGAACTTCAGGCCTGCGCCCTTTGCACCCGGACGAATCTTTGTAATATAGTACAGACCGAGCACCATGTCCTGCGAAGGAACGGTGATAGGTGTGCCGTTGGCAGGGTTCAGAATGTTATGCGACTGGAGCATCAAGATTTGAGCCTCGAGGATTGCCTCGTTGCTCAAAGGCAAATGCACAGCCATCTGGTCGCCGTCGAAGTCGGCATTGAACGCCGTACAAGCGAGGGGATGCAGCTGAATAGCCTTACCTTCAATCATCTTAGGCTGGAAAGCCTGGATACCGAGTCGGTGCAGTGTCGGGGCACGGTTCAGCAGAACGGGATGTCCCTTCATAACGAACTCGAGGATGTCCCAAATGACGGGATCCTTGCGGTCCACAATCTTCTTGGCGCTCTTCACAGTCTTCACGATGCCGCGCTCGATGAGCTTGCGGATGATGAAGGGTTTGTAGAGCTCGGCTGCCATGAGTTTGGGAATACCGCACTCGCCCATCTTCAGTTCGGGACCTACGACGATGACCGAACGAGCTGAGTAGTCAACACGCTTACCCAACAAGTTCTGACGGAAACGACCCTGCTTACCCTTGAGCGAGTCGCTCAGAGACTTCAGCGGACGATTGCTCTCCGTCTTGACGGCACTGCTCTTGCGACTGTTGTCGAAGAGGCTGTCGACAGCCTCCTGCAGCATACGCTTCTCGTTGCGAAGGATGACTTCGGGAGCCTTGATTTCGATAAGTCTTTTGAGTCGGTTGTTACGGATGATGACACGACGATAGAGGTCGTTGAGGTCGCTTGTTGCAAAGCGACCACCATCCAGAGGAACCAATGGACGGAGCTCAGGCGGAATGACAGGCAAGGTGCGCATAATCATCCATTCGGGCTTGTTCACCTTAGCGCTCAGGCGGAAGCTCTCCACAACTTGCAGACGCTTCAAGATATCATTCTTGTGCTGCTGAGCATTCTCCTTATTGGCCTCATCGCGAAGCTGATTGGAGAGAGAATCGAGGTCGAGCTCTACGAGCAAGTCGTAGATTGCCTCTGCACCCATTTTGGCGATGAACTTGTTGGGGTCCTTGTCATCAAGATACTCGTTGCCCTGAGGCAAACGGTCCATGATAGCCTCGTACTCATCCTCAGAGAGGAGGTCGAGCTTCTGGACGGGAATCTCCTTGTCTTTTGCCATCACACCGGCCTGAAGCACGATGTAGCGCTCATAGTAGATGACTGCATCAAGCTTCTTGGTGGGAATGCCAAGCAGATAACCTATCTTGTTGGGCAGAGAACGGAAGTACCAGATGTGAGCAACAGGCACAACAAGCTGGATGTGACCGCTACGTTCGCGGCGCACCTTCTTCTCGGTAATCTCCACGCCGCAACGGTCGCAGACGTTACCCTTGTAACGAATACGCTTGTACTTGCCGCAGTGGCACTCGTAGTCCTTCGTAGGACCGAAGATGCGTTCGCAGAAGAGACCGTCACGCTCGGGCTTGTAGGTTCGGTAGTTGATGGTCTCGGGCTTAAGTACTTCGCCGTAAGAATTAGCAAGAATCTCCTCGGGAGAAGCCAGTCCGATTGTTATCTTGGTAAAGTTTGTCTTTACCTTATTTTCTTTCTTAAAAGCCATGTTTATCCTTTCTAAAAAAGCGATTCATTATTCCAAACTTACACGCAATCCCAGACCGCGCAACTCATGGAGCAGCACGTTGAGAGACTCAGGAATGCCCGGCGTGGGCATGTGTTCACCCTTGACGATGGCTTCGTAAGCCTTGCTGCGACCTACGACGTCGTCACTCTTGATGGTGAGGATTTCCTGCAATACATGAGATGCACCGAAGGCCTCGATGGCCCAAACCTCCATCTCACCGAAACGCTGACCACCAAACTGTGCTTTACCGCCGAGGGGCTGCTGAGTAATAAGGGAGTACGGGCCGATGCTACGGGCGTGCATCTTGTCCTCGACCATGTGGCCGAGCTTGAGCATATAGGAAACGCCCACGGTAGCAAGCTGGTCGAAGGGTTCGCCAGTGGCACCATCGTAGAGCTGAGTGGAGCAGTAGCGAGGCAGACCTGCCTTGTCCGTCCACTCGCAGAGGTCGTCGAGCGATGCTCCGTCGAAGATAGGAGTGGCAAACTTCACGCCAAGCTTCTGGCCTGCTGCACCGAGCACAGTCTCGAAGATCTGACCGATGTTCATACGAGAAGGCACACCCAGCGGGTTCAATACGATGTCGACAGGTGTTCCGTCTGCCAAGAATGGCATATCTTCCTGACGAACCACCTTGCTGACGATACCCTTGTTACCGTGACGGCCGGCCATCTTGTCGCCGACACCAATCTTACGTTTCTTGGCAATATAAACCTTCGCAAGCTGAATGATGCCGTTGGGCAGCTCGTCGCCGAGGCTGATGGCAAACTTCTTACGCTTCATCTCGGTCTCAAGGAGCTTGTACTTCTTGAGGTAGTTGATGATGAGCTTGCCAATGAGTTCATTGATATGAGCATCGTTAGTCCAACCCCTGAGCTGTACCGTTGTGAAGTCCATGCTGTTAAGCACATTGGCTGTGATGGAGCTATTCTTAGCAACAAGCACAACGCCAACGTTATCCATAATACCCTGGCTCTTCTTGCCCTTGGTGAGCTCGAGGAGTTTATCCACGAGGATTGCCTTCAGGTCTTCGACCTTGCTGTTGAACTCTTCGTCGATAGCAGCCAGACGAGGCTTGTCCTGCAGTTTCACCTTACCGGTCTTGGAGGCCTTGGTGAAGAGTTTCTTGTCGATAACTACACCATTGAGAGAGGGACTTGCCTTGAGGGAAGCATCCTTCACGTCGCCAGCCTTGTCGCCAAAGATGGCACGAAGCAGCTTCTCTTCAGGACTGGGATCGCTCTCGCCCTTAGGAGTAATCTTACCAATCATGATGTCGCCAGGAGCCACACGGGCACCGATGCGGATGATACCGTTCTCGTCGAGGTCCTTGGTTGCCTCTTCGCTGACATTAGGAATGTCGGCTGTGAGTTCCTCCATGCCACGCTTTGTCTCGCGCACCTCAAGGGAGAATTCTTCGACGTGAACACTGGTAAGGATATCTTCACGAACAACGCGCTCGTTGAGCACGATGGCGTCCTCGTAGTTGTAACCCTTCCAAGGCATATAAGCCACGAGCAGGTTCTTACCGAGTGCCAACTCGCCGTCTTCTGTGGAATAACCTTCTGTCAGAATCTGACCCTTCACAACCTTGTCTCCCTTATTGCAGATAGGACGGAGGTCGATGGTCATGTTCTGGTTCGTACGACGGAACTTGGGGATACGATATTCCTTCAAGGCAGGCTCGAAGCTAACGAATTCCTCGTCCTCTGTGCGGTCATAAAGGATACGGATGGTGGTGGCGTCGACATATTCGACTACGCCATCGCCTTCGGCTGTAATCATCGTGCGAGAGTCCTCGCAGACCTGACGCTCGATGCCTGTACCGACGATAGGAGCCTCGGTACGCATCAAAGGCACAGCCTGACGCATCATGTTCGAGCCCATCAGGGCACGGTGAGCATCGTCGTGCTCCAGGAAAGGAATGAGGGCTGCAGCGATGGAGGCAATCTGCTGAGGAGCGACGTCCATGAGGTTGACCTCGGAGGGAGGAACGACAGGATAGTCGTCGTCCTGACGGCACTTAACCTTGGTGCGGATGAAGGTACCGTCATCGTTGAGGGGTGCATTGCCCTGACCGATGATAAGACCATTCTCCTCTTCGGCCGTCATGTAGCGAACGCCTTCGGGAGAAAGGTCAACCTTGCCATTCTCTACCTTACGATAAGGTGTCTCGATGAAGCCGAGGTCGTTTATCTTGGCATAGACGCAAAGAGACGAAATCAGGCCGATGTTCGGTCCTTCAGGAGACTCGATGGGACAGAGACGACCATAGTGTGTATAGTGTACGTCTCGTACCTCGAAGCCGGCACGTTCACGAGAAAGGCCGCCGGGGCCGAGGGCAGAGAGACGACGCTTGTGTGTCACTTCAGCCAAGGGGTTGGTCTGATCCATGAACTGGCTCAGAGCGTTTGTGCCGAAGAAGCTGTTGATGACACCGCCCAGGCTCTTGCTTGTCAGCAGATCTGTCGGTGTGAACACCTCGTTGTCGCGGACGTTCATGCGTTCGCGGATGGTGCGAATCATACGAGCCAGGCCGATGGCGAACTGGTTAGCAAGCTGCTCGCCTACGGTGCGGACGCGACGGTTGCTCAGGTGGTCGATGTCATCGACCTGTGCCTTAGAGTTCACAAGCTCAATCAGGTACTTGATAATCTCGATGATATCCTCCTTGGTCAGCACACGCACGCTTGGGTCGGTGTCGAGGCCGAGCTTGTGGTTGATACGATAGCGGCCCACCTCGCCGAGGTCGTAGCGTTTCTCGCTGAAGAAGAGGTTGAGAATGACTTCCTTGGCACTGGCATCATCCACGGGGTCAGCATTACGCAGCTGACGGTAGATATAGCTGATGGCTTCCTTCTCGCTGTTGGTAGCATCCTTCTGGAACGTGTTGAAGATGATGCTGTAGTCGGAGGACTGTGCATCTTCCTTGTGGACAAGGATAGAAGGCACATTGCTGGACATAATCTGCTCGATGGCCTCTTCGTCAAGCACGCTCTCGCGTTCGAGGATAATCTCGTTTCGCTCGATAGATACCACTTCGCCGGTATCCTCGTCGACGAAGTCTTCAATCCAGCTCTTGAGCACACGGGCTGCGAGCTTCTGGCCGAGATGCTTCTTCAGGTTCTCGCGGGTAGCCTTTACCTCCTCGGCCAGGTTGAAGATCTGCAGGATGTCCTTATCGTTCTCAAAGCCGATGGCACGAAGCAGAGTCGTTACGGGCAACTTCTTCTTACGGTCGATGTACGCGTACATTACATTATTAATGTCCGTAGCGAACTCTATCCAACTGCCCTTGAATGGGATGATGCGGGCAGAGTAGAGCAGAGAGCCGTTGGCATGCACACTGCTGCCGAAGAAGACACCGGGCGAGCGGTGCAACTGTGAAACCACAACGCGCTCGGCACCATTGATGATGAAGGTGCCGTTGTCCGTCATGTAGGGGATAAAGCCCAGGAACACGTCCTGAACCACTGTGTCGAAGTCTTCATGGTCGGGGTCGTCGCAGCTCAGCTTCAGCTTTGCCTTCAGAGGCACGCTGTAGGTGAGGTCGCGCTCCAGACACTCCTCGATGGTATAGCGAGGGGGGTCAATGAAATAATCGAGAAACTCCAGATTAAAGTTGTTACGAGTGTCATTAATCGGGAAGTTCTCGGAGAAGACCTTGTACAAGCCATCATTCTTCCTCTGTTCGGGAGGAGTGTCAAGCTGGAGGAAGTCCTTGAACGACTTCAGCTGCACTTCCAGAAAGTCCGGATAAGCCAACGGACTCTTCACGGAAGCGAAATTAATTCTCTGATTCTTTTTGTTAGCCATCTATACTTGATATTGTGTTCTCGAGATTTATATGTAGCACACCTAGTTCGCCAACGCGGCACGTCATGTTTGCAATCGCGACACGTCATCTTTGCCAACGCGACACGTCATCTTTGGCATCGCGACACGTCGCGTTTTCCGATGCGACTCATCGCCTGAAGATGAAGGACTTATATTTAGTGCGGAAACCCACAACGAAGTTTATAGACACAAAAAGGCAAAGAACCCTCTACCAGAGGATCCTTTACCTAAGTCCCTTTCCAGGGGAGGAGTATTACTTCAGTTCGACTTCAGCACCAGCTTCCTCGAGGGTCTTCTTCAGAGCCTCTGCGTCAGCCTTAGGCATGCCTTCCTTCAGCACGCTGGGTGCGCCGTCAACCATTTCCTTTGCTTCCTTCAGGCCGAGACCGCAAGCTTCCTTGACAGCCTTGACAACCTGCAGCTTAGCAGCACCTGCACTCTTGAGGACAACATCGAAGTCGGTCTTCTCCTCAGCAGTAGCACCACCACCTTCACCACCAGCAGCAACTACTACAGCGGCAGCAGCGGGCTCGATGCCATAAGTCTCCTTAAGTTCGTTCTTAAGATCAATTACTTCCTGTACTGTGAGCGCTACGAGCTCAGCAGCAATAGCCTTAATATCAGCCATTTCTTTAATGTATTTAAGTTGTTATTATACTTGGTTAAATTACTCAGCAGCAGGTTCGGCTGCGGTTTCAGGTTCTGTTGCAGGTGCAGCCTCTGCGGCGGGAGCAGCTTCTGCGGCAGGTGCAGCTTCGGCTGCAGGCTCTGCGGCCTGAGCATTCTCCTTGTTTTCCAGAGCACTCAGCACGTTCATAATCGGAGACTCGAGGGCTGCGATTACGTCTGCAATCAGTTCGTTCTTGCTCTTCAGAGCAGCGAGAGTGTTCAGCTGGTCAGCACCGACATAGATAGCGCCCTCGGCATAAGCTGCCTTGAAAGCGGGCTTCTCCTGCTTCTTGCTGTTCAGCTCCTTGATGAGCTTAGCAGGAACATTGGCAGTCTCCGTGAGGAGCAATGCTGTCGTTCCAACCAATACGGGCTTCAGCTCGTCGAAATTCTCTTCTGCATTCTCAAGAGCCTTTTCCATCAGAGTGTTCTTGACAACGACCATCTTGAGGCCCTTCTCGAAACACTTGCGGCGCAAATTGCTCGTAGTGGCAGCATTCATGCCCTCAACATCCACGAAGTAGAAGTGAGGATACTGCTTCAGATACTCGCCAAGTTGCGCGATAACTGCAATTTTATCTTCCTTTCTCATGATGTTACAGCTTTTTAGATTTCCTCAGTAGCCTTTGGATCAACCTTGATGCCGCGGCTCATCGTACTTGAAAGATAAATACTCTTGATGTATGTACCCTTAGCAGCAGCAGGCTTCAACTTGATGATAGTCGAGATGAACTCCTTTGCATTCTGAGCGATCATGTCAGCAGTGAAAGACACCTTGCCGATAGAGGTATGCACGATACCAGTCTTGTCGACCTTGAAGTCAATCTTACCCTGCTTCACCTCACGGACAGCCTTGGCTACATCCATCGTTACAGTTCCACTCTTAGGGTTAGGCATCAAGCCACGGGGACCAAGCACACGACCCAGCGCACCAATCTTGCCCATGATAGAGGGCATCGTGATGATGACGTCGATATCAGTCCAACCACCCTTAATCTTCTCGATGTACTCATCGAGACCTACATAGTCAGCACCTGCTTCCTTAGCAGCAGCTTCAGCATCCGGTGTGCAGAGGCAGAGCACGCGAGTCACCTTACCCGTACCATTGGGCAGCGACACAACGCCACGAACCATCTGGTTTGCCTTTCTGGGGTCAACGCCCAGACGCACATCGATATCAACGGAAGCATCAAACTTGGTGGTGGTAATCTCCTTCACCAAGGCTGAAGCCTCCTTCAAGGTGTATGCCTTCCCTGCTTCAATCTTATCAGCTACCAACTTCTGATTCTTTGTCAGTTTACTCATCTTAATTGAAGTTTAAATTATTCACCAGGGAACTCACCCTTGACAGTGATACCCATACTTCTGGCTGTACCTGCAACCAATTTCATTGCAGACTCAACTGTAAAGCAATTCAGGTCAGGCATCTTGTCCTGAGCGATGGTGCGAACCTGGTCCCAGGTAATCTGGGCAACCTTCTTGCGGTTGGGTTCCGCACTACCGCCCTTGAGCTTGGCAGCCTCCATCAACTGTACCGGAACGGGAGGTGTCTTGACAACGAAGTCATAAGACTTATCCGTATAGTAAGTAATGATGACAGGCAGCACCTTGCCGGCACGATCCTGCGTTCTGGCATTGAATGCTTTGCAGAAATCCATGATGTTGATTCCCTTAGAACCCAATGCTGGGCCTACTGGGGGAGATGGATTTGCAGCGCCTCCTTTAATCTGTAATTTGATTAATCCAGCAACTTCTTTAGCCATTTGATTATACTTTATAATTATTGATAATGTGAGACTTCAAGAACACGTAACAGAATGTCTTAAAGCTTCTCAACCTGTGTGAAACCAAGTTCAACGGGCGTCTTGCGTCCGAAAATCTTGACCATAACCTTCAGCTTCTTCTTTTCGTTATTCACCTCCTCGACAGTAGCATCAAATCCGCTGAACGGACCGTCTGTCACCTTAACGCTTTCACCAACCTCGAAGGAGATGAAAACATCTTCAGGTATCTCTGCCATCTCGTCGATAGTGCCCAGCATCTGACTAACTTCAGCGGGGCGCAGAGGCATAGGCTTGTTGCTTGAGCGTGAGTCATTTAGGAAGCCCATCACATTAGACACTTCGCGCAAGCGAGCCTGAGTCTCTCCCACCAGTTCTGCCTCAACGAATACATAACCAGGGTAGCGATTCTTCTCTTTAATCTTGCGCTTGCCCGCAGAGACGGTAACGACCTTCTCAGTAGGAATAAGCACTTGAGAGACATGCTTGGCGAAATCGGGCACATTGTTCATCAGTGCGTCGATTACCTCCTTAACCTTGCCTTCCTTACCACTGATAGCACGCAAAACGTACCATTTCATTCCAGCGTCTGCCATTTCCTGAGAGAATCTTTATCGCAGCAAACCATAGATAACTTCCATTCCAGACTGGAACACGAAGTCCATAACAAAAACGACCAGTGCTATGCATAGGGAAGCAGTTAATACTACAACAGCACTGCTCATGAGCTCTGAACGTGTAGGCCAAGTTGTTTGGTGCACAAGTTCTTCGTATGATTCCTTACAATATTTCTTAATATTCTTGAACATATCTTTTGCGTTTTAGCACGGGAAGTAAGACTCGAACTCACGACCCTCGGTTTTGGAGACCGATGCTCTACCAACTGAGCTATTCCCGTATTTTGGGTGGGCAGACATTGTCCACCCACCCAATTCTATTTGTCTTTGAGTATTACCTCGAAAGTTGTTCTTTAGTCAAACACCTCAGTAATCTGACCAGAGCCTACGGTGCGGCCACCCTCACGGATAGCGAAGCGGAGACCTACGTTCAGAGCCACAGCGTAGATGAGCTCGACCTTAATCTCTACGTTATCACCAGGCATTACCATTTCGATTCCATCGGGGAGGTGAATCTCACCGGTGCAGTCCATGGTGCGCAGGTAGAACTGAGGACGATACTTGTTGCCGAACGGAGTGTGACGGCCACCCTCTTCCTTCTTCAGAACATAGATAGAAGCCTTGAAGCCCTTGTGAGGAGTGATGGCACCCGGGTGGGTGATAACCATACCGCGCTTCACTTCGTTCTTGTCGATACCACGGAGCAGCAGACCTACGTTATCGCCGGCTTCGCCTTCGTCAAGAATCTTGCGGAACATCTCAACGCCAGTGATGACAGACTTCTTGTCCTCACCCAGACCGAGGATCTGCACTTCGTCGCCAACCTTAACGACACCAGTCTCGATACGACCGGTAGCAACGGTACCACGACCTGTGATAGAGAAGACGTCCTCGACGGGCATCAAGAATGCCTTATCCTTGTCGCGCACGGGCTCCTGAATCCAGTTGTCGCAAGCGTCCATGAGCTCCATGACCTTAGCTTCCCATTCAGGCACGCCGTTGAGGGCACCGAGAGCAGAACCGCGGATGAAGGGAGTGTCCTCCTCGAACTCATACTGAGCCAGGAGCTCCTGCATTTCCATCTCTACGAGCTCGAGCATCTCCTCGTCCTCGACCATGTCGCACTTGTTGAGGAACACCACCAGACGGGGAACGTTCACCTGACGGGCGAGCAGGATGTGCTCACGGGTCTGAGGCATGGGACCGTCAGTAGCAGCGACAACGATGATAGCACCATCCATCTGAGCAGCACCAGTTACCATGTTCTTCACATAGTCGGCGTGACCCGGGCAGTCCACGTGAGCGTAGTGACGCTTTGCGGTCTCGTACTCGACGTGAGCGGTGTTGATGGTGAT
>JAFUGG010000023.1 GCA_017469525.1 Bacteroidaceae bacterium | reverse complement strand
TCCTCGCCCATCGTGAGCACGAAGTTCTTCAGCTCGAAGTCGATGGTCTCGTCGTCGTTCGTATAGACGGTGACATCGGTGTCCTGAGGATCTGACTTCACACCGTTGACGGTAACGACGAGGGGCTCGGTATATACCTTGGCGAAGTCGTCGGTGCCGTATGTTGCCGTTATCACTAAGCGATTTGTAGTTGAGCCGGAGGTCATAGTCACTAACATACGGAAGACAGCATAGAGCTTTGTCCCCTTGAATTTTCCTTCAAGCTTCACGGGAACATCAGTAAACCACGCTTTCGCTTCTTCTTGGACAGCAGTGGGCAGGTTGCTCACGTCGAACGTATAGGTACCGTCGTAGGAGAAGTGGTTGATGCCGTCTTCGTCGGTAGTGATAGTGAATCCCTTGATGTCGATATCGCCAAGAGGGAGGGAACTGCCGCTTGTCGACATTGCGGGAATGGTGAACTCCTTGACGATGAATTCATCCAAGTCGGCCAGGCGGCTATCGATGACTTGCTGCTGCGAAGCCTGAGCTTTGGACTTCACAGGAGTCTGCTTGTTGATTTGCTGTTCAAAGACAACTGTCTCGCTGAAGTCATAGGTCGTGAAGAGACCTGGTTTCTGTGCCATGCTGCCGAGGCAGAAAAGTGCACTGACTAAGGTAAGTAAAATCTTTTTCATACTGTTTTATGTTTTTGTTATTAATTAGATGTGTCCTTTCTTTTGTAATTTCGGGCGCAAAGTTACGTTTTTTTACTACATAAGGGAACGAAAATTGGTAGAAATTGCCCATTTTACCGTTTTTTATTGCTATCAGGGGAAATCAAGTAGGCATCTAAAGCCTGGAAGGCTTCACTATTAGTAACCGGGGGCGAAGCCCTCGGTTGGGCGACCGCTGCACATCCCGCTGCCTGGAAGGCAGTACCCACCGATGCTTCATAGTACTGCCTTCCAGGCAGGAGCAGGGGAGGGCTTCGCACTTTGTCCGAGGGCTTCGCCCCCGGTTACTCAAGGTAAAGCCTTCCAGGCTTTTCTTTGGCCCCCGGTTACTCAAGGTAAAGCCTTCCAGGCTTTTCTTTGGCCCCTGGTTTCTCAAGGTGAAGCCTTCCAGGCTTTAGATGTATGTATGATTTTAGCGGACACCAATAATCAGAAGACAGCGGTCAGGAATTGCAGGTTCACGCGTGAAGCGGACGGATTTAACATTTGTTTCCGTTTTGTTTCTCATGTGGAAACTTTTTGTTTCTCGTGTGGAAACGGTTTGTTTCTCACGTGGAAACAGTTTGTCACTCACGTGGGAACAAAATACGTGACGTGTCAGCAGGAATAAGTCACGGCAATAACTCCTGATGTCGGCACTGCAAATCCTTCCGGACATGTTCATATAAAAGCAAAAAGAGAGCCGCCAAGGGGGACTTTCCCTTGACGGCTCTGCTTGGAGTCTGTATGCTCTTGGTTGCTGCGCGCCCTATTCGGTGGGAACGGGCAGGAACCAGCTGTCTTCTGTCTGAAGCTTTTCGCGGAGCTTCTCGTCAATCTCGCCTGTGTGACGCTTTGCCACGCGCTTTGCCAGGTAGTCGGGATTCTGACGACGATGTGCCACGCGATAGAGGTCGCTGAAGCGCGAGCCCTCGAAGGCAAGTTCAAGAGCCATCTCGTCGATGATGAGGTCCTCGACGGCATTCTGCACGTCTTCGAGGTAGTCGCCCTCGTCACCATAGATCTGCTTCTCGGTGAGCTCCATTTTATATTCATCCTTCAGCTTCTTCTGTACCATGCCTACATAGGTGTAGGAAGAGCGGTAGCCGCTTGGGTCGTCCCAACAGATGAAGCCGCAACCGCGCTGGTGAACGCCGATGGTATAGGTCAGGTCATAGTTAGTATCTCCGGAAGGATAGGACATGGAGTTGGCTTGTGCAACCTGCATTCTGCCCTGCTCCTTAAATCGGATTACCTGTCTCAGGTCGCCACGGAGATAAGGCTGGTTGAGGTTGAGGAAAGGCACATTGGCTGCACGGCTCACCTCACGACGGTCGAGATAGTAGCAGGCATAGCCGCAATCCTCTTCGGGCTGATTGCTGATAGCATCGTCGCTCGGCACTGCCCAGTAAACCTTTCTCTTCTCAATCTTTGCCTTGGCATCTTCCTCTGTCAGGGTCTCGTCCTCCTGCATGAAGCGTTCAACCAGATATTGCTCCAAGCTAGCGTAGGTGGACTTCACCTCGTCTTCCTTCCAGCCCTCGGGCATGAAGACAACATCACCCTCCTCTGTCTCGTCCATGTACACGAACAGCGAGTCATTGATCTTATAATCCAGCAAAGAACTCCTCACGCTACCATCTTCGGCGAAATACTGTACGGTCAAGCCCTCGAGGCTGCCGTATGACAAGGGATCGTAGGGAACCCACATCGGGTTGTTGCAGAGACCAGTCTTGAGGATGGCAAAGGCATAGCTGGGATAGCCGGCACGGTTCAGAGCCTCGGCAAAGCGAAGCCATACGGTGCTCTTGCGATAGATGACAGGATAAGTCGTGGAGAAGACACCCCTTGGATTCTGCTTGGACACCATCTTACCATATAGGTTGTCATCACCCACACGGAAGGTCCACTGTTCGCCACCTTGATTATATATCCAGGCCCTGCGGGCATCACCCACGCCAGGTATCTCCTCGAGCGTGGTGGAGTTGGCATCCCATACGAAAGTGTTGCCCGATATGTTACCTAGATAAATCTCGAACTTCTGGCTGTCGCAGAGAGCCTCATAGCCCTTGCTGGGGATGAGCTCACGCTCATAGTTGCGGCTCAGCCCGACAGATGCACCTGCACCCTCGGAACTGCTGGTACGCATCTGAGCCTCGAAGCCGAACAGACGGTTGATGTCAGTCAGCACTGTGCCCTCGAGCTTACCCTTATTACTGGGAATGCATGTGATGGACTCAGAGTTCCTGCTGACCTGGCTCTTCTCTGTATAAGGAATGTTGGTGGCATCGTAACTATAGATTGGGTAGTCCCTGCTGTCATCAATAAGACCAGTACTGTAGCACCTGTTCACAGACAAAGGACCGCACACATCGGTATTGATGTACTTGTAGTAGTAGGACGCAGCCTCAGCATATCTGCCGCTCAGCAGATAGAGGTCGCCCAGCACGATGGCAACAGGGAACATGCACTTGCTGCTGTGGCAGACAAAGTGGGTGTTGCCGCTGTTCACGTCGCCATAGTTGTCATATTCGGGAAGGCCATACTTATCCTCGACGGGCCACATCTTCTCCAACTCGGGTCCGAGCTCTGTTGCCAACAACTCGGCCGTAACCTTCGGACGGCTGTCGTCGTTCACAAAGTTGTTTATGTCGTCGGTGGTGAGCATCGGCTCCGTATAGAACGGCACCTTGTTCTCGCCATAGGCATAAAGCAGCTGCATGTAAACCCACGCACGGATGGCCAGCACCTGGGAATACTCCCTGAGCATGAGCTTCTCGCTCGTACCGGTAGTATAGGTGGTGTCGCACATGGCAATGTAGGCATTGCAACTGTTGATGACGTGGTAATAGTCACTAATCTTGAGGTATGCACATGCTCCGTCCTCAGACAACTCGTTCCCCTCTTCGAAGTCGAAGTTGACAATGGCAGCAATCGTGTCGCTGACGAAAGAAGAAGCATCCACCAGGTCGCCACGGCATTCGTTCAGGATGACATAGCGCTCGGCTATGTTCTGCAAAGATTTGAGAATGCCCCAGTAGGAATACAAGATATCATCTGCCACAGTATAGGAGTGGCGTTCGCTGTCGGGGGAGAGCATGTCCTCGCAAGAAGTGGAGAACATGCCCAGCACCATGCCCAGCAATAACACACTTATGATTGATTTCCTTTTCATCTTATTCATTTCTTATTTATGAACTATGAATTATATGCTATGAACTGTATTAGAGGTTGATTGAGACACCAACATTGAAACTACGGCCACTCGGGAGGAGACCAGTATCGATTCCCTGATACAGGCTGCTGTTGCGGCAACTCATCTCAGGATCGGTGCCCAAGTACTTGGTGACGGTGAAGAGGTTGTTGCCCTCGCCCCATACCTTCAGGCCAAGCAGCCAGCTGTTGCTGTAAGGAATCTTATAGGTGAGACGCACATTCTTGAGCTTAAGGTAGCTGCCGTCCTCGACCCAACGGTCGCTCATGCGCTCATTGTTGCGCCAGTCCTCGCTGTCGGTATAGCAAGCCTTAGGCATGTCGGTGTTCTGACCTTCATAAGTCCAACGACGCAAAGCAGCCGTGGTCTGGTTGTAAGTGGTGTTCAGGCCTTCCAGTTCGCTGCGCTGATAGTTATAGACATCATTTCCGAGGCTATACTTGAAGTTGACGTCAAGACGCAGGTCCTTCCATGTCAGGCTGCTGTAGATGTTACCATAGATGTCGGGATTGGGATTGCCGATGACAACCTTGTCGTGCTCATCGATGACACCATCACCATTCTGGTCGACAAAGAGGACATCGCCGGCCTTGAAGTCAGAGTACTTCTTGCCTTCTTCCTTCAGGCCTGTGGGATATTTGAGGTAGCCGAGCGCGCCAGCCTCTCTGGCTTGAGCGTCATCGCGAATGATACCATTGGTCTCCCAGCCCCAGAAGCTGCCGACAGATTCGCCGACTGCCGTCAGGACATTGTCTTCTCCGTAGATGCTGGAGGTGTAGCCGTGTACCATCTTGTCGCCAACCCTGAACCAGTTGGAGGGGCTGTCGGGAAGTTCCTTAATGAGGTTGTTGTAGTGCCCCAAAGAAGCACCAAGCTCCCACTTCCAGTTCTTCCTGTTGATGAGTGCAGCATTGGCATGGAACTCAAAGCCGCGGTTCGTGAGAGCGCCTTCGTTGGTCCAGTATTTCTTCATACCAGACATGAAGTGAAGCTCTCTGACGGTGAGCAGGTCGGTGGTCTTGTGCCAGAAGAGGTCGATGCCGGCAGTGAGGCGGTTCTTGAGGAACACACCCTGCAGAGCCACATTCCACTTCGTTGTCGTCTCCCACTGGATAGAACTGTTCTCAATATTGTTGAGGTAAAGACCTACCGTGTTGTTAGTGACCTTCATACTCTCCCAATAGGTACGGGCTGCATAGTAGTCGAGGTCGTCATTACCGCTCTGGTCAAAGCCTGCAGTCAGCTTCAGGTAGTTGACAGCACCCTTGGTAGAGGGGAACCACTTCTCGTTGGTAATAATCCAACCCAACTGTAATGACGGGAAGATACCCCAGCTGACACCACCCAACTTGATGCCTTTCTCCGTGTTCTTACCGAAGCGGCTGCTGGACTGCATGCTCAAAGCGAAATCAGCGAAATAGCGGTTAGCATAGTTATAGTTGGCATCGAGATACAGAGCCATATCAATCCAGTTGTCATTGGTACCGTCATAGTTGAGGTAGGCCATGTTCTTGTTCATGATAGGCAGTTTATCGTTCTCGTTGTTATAACCACGCATATAATTGTAGCTATAGGAGTAGTTGTTGTAACGCCATCCGCCAAACACATTGACGGTGTGAGCACCATAGATGTTGCGCCAGTCGAGACGCAGGTCGTTCTGCAACGTGGTCTCCTTGGAGAAGAGGGTCTTCTGCACAGCATTGATTTCGCCCAAGTCCTTAAGGAAATAGTTGGTCGTACCATTGACAGGCAGGAAGTACTTCTCGCTGTTACGTGTCATCAGGAAGTTGAAGCGGTCGCTGATGCTGAACGTCTTTGTGACCTGATACTTCGGGCTGACATTCAAGTCAATCTGCGTTGACTGGGCATAGTTCTTGTTCTGGCCAGGAGAGTTCTCCAAGATCCAATAGGGGTTGCGGAGGGCCTCATTGATGCCGTTATCGCCAAGCGTGAGGGGGAAACGGAAGGGATTGGCCACCCAGTTGTAGCTGCTGCTGGCATACTTGCCGGCATAGTCTGACGACAAAGCAAGACGGTCGCCGGAATACGCAGCCGTTGAGTTTTCATCATAATAATAGGAATACGGACTGATGAAAGGAGCCTGAATGAGGCCGAGCACATTGGTAGAGCCGATGTTCTGCATGCTATAGTCTTCGCTCCATCCATTGTCGAGGATATTATAGCTCACCTGATTGTAAGCAATATCCAATCCTGTGCGCAACTTCTCGAAAATCTGAATATCCGTATTGAAGCGGAGGTTCAGACGGCTGAAGTCCGTTCCCTTACCCGTGGAATTGGATTTGGTGTAACCCAAGGAGAGGGCATACATACCGACCTCATCACCACCCTCTACGTTAATCTTGTAGTTCTGGGTCATGGCGCTGCGATACATGTCCTTCTGCCAGTCGGTGTTGTTGCTGAAGACTTTGCGGTAGTAGTTGGAAGGGCTCTTGTCCAAGAATGCATACGTACTCAGACTGCTTGCCGACATGTTCTTTATGGTGCTGACCATGTCGCTCAGATAAGCGCTGTACTGGTCGCCACTGAGAACGCTGAGAGTTTTGGGAGTAAGTTCTACGCCACCATAGATACGCACGCCAATCTTCGTTGCCATGCTCTTGCCACGTTTGGTTGTAATCTTGATGACACCATTGCCACCCTTGGCTCCATAGAGCGCTGTAGCGTTCTTGATGACCTCCACCTTCTCAATGTTCTCGGGATCAATGCCCGCAAGCAGGTTGTTGTAGAAGCCCTCGTGCATCGTCACGCGATCGTACTGGGGGTCAATCATGTTGCCATCCAGGATAATCAGAGGCTGGGCATTGGCATTAATGGAGTTCACACCACGAATGCTCATATAAGAACCGATGCCTGGAATGCCATTTCGCAATATCGTACGGACATCACCGGCCAACAAGCGCTCTATGTCCTGATCGACGGAAACACCGCTGCTCTCGTCAACATAGGCAGTCCTCTCTGAGATGATGGACGTTCCATCCGTGAAAGAGCCGTTGAAGTTGGAAGCAATCAGGTTGGCATCAGCTATGCCGTCCTTGACCGCAACCTGCAGAGGATTGTAACCCTCAGCATAAACATAGACGGCATCTGAGAAGACAGGGATAGACAACTTGTAACTGCCGTCCTCCTCTGTAAGGGTAGAATACCTCTCCAAGCCCAATGCCTGGATGCGAACGCCACCCATCGGTTCACCGGTCGCATCGTCAGTCACGAAGCCTGTCACCTCTTTCATCTCATACGTCTTTTCCTTCTTCGCCTTTGTGATCTTTTTTACGACCACCTCTTCTTCTTCAATCTCATCCTGCGCATAAGCAGTTGACATGCAGAGACAGGGAAGAGCCATGAAGCATAGACTTATACCCAAAGTCTTATGCAAGAATGTATTTTTGAATTCCTTTTTCATAATTCTGCTATCGTATTACAATGGGACAAGCTAATCTTTTCTCTTAAGAATAATTTTATCTATGACAATATCATATAGGTAACCTTGACTGGCTTCGCTCGACTTGATGCTTTCCTCAAGGATAAGGGTCGGATAAGAGAAACGCATATTCTTATAAGAATACGGGAATTCGAAATTCTCTGCAACAGTTACAGTATCAACCTTCGTACCATCAGACTCACGTGTCACTGCCGTCGTAGTCTTGTCTTTTCCGCTGGATGCACCATTACAATACGAAATCTGTGTCTTGAACTTGTACTTGTTGTGACTCAGAATATACTGCATTTCTTCAGACTCGGGATCGAGATAGTAGTCGTCAATCTCCGATGCTTTGGCAATGTCAACATACCAACGGGGTACAAGCACAAGCTGGATATCATACTTACCACTCATGACTTGTGCATTGGGAACGTATGCGCTGGGGGTGTTGCCAAAGAGCTTAATCTCTATCTTGGGAGATGCGGTTGGGCCTGTGCCCACAAAATGGTAGAAGTTATTGTTGCTAACCTTACCATAGACATCCGTCACTTCTTTGAAAGCTTCGTTCGAGAACGTATATCTCTGGGTACTGCTACCTAACTTGGACTCGTATTTCTTATAGTTATAGAACATTCCTTCAGCATCAACCTCGACTTCCACATCAGGAGCGTAGAATGCACGGGGGAAGTTCCATGAGTCAACTTCGTAGGCAATACCATTACTCATGTCTGTGGGTTCCACATCACCGAAAAGACTTGCCTTATCCCACTCGCCCTTGATGGAACGAAGAGTGTCGCCATAGGTGTTGAGCAAATAGTCTTCACGGCTGTCTGGATTGGTGCCATTTCCTTTATACTCCTTGAACAAATCAAGTGTCCACATCTCAGAACCGCCCCTCTTCGGCTGCTTATGAATATTGAAGACGAGAGGTGCTATCATATCCATCTTAATACTCATATCCTGCAATGAATCTGCATCCTGCTTCGGGATGTACAAGGTTTTATCACTTGCATCACTCTTTACCTTGTCTTCGTAAACAGCTGCATAGACATAAGCGGGCTTCAGTTTCTCATATGTATCATCCCATGCCTTATCGGTAGGCATCAGCATCACGAACACCGAGTCCTCATTGTTGATGCGGGCGAAAAAGCACTTTTCTGCCATCTGACATTTCTCTCTTCCTTCATCAGGAAGATAGTTTCTAGTCTCAAACAGACGGTTTGATGTGAAGTACACACTGTCAACATAGGTCGGGTTGCCATTCTCGTCGGGCAAGCCTTCGATGCTGGCACTTGAAGAGAAGTAAGTAGTGTCCTTACTTACGACATACTCTCCGAACTTCGTCCGAGGAGACGTGAACTTGAGCGTCTCATAGAAGTTGTAGTGGAACGGAGCGACACCCTTAAGGACATGCAACACGCCATTGACGGCAGGAATGTTGTATTCGTCAGCATCTCCAAGAGGAACACCTGCAAGTTCCATATTTAACATATCAAACTCCAGATTCTTGCCATTTAACATCTTCACGGTGTCAACTTTAGCATCGGAGATGTTATGGCGCCAGAGAGCAATATGGTTGCCAAGGAACTGCTGCTGAACGTTGTAGCCATCATTGGCATCCCTTCCTTCTCTGTTCTCGTCTAACATATCCATCCACTTCTTATACTCTTCTTCCGTCAACAC
Source organism: Bacteroidaceae bacterium (assembly GCA_017469525.1). Classification (GTDB taxonomy): domain Bacteria; phylum Bacteroidota; class Bacteroidia; order Bacteroidales; family Bacteroidaceae; genus Physcousia. The sequence continues at coordinate 37,159 of JAFUGG010000023.1, read as the reverse complement.
ACTGTTGTCTGGAACCCAGACGGTGTTTACCTGAGCACCATCGAGGATATCCGCATATGTATAGGTAGACACTGCATGAGTGTTGTCCTTATAGTATTTTGCATGCTTTGCAATATCCGCAAAACGGCTGAAGTCAGGATTGTCCTTAATCAAATCCCACAACGTAAGCGTTGTCCCTGAGGCAGGATCATTATTATAATGGTCGTCCCATGTGTCGGTGCAACCCGGCACTGCCACCAGGACCGTGCCTACGACTATTGCACCGATGTATCTGTTAATTCTGTTATTAGCCATATTATGTATGCTTTTATAACTGATATCTAATAATTCACTCTTACTGCTCATACTTAGACTTGTTCCATACGGGGTTCTGCTCGATGGCACCGTTGCTTGCCTTCACCTCCATATAATATATGGGGCAATACATGCCATAACGGTTCTTGAAACGGTTGACCAGAGTCGTAGCATAACTGCCATTGGAACCTGTGCCGAGGAACAACTCAACGACGGCCTCCATACCTGACTTGCCATTCTTGACTCCTTTCTCGCGCGGGTCATCCGGATCGCTCTTTGCCTGACTCTGGGAGTTGCAACGCTCTGCCAGACGCACCAGGTCGAACCAGCGCTTGCCTTCGCCAATCAGCTCAATCTGACGTTCGTTCATGACATAAACGATTTCGACTGGAATGGTAATGCCGTTCTTCGCCTTCTTTTGTGCGCCATAGACGTTGCCAATTGTACCTTCTGTGGCATCAGTGCTGGGAAGCTTCGTACCATCCTGATAGTTACAATACGAACGACGATGGATGGCATTACATATAGCCTTAGACAAATTCTTTTGGGTAGAACCGCCAAGACAAGCGAGCGCCTCAGCCTTTATCAACATAACATCGGTCATGCGATAAATAATCCAGTTATTATAAGCCGAAGACTCATAATGCAGACTCTTTATTTCTCTGTTCGAGGCATTACCCTCCATTGTGATACCTTCGTATTGATATTTCATGCAATAGTAATTAGATCCTCCCAGTGAACTTGAGCTATTCGAAGATGATAAGTCAAGGACTGAACCGGCGATTAGCTTGTTCTGACAGCCGACCCAAAGACGGGAATCCCACTTTCCACCATCGTCTTCGTTTCCGGCTATACCACCATTATAAAGAGCATCCATTGCCTCTTTGCTAACCATCAGGTGAGTCCCGTCTCCATATCCGTACAGGGAATTCACTAAATCATTTTTAAGACCATCCGAATTGGAATATTGCAGTTCGAAGATGCTCTCACGACTATTTTTTATATTGAAAATTAAGGTTTGAGCCTCCAATGTTGGCAAAACTGACTGAGTAACTCCCTCGAAGTCATTTTTGATCATTGCACAATTATCAAGTCCATAGCTCTCGGTTTCGACAATCGAAGCGCTTATGCCCATACTGTTTTGTTCTTCTGCAGTCTGATTTGCCAATGACTGGAGGCTGAGGTCAGCATATTCGACTGCTTTATTGTAGTCGTCAGCCACACTGTGGCTTACCTCCTCGCCATTGACAATATCCGTTCCTGTTTTACCATGACGGCCTTCATGCAGAGAGCCACGCCACAGGTACATATCTGCCAACATGGCATAGATGGCACAGTTGGTAATCATGCCCTTGGAGTCGCGGGTGGCGCTAAAGCGGTTACGTGCTTGCCCCTTTACGCTCTCACAGTCACTGATAATGGAGTCCAGTATTACAAGTTGATTCGTGAGGGGGAAAGACTCAACCTCAGAGTCCTTATTAACCACCTTTGTTGTGTATGGCACGTCCTTGAAGGCTCTGATAAGATAGAAATAGTTCAGGGCACGAAGTGCTTTCATCTCTGCACGCATCTGAACCCATTCGCCACTCGTGAACTGCTTGTCCCTTTCCAGAACCTCTTCACCATGCTGTAACACCTTGTTACAATAGTTAATCGTCGTGTAAACGTCGCCCCAGTCAAACACACTCATACTTGAGTCGGGCATACCGTTTATGATTTCAATGTACATGTCGCGATTTTTCTGATCACTATGCTCAACTGAGTTGATAGCATAGGAATCGGAGCGGAGGTCTCCCCATACGGCGAACTTTGATACCGTCTGGGCCATCTTACGATATGCACCATAACGTACGCCCTCAAGGTCATTCTTATCCTCCCAGAAATTCTCTTCTACAACACGATCCTGTGGATAGAGAGTAAGCCAATCTGTACAAGAAGATGTGCCAAGAGCCAAAAGTCCTGCAAGACCAGCTACTCGATATATGTTTTTGATATTTTTCATAGTCGTCACAATTTTAGAAACCAAGGGTTAAACTGCAAGTGAATGACTTGGCACGAGGTGTACGGTTGTTGTCAGTTGATACGGCAAATCCCTGGGGGGATACGTCGGGATCGACACCAGTGTACTTCGTCCAGCACCAAAGATTATCCAGCGATGCATGCAGCTTCAATGCATTGAGACCATACTTCTTGAGTTTCTTAGCATCGAAATCATAATTCAGCTGAATATACTGCAGACGCAGATAGTCGCCATTCTCGACATAGCGATCACTGGGCAGAGAATTGTAACTTTTATAGCCGTTGACACTGCTCAAAGCGCGAGGCACAACGGTTTCGTCGCCGTTCTTACGCCAACGCCAAGTAGTAGCAAAACTCTGGTTCTTGTTGTTCAACATGCTCTCCAAGTTCATACGAGCCATATTGACAATCTGATTGCCTATGCGGAAATTGAAGCCGACATTCAAAGACAACCTTCCATAGAAGATGTTGAAGCCGAAACCACCGTTGCACTTTGGATTGGAGTTGCCGAGGTAAACCATATCATAGCGGTCAATCTGACCATCGTGGTTGATATCCTCGTAGATGGCATCACCGCCTTGGAACTGATAACGGTAGCCTTCATTGTAGCAATAGTACATTGGCAAAGGAATACCCTTGGCATCGGTCAGCATATTGCCTTCTGCGTCGAATGCGATGGGACATGTATGTACTTCACCTCGACGCTCGGCAGCTGCAGCAGTATTAATGGGGTTACCCTGGGTATCATAACCAGTTCCTTGTCCCCATACCAGATCTCCATTCCTCTGGGCTTGTTCCCATGTCACGCCATTCTGGTCAGCCTCGGCATAGCCATAGCTGCTGATAGAAGAGGTTGTTATACCATTGTGGTCGTAGTCGTACTTGTAAACGCCCAAATAATGGAGGCCATAGATAGAACCCAGAGCGTTACCAATCTGAACGCGTTGGTTGTATGCGAGGTTACCGGGCTGATAAGTCTCACTGCCATTCAGGTCTTCCAGGATGAGAGGATTCATTTCCTCTACCTCATTGAAGTTCTGGGCGATGTTACCACGGAACTTCATTGAGAACTTGCCGACCTTGAAGATACGTGAGGTGTAGAAGTTGAGCTCCCAACCCTTGTTGCGAAGAACACCAGCATTAACCTTAGCCAGATTTGAGAAACCATTGGCACTGGCAATACGGAGGTTGTTCATCAGTAGGTCAGTCGTCTTGTGGTCATAAACCTCACCTTCGAAGGTAATCAGGTCTTTCAGGAACGCAACGTTGAAGCCGAGATTCAGCTTTCTGGTCTTCTCCCAACGCAGCTGCTCCAAAGAAAGGTTTTCAGGTGTGATAACCTGGTGACCGTTGTAGTATCCGTTGGTTGCATATTTATTATATTGGTTGCTACCTGCATTACCGCCACCAGTGATACCCCATGATCCACGGACAGCAAGCATACTCAACCAGTTCTTGCTCCACTTCATGAAGTCCTCGTCAATGATGTTCCAACGTACACCGGCAGAGGGGAAGAAACCGTACTTATGGCTGCGGCCGAAGCCTGTGCTGCCATCCCAGCGTGCAGATGCATCGACATTATACCTGCCCTTATAAGAGTAGTGGGCATTGGCAAAGAATGTCTGCCATCTCCATTCATTGGTGCTAGAACTTGCCGAACGCAGAAGTGCCACAACTGTGGGATCAGTAATGCCATTTGGCACATTCCACAGACCGAGCAACTGAGAGCTACTGTTACCGGTTGCCATCTCGTAACGAACCAAAGCGCCTAAGCTATGGTCACGATTCTTGAAAGCAGAATAGTAGCGCAGGTCGTGACGAGTAGTGAACTCGAGCGACTTGTATTCATCGTTGCTGACATAGTTGCGTTCGTTGTCTGACAATTTTGCAGCGTTGTCGCCACCCCAAACCCAATCCATGGTTCTGAGTTCGCTGGGACAATACTGGTCATTGCTCGTGTTATAGATATTGAGCTGTACGTCACCGACGTAGTTCAAGCGATGATGGTCATCGTCCTTGCCCAGCAGTTTGTACTCGACGCTGAACTGCGGTGTCAGATTGTACTGTTTCTGCTTCCACCAAGCCTTATTCGCACGGGCAACGGGGTTGCCGTTAAGGAACATGTCACTGAGATCATAGGAAGTGTAAAGGTCCGGATCATAGTTGGTCATGCGGCTGGTGGTACCTGTAGAATATATAGCAGCCAAGGGCAGCATATTGAAATAGTTGTCTGTGAGGCGGTAGTTGTTATCGCCAAGATATTCATATTCATAGACGCTCATATTGGGCATAGCATTGTATGCTCGCGCCAGAATATCGTTACCATAGTTCTTATTATTAGTAGTGAAGGCCAAGTTGATGTTGCTCATGAACTTGATGCGGTCACTTACATAATAGTCCAAAGCCGTAGTGGTCGTGAAGCGGTTGAGGGTCTGGCCTATGATAGAACCGGTACTCTTGTCGTAGTTGGCACTGATGCGGAAGAGAGCCTTGTCACCACCGCCGGAGAGAGCTACTGTGAACTTATGTTCCTGACCGAACCTCTGCACCTCCTTCACCCAGTCTGTATTCTGGCTGAAGTGGGGATAAATATGAGTGAGACTCTGGTTGTAGTCCAACTCAGGTATCTGTGTCTCCCTGTGGTTAGGATTATAGTATGCTTCCTTAAGCATCATTGTGTATCCGTCACCATTCAGCATTTCATAGCCAGAAGGCTGCCAAGTGCCTTTGAACTTATAAGTGAAGTTGACGCGTGTCTTGCCTCGGCTACCACGGCGTGTCTTGATTTCGATGACACCGTTAGAGCCTTTGGCACCCCACTTAGCCGTACTGGCGGCATCCTTCAGGACAGTAATACTCTCGATATCCTCGGGGTTGACATTGAGCAGGGTAGAGAATTGCTCCTCATTGTCCATTGTTTCGAAGTTGACATCCTGAGCGTCCTCAGGAAGCTCGAAGATGTGGTCGTTGAGGACAATCAGAGGCTGCGCATTGCCATTAATAGTAGAGGTACCGCGCAGGCGCATGGTAGTACCGGAACCCAGGTTACCAGAGTTGGGCACAATGTCGAGGCCAGGAATCTGTCCTTGCAGAGCCTGGTCAACAGACTCGAACGCAAGACCTTCCACTTCGCTCATATCGAACTTAGTTACTGCACCCGCATACTCACGGGCAGGAACTTCAAGACCTGTGGTAGGTGCAAGCTTCTTACCCTGAACCGTTATCTCCTTAATGGCTCTGGTATTTTCTTGCAGAGGCACCTTGAACACGCTCTTGCTTCCAATCTTCTGGGCCCATTTCTTGTAGCCCATGAATGTAACCTCGAGCGTATTGTTGGGGTCTTTGATATTCATGGTAAAGTTACCATTCATATCGGTGACTGCCTGGCTGACAATACGGTTGTTCTTGTCTATCTCCTTGACGTTGGCACCCATGATGACGTCAATCTCATCAGAAACGGTACCAGAGATACGCCGTTGCTGTGCGCTTGCAGGCAGCGCAATAAGAACGGCTACCCAAAGCAATAAAAACTTGATTGATATATTCTTCATAGTTGGATGATTTTATCGGATAGCGTATCTCTGTAAATATCTCTTTGCTTTAATGGTTGACTCCCAAGTCTTGGTATGGTCTCCGTCAATTACTTCCGTGTGGTTCAGATAGCCATCAATTGTATGGATTACAGCTGCACTGGAAGACTGGATTACCTTACCCTTCATTATCACACCGACAGGCGACTGGTTACAAGAGATGTCACGAGCCAGTACATTCTTCTCTCCGATGGTCAGGACGGGATTTGAGCCCATGCTGTTGTTATTTTTCTTCCATGTGACATCGTCGCAGACACGAAGTTCTGTGCCATCGCCACTTGGAATACGGTCCACATGAACCTTACAGAAGAGCTCCAGTTCCTTATCGTAGCTGGAAGTTATCATTTCGTTAGGCTTGAGTTCCGTCTTGTCGGCAAAGACTGAGTTATCAGCGAAATGGTAGCGTACGAAATTCGTCAGATAAGTAATCTTGGCTGCAATACGTACACTGTCGGCATAGGTAGCAAGTTCGTTAGTGTAAACTGGTTCACCGTCTTCGTTTGTCACCGGCACGAGTGTTACATTGCCCTCGTCATCTGTTACCTCATCCATTTCCTGTTTGCAATGGCTGTGGTAGTCTTCGTAGATATCTTCCCATGTTGGCAGGCCGTGGTCGATAGCATCGAGTACGGACTCGTTGGAAGGTACGAAGACGGTATAGCGGTAGTTGTTGAAGAACTGCACATTGTAGTCCAGTCCCTTGTCGTCGATAAAGATTTTGAACTTCTTGAGAGCGGACTTCTTCTGGCTGTCAGTAAGACTCTTGTCGACGAGTCCGCAGCCCATAATCTCGGTATCATAGCCGTCTGACTGACACAATTTGTAGAATTCGCTGTAAGGAGTCTCACCGCCGAAGCCGTCTCCGTCAAGCTTGTGCTGGTCAGCATCATTTGTGAAGATGCTATATACACTGCGATAAGTGGGCACAAGAGGAGCCTTGAGGACGTACGTGTCACCATTACCCGTGTTACCGCCATAATACCACTTGGATATTGCGCACGATGTTACGCCCGGGGTTTCACTTACTATGCCCATACGTTCGTTCTCGAGTTGGAAGCCGCCCTTCACTGCAACAACAGTAGGTACCAGCTCCCCGTCTTGATTCAGTCGCATTTCGCGAACAACCTTCACTGCATTACCATTCTTCGAGAGGTAATACTCATCAAGAGGTTGTGACTCGTCAACGCCGAAGAACTTCTGCAGGTCTCTTGTCATAGGATTGGTTTCGTCGTGCACGATAGTATGACTTTCCAGAATGTCTTTCAGACGGTTGCTGACCTCAGTATTGTCATACTGGTTGGAGCCCAGTATTCGTGCTCCTATGGTTCCCACATCTTCCTTGGCCTTTGCGTTATAAGGACAGTTATAGTTGTAGAACGTCATCTTCACAGGAGGATTGCCAGACTGGTGCTCGAATACCGTGACACGAGGTGTACGGCTCTTCATGCTGGCGGGGTCATAGTAGTAAGCCAGTGCGCTGTCGCTGGGCAGCAGGAATGTGAATCTGCTGCGCATGGCCTTGAGGTAAGCGTAGTAGTTCAGGTTCATGAAGTCAGTCTTCTTGGGGTCATAGCCGGCATAGATGGCTTCCTTCATAATACCATTAGTAGTACTACCTATATAAGCAGGCGCTGCAACCGACCTGTAGTCAGCGGGCACGGGCGTCATGTCCATCACATAGACTACGCCGTTGCTGCAGAGCAGGCAGGTGTCTATCAAACTCTTCACGATGTCCAGGTCATCGTCGCCGAACAGGCTTTCCATAGCATCATCCGTAAGTTTGTTCCATTTGCTGGGAACAGACTGTACAAATGAGCGGTGCATGAGGTTCTTGACCAGTGCGTCGAGTACACCGACGGGGATGCAGTCGATTTGTCTGAACAGCTCGTCTTCCGTTGTAGCCTCAACATAGGGAATCTGCTTGTCGCCTTCACCTTCGTGTGCATAGTACACGCGGATGAGCTCGGAACCTGTACCTCTGAAATAATGCCACATTTCGTTGTCGCTGGGGACGAACATGGCAGCCATGTCCTTGCGGACATCCACTTCATCATAGTAGCCGTTCCATCCCGGGTCGAACTTAAGGCTGGGAATCTTGTCAGGGTCAAACTTATAAGGATTGTATTCCTGATAGGTACCTCTTGGTCCGGGCTCAAACAGGCTGGTTGTGTATCCGGCCTTGACCGAGAAGTTGTTGGCAGAGAAGTATCTCTTGGTAAAGATAGAGTCTTCTTCCGGGAAGTTAGGATAAAGAGTCCGGTATGCTTTAGTGATTGTCTCGCAATAGAACGGTGCACTGAAGCGGTCGAGGATGTGGCTGAATATCCTTGTCTTTCCGTTGGTACGGATGGCCTCTGCCATATTAGTAAGAGGATAAAGAGGCTTTTCCGTAACATTGACATAACCATTCTCGCAGACGCCATCCTTCTCCTTCAGGAGTGCATTGTAGATGTGCACGTCGCTAGTACTTCTGGGGCGGCCCATGAAGTAGCTAAAGTCTTCGTCGGTGATGATGTTGCGTGTCATGTGCTCCGATGTGAAGTGCAGCATCATGGAAGGTGTGGAGTCCATAGCCAGGTAGATGCCGTGTCCGCCATTTTCCTCACGGAAGCGTTCCCAATAGTCCTTTTCATTGGGAGAATAGCTGAATGGCAGGTCTGCCGAAGCCACATAAGTGATTGAGTCTGTCACATTGACGTCGGTATAGCGACGCATGTATTCTCCGCGGGTAGGAGAATCTGTTCCAGAGGACTCGCTACTTGCCAGGTTTTCCATCACGATGGCATTGTTGAGCATACTGGTATGAATCAACAGCTTCTTCTGAGAGGGGCTCAGGTTTTCATAACTTGTAGCATAATGCCAGGGGTTACTCTCGGGCAGCAGGGCATTGGCTTTAAAGAAGGCATCCCAAGCGTCGTCGTCCGCCACGAACACTGTCTTCGAACCTGTCTGGTTCAACACATCTGTCAGCGGACGGACTCCCTCTGGATTAACATCTTTGTCGGCCAACAATCTCAGATACGTTCTGAAATTCCCTTTTTGTTCCAGGCTTGAATATACGCTTGAGCTGAGCCAACTGGGTTTCTCATCGTCCAGAATGAACTCATCCTTACAAGCATACATCAACCCGCAAAGTGTCAGCAGACATACCACTCGTGAGGAATGTCTGCGCCATTTGCTAAAACGGTTTGTCATACGCATTGTTTTATTTTAGTTTTTTGTTATTTTTCGTCCTTTTTGGTGCTGTTATACGCACTGAACAGAGCAAATTTACATTTTTTTAAACGAAACGAAACATATTGCAAGGATAAACAGGGCTAATTTAAGGTTATTTAACAGAATATGGTTAATTTTATTCAATCGGCGGCGACATTTCAAGGGAAAATACCTCATTTCAGCCCAAGAAATGTGTGCTTTCACAAAAGGGGGCTCAATTCGCCCTTATTGGAGAGGTTTCTTATTATATATATAAGATAGTATAGGTTGAGTGAACTTTCCAGTACTCTCGTGTGAGTACTGGAGTTTTCACTGGAGAGTACTGGAGTTTTCTCATGAGAGTACTGGGCTTCTCTCGTGAGAAGACTGGGGATGCTCTTCTTTACATATCGCATCAATCACTCAGGGGATTTGCAAAGAAAAAGAATGGTGGCACAGCCCATCGGAAACTGTGCCACCATTTGACATTATGTATATGTCGGAAAAGCCTAACGATTCAGATGAACTTTGCCGTCGAGTATATAGAAATTCTGTCGTGGCAATTGCTGCAAGCGGCGACCTGACAAGTCGTAGATTGTTCCCTTCTGAACGGCGTTTCCTGATATTTCGGATATAGGAGATGCTATGTCAACATCCATCCATTCAGACCATGCGGACGTGCCATCACTGCTGACGGCCTGTACACGATAGCTGCATGTCTCTGCGCCATCCAGTTCTACGGTGTAGGAGGTGGTGGTCAGGCCTTCGTAAGTGACAGGTTTGATTGCAGCGTTTGCCGAGTCCAGAATCTTTACATTATAGAGATAGAAGCGCTTCTTGGCTGCTGTGGAGGCGAACTTCACCTTGCAGCCGGACGGAACATTGCTGAAGGCGAGGGTGTAGGTGGCGCGCTCTGAGGTTACGGGAACTGTCTCCTGAGCAACGGTCGTCGTACCGTTCAGGACAGAGACCACGATGCTGCTGCCATCGGTGCCATAATATGAGGCATCGAACTCGAGCACCAGTTCTCCTGTCTCGCTGGTCAAGGCGGGGGTGGTGACACTGCCTAACTTTTTGCTTGATGTGACGCGGATGGCAGCATCGCCTGTGCCATAGGTTGTGGTAGCCGTCCACCCTTGTGCCTTTGCATAGGTATCCATGTTTTTCACCTCTACATTGTCCTTAACGCTGCTGAAGCCAGAGAAGTCTTCTTCGAGCAGGACTGTCGGCTCTGCCTCACCGTTGGATGTCTTGACTTGCAACGTGTAGCTGGTGGCACCTTCCACGGGAAGCCAGTTGGCAGTGAAGTAGTCTGGCGAGACATCTGTAGGCTCGGTGACTTCGGGTGTGTCGATGGGAGAGTAGTCGCCATAGACGAAGCTTATCTTTCCGTCGGCAGTCTCGGCTATCTGCTTTATGAGATTGGGATGCGTCTTTGTGCCTTTGCTTTCAGCGGTGAACCATGTGAGGGGCTTAACCTCGGTGACGTTCTGTCTGCCGGGGTATGGGTCTCCGGCTTCGTCTTCAGCGGTTATGTCGTAGTAGTATCCTTCGTCTGCGGAACCGCTGAGCACTCCGACCTGTCCGTCGGCAGGGAGGAAGGTCATGCGCTGATGGCTTTTGACGGCGTTGACTTCGTTGTTTTCCCATGCCGTCTTGCTGTAATCGATGTGCCAAAGCATGAGTCCGTGGCCGCCGTTGCACGTGCCGAAGGTCACTTGCTGGCGGTTCTCGAGGATGTAATATTCGTTGGCATTGCCGGAGTTCGTGATGATGTATGCCACGCCTTCCTCGTTGATGGCAGGCATGTCATTGACTTTGCAAGGTTCTGAGAGCGGGATGAGGTCGATCCATCCTGCCGTCCAGCGCTCGTAGGCGGTGAATGGCGAGGGCACTTCTCCTATGTACTGGGGTCCGTTGTAGCTGCCTCCGTCCATCACGTCCCAGTATTGTGCAGCCGTTCCGCCACTATACTCAACATCGTAGAAGTCTGGGTATCCCAGGCAATGGCTGAATTCGTGACATGCCGTGCCTATGCCTTCGAGTGTCGTTTCGTCTGCCAGTTCGTTGGACACAGCGTAGGTGTCGATGCCGACGCCATCCATATTCTGATAGCCGGAGCCGTTTCCATAGTACTTGGCACCACTGAGGCTCCACTCGTGTGGCCAGATGTAGCCTTGTACGCCGTACTCTGTCTGTCCGGCATAAATGACATAGACCTGGTCCACCCATCCGTCGTCGTCCCAGTCATAGTCGGCATAGTTGACTTGCGGGTCAGCAAGCTCAAGCGCTTCGATGACCATCTCGGCCGCACGGTCGTCTAAATCGTCGTTGGGAGCCGTGCCATAGTAGCTTTGCGTCTTGGAGAGCTTGAGAGGCCCCACTACGTCGAAGTCTATCAGGAGCTGCCCGTAGCTTTGCTCAGAGAAGAAGTCCCGGACGGAGCCAACATGGTCGTACTGCGAGTAGCCCTGCTGGTTGAAGCGTTTCTGCCATTCGGTGGCAGCGCCGCTCTTCATGGAGAGGCCGGAGAACTCGACAAGCAAGACGAGTCCTTTCTTGGTCTCTGTGAGTGTATTGGCACGCCACGGTCCCTGCCGGTGACGGCGGGCGATGTTGGCTTGGCGCATCTTTTCGAGACGTGCCAGACGGCGTTCGTTGACGCCAGGCAGGCGTTGTGTGTGATGTCTGTATGCACCTGGGGCTCTGCGGGCCAAGGGTTGTGCATTGACGGTTAAGCAGCACAGGAGTGCAAAAAGGAGTATTTTCAGGTTTCTTTTCATATATATATTAATGTAATAACTATTCCTTGGAAGTGCATATTTTGCTTAGGAGTTGCAAATTTATTACTTTTTTTTTGATTCTTCACTATATTCGGCGTAACTTTGTGCCCTGTTATGGAAAAAAAGATAAATACGGGCAAGGTTTTCCTCATTGCGGGGAGCGAACCGCTGGGCAGTGCCGGCGTTCAGGCAGACATCAAGGCCATCACGCGATGCGAGGGGTGGGCTGCGGCTGCCCTGACGTGTATCGTGGACGAGGACGTGAACCGCATCAAGGGCATCCATCACCTGCCTGTGGAGCTGATTGTCTCTCAGGCGGAGTCTTTTCTGAGCACCGTGGGTGCCGACTGCATCAAGACAGGCATCCTGCCCACGGAGGAGATTATCCGTGCAGTAGCCGGTGTGCTGCGACGCTACAGCCGTCAGCCCATCCTCATCGACCCTGTCATCGTGAACTTTGCAGGCGAGCAGCTGGTGAGCGACGCGGCGATTGCGGCCTACAAGAACGAGCTCTTCCCGCTGGCAACGCTCATCACGCCCAATGTCCGCGAGGCGGAGTTCCTGCTGGGGCACAGGATAACGGACCCCGAGGGCGACCTCAGGAAGCTGGCCCAGTGGGGGTGCAGCGTGCTGGTGAAGAGTGTGGAGGAGGGCAAATACCTGGTGGACTATCTCTACGATGCCGTGAGCGGGACGCTCACTCCGCATCCGAAGAAGAAGCTCCTACTGGACGACCGCAACGGCACGGGCGATACCCTTGCCAGCGCCATCGCCACGCATCTGGCCAAAGGCGACGACCTGGCCACAGCCGTCGAGCGGGCCGAGGCATACATGAGCTACTTCCTGGCTGGCCCCCGATACTACATCAGCACTGGCTTATAACGACGTCTTACCGCACACGCTTTCCCTATGCAAAAAAGACCTATACCTCTTTGAGCTAAAAGGTATAGGTCTTTGGGCAAAAAGGAGTACCTCTTTGCACGAAGAGGTATAGGTCTTGAAAAATATCGGCGTGCCGCGTTTGAAAACTCGGCACGCCGATATTGCAAACCCGGCACGTCGAATTGCCCGACGCGGCACACCGGGTTTTTAACATTCCTTTATTTCTCTGTATGTTCCCTCTGCTTCTGCGAGCCATACTCGCCGTAGATGCCATAGTGCCCGTAGCGGCCCGTGCCATAGCCATACTTGCCATATTTGCCATAGCCATAATAGTAGCCGTACTTCTTCTTGCGCATGTCGATAGCGTTGAGCACGAGGCTAATTTTTGGCATCTTGTTCTCGTCCCTGAAGCTGTTGATGAGTTCGAAGTTGGCACGGGGGCTGTAGTCGGCACGGCAGACAAAGAGACTCATATCTGCCACACGGGCGATGGAAAGCGTGTCGCTCACCAGACCCACGGGCGGTGTGTCGAGCAGGACATAGTCGTAATGCTCTTTGAGAAGCTCCACGGCCCTGTCGAGTTGCTCGCGCGAGATGAGTTCGCCCGGGTTGGGAGGAATGATGCCGGCAGGCAGGACGTCGAGGTTCGGATTGACCACACCATGGACAATCTGCTCGTCGAGCTTCTCAAACGTAGTGTCGTTGCCAGAGAGGAATGACGTGATGCCCTTCTTCTCGGCCGGAATGTTAAAGAGTTTCACCAGACGCGGCTTGCGGATGTCCAGACCCACAACGACTACCTTCTTGCCCATCAAAGCCAGCGACATGGCCAGGTTCGTGCAGACAAACGTCTTGCCCTCGCCTGGGATGCAGCTCGAGCACAGGATGACTTTCTCATCCCCCTCGAGGATGAAGCGCAGATTGGTGCGAAGACCACGGAAAGCCTCCTCCATGGAGTTGTTGGTATTCTCGCGGACCACAAGGGCCTTCTCACCGTCGACACCCTTCTCCGCCAGGGGGATATCGGCCAGAATGCTTATCTTCGTCAGCTTCTCGACGTCTTCCCTACCCTCGATACGGAAGCGCAGCAGGCTCATCAGGTACAAGATGCCGATGGGCAAACCTATGCCGAGCAACAAGGCAATCAGCCAGATGATGTTCGTCTTGGGAGAGACCTTGCCCATATACTGCGGCGCATCGATGATGCGAGCCTTGGCTGCCGTGCTGGCCAGGGAGATGTAGTTCTCCTCGCGCTTCTGAAGAAGCATCAGGTAAAGGTTGGCCTTTATCTCCTGCTGGCGGCTCATGTTGGTCAGCGCACGCTCCTGCGTCGGCGTACTGCTAATGCGGTTGCTGAACATCCGGTACTGGTTGTCGGCACTCGCCTTCTGCGTCATCACATCATTGCGTATGGCTTCGAGGCTCATCCTGATGGAAGGCCACATCTCCTCAATCTGGGCTGTCAGGCGCTGCACCACGGAATTGTCCTCGCCGGAAGACTTCAGCAGGCGGTTCCTGTTCAGCACGGCATCATTGTACTTGGCGATGGTGGCATTCAGGTTGGCATCTGCCAGGCCCAAGTTGGCAGGAATGACCTGCATGGCATTGGCAGGGTTGTTCACATAGTTGACCAAAGCATTGATGAGGTTCAGCTGCGTCTCGAACTCAACCTGCTTCTTCTGATACTCCGTCGTACTGGAAAGAGCCGTCGTGGCATCATTAGTGAGGTTGATGAGCTCATTGCTCTTCTTGTACTGTTCAAGCTCGCCCTCCGTGACATCCAACTCGCCCCGGATGGCATCGATACGCTCCTTGATGAACTCCTCAGTCTTCATGGCCACCTCGTTCTTGTCCTCGTTGGCATCATCATTATAAGACTTGAGCAACTCATTCAGGTAGTCAATCGAACGGCCCACCTGCGTGTCAGTAAAAGAGATGCGTGCCACAGTAGTGAACTTGCTCGTTGCGCCAGCCGTAAGCTTGGCTCTGTAGAGACGGGCGGCCACGTCGATGGGGAGTATCGTGGCATAGAGAGTCTCGTCCTTCCACTTCGTGCCAGGATTCTGCTGGAAGATGATGACACCCATCGGAGTATTGATGCTGCCGGGCAGCTTCTGAATGTCATGCTCGAAGGTTACGGGGTCGCTCTGTCCCGACATCTTCACCTTGCCCTTCACATGCAGTCCCTTGCCGGACTTCGTCATCTCCATCTCGACAGGCGTACGCAACACCGCCAGCTGATGCTGAGGCATGTCAACAATGATGGGATTACTCTGGTACTGCTCCATCTTACGTATCTTGCCCTCAATGGCATAGCTCACATAAAGCTTCAAAGACTTCACGACACGGCTGTTGACATTAGTACTGGTCAGAATCTCCAACTCATTGTCGAAACCATTACTGTTCGAAATGAGACCCATCTCGTCCAGATTCATCTGTCCTCCCCTGCCCCATTTCTTGCCTTCATCGTCCTTAATCAGCACCTTCATAGCCGACGTATAAACCGGCCGCGTATAGCGAAGGTAGCAGAAGGCTAAAAACAAAGCAACGATAGTGGAAAGAGCTATCCACTGCCAGTTGAGGACTACAATGTTCCATATCGCAGAAAGAGTAAAACCACTTGATTCCTCTTCCCTCTGCAACTCATCATTAGCAACGTATTCTGCCATGTTATCTTGAAATTTAATTAACCTGCGTTATTATCCAATCAGCGTGCAAAGATACAAATAATTATTATAATGATAAAGAAATTACCGGAAAAATTGTCTTTACTTCATATTTCTCTACCTTCAGCACCTTACAATCGGATAAAAAGTCGTAACTTTGCCTACGAAGTATGCACACATAATGCGCATCCCCAATCCAAGATAATGCAAAAAGAAACAATGCACATATCTGTCCGACACTGGCTTCGCGACGGCCTGACGCTTCTGCTTGAGGCACTCACCTGGACTGCCTGCCTCCACATAGCGGCCAGAATAACGAATGACCAAAACGAAGTGGTGCAGACGCTCGTCGAGACTGTCTCGGCCATTCTGTTCTATGTCATTGTCGTGCAAGCTATCCCCGCCAATACATTCAGCAGAACTGCCAGACGAGACGAAATAGTGGCATGTGCCACGAAGACAGCACTTATCGTCTGCGCTGTAGCAGCTATCTTCGACTCCTATCTTTGGTTGCTTTTCATCTGCTTCATTCTGTTTGCCACAGGACTCGCCATAGAACGCCTCATCCTCAACAGCTGGTTCATCCGCTATGCCATGCGGCATCCTGAGCACGGCGTGCTTATCTGTAGCGAGGAAACTGCCTGGCAGCAGCAAGCACTGCAGCAAAACACATACGGCCTCAAGCTCTCTCGTCTGGAAGTACAGACAGCACAACAGCTGGAGGCACACATCGCAGCACATCCCAATACGAAGAGTGTCTACATTGCACCGACTTGCCTGCCAGAAGCAGAGTTCGAAGATGTAGCACACACTTGCCGCAAACTGAGCCTGTCGCTTCATATCCTGCCTCTTCCTCTTGCCACCCTGCCTCAGACGATGCAGAACGAATGCCGCGGCTCCGTATGTGTCCTTTCACCTGCCAGGCTCCCTCTCAATAGTATCCCTAACCGAATGGTAAAGCGACTGACAGACATCGTGCTAAGCCTCCTCGTCCTGCTCACCGTCTTCCCCCTCTTTGCCCTTGTTGCCTACATCTGCATCAAAAGGCAAAGCCGTGGTCCCGTCATTATGACTCGGCACATGTGCGGCATGAATGGCAAGACGTTCCAATGCCTCACCTTCCGCACACGCCACTTCGAGGCTGCACCTTCCTTCTTCGAAGGCACGGGCGACCCAGGCTACTTCCCCTTCGGTAAATTCCTTTCTGCCTCACGTCTGGAACTGTTGCCACAGTTCCTTTGCGTACTGTGGGGCAGCATGACAATCGTCGGTTCACAGATGATGCAGCCAGAGCGCTACCCCAATTACCGCCGAGAACTCAGGCAATCACATGCCCCCGACTACCGTCTCAAGGCAGGCATCACAAGCTATCACCTCTCGTCGCAAAGCCAAGGCAGCACAAAAGCCGACATCTGGTATTACCGCAACTGGGGCTTCTGGCTCGACACGCGCATCATGCTACAGCGTCTCGCCACACTACTGAGGCAGTCAAAGGCTAAATCCATTAATTATATAATGTAAAAACAACTTAATAGCAAATAGTAAACGAACATGGCATCTATATTCAGTAAACTCTTCGGAAGAAACAAGGAAAAAGACCAGGTAAAGGCAGGAGGCATGGAGGATTTCATGCTCCTCATCCGTGTCTACTATCAGGCAGTAATAGCCTCCCAGCTCGGCATCAACAATCTCGGAGCATTGCCCGACCTGCGCATCTTCAAGCAAACGTATCGTGTTGCCACTATCAACAACAAGCTTGGCATTGCCGAGAAGAAGTACTGCCGCAAACTTATGCAGGACATCTACAAAGTGAGCGACGACTTCTTCGCAGAGATAGACGGCAGCATACGCAAGCACTGCCGCAAGATACAGGATGCACAAAGCTATCTCATCCAGTTCCAAGGCTTTAGTCAGGACCTCATGATGCTCATGGGCAACCTCATGCAGTGGAAGATGCGCCTGCCCAGCTTCTTCCGCGGTGCCCTTCGCGAGATGACGGCAAAGCAGGTTCATGACATTATGACGAAGAACGATTGGAAGGACGAAGGCGTTCGCCGCGCTTGTTTCTCCGTCCGCAGATACCAAAGCATGCTTGGCTACACAGAACAATGGATGACAGAATACGTACACACCATTGTTATGCTCGCAAAAAAGGAGCCAAAGAAAAATAGTGAGCAATAAACTTGCATATTGAGAAAAAAAGTATTATCTTTGCCCGCAAATTGAGTTATTAAGTCATGAACCAAGAGTTGAAGAATCTCATCACGCAGCTGGAGACACGCGTCAGGCAGCTCATCCTGCAGCAGGACAAACTGCAGGGGGAGCAGGATAGCTTGCGCAAGCTGCTCAGCGAAAAAGACGAAGAGATTCTGAGACTACAGGTTCAGAACGAAGAACTCAAGCAGCAATACAGCCATCTTAAGATGGCAAAATACATCGACATGGCCGACAACGATGTCAAAGACATGCGTGGCCGTATCAGGACGATGGTGCGCGATATTGACCGGTGCATCTCTATGCTTAAAGTAACACAGTAGGAACGAATCAGAGACTTAACAATCAAGAGCAATGGATGACACCCTTTCAATAACTCTCCACTTTGGCTCATGGACTTTGCCCATGACCATCAAGCGTGACGAAGAATATGTCTATCGTCAGGCCGAGAAACTCATCAAGGAGAGATTCAGTTTCTATACGAGCAGCTATCCCGGACAGAGCACAGAGATGTATCTGGTGATGACTATCCTCGACATTGCAGTGCAAAGCAAGCGTCAGGAGTCCGCCTATGATGCTGAGCCTGTACTGCAAGCCCTCCGCCCGCTGCTTACGGAAGTCGAGGCCGCACTCGTCAGTAAGTAAGAAAGAGAGTAAGTGACCCCGAATATTAACAACAAACTTTTATAATTCATGACAACAAACATCATAGTCGGCCTTTTGGTCGCTATCGTAGCTTTCTTTGCCTTTGTTGCCGTCTGGTACTTTGCAGTTGTGCCAGCCAAGAGGAAGGCTCTTGCCAAGGAAGCTCGCGAGAACGCCGAGAAAGAGGCAGAGGTCATCAAGCAGAAGAAACTGCTTGAGGTGAAAGAGAAATTCCTGAGCAAGCGTACTGAGCTTGAGAAGGAGGTGCGTCAGCACAACCAACAGATACAGCAGTCAGAGAACCGCATCAAGCAACGCGAGATGCAGCTCAACCAGAAGCAGGACGAGTTGACTCGTCGCAAACAGGAGGCCGATGCTCAGCGCCAACGCATGGAGACACAGCAAGCTCTGCTCGAGAAGAAGGAAGAAGAACTGGGCGCACGCTTCACCGACCTTATCAATCAGGAGCGCACAAAGCTTGAAGAGATATCAGGACTTAGCGTCGAGGAGGCTCGCGAACGCCTCGTTGAGTCCCTCAAAGACGAAGCTAAGACGAATGCTGCTGCCTATATCAACGAAATCATGGACGATGCACGCATGACAGCCACCAAGGAAGCCAAGCGCATCATCATCCAGACCATACAGCGCGTCGCTACGGAGACGGCCGTCGAGAACTCCGTCACCGTCTTCCACATCGACAACGACGAGGTGAAGGGACGCATCATCGGTCGCGAAGGTCGCAATATCCGTGCCCTCGAGGCAGCCACCGGAACTGAGATTGTCGTGGACGATACGCCCGAGGCCATCGTCATCAGTGCCTTCGACCCTGTACGCCGTGAGATATGCCGACTGGCTCTCCACCAACTCGTGAGCGACGGACGCATCCATCCGGCACGCATCGAGGAAGTCGTGGCAAAGGTAAAGAAGCAGATTGACGAGGAAATCCTCGAGGTGGGAAAACGTACCACTATCGACTTGGGCGTTCACGGTCTGCATCCCGAGCTTGTCCGCATCGTGGGCAAGATGAAATACCGCAGCAGCTACGGACAGAACCTGTTGCAACATGCTCGCGAGACAGCAAACCTCTGTGCTGTCATGGCTTCCGAGTTGGGCCTCAACCCGAAGAAGGCCAAGCGTGCAGGCTTGCTCCACGACATCGGCAAGGTGCCCGACGAGGAGCCCGAACTGCCACATGCTCTCTATGGTGCCAAACTGGCCGAGAAGTACAAAGAGAAGCCCGAGATATGCAATGCCATTGGTGCTCACCATGACGAGATGGAGATGACCACACTGCTGGCTCCTATCGTACAGGTCTGTGATGCCATCAGCGGCGCTCGCCCCGGTGCTCGTCGCGAAATAGTCGAGGCTTACATCAAGCGCCTCAAAGACTTGGAGGACATTGCCATGAGCCATCCAGGCGTCGTCAAGACGTATGCCATCCAGGCAGGTCGCGAACTGCGCGTCATCGTCGGAGCAGACAAGATCGACGACAAGCAGACGGAACAGCTCAGCGCCGACATTGCCACAAAGATACAGAACGAGATGACATATCCCGGACAGGTGAAGATTACAGTCATTCGCGAGACACGCTCCATCGCCTACGCAAAATAGTGCCAAGGCACATTCCTATAGCAAAAAGCCCGAGGTGACTCGGGCTTTTTTTTGTGTCGTAAACGATAGGGCAACGGCGATGAAGCTTCTTATTGCGAGCAACGGAATTGCTCGCCACACTTCCTATTCCTGCTTTCGGGGCTTCTTCTGGAACTTATAGATGACGTGCAGGAGGCCGTATCGCGGTAGGACACCCGTATAGGTCTCTATTCTGCCTTGTGCGTTGATGGTGCGCGTGATGTTGGAGAGCTGCCCGAGGATATCGAAGCCGTCGAGCATCACAACCCACTTGCCCTTGAAGAGCGCACGAGCCAGGCGGGCGTTCCAAACGACGTCGGCTGTGTTGAGGCTCGCGTCGGCATAACCCGTTCGGCCATAAAGCGTTAGGTCGGTGGTGAGGTCGAACTTCCATGGAAGGTGTACGATAGCATCCGCGCCGATGCGGTACTGCCAGGCGTTGATGTTCTGGAACGTCGAGCGGTCGCTCGTGTAACGGTTCCAAGCCACATCCGACGAGAAGCCGAGGGTGTGTTTGCCAAGCGAGAGACTCAGTTTCGGCGAGAAGGAAAGGGTAGCGGAGCGGACAACAGACTTGTTTATGGGCAATTGACCGTAGTCTGTTGTCTGTTGTCCGTTGTCACTCATCAGGTCCACGCTGTTCCTATAGCTGAACTGCGTAACCATGCTGGCGCTGTGCTTCTTGCCGTCACCAAAGCTGTAGTTGATGGTGTGCTTGGCCGAGGCGTCCCAGTTGCCGTTTACATTCGTCGGGCAGAACGTGCGTCGGCCGGTCGCGCGGTCGTAGATCTGGCCCATGCCTATCGCGTTGTGCGTGAAGCCATAACTGAGGTCGAGACGGTTGTGCATACGTTTGTTCATCGAATACAGGTTGCCGTCCAGGACCGCGTCGGTGCGGATGGCGTATCGAAGGTCAGGGTTGCCGATGCGGATGTTCATGGGATCTGTGTCATCCACTATGGCTGCCTCGTTCAAGAGGTCTGGTGCCTCGCTCCTCACCCGCACTTCAAGTCCGGCATGATGCCCGTCCTTGGTCCTCAGCCAAGGCTTTGTCTTGAACTCGAACGTCGGGCTGAAACGGTGGAGAAGGGTGTCGATGGCGCCTCGCTCATAGTCGTGACGCTGCGCATTCAGCGTGGCATCAATCCTGAAATCAAGGTAGAACTGCCCCCAAGCCTTCTGCCCCAAGCCGTATTTGAAGTCGGCCCAAAAGGCGCTTGTGTTGTCGATGTAATGCGCCAGATGACTGTTCGTGCGGTCGAAGACCTGCCTGTATTCGGTCACGCTCGGCAGCAAGTCGATGGGGTTAGAGAAGCTTGAGTCGGCATTCGCCAGGCGGTCCAAGCGGTAGATGCTCTCCTGCTCGCGCTGATTGCTGTGGGAGAACCGATAGCCCAACACGAATTGTCGGTAGTGTTCGCCAAGCATAAACGTATATTGGACGAAGGAATTGAGTTTGAACTTACTGCGAGGCGGGGCGTCGACAAACTGATGGCGGAAGAGGGTAGGCTGGTCCGAGCTGTTGGCACGCATTTCCTGGCGCGAGAATTCCTGCCTTTTGTTCTCCTTGTAGCTGCCGTTTATGCCGAAGTTCATATAATCGCCCGAGCCTTTTATCTTCAGCGTCTCGTACAGATAGGCAGTCGCCTCGATGTCGTGCCCCGTGCCTTTGCTCTCGCGAAGCTGGCGGTTGATGAGTGTGTCGCGCAGGTTGGGGCGTGAAGATGTCGGGGAGAAGAGGTCGTCGAGCAATTGATGGCTGACCTCCACGGGCGCAGAGAAGAGGGCCGACGTGGTGCCGGAGGCATTGCGGAAGTAGCGGTAGCTGGCATCTGCCGTTGCGTAAGTCCGCAGTCGCTTGCCGTTATGGATGAAGCGGTTCCACAGCGAGACGTCCCACGCTTCGTTCTTCATGCCCGCGAAGCCATAGTCGTAGGTGTCGCCGTCGGGCAGGAAGGTCTGCGTCGTGGTGCGCGTGTCCTGCCATTCCTTCGCATGATGCGCCTCGACATAGACAAAGTAATCGCGCTTCTTGTCGTCGGACATCAAGTTGACATCCACGCGGGCCATCTCGTTGCGACTCAGCTTGCCCGACCTGTCGGGCTGCCATCCGTCGCCCCAGACCATGTCGCCCGAGCCTTCGTCGTTCAGGTTGTTGGCCTTGGCATAGAGGCGTATGTTCGAACGCTCATCGCTCCGCATGGCGAAGAGGCGTGCCAGGTAGGGCGTCTCGTCCTGCCGAAGTCCTGCTCCGGCCTCGATGTTTGCTATCCAGCCGACCATGTATTCGCGCTTCAGCCGCACGTCGATGACGTGGTGTTGACTGCTCTCGTCGGTTCGTCCGAGCCATTCATTCTCCTCGGTCTGCTTGTCATAGACGGCCACGTCCTTCACCGTGTAGGCCGGCAGGTTCTCGAGCATGAGCTTCCGACTGCCTTTGAAGAGGTCCTTGCCGTTCAGCAAGAGGTCGTCCACGAACTTGCCGTTGTGGTAGATTCGCCCGTCGCTCTTGAGTTCGACGCCCGGCAACTGACGGAGCAAGGCGTCGAGCATCGAGCCTTCCGCCAGCTGGAACTGGCTGGCATCGTACACTACGGTGTCGCCCCTGAAGTAGAATCGGACGCGAGATGCCTTGACGGTCACCTCCTGCAGGGTCTTCGAAACCTTGTGCAGATAGAAGGGCGAGACGTTGCGCCACGTTTCCCGTCGGCCCACACGGTCCACCTCATAGCTAAAGCAGGTCGTCCGATAGTCGTCCATCGAAATGCGGAAGATGTAGTGGCGGGGCAGAGCGGGCACCTCTATGTTGTAGCGCGGTATGTCGTAGTCCACTTGCCGGCCGCTATCGTCGTAGTAGAAGGCGGACTGCCTGGCACGCACCGAGTCGATAAGCGTGCTGTCTTCGGCCAGGAGTTCCACTTTCGCGTCCATCAGGTACTGGCGCGTCCGGGCATCGAAGACCATGCCGGAGAGC
Organism: Bacteroidaceae bacterium; assembly: GCA_017469525.1. Taxonomy (GTDB): domain Bacteria; phylum Bacteroidota; class Bacteroidia; order Bacteroidales; family Bacteroidaceae; genus Physcousia. Next base: position 14,268 of record JAFUGG010000023.1, on the reverse strand, counting down.
CTGATGGTGCGCGGCTTGTAGCTGCGATCGTACTGGATGAAGATATCCTTCCCCTTTATCTTCGCCTTGACGGGGAGTCCCGCGCAGAGCCGCTTCACAGCCTCCGTCATGGAGAGCCCCGTGAGGTCGGCATGGACGGGGAACTGGTCGAGGTCGTTGGCAATAAAATTGATGGTGTAGTCCGACCTGATGTCTCGGAGTGCGGCAAGTGCCGTGGCAAGCGATTCGCCGCGGAAGTGGAGGTCGCGAGCCGAGAGGCTGAGGCCGAGGCTCATATATATAATAATGTATAGACCGAGTCGCTTCATCTCATGCCCTCCTTTGCTTCGTCTGACCTGACAAATAGCGTGTCGAAATTCTGGCTGAGGCTGACACCGTCGAACACGTTCAGCGTCTCCACGAACTCGTCCAGTTTTCGCGAAGTATGGCAGGTGATGTAGAGTCGGAGACCGCGCAGGGTCTTGTCCTTGAAGACTATCTGGCGGTCGTAATGCCTGCCGACGATGGTGAGAATACTGTCCAGGCGGACGTTCTCGAAGCGGAAGATGGTGTCGCCGTCCAGCACGTCGTAGTAGAAGCGATGCACTTCCACCGCCGTCGTGTCGGCCTGCACGGGGGCCTGCGGCGCCTTGTGCCAGTCGGAGAAGACGCGATAACCGGCCAACGACATGAGGCCGAGGAAGGCAAAGGCAAGGATGGCTGCGGCCACCCGGACCCTCTCCCGACCTCTCCCTTGCAGGGAGAGGAGAAGTTTGTGCTGCCATTTGTATTCACTCCTCTCCCTACAAGGGAGAGGACGGGAGAGGGTCTTCTGCCATGCCGCCTCTGTGTCCGGCTCCCTGTCGAGTTCTGCCATCGCCTGCTCCAACTGCTCGTCGGAGTAGCGCTCCGGGTGCTCCTGCATGTCGAGCAGCAGCTTTTTGTCGTACGAAGGGTTCATAAGCTTCTGGGATTAAACTGTCTTTTGATGGACGTGATGATGTGCGACAGGTGTTTCCACACGGCAACCTTGCTGATGCCCTCCTTCGCGGCAATCTCCTCGTAGCTGTAGCCTTCCGTGAAGCGCAGGCCGAAGATGCGGCGGTCCTGTTCCGAGAGATGTCCGACGACGTACTCCACGATGTCCGCCATCCTTTCATCCTCCTCTGAGGCACTCCCCAAAAGGGGGAGCGGGGAGGGGGCTTTTTCAATGGCTTTGTGCCTTAATCGCTTCAAGCAGCGGTTCCTGACGCTCGTCAGCAAGTACTGCTCCTCCGTCCCCGGCACGAGTTCCGTCTCGCCACGAAGCAGGCTCTCGAAGATATCGCTACAGACATCCTCGCTCTCCTGCCCGTCCAGGAGCAGCGTCTGCGCCACTCTGTACATCCGGGCATAGTGCTGCATGAACAGCCGCCTTACGGTCTCTCGTTCCATCACGTCTTTACTTATAATACCCCTCAGAGGCCGAAAAAACTAACCCCGAAAGCAAAAAACTACACAAAAGTACGAAAATTTTGGCAAACAGACAGGTTTCCCGACCCTATTTCTGCTGGTTGATAACGAATATTAACAACGGAAACCACCCAATTTGGGCTGTCTAAGAACCCAACACAGCGAGCCAAGTTCATTGCATGTACATGTATATGCAATTGCATTTACATGTATGTGCAATTGCATATACATGTACGTGCAATGAAATCGACCTGCCAAGTCGGGTAACTGAATGGCATAAAAAGAGCGGCGCACCGTTTCGCACGATGTGCCGCTCCCTGTTATGTTTCGTCTTTCGTTTGCCTCCCTCAGACAGAAGACAAATCCTCTTGCTCGTCACTCACTGTTTGCAGTCACTCTTTCTTCTCTTTCATGGCCTCGTAGATCTTGGCCGTGACTTCGTCGCAAAGCTCGGGGTTGTCGCGCAGGACTGCTTTCGTGGCCTCCTTGCCCTGTCCCAGCTTGCTGCCATTGTAACTGTACCACGAGCCGCTCTTCTCGAGGATATTGAAGTTTGTGCCAAGGTCGACCACCTCGCCCACACGGCAGATGCCTTCGCCATACATGATTTCGAACTCAGCACGACGGAATGGAGGCGCCACTTTGTTCTTCACCACCTTCACCTTCACCTCGTTGCCGATGACGTTGTCGCCGTCCTTGATGGCCGATGACTTGCGGATGTCGAGGCGGACCGACGCGTAGAACTTCAGGGCGTTGCCGCCCGTGGTGGTCTCGGGATTGCCGAACATGATGCCTATCTTCTCGCGGAGCTGGTTGATGAAAATGCAAGTGGTGTTCGTCTTGTTGATGGTGGCGGTGAGTTTCCTGAGGGCTTGGCTCATCAGGCGGGCTTGCAGTCCGACCTTGTTGTCGCCCATGTCGCCCTCGATTTCTGCTTTGGGAGTGAGGGCAGCCACAGAGTCGATGACGATGATATCGACGGCCGCGCTGCGAATCAACTGGTCGGCAATGTCGAGGGCCTGCTCTCCGTTGTCGGGTTGAGAGATGAGAAGTTCATCAACATTCACGCCGAGATTGGCAGCATAGAAGCGGTCGAAGGCATGTTCGGCATCGATGAAGGCAGCAATGCCGCCCTGCTTCTGAGCCTCGGCCATAGCATGCAAGGCCAAAGTCGTCTTGCCGGAAGACTCGGGGCCATATATCTCAACGATTCGTCCCCTCGGATAGCCGCCCACGCCCAGCGCGTAGTCCAAGGCGATGGAGCCCGTCGGGATGACCTGGATATTATCAATCTTCTCTTCGCCCAGCTTCATGATGGAGCCCTTGCCGAAGTCCTTCTCTATCTTCGCCATAGCCGCCTGCAGCGCCTTCAGCTTCTCGCTCTGCTGCCCAGGGGCAGCTGCTTCGTTTTCTTTTTTTGCCATAGTTGTGATTTTTGGGGGTTAGGGGTTAGAGGTTAGGGGTTAGAGGATTGTACCTGAGCCCCTGAATCCTATATCCATAACCATGTTATACATCTTTCTTTTCTTTTAAATTATTTCTCAAACCTATTATCATCTTTGCTATAGTAGCGATCCTCTTTTCCTGCGTTTCCATTTCGGTTGCCGTGATGTAGCCCAACAGATGAGCAATCTCAAATTGGCACATCACCTCCATGAGCGAACCGTTGCTGACTTCGAGGAAGTGTATTCGTTCCTTTATCGAGAACCTGCCCATGCCTTCTGCAATGTTAGAAGGTATCGATACCGCAGCACGTTGAATTTGGTTAGTCAGGCCGTATGATTCCTGTGGCGGGAACTTCTTGGTGAGATTGTAGACGTCTGCTAACAGCAGCATTGACTGTTGATAGACTAAGAGCTTCCTATAATAAAAATCCTCCATCGCACATCCAGCTTCCAAAAACTATTCTCTAACCACTAACCTCTAACCACTAACCACTTCAAAGCTCCAGGTCGCCGTCGTGGATTTCATGCCAGGGAAGGCCCTGCTTGTTGAGTTGCTCCATGAAGGGGTCTGGGTCGAACTCCTCGACGTTATGCACGCCTGGTTTGCTCCAAAGGCCTTTGAGGAACATCATGGCACCAATCATGGCCGGCACACCCGTCGTGTAGCTGACGCCTTGCATGCCTGTCTCTTCGTATGCGGCCTGGTGCGAGCAGTTATTATATATATAATATGTATGCTCGTCGCCACCTCTGAGACCACGGATGCGACAGCCGATGCTGGTCTCACCATCATAGTTCTCGCCGAGGTCCTGCGGGTTGGGCAGCACAGCCTTAAGGAATTGCAAGGGCACAATCTTGACTTTGACGGTCTTCGGCTTGGAGGTTAGGGGTGAGGGGTTAGGGGTTAGAGGATTGCAATGGGCGTTGGTATCCTCTAACCTCTCACCACTAACCTCTAACCTCTCTTCTGCGAGCGGTGCCTCGTAGATAACTTCGTCGATGCGACTCATGCCGATGTTCTGGATGACGTCAAGGTAGGTGAGGTACTGCTGACCGAAGGTCATCCAGAAACGTGCCCTTTTGATGGTGGGATAGTTAATCACAAGCGACTCTATCTCCTCGTGATGGAGCAGATAACTCTCCTTGGGACCGATGCCGGGATAGGTCAGGGGCTTGTGAATCTCCATGGGTTCCGTCTCGATATACTTGCCGTTCTCCCAGTAGAGACCCTTCTGCGTAATCTCCCGGATATTGATTTCCGGATTGAAGTTCGTAGCGAATGCCTTGTGGTGATTGCCTGCGTTGCAGTCCACGATGTCGAGGTACTGAATCTCATCAAAGTGATGTTTGGCGGCATAGGCGGTAAAGATGCTGGTCACTCCGGGGTCGAAGCCGCAGCCGAGGATAGCGCAGAGGCCGGCCTTCTCAAAGCGTTCGCGATACGCCCATTGCCATGAGTACTCGAAGTGCGCCTCGTCCTTCGGCTCGTAGTTGGCTGTGTCGAGGTAGTTGCACCCTGTCTGCAGGCAGGCTTCCATGATGGTGAGGTCCTGATAGGGCAACGCGAGGTTCATCACCAGGTCGGGCTTGTAGCTACTGAACAGCCTTACGAGTTGTTCCACACTGTCTGCATCCACCCGCGCCGTCTTGACCTGCGTGCCGTATTTCTTCTTGAGAACTTCGGCCAAGGCGATGCATTTCTTTTCCGTGCGACTGGCAATCATGACTTCCGTGAACGTGTCAGGGTTCTGACAAACCTTGTGAGCGGCGACGGTTGCGACGCCTCCCGCTCCTATGATAAGAACTTTTCCCATAGTGATTATTAGTTTTGTTAGCGAATGCAAACTTACAAAAAAAAGTCCAAAGCGGCAAGACTTTGGACTTTTTTCTTTGTCAGAGCGATATATTTTAGTGGTTAGAAGCCTCCGCCGAAGCCACCTCTCGGACCTCCGCCGAAGCCGCCACGCGGGCCGCCTTCACCGAAGCCGCCGCGACGCTCGCCGTTTCCCTGACCGCGCTGCTGGCCTTGTTCGCGGTTGTTTCCTCTGCGCTCAGGATTGAGCACCTTGAGCACTTGCTTCGGAGTGAGCACTTTGCCAAACTCCTCGGCATACTTCTTCTGAACCTCCAGACGCTTTTGCATCGTCTGAATCTGCTTTTCCTGACGCTCGAAGTTCTCTTTGATTCTTGCCTGAGCCTCTTCGTCGGTCAGTTCTTTCTTCTCGCCGTCGCGGTCGTCGCGCTGCAGACGTTGGCCTTGCATCTGGTTGGTGGCGAACATTTCCTTCTGGTAGGCTGTGTAGGTTTCCACAAAGGACTTCTTCGCGTCGTCCTTCAGCTTGAAGTCACCAGCCATGCGGTCGGCAGCTTTCTCTATGCGCTCGGAGATGGCTTTTGCACGTTCTTCTTCACTCATTCGCTCTTGGGCGAACACGGCTGTACTGCTCATGAGAGCCAGGACTGCCAGGATAATTGTCTTTCTCATTTTAGTTAATTTGGTTATGTTACTTATGTTCTTGTCACACTCCTTTGACTTAATCGGAGGCCGGAAAGTTTAATCGGAGCGGCTGGCAGTAACTTTTTTTAACTATCTAACGGTAATATGGAAGCAGCCCTGCTTGACCTCGTACTTGATGTAGCAGCGTCCCTGCTCGCGGACATCGCGGAGCACCTCAGAGAGCACCCATTTGAGCGTGTCGCTCTGCACGGCACGGCGCTCCGGCTCTCCGGGCGGAGAGACCGTGGAGAAGCGATTATAGCAGATGTCGAACGTGGTGCCGAAGAGGTGGCAACTCTGCTCAGTGGCATTCCCATTACGCTGCTGGAGGCGAGCCACATCGTCCTGCGTCCTCAGGACACTCGACACGATAATCTGATGGAGTGGAATACCTTTTACATACAGGCTGTCGAGATAGTTGCGACCTATCATCGAAAGCAGATGGCTGGCACGGGGAACGAGGTATGGGATGCTGTGAGTCATCCCTTTATCGATGCAGTAGAAGGGATTGGCACCAATATAGACGAGCTCTTTCCTGCGGCGTTCGGCCTCCTGCCTATTGCGAACCGGACTGACGCCCCACTGCTTGGCGGCCGCAATCTGCACGTCCTGCACGTCGGGGAAGCAGGCGGCATACGAAGGGACACTAAGGACGGGGTGCCACTTCCTGCGGCCCGCGGAGTCTTGCTCCACGGAGGGCAGGCTGACGCCCTGTGCCGTGTCGGCTTGTCTCACGTGTGAGACATCTTTGTCTCGCGTGTGAGAAATTGTTGTCTCACGTGTGAGACAAGTGTCCTTCACTGCAGGCGTTTCTTCCTCCTCCACATGGCCCGTCACCTCGGGACACACCAATCTGACCGCTCCGAGCAGCAGCACCGTGCCGCCGAACAGGCCGAGGAATATCTTCTTCTTAAGTCTTCGCATTGGTTTCTACTGGGTGACGAGTGGGTACTTGCCATTCATGTGAAGGGCGGGAAATGTGAACTATTTGGAATAATGGTAACGCAGCGAAAGGACATATACATAAATCATCCCACCACTGACAGAATACAGTATACGATGCTCATCAGTAATACGGCGGCTCCATACCCCTTGCAGATTGCCCTTCAATGGTTCTGGCTTGCCAAGGCCTGTGAAAGGATGCTCAAGGATGTCTTCAAGCAATTTCGTTATACGCTTCATAATGCGTTTATTGCCCGTCGATTTCCAGTATGCCAAGTCTTCATCGGCTTGGGGCATGAACTTTATTTCCATAAATCCTCTATTTTTACCACACGCCCTCTACCGTTCCTGATGTCCTCCTCACCCTGCCGGATAATCTCAACCATCTTGGGAGAAGACATGATGTACTCTGTCTCGTCCATTGCCTGCTTCTTTGTCGTTAGCTTTTTGAGATACTTCACGGCTTTCCTCATCAAGTTCTCATCTTCGGCAATAATACTGAGTTCGCGGAAGAGTTCTGCATTGAGTTGTAGTGCTGTCATAACCTCTGAGTATTTGTATTTCCTTTGCAAAAGTACAACAAAAAAGTGAAAAGTGAAAAGCGAAAAGTGAAAATTATGAGAATTGACAAATTATTATGAACTATGGACTATGAACTATGAACTTTTTTATTACTTTTGCACTAAAATAACAGCGAATGATAGAAAAACACATCCTCATCGAGGACATCGACCCCTTGCTGCTCTATGGCGTGAACAACGCCAACATGCAGATGCTGAAGGCACTCTATCCGAAGCTCCGCATCGTGGCGCGAGGCAACGTCCTGCACGTCATGGGCGACGAGCTGGAACTTTGTGCCTTCGAGGAAATCGTAGGGAAACTGCAAAGGCACATCCTCAAGTACAACAGCCTGACGGAGGAAGAGCTGCTCCACATCACGCGGGGCGAACGCTCGGAGCGCGACGGCGTGGAAGGCGTGATAGTTTATAGCGTCACAGGTCGTCCGATTTGTGCCCGCACAACCAACCAGCAGTTACTCGTCAAAGCGTATCAGGAGAACGACCTCGTCTTTGCTGTCGGCCCCGCAGGCTCAGGCAAAACGTACACCAGCATTGCCCTCGCCGTCCGTGCTCTCAAGAATAAGGAGATCAGGCGAATCGTCTTGTCGCGCCCCGCAGTAGAGGCCGGCGAGAAACTCGGCTTCCTGCCCGGCGACATGAAGGAGAAGATAGATCCCTATCTCCAGCCGCTGTATGATGCGCTTGAGGACATGATTCCGACCCAGAAGCTGCGCGAGATGATGGAACAGAACATTATTCAGATTGCTCCGCTTGCCTTCATGCGAGGCCGCACGCTGAGCGATGCCGTCGTCATCCTCGATGAGGCGCAGAACACGACCTCTGCCCAGCTCAAGATGTTCCTCACCCGCATGGGCATGAACACCAAGATGATTGTGACGGGAGACACGACGCAGATCGACCTTCCCCACAGCGTCCGCTCCGGTCTCATCGAGGCGCTCCACCTCCTCAAAGATGTCAAAGGCATCGGCTTCATCGAGCTCACGAAGAAAGACATCGTGCGCCACAAGCTCGTCACCCGCATCGTCGAGGCCTACGAAAAACAGCAGACCCTCCCCCCTGCCCCTCCCTTGCAGGGCGGGGAGTAGGTACCTTTCAAAGATAAACCATCACATAAGATAATTCACTAAACTCTTTTCAATAATGAATAAGCAGTCTTCACAAGTAACTACGCCCCTCTCTGCAAGGGAGGGGATTGGGGGTGGGTCCCTGACAAAAACTGATTTCCACCTGCCTGGGCAGGTGAGTGTGTATCACGGCAAAGTCCGCGACGTCTATAACATCAATGATGACCTCATGGTGATGGTCGCCACAGACCGCATCTCGGCCTTCGACGTCATCCTGCCAAAAGGCATTCCCTACAAGGGACAGGTGCTCAACCAAATCGCCGCCGCCTTCCTCGACGCCACCGCCGACATCGTGCCCAACTGGAAGCTCGCTACGCCAGACCCCATGGTGACGGTAGGCCTCAAGGCAGAAGGCTTCCGCGTGGAGATGATCATCCGCGGCTACCTGACCGGCTCAGCATGGCGCGAGTACAAAGCCGGCTGCCGTGAGCTGTGCGGAGTGAAGCTTCCGGAAGGCATGAAGGAGAACCAGAAGTTCCCCGAACCCATCATCACCCCGACCACCAAGGCTGAGGAAGGACACGACGAGAACATCTCCGCCGAGGAAATCATACGCCAGGGACTGGTCAGCAAGGAAGACTGGGAGACGATGGTAAAGTATACACGCGCCCTCTTCCAGCGTGGCACGGAGATTGCCGCCTCCAAGGGACTCATCCTCGTCGACACGAAGTATGAGTTCGGCAAGCGCGACGGAAAGGTCATCCTCATTGACGAAATCCACACACCCGACAGCAGCCGTTACTTCTATGCCGAGGGTTACGAAGAGAAGTTCCGCAACGGCGAGCCGCAACGACAGCTGTCGAAGGAGTTCGTGCGCCAGTGGCTCATCGAGCGCGGTTTCATGAATCAGCCCGGACAAGTCATGCCGGAGATTACCGACCTATATGCCCAAAGCGTGGCCGACCGCTACATCGAGCTCTACGAACACATCGTGGGCGAACGCTTCGTGCCTGCCGACAGCGAAGGCAACCTAGCCCGCCGCATCGAGAGGAACGTGACAGAATGGCTCAACAAAAGGTAAATAAGCAAGGGGTGCGGCAGATGTTCGACCGCATCGCACCTACCTACGACAGACTCAACCATTTGTTGTCGCTCGGCATTGACCGCCGTTGGCGACGCAAAGCCGTCGATGCCCTTGCCCAGCATAAGCCGCAACAAATCCTCGACATTGCTACAGGCACGGGCGACTTCGCCTTGCTCCTGGCAGAACGACTTAAGCCGCAGCACATCACGGGGGCTGACATCAGCGAAGGCATGATGGCAGTGGGACGGGAAAAGGTCAAGGAGGCAGGCTTGCACGATGTCATCTCCTTCCAACACGAGGACTGCATGGCGCTCTCCTTTGCTGACGGGACGTTCGATGCCGTGACGTCTGCCTACGGCGTTCGCAATTTCCAAGACCTCGACAAGGGACTGCGAGAGATGCAAAGGGTGCTGCGTCCCGGCGGACATCTCCTCATCGTGGAACTCACGCCGCCGCCATGCTTCCCCATGAAGCAGCTGTTCTGGCTCTACGCTCACGTCGTGATGCCGCTCATCGGACGCCTCGTCAGCCACGACAACAGTGCCTACACCTATCTGCCTGCATCGATGGAAGCCTTCCCGCAGGCAGAAGAGATGGAAAACATCCTGCACAGAGCCGGCTTCGCAAAAGTCGAGTGGCGCCGCTTCACCTTCGGCATCAGCACGATGTACTTGGCAACGCGGACTTCCTCGTCTGCCTGACAGATGCGGACGAGGACGTCCGCGCTCCCAATCCCCGCTTCTCTAACTTTCCCCGAAGGGGGAGAAACAAAAGCTTCAATGTTCTATGACTAAGTTTGGTTTAATAGGTTTTCCCTTGGGACACAGCTTCAGCCGGGGGTTCTTCACGGAGAAGTTTGCCCGCGAAGGCATCGATGCCGAGTACCTCAACTTCGAGATTTCCGATGCTTCGATGCTCCTTGACGTGATTCATGACAATCCGGAACTCCGAGGCCTCAACGTCACGCTGCCTCACAAGCAGGCTGTCATCCCTCTGCTCGACGAGCTGAGCGACGAGGCACGCGAGATAGGAGCCGTCAATGTCATTCGCATTCGCGATGGTAGGCTTCGTGGCTTCAACAGCGACATCATTGGTTTCACCGAGAGTATCAAGCCGCTCCTGAAGCCGTGGCACAGGAAAGCGCTGGTCCTGGGCACGGGCGGAGCAAGCAAAGCCATCTGTGTCGGGCTGAAACGACTTGGCATCGAATGGACTTACGTCAGCCGCAAAAGCCTCACCCCCGGCCCCTCTCCCGTGGGAGAGGAGAGTGGGCTGCTGGTTTCTCCCCTCTCCCACGGGAGAGGGGTCGGGGGTGAGGCTAGGTCGGGGGTGAGGCTGTCTTACTCCGACCTCACCGCCGACGTGATGCAGGAATATACCGTCATCGTCAACTGCACGCCCGTCGGGATGTTCCCCAAGGTGGATGCCGCGCCGGCCATTCCCTACGAACTGCTCACCTCGCAGCACTTGCTCTTCGACTGTGTCTACAATCCCGAGGACACGCTCTTCATGCAGAAAGGCCGCACACAAGGTGCGACGGTCAAGAACGGCCTTGAGATGCTCCACCTCCAAGCCCTGGCAAGCTGGCGTTTCTGGAACGAGTAGCCGGCAAACTACTCACGCATCGTATAATCGGCTTCTGCGCGACAAAGCTCCCATAAGGCAAACACATCACAGCAAGAGGCATACCTCTTCGTCCAAAAAGGTATACCTCTTTAATGAAAAAGGTACACCGATTTGATGCAAAAGGAATGCTAATTATTGCTTTTCGGGGAAATTATTTCCTTAACACCTTCTCCCTCGATTACATCGGCATTCTATATGAACAGCCTGTTCAGGGGTATGGAAGGTGGTGCGATGGCTTGAAAGCCTGGAAGGCTATACTTTGAGTAACCGGGGGCGAAGCCATCGGAAAGAGTGGATAAACTTCTCCTCGCTGCCTGGAAGGCAGTACTATGAAACACCGGGGGTACTGCCTTCCAGGCAGAGGCGAGTGTGGTCTCCATGGCCAGTCCGATGGCTTCGCCCCCGGTTACTCAAAGTATAGCCTTCCAGGCTTAGAATGCCTTCCTGACTCTACTCAGCATAAAGCAGTCGGCCCCGATTTTGGCGGACAGCAAGGAATGCTAAAACTTTGGTCAAAGAATACTAATACTTTGGTCAAGGAATGCTAATACTTTGGCCAAAGAATGCTAATACTTTGGCTGAAGAACTATAATACCTTTGCAAACGCCCTATAGAGGAGTGAACAACGCCCTACAGAGGAATAAGCCATCCTGTCCGTTACCCCCTCCCTCTTTTTCCTTTACGTTCCAAACGATTATGCGTTTTTCCGCGTCAGAAGGGATAGCCGATGGCGAAGTGATAGCCGAGGGACTTGCCGAAGCTGGGCATGTTGTAGTAGCCACGCTTGCTTGTGTCGTAGGGCGCATGGATGCCGATGCCGAGGTCGAAACGCAGGACGAGGAAATCGAGGTCGTAGCGGATGCCTACACCGGTGCCGAGAGCTATCTGCTTGCCAAAGTCCTTGAAGCTGAACTTACCGCCTGGCTGGTTGTCGCTTTCCCTGAGAAGCCATACGTTACCTGCATCGAGGAAGGCCGCCCCTGCGAGCTTGCCGACGATTGGGAAGCGGTACTCCACATTGGCTTCGAGCTTGAGGTCGCCCATCTGGTCGATGTAGGAGTATTGCGACGTCTTGGGATGATACGAGCCAGGGCCTATGGTGCGCATACCGAAGGCACGGATGCTGTTGGCACCACCCACGGAGAAGAGCTCGCTGTAAGGTGCTGACTTGGCGTTGCCATAGCTATAGACGAAGCCGCCAAAGGTGCGCATGGCAATAAGGCTGCGCTTCGTGAGGGGGAACTGCCGGGTGTATTGCAAGGTGGCCTTCACGAACTGGGCAAAAGGTACGCCCAGGAGTTTTTTCCCCTCCTGACTGTAAGGCTTTCCACTGATGGCATAGATGCTCGAGACGATGGCCGATGCCTCCTTGACCGAGACAGTAAGTGCGGAGGGATGCTTCGGAGTGCCTGCCCACGAGAAGGTGTACGACATGCTGGGCACGAACTGGTCTCGCATCGAGACATAAAGGGCAGGATTGGCACCGACGATGGAGTCGAAGCGGGCCGTGCTGTGCAGCAGTTGGTCGTAGGTGATGGTGAGGGGCGAGAACTCATGCTTGATGCGTTGCTGCCGTTGCAGCGTATAGTTGATGCCACCACTCCACGAGATGCGTCCGAAGAAGCCTGCACGGTTCTGGCATCGGGCCTGCAGGTCAAAGGCAGTGGTGGAGACGAACTTGCGGCCGAGTTTGCGGCCTACGCTGCCGAAGAAGCGGAAGCGTGGATAGGTCAGCGAGCCGCTCAGACCGTACTCGTAGGAGTTCATGACCGAACTTTTGTTTTCCACGTTTGCACCTGTCTGCCATTCATAGGAGCCCCAAAGCTTCAGGGTCAGCGTCTCTGCTGCACGGAAGGCATTCCTCTTCGAGAAGGAGAAACTGGCGCCCGGGCCTATCTGCCCTCCCGTCTTGCCCGTCAGGTTGCCCTGGAACTCAGCATCGTATGGCTTGTCGAGGGTTGCATTGATGATGATATCGAGGGTGTCAGACCCTACCAAACCTCCCCTTAAAGGGGAGGCTTCCAGCAGGGAGTCCCCTGTCTCCTCCCCTTTAAGGGGAGGCTGGGTAGGGTCTGTTCTTGGCACATAGTTGATGCGGAGCGACGAGAAGACGTTCGTGGCTGCCAGGCCCTCTTGCATCAGTTCTCCCAGGCTTTGCTTGTAGAGGTCGCCCTTGCGGAAGAGCATGGAGCGCCATACGGCACGCGGCTTCAGCAAGGGGGCATATCCCTTCAGGGGTTTAGGAATCTTCTTGGACGCCTTGTCCTTGTCTTGCTCCTTGAACTTGACGGGGCGGCTGTAGCCAAAGGAATAGCCGCCACGCATGATGAGACTGTCCACGATTTGCCGGTCGCCATATTTATAGATGTTCACGCGCGTGCTACCTATATGATAGGGTTTCATGGCTTCCTTCGGAGCTGTGGGCGAGGGCTGCACCTGTAGTTTGACCATCATAGGCCTTTGCAGGGTGTCGCCACGAAAGTTGATATGGTCATTGCGCTGATAGTAATAGCCGTTCTCACGCAGGGCATTGACTATCCTGGTTCGCTCTGCTTCGAGGTTGACCACACTGAATGGGTCGCCGCGATGCAACGCCGAAGGCTCCGTAGCGTTCCTGACGATGCTGTCGGCCTCTGGCGGGAAATGCATGTAGGCGATGCTGTCGAGATGATAGACAGGGCCCGGGTGGATATTGTAGATGACGCGTTCCTTCAGGGTGTCGCGGGGGTCTGGGATGGTCTCGAAACCCGTCTGTGCACGGAAGAATCCTCGGGAGCGAAGGGTGTTCTTCGCCACGCTTGCCCTGAGGCGAGGGTTGACGCCCGATATCAGCACAGGCGAGGCTGCGAAGTGGTTGAACATCCATCGCCCGAAGCGATGCTTGCTGCCGGCGTACTTATTGTAGATGAGGAGCTTGATGGGAAACGGATGCGTCACGAAGCTACTGCCCATGAGGGCGCCATTGGGGGCGTATGAGAGCACAGCCTCCACCTCTTCTTTTGCCGACTCGTAGGCCAGTTTGTCCTTCTCCGATACATGTCGGAGGCTGTCGCGCAGGGCTTTCCCCTCCAACGTCTCCTCCGGCTTCAGGACAGAGGCATCGCCCTTGAGCACTCCCTCCACCGTCGTATAGGCATCGGCCAGGGCCGTGATGACGCCCTCCTGCCCCTCCCCCTTGGAGGAGACAGGGAAGGGGCTATAGTCGATGCTCTTGATGCCGCGATACAGCTTCTCGCCCTCCGGCAAGCCACTCGTGATGGAACAAGACGAGACGAGGAGGCAAAGCAGGAGCATACACGCTGTGCCCCCAAACGCGGCGTGCCGCATCAAGAAAGATGGCGTGCCGCATTGACAAAGACGGCGTGCCGCATTGACAAAGATGGCGTGTCGCGTTTTCTTATTCATCTTTTTTCACTTTTTCTTTCTCCTTTCTGAAGATGAAGAGCTCGCCCAGCCTGTCGGCCTTCTTCCTCAGCACGATGCCGCCGCCCATCTTCGTCACCTGTCCCTCGAGCAGCGACTCGTAGTTGCGGTCGTAGAAGAGGTTGACGTAGCGCGAGCCTGTCTTGTCGAGACGGTACTCCACAGCTACGTTGTC
>JAFUGG010000067.1 GCA_017469525.1 Bacteroidaceae bacterium | reverse complement strand
ATGCGTGTCATCCGCTTGCCGAGGTTGACGGCTTTCAGTCTGCCTGAGGCAATAAGCAGTCGTACCATCTTTGAGCTGACAGAGATGGCAACAGAGGCATCCTTCACGGACAGAAGGATGTTGGGAATTTGTGAAGTCTGTTTCTTGCCCATATCGAGTAATTTTGTCAAATTCTGCCGTTCTTCGGGGGATGGTCCCTGACGGAAACCAATTAAGCGGATTTAAGGGGAAATAAGGTGATTTAAGGGAACACCCTACGAACCCTCTGCTCATCCACCCGAGGTACAATGGCGGTACAAAATTACTCTAAAAGGGGCAAACGCGCAATAGACAAAGAATAAGGTTTGTTAAGCGGAGTTAATTGTAAGACAGTATTTTACGCGATTTGATTTAAGGTTTATTTCGGTCTGTTTTGACCTAATTTAATCGGTGAAGAATTCAAGATTAATTAATCCATTAATCCATTTGAATTTCTGACTGACAGCTAATTGCAGCCGCCGCATCCTTCGCCTTTGCTGCCGCAGCCCTCACAGCTTCCGCCGCCACAACCACCACAGCCTCCGCCGCAGCCCGTTATCTGATTGAGGGCGTCGCGCACCTCATCGTTCGTGGCATCGCGCGTCTCGAGGACTTCGCCCACGAAGTTGAGGCTCTTGCCTGCAAGGGGATGATTGAGGTCGACGGTGATGGTCTCGTCGCCAATCTCGAGGATTGTGCCGTTGAAGCGTGCGCCGTCGGCCGTATTCAAAGGCACGACAGCCCCTTCGAAAATGTAGCGAGAGTCGAGCTTGCCGTTTATTTCGAAAACATTCCGAGGGAGCGCGTGCTTGCCAGCCTCGTCGTATTCGCCGTAAGCGTCATCAGGAGCGAGCGTGAAGTCGAACTTCTCGCCCACCTTCAGTGGGACAATCTGGGCCTCGAAGGCATCGAGGGTCATGCCCAAGGCACTGACGAAGACGAAGGGATCGCCGTCGGCTGTCTCCTCGATGAGTTCTTTCTCTTCGCCCTGACCGCTCGAATAGAGCTTATACATCACGGCGATGTACTTGTTTTTATTCTCTTTTTCCATAATTCATTTAGTATTTATCATTAACTATTTACCTTTCCATGTGCAAAGGTATAAAATTATTCTTAATTCTTAATCTTTATTCTTTAATCTTTAATCTTTTCTTTGTATCTTTGCAAGAAAAATAATGTCTCCATGAAGATAAAGCCATTCAATGCGCATTCTCTCGCCCTTCTTTTCGCATGGGCGTTTTGCATGACCACGAATGCCCAGCAGAGTTCTGTCCTCGACAACGTCAATCTCTACATCGGCACAGCCGACGACTACGGACAGATGACGCCGGGAGCGACCGTTCCCTACGGTCAGATTCAAGTCTCGCCCGACAGCAAGCCCCGTCAGCACCCGGGTTACGACTACGAAGTGCCTGCCATCTCGGGCTTCAGCATCAACCGCTTGTCGGGCGTCGGCGGTAGTGGTTGCGGCGGAAACGTCTCCTTGATGCCTGACGCGACAGGCGATGACGTCCGGCTCCTCAAGCAGACGGAAGTGGCGAAGCCCGGCTATTACAGCGTTCAGCTGAGCAACGGCGTCTGGTTTACAGCGACGGCCGACCGCCGAATGGCTGTGGAGCGCTTCTCTTTCCCTGACCCCAAGAACCAAGTCCTACTGCTCAATCCGCGTTCGGCCTTCGACAAAGTGTTCGACGCCAGCTTCGACCAGAAGTCGCCCACTATGGGACAAGGCCTCGCGGAATGTGCCAACACGTGCGGCAGAGGGCACTATCTCCTGCACTACCGCCTTTATGCAAGCTCACCGTTCCACTCCGAAACGACCGACGACGGTCGCAAGCGGCTCACTTTCCCCGAGCTTTCGGCACGATATGTCGAGGTGAGAATCGTCGTCTCGACAGGCCTTGCCGACGAACTCGACAAGATGCCGGAGCAGATGGTGTGGCGGACGGACTTCCTCACGATGGTGGAGCGTGCCCAAAGACAATGGGAGCGTCTGCTCTCGACCATCGAGGTGGAAGGTGGCACGGCTGACCAGCAGACCATCTTCTATACATCTTTATATAGGACATTCCACAGCCCGTTCCAAGTCACCGACCGCCAGATGACGCGTTACCTCGGCACGGACGGCCAGTCGCACGAGGCAAAGGGATTCCAATACTACAGCTCCTGGTCGCTCTGGGACACATATCGCACGAAGTTCCCCCTCATCACGTTGCTCGACGAAGGCCGCTCTTCCGACATCATGCAATCGCTCTCTCAGCTTTACATCACAGGGAAGAAGGACTGGAGCACGAACTATGAATGCGTCCCGACCGTTCGAACCGAGCACGCCATCGCTACGCTTCTCGACGCATACCGGCAGGGCATCGGCATTCCCACACTTCGCGACGCCTATCCCGGCATGGTGAAGGAGGTGAAGCGGCTCAGCATGAAGAGTCCCGACCAATGCCTCGAGGCCAGCGGCGACTTTTGGGCTTTGGGACAACTGGCAAGCGAATTGGGCATGAAGGAAGACGCCGAGAGGTGGACAAGACGTGGGCAGGAAGTCTTCGACAGCATCTGGCCGAAGGAATTCCAACACATCGACGAGACCTACACCAAGATGAAGGGCAACGGACTCTATCAGGGAACACGCTGGCAATACCGTTGGGGTGCGCCGATGTACCTGCCGCGAATGATTCAGCTGGTCGGCAAGCAAAAGCTTGCCTCACAGTTGCAGCAGTTCTTCAGCAAGGAGCTTTACAACCAGGGCAACGAGCCTGACATCCACGTGCCGTTCCTCTTCGGTCGCCTCGGAATGCCTCAGGAAACAGGCAGCATCGTCCGCAGCCTTGCCACGGAGAGCGTCACGCATCGCTACGGCGGCAATGACGCCTACCCCACCCCCTTCGTGGGCTGTGCCTTCGTGAACCAGCCTCGCGGCTACTGCCCAGAGATGGACGAGGACGACGGTGCCATGAGTGCCTGGTATGTCTTTGCCTGCATCGGCATGTACCCGCTTGTCGTGGGCGAGGCCATCTATGAACTCTTCCCTCCCCTCTTCAACAAAGTGACGCTCCATCTTGGTGCAGACCGACAGACGACCGTCGTCATCAAGAAAACGGGGCAAGGAGCAGGGGACAAGGAGCAAGTGAAGTACGTCACCTGGAACGGCAAGAAGCTGCCTGACTTCCGTATCTCCGTCAAGGAAATCAAGCAAGGCGGCACGCTGACGTTCGTCTTTTAATAAAACGTATAAATCCAAAAAACAAATCCAAATATGAAGAAGACTTATCTTATTTACTTATTTTCATCTCTCGCCTTACTTTCCTCCTGCGGTCCCCAAAAGGCGGAGACGGACGAACAACAGCAAGCAGAACAAACCGAAAACGAGGTTCGCAGCCTGCCCGACTATGCATACACCGATTCGCTGATGCAAGGCAGCCACAAAGTAGTCTATGCCATCACCAGCGGCGCCGATTCGACGTTGCAGATCGTGCAGGACGAGGACGGCACAAAGTACGCAGACAATCGCTTCAAACTTGTTGTGACAAAGGACGGCAAGACGCTTTTCGGACGCAGTTTCACGAAGGGCGACTTCAAGAGCCAACTGCCGGAAGATTTCCAGAAGTACGGCATCATGGATGGAATGCGCTTCCATCATGCCGAGGAAGGCAAGCTGTACTTCAGCACGTGCGTCAGTTTCCCGGACAGCGACATGTCGTGCCCCTTCATCCTCACCATTGGTCCCGACGGCAGCTACACCATCACGCCCGACACATCTCTACCAGAGGAGGACGAACTGCCACCGACATTACAGGAAGAGAACGAGTAGAATCCAGTCGGCTCATCTGTTTTACAAGATGTCAGCATTCCGCCGCGAATGCTGACACTTTGTTTTTTGCCTACCCTCTGAGAATCGCTCAAAAATGCTCGCAGCATGCCGAGGCGCAAAAGAACGGCTGTTTTTTGAATTTTCGTAAAACTCTGTGTTTGTATCAGTTACGTTTTGACGTATCCAAAGAAGGCTATTTGCAGAGGTGATTTAGGACAGAAAAGCTGTGCTTTTAGCGCATTTTAAGGTGCATTGAAACGTGTTTTCTTAATCAAAGAACTATAGAGGATCGCTCAAAGAACTATAGAGGGTTGCTCAAAGAACTATAGAGGGTTGACCAACGCCCTATGCCGCGTTTGCAAAATCCCTGCTTTTCGACGTCAAATCCACCCTGTTTTCATCAAAACGCCTCCACGCGACGTCAAAAATCGAAATAGCAAAAAGAAAGTATTCCGTCAATTTTCGTGACACAGTGAAACAGCTTTCCAGCTGCCATCCTCTTGCCCGAAAGTAAATTTTTCTGCCCGGGCGCTTTGTAATTCAATGAAAATATGTATCTTTGTGACAGTTAAGCATTGAATATCAACCTACACTCTTTAACCCTATGAACAACAGACATCTTTCAGGACGACTCATCCTCACTTTTGCACTTCTTGCTGCAAGCATGTTCGCACAGGCAATTGACATCAAATTCATGGTGGACGGCATCTTCTACAAACTCGAGGAAGGCAAGACGACCGTCAGCGTGACCTTCGGCACAGAAGACAACGTGAAGTACTCGGGCGACGTGGTGATTCCGTCCACAGTCACTTATGAAGGGCAGACCTACGACGTGACGGCAATCAGCGGCTGGGCATTCGACCGCTGCGACGAACTCACTTCCGTCAGCATCCCGGAGGGCGTTGTAAGCATTGGCGAATGGGCCTTCAACAGCTGCACGATGCTCAGGTCCATCAAGACGCCCAACAGTCTGGAAGGCATCGGCCCGAAAGTCTTCTCCGAATGCACAAGCCTCGCCACGGTCTTCTTTGGCAGCAGTCTGACTGGCATTGACGCCGAAGCATTCTACAACTGCACGAACCTCAGCGACTTCTACTTCCTTACGCTGACGCCTCCGTCGCTCGGAAGCCGCGTCTTCAATCGTGTCAAGACAGAACAGATTACGCTCCATGTGCCGGAAGAAAGCTTCGACAATTGGAACATCTCACCTTGGAATGGTTTCAAGAAAATAGTGGCCCTGACGGAGGATGACATCAACACAGCCATCATCGACATTCAACGCGACACGCAAAAGGCAGACTGCTACGACCTCAATGGCCGCAGGATGTCGGATGCCCAAAGGCTGAAAGGCATTCGTATTACAGAAGGAAAGGCTATGCTTGTGAAGTAGGGAAACCAGTACTCACTTCTGCATCGACCTCAGCAACATGGCAACGTCCTTCATGCCTGGGACAACAATGTCTGCCCCAGCGTCCTTCAGGATGCTATCCTCAAGCGGACCTGTATTGGCGGCAATGGTGAAGATGCCTGCACCCTTTGCCGACTCCACGCCAAGCGGAGCATTCTCCACGACGATGGCCTCCTCGGCCTTGACGCCTGCCTTCTGCAAGCCCATCAGATAAGGCTCTGGGTCTGGCTTGCCGCGCTTCACGTCGAAGCCCGTCACCATCAGTTCCTCGCGGAAGAAGCCCGGGTAGTGTTCCTCAAGACGCTGAAGCAAAGAGGCCTGTGCGCTGCCCGTCACAAGGACAACCTTGCAGCCAAGTTCCTTCGCAGCAGTCAAGGCTTCGAAGGCTCCGGGCATCGGTTTTGCCTCAGGACAAGCATTGAACACCTCCGCCTTTGCGGCATAGATGCGCTCAATCTCTTCATCCGTAGCATCGCGTCCCCAATAGCGTTGGGCCAAGATGTTGATAGTGCCGCTGCCCGTCCTGCCCTCGTGCAGGTAAGCCTCATAGGCGGTCATCTCAAGACCGAACTGCGTCATCGCATGCGACCAGGCATACGCATGGTTCGGCATGCTGTCGAACAGTACGCCGTCCATGTCGAACAGCACGGCAGAAAAAGCCCCCTCCCCGCTCCCCCTTTGGGGGAGTGCTTTTAATTGGCGAGGCGGCGAAAATGAGGCACTCCCCCAAAGGGGGAGCGGGGAGGGGGCTTTTTGATCTTTCATTACAGTCTCGCTTTGATAGCTTCCGTTTCCTTCTCGTAGCCAGGTTTGCCGAGCAGAGCGAACATGTTCTTCTTGTACGCCTCGACGCCGGGCTGGTTGAAGGGATTGACACCAAGAATGAGACCGCTCACGCCGCAAGCCTTCTCGAAGAAATAAATCATCTGACCGATGTAGTATTCGTTCAGGCGAGGCACGATGAGACGCATGTTGGGCACGCCGCCATCCACGTGAGCGAGCTGTGTGCCAAGCTCTGCCATCTTGTTCACCTCATCGACACGCTTGCCGGCCAGGAAGTTCAGGCCATCGAGGTTCTCCTCGTCGCTGGGGAAGAGCAGCTTGTGCTCCGTCTCTTCCACGCTGACAACGGTCTCGAAGATGCTGCGCTCGCCTTCCTGAATCCATTGACCCATCGAATGGAGGTCGGTGGAGAAGTCAACGGCAGCCGTGAAGATGCCCTTGTGGTCTTTGCCCTCGCTCTCGCCGTAGAGCTGCTTCCACCACTCGTTCATGTAGTGGAGCTTAGGCTGGAAGTTGACGAGAATCTCAATCTTCTTGCCACTCTGATAGAGTGCGTTGCGAACGGCTGCGTACTGCAGGCAGATGTTCTGTTCGAAAGGAACGTCGGCACCTACTGCCTTCTCCATGTCGGCAGCACCCTGCACAATCTTTGCAATGTCGAAGCCTGCAACAGCGATGGGCAGCAGGCCAACGGGAGTGAGCACGCTGAAGCGACCGCCCACGTTGTCGGGAATGACAAACGAGGTGTAGCCTTCCTTGTCGGCACAAGTGCGGGCAGCACCCTTCTTGGCGTCGGTGACAGCCACGATGACCTTGCGAGCCATCTCCTTGCCTCGCTGCTGTTCGCACTGCTTCTTCAGCAGACGGAAAGCCAAAGCCGTCTCAGTCGTCGTGCCGCTCTTGGAGATATTGATGACGCCGAAGCGACGACCCTTCAGATACTCTGTGAGCTCATAGAGATAGTCTTCGCCGATGTTGTTGCCTGCGAAGAGGATGTTGGGATTCTCGCCCTTGTTGGTGAGCCACTGGAAGCTGTTGCCGAGTGCCTCGATGACAGCACGGGCACCAAGATAGGAGCCGCCGATGCCAGCCACAACCACAGTGTCGCAGTTCTCGCGAAGTGTCTGCACGCAAGCCTGAAGCTTCGTCATGAACTCAGCCGTAATGCTGCTGGGCAAGTGGAGCCAGCCAAGGAAATCATTACCTGCACAGGTGCCGGCCTCCAGGGCCATCTGTGCCTCTTCTGCCTTCGGAGCGAAGGCTGCAATCTGCTCCGCACTCAGCAGAGCCTTTGAATAATCGAGTTTTAACATCTTATTTATTTAATGATTTGATGATTTATTATTTACGATTTTATCTCCCTAAAGGGAGTTAGGAGTTCTTTTCGCGTGCAAAGGTACGACAATTTATCGAGACAGCAAAACAATGTAACGGAAAAGCCGCCCGGGAACATGCTCGGACGACAGTTTGGGCAATTGTAGAAGTTTTAGTTTGAATGCGATAAATTGGAAGTTATCCTATTGATGCCTACTGTATTTTTCTTCAAGCCAACGACAGAGATAATCCACTTGTTCCTTTGTATTGCCCATAAAGACAGCGCATTCCTTATGCCCTTCAAACTGTGGAGTAACACCTTCCATTACGCTGAGGGCT
>JAFUGG010000022.1 GCA_017469525.1 Bacteroidaceae bacterium | reverse complement strand
GTCCCGACGATGCCGCAGGCGATGCCGATGAGGGTGCCGCCCAGGACTTGGCTGAGGGTGTGCTGGCGAAGGAGCATGCGGCTGGTCATGACACAGCCTGCAACGAAGATGGCCAGCGAGAGCCACCAGATGGGATTGAAGCCGAAGATGGCAGCGTAGGCCACCAAGGCTCCTATGACACCTCCTGCGCCAGCCGAGTGCAAGCTGACTTTCCACCATATGTTGATGATGATGCAGGCGCACTGGATGAGCAACGATATGCCGACGATGGCCATCAGGAAGTGTGGCATGTGGGTGGCAGAGAAGATGTGCATGAGGCACAGGTAGCAGCAGATGTTGATGATGTAGGGCACGGCTCGCTTGTGTCGCTTGCGCAGCTCGAAGGCGCTCCAGCCGTGAAGCCTGCGGTAGATGTAGATGCCAAGTGCAGGCAGACAGAAGGTGAAGACATAGACAAGGGCAAGTATCCACAGCTTGAACGCCCACGGGAAGAGGCTCAGGTAGGTGAAGCTCAGCAGAATGAAGGTGCCGACGGTCGGATAGTACGACGGCCGGAAGACTGCCGAGAAGGTACGTGCTATGAATAGAAGGGACTTCATTTTCTCATCCTTGCCACGGGTATGCCCATCTGTTCGCGGTACTTGGCGACGGTTCGGCGGGCTATGTTGAAGCCTTTCTGTCGGAGCATCTGCGTGAGATGCTCGTCGCTGAGTGGCTCTTGCTTGTCTTCCTTTTCTATGATGCGGTGCAAGACGGCCTTCACCTGGCGTGCCGTGACGTCGTCGCCCTCGTCTGTCTTTGTGGCGCGAAGGGAGAAGAGCCACTTGAGGGGATAGGTACCGAAGGGAGTCTCGACGTACTTGCTGCCAGCGGCGCGGCTGATGGTGCTGATGTCGTAGCCCGTAGCGGAAGCGATGTCGTCTAGCTTCATGGGGCGCAGGAGCGTCTCGTCGCCTGTCTGGAAGAAAGGTTTCTGGAAGCTGACGATGGCCTGCATGGTGCGCATCATCGTCTCGGAGCGTTGCTGAAGGGCTGTGATGAACATCTGTCCGCGCTCCACATATTGGCGCACGAAGGCATCCTTCTGCCCCTCGGCATCGGGACTGATGACGAGTGAAGGCTGATTGCCCTTGGCCAGGGTGACGGTCACAGTGCCGTCGTCGTCGGTATCGACGAGGAAGTCGGGCTGAATGGCCAGGATACGATCGCTAGTCTTGGAGCCGATGGAGCCGCCTGGTCTTGGATTGAGCCGCAGCACCTCCTTCTGCATCTGCTCTGTGTCCCAGAGGCTCACGTGCAGTTTCTGTGCCAGCCGGCTCCAGCGCTTGTGGACGAAGTCGTCGAAGTACTTGCTCAGGAGCGTGATGAACTTCTCCCGATAGGGGAACTTCCCGTCCCGCCGGACTTGCAGGAGCAGGCACTCCTGCAGCGAGCGTGCGCCGATGCCGGGCGGGTCGAACTGCTGGAGGACATGCAGCACCTTTTCCAGCTCCTCGGGGCTTGTCGTGATGCCCTGGTAGAGCTCCGCTTCGTCGGCCAGGACGGGCAGGGACTTCCCGAGCAGTCCGTCCTCGTCGAGCGAGCCGATGAGGTACTCCATGAGCTCCTTCTCGTGGTCGGTGAGCTCGAAGTCGGCCATCTGCTCGCGGAGCCGGTCGGTGAGGGAGAGCGTGTCGTCGTAGGACACATACTCGGCAGCGTCGTTGCTATGGCTGGGGCCGGAGAGGAAGTCGGGCATGTCTTCCTCGCTTCGGTAGTCGAAGGCAACGTCGGCCTCCCCCGATCCCTCCGAGCGAGGGGAGAGCCATCCGTCCGTCTCGCCGTTCTCCCCTCCCTCGGAAGGGTCGGGGGAGGCAGAGACCTCCAGCCACGGGTTCTCCATGCACTCCTGCTCCACGCGCTGTTGCAGGGCTTCGACGGGCATCTCTGTCAGGCGGACGAGCAGGACCTGCTGCGGCAGCAGTTGTTGCTGCTGCACCTGCTGCTGGGTCTGCACCTGCTGCCCGCTCTGTGTCTGTAGGTTCTTCTGGCTCATTACGGTATCGGCATTGTTACCGAGCGCAAAGGTACGACTTTTTAAGGGAAAAGTGAAGAGTGAATAGTGAAAAATTTGCTGCCGCCCTTAAAATAGTAAAAGAAGTCCTTGTCCTGTCGGATTTGCAATCCGACAGGACGGAAGATAAGCATTTGAAATGCGATAAGTGAAGTTCCGCGACTATAATCGCACTGTGGTGTCAAGGCATCCATGAAATAGCAGCCGTACCTGAATTTATGAATTGAAGGCCAGGTATTTCTTCCGCCAGCGCCAGATGGTTTGGCGGGAGAGGTTGGTCACGTTTTGGATTTGCATATTGGTGAGGCCGATGCGCATCAGGTACATGATTTGCATCTGCTGCTCGGTGACGGTTCCCATCTCTCCGCTGGGCAGACGCTGCTTGAAGGTTTGGTCGAGCTCATCCACGGCATGATAGACTTGCTTCCAGTCGGCTGCCGTCATCTCCCTCTTGCCTGCGGCACATTGCTTCAGCACTTGCATGATGTCTTCCGCCCGGGTCTCCAGTTCCGAGCGGTGTATGATGGAGGTCAGCATTTGGTTCCTCTCATCCTTTTCTGCCAGTTGCTGGTCTTTCTCGGCAATATCCGATGACAGTCCGCCTACAATCCGCCTGTGCCACCTCTCTTTATATATAATATGTAGGATAAAGCCGAGCACGACCAGTACGATGGAAATGCCTACGAGCATTTCCCGTCCTTTCTTCTTCTTCACTTCTTCCTTTTGGCTTTGTATATGCTGAAAGTGCTTGACGGCTGTTTCGGCCAGTTCCTGGTTCAGCCTTGCATCCAACGAATCCCGGAGTTGCATGTATCCTTCCAAGTAGAAGGCGGCACCCGCTTCGTCTCCGCGGTCCCTGCACATCCGGTAGAGAAGTCTCACGGCTTCGTACATTTTGCTGAAGTCTGTCTTTTTGTCGAAAGCTCGTCTGCCGCAGATGTTTGCCGAGTCATAGTTGCCCAGTGCCTTATAGTAACAGGCGAGGGCTATCAGTCCTCCGGCATTGAGGTCCTCCGGGTGGTTTCCTTCTATCAGAGCTTTGCACTTTGCTGCCTTTTCGATGTTGTTTAACATGGAATATCCCCTCAGCAGACGTGCAAGCTGATGCAGATGCTCCGGTGAGGCGATGTCTGTCCGAGCTATTTGCTCGTAAGCAGTATCGAAGGCGGCTTCGGCTAATTGTGTGCTGTCCATGCCAAGGCAGGCAATTCCGATGTGCAGATAAGCTTCGCAGGGTGCAGCCTCCGTCGTCGGCCTGTAGGCTTCCAGTTCCAATCGGGCAGCTGTCAGGGCGTTGCTGTAGTCTTGTATGGAGATGTGCAGTTCGTAGATGTTTCGGAATGTGGCCCGGAGCAGTGCGGAGTCGCACTCTCCGCCTGCGATGGCATAATATGCAGAGCGGACAAGGCAGTCGAAGGCTCCTGCTGTGTTCTGCATTTTGCGGGAAGCTCTGCCTGCGTAGTAATAGACCTGCTGCTTTTCGAGAGGAGAGCCCTTTTCCTCGAAGTACGCTATCAGCCTCCACAAGGCGTCGTGCTGAAGCTGCGGCGCTGTGCCTGCCTTGTCGCAGAGGATGAGGTTCAGCAAATCGTATTTCTTCCTCACATACTTGCTCTCGTCTTCAATGTCTCTGCCCAAGGAGTCTAACATCTCGAGGGCTTTAGTGGGATATTCGTCAGCAGCCAGCTCTATCTGCTGCATCCTTTCCAGAACGCTTCCGCCCGAGCAGGCTGTCAGAAGCACGCTGGCGCAGGTGCCGACAATCACCATTATGCTATGCGTGGCACACTGATGTCTGGATGACCAGTGCTGTGTCTTCATGAAGTTGTATCCTTTTACTTTAATTGTCATTTCAGATGCAAAAATACAAAAAAATCAACAAATAAGTGTATCATGGCGTTTCATCGTGTAACAAAGTGTAACATTGCAACATAATAAGACGTGTGAAGAGCCTCGTGTATTCTCGGAGCGCGTAATTTTGCAAATGGTTTTTAAAAGTTAATAAATAAAGGCTCCTTCGTTGTGAAACGCGGGAACTTTTTTGGGAGGACATCAACATGATAGCCAAATCAGACGCACATATATTATAGTTAGTATTATTAATAAACTTCAAAAACCAAACAAGATGAAGAAAGTATTTACTTCTGGTTCTCTGTGGTCATGCTTCATTGCCTTGGCGATGATGATGGCCTCTCAGAATGCGTGGGCTGAGTACGTCAAGCTCACGGCATTGGATGGTGTCGGCGGCACGGGCGGCGAAGGCTACCCCAAGCTGGTCGATACCAACACAAGTACCAAGTGGGGGCACTGGTTCGACCCCTCCGGCGAGGGTACAGACCTTAGTGGCAACCCATCAGCCACAGAATCATGGATTATCGTGAAGGCAGAGAAAGCTGTTGTGCCCGAATGGTATTTCCTTGTCACTGGTAACGACACGGGCAGCAACGCGGGTCGCAACTGGGAGGCATGGAAGATTTATGGCGGCAATTTCGAGAGCGATGCCGATGCCGTCCGCGGCGCAGACGGTTGGGTGCTCATCGACAACAAGGACGGCGAGCCGCTGCCCGCAGCAAACTTTGGCGAGGCAAACCTCCAGTTCAGCAAAAACCCAAAGGATGCCTATCAGTACTACTGGATTGAGGTGGAAAGAACTGTTGAGGGTGCAAACGTCTATCAGCAGATGTCCGAATGGGGCTTGGGTTCCAAGAGCGACCTCGACAAGTACCTCGACGACCTGGCCAATCAGCAGTCAGGCACCGACGAGCCTGTCACCTACACTATCCTGGAAGGTACGGCTGGCAATGGCGACGGCGAGGCTCTGGACAAGCTCTTCGATGGTGACATCACCACGAAGTACGGCTTCTTCTGGGGAGGCAGTCCCTACTTCATCGTGAGGACTTCCCGTGCCATTGTCCCTAGCTACTGCAAGCTCGTCACAGGCACAGACAATGCCAGTTGGAGAAACCGTAATTGGAAGGAATGGAAGGTGTATGGCATTGCTTCTGCCGACGTCACGGCCGGCAAGCCCGCTCGCACTTCCGACAAATGGGTGTTGCTCGACGACAAGAGCGTAACGGCTGACGAACTGCCCGACAAGAATATGTTCACCGTCTTCTTCAACCTTTCCGAGGAGAACACGGAGGCTTACCAGTACTTCAAGGTAGAAATCAGCAACAATTTCGGCGACACTTATTGCCAGATGAGCGAGTTCGCCTTGGGTGACGAATACACCTTCGCCCTCGACAAGAACGCGCTTGCCAGTGCAGCCGAGGCCGTCTATGACCCCGACCTCTTCGCCGAGAAAGCCCTGCTCGACCAGATGGCCGACCTCATCGCACAGATCAAGGCTACCACAAGTCCCTTTGCCCTCGGCAGCCTGAACGACCAGGTGGGTGTCATGACAGATGCCATCAATGCCTCCGCAGGCAGCTATGCAGAACTGATTACAGTCCGCAACCAGGCCATCAACCTCATCAACGACGACAACCTGAACGCCGAGGCCGAGACATACGTCACGGCATGGATCAGCGAGGAAGAAGTCATCGCTCCCAGCGAAGACTATCCCGTAGGTAACTTCGGCTACATCAAGGCCAACCGTCAGCTCACCGGCGAAGAAGCCCTGGCTGAGGCAAGGCGCATCAACGACTATCTGCTCGCCAATGTCAAGGTGGTGGACGATCCCATCTATGTTGAATATGAAACCATCATCGATGCCAACGGCTTCAACGATGGTGAAATGGGT
>JAFUGG010000066.1 GCA_017469525.1 Bacteroidaceae bacterium | reverse complement strand
CTCTGCCACTTCGCCCGTCAGGACGGGTACATGTGAAATTGCCAATGCCATATTCTTGTCTCCTATTTATTAAATTGTGGGTGCAAAGGTACTAATTATTCTGCAAATATTTGCTAAATCATGGGGTGTTTAACGTAAATTTTTGTGCATATTGACGCTTTTTGACAGGATTTCGTTACCTTTTTGATGGGAATAGTCCCAGATAACAATCAAATCAATTACAACAATGAAGCATTTATCATTGATTGCGTCGGCCCTGGCGGTGCTGGGGCTGGAACTGGAAATCAATAACCCATCCCGCGCCCGATAGTTTCTCCCCGGCCATAGGCAAAGAGTACCCTTTTTGCATAGTCGTCCCAGGTGCCAAGACTGTCTTTGGCGGCGTTCCATATTTCTTCGATGGTGCCTCCCTCGTCCAAGTACGCATCTATGCTTGCCTGCTCCGCTGAGTTGAACCCCTTTTTATTGGGAGTGCTGCTAACGGCAATTACCGCATTGGCGGCTGCAGACAATAACAGTTTCAGATGTTGCTGATGCTGGCGTTCCTCCCGATATGCCTCCCAGGTGCCGTCGGCTATGCGCATGGCATCTTCCTGCAAAGAGTCCAGTTTGGTGTAATCAGGCTTCCACTGCTCGTCCATTTCAAGATCGGCAAAGACCCTGGCCCACACGAAAGCGTCGCTGACGTATGTTCTCCGCCCGTCAAGCGTCGGTTCGGCACCGAACAGGATGCTCTTGATGTCGTTCATGACGTCGCGTGCGAACTCCTTGATTTCGGCTTTCCAGTGCTTGATGATGATGTCGATGAATCTTTTGGCATTTGCTGAGAAGATGGCACGAATCATTTCCTTCAGTTCCCTCATGTGGCGCTTGTGGGCTATCCATTCGTTTCGGTTCTTCATTCGCTCCTCTTCCCATGCAACTATCTCTGCCTTCAGTTCCCTCTCCTTTGCATCGAACCGTTCCGTCAGGATTTGCTGATACTCGTCCTTGGTGACCTTCTGACCTTTCTTGGGGCCGCTCGTCCATTCCAGATAATTGCCGTTTTTGTCCCGGGCCAGTCGCTCACGCTTCAGTTGCTCACCAAGAAGCCTGCTTGCCGTCTCTTCCTGCTGTAGTTTCCTTGCCAGTTCGGTATTCCTGTTTTTGGCGGAGTGAAGGTCGTCCCTGAGCGTATTGTTGTCTGACCTCAATTCCCGGTTCTCTTTCTTCAGTCGCTCGTTCTCTTTGTAGGTCTGGGCTATCTTGGCCTTGGCCTCAGAATAAAGGTCCTTGCCGAGTCGGAGAATGGCAGCCTTATGGGCTGTGTCGATACCTTCGGCACCGAACAAGGCATCTTCCAGTTCCGACACAATCGCCTTGGCCTCCTTGATTCTGTCTGTCTTCCAACTGCGATGAGTCTCCAGGGTGCCGATGGGCTTGTTTAGCATACCGACCAACTCGTCAACCTTCTCTTCGAGCAACTGCCTGAAAGTCCGTCCGTCAGCAGTGGTCATCTCCACAAGACTGGGATAGTCGACAGATTTCTCGTCGAAGAGGATAGCTCCCCACTTTTCAAGCTCTGTGTTGGCAGCGACCAACTTAGTGGATGCTGCTTCTGCTTCCTTGACGGCGGATTCCTTCTCCTCAACAGCCTTCTGTTTCTCTTCCTCTGCTTTCTCTTTGGCCTGTCTGGCCAGCTGCTCGTAATAAGCCTGCTCCTTGGTGCGGCGTCGGCGCTTGCGGCGTTCCTCTTCAGGAAGCAGTGCCCAAATGTCGCCGCGCTCTAAGCCCCAATTCTTGCCAACCTTCTCATAGAACTTATCATGGAGGTCGGACATCATCTGGCTGCGCTCTTCCAGTTTGTCGCCAAAGTAGGTGGAAAAGCTGATGGTGCGGACAGTGCCGCGTTCATTCTTGCGATACTCCTTTTTCTTCTCGTTGGAGAGTTCCTCATACTTCTTGTCTGATATCTTGATGGTTTCGCCTACGTGCTTGCCTTTGGTGTATGTGGCAGGGATGGCGTTACCCGCTGCATCGAGTTTGGGCTTGCCGTCCTCCATCATTATCTTGATATAGCCGCCTACCCAGCCACGCTGCTTCATGATGGCTACAGGCACAATGTTGACGTGGATGTGCGGCTCGGTCTCGTCGAGGTGAACTTCAAAGCCGATGATGTTCTCCTTGCCGTATCGCTCACACACAAATCTGTAACAGTCAAGTGCCCACCGCTCAATGTCCTTGGTTCTGGTCACGCCCCAGTTGTGCCAGGTCTTCGGGTTGCGTTCGTAGTTGACTTGCTGATTGCCGAAGGCTATCTGCTGCATCTTCTCGGTACTGCCCGACAGGATGAGTTCGACATAGGTGTGCTGCTGATTGGTTGCACCAGCCTTGTATTCCTTGAAGTCAAGATTATTTACGAGGTTCTTATAACGGCTATAGAGAGAAACGCCCTGACTGCCAAGGTCACGAATCTCGCCGTCCACAATCTCAAAGTTTTGACCATGGCGCGACCAGTCGTAATTATTGAAGGGCGACCTGTTCTTACGGCGGTAAGACTCTTCGGTCCACCCTCGTCTCTCGTTTTCGTTTGCTTCGCCGGAAGAGAGACTTTTCCCTTTGCCAGCATGAGCTACGCCTTTTGCCATATATTTCTATTTGAAATGATTATAGTGTACGTGGGGCCTGGGATGACCCTGGTCGGAGTATTTAGAGGTCGAGACCTCTGAGCGGGGCGGTGCAGGGGGAGGGTCACCCCCTGCCAGGGAATCCAAAGGGGCTGGTCCCGTGGCCTAATTGGGATTTTTCGGAGTTGTCCCGAAGGGCAATTTCGAGAAAATCCCTTATTAGGTTCTGAGATTTTTCGTAAAAACTCCTTCACGCAGTTCCGGACTGCCTGCTCGGCTGTTGACTTACAGGATGTCATTGATGTTCTTAGGTTGACGTTCTACTGCTCCATGTTTGCGTTCGTAACGGACGATGCCGTCGCTAAGAAACTTCTCAACCACTTCGCGGATGGAGAAGCCCTCATTGTGGGCAATGGTCTTTACTTTATCGACAATCTCAACGGCTAAGATGACCGTGAAGTGCTGCCAGGCTTTTTTGATGACGCTGGCATCTTTGGGTGCCTGCTGCATCTGAGGCTTCGGCTGCTCTGTTGGCTTCGCCTTTTGAGTGATGCTCTTGACACCACTCTCAAGGTCTTCGAAGCCGTCTAAGGGAAACGCTTGCTCACTCATACCCGTTTACACATTTATTTGTTCTACAATGGCATCGAAGGCATGTTCGACTGCGGCTTTCTGATACTTGTCAAGTGGGGAAACGGTCGAATATCGCTTGATGACAACGCTCTGCTTGATTCTCGGCGTGACCTTGCCGATTCTGCCAAGAATTTTTACCGTCTCTTCGCGCTGCTTCATCTCGTCTGCACGGTTCTCTGTCGTGTTGATGCGGTTGGGCAGGAATACCAGCAGTATATCCTTAACTCGCTTGAT
>JAFUGG010000001.1 GCA_017469525.1 Bacteroidaceae bacterium | reverse complement strand
CGCGCGTGCCCGCATGCGAGGAGAGAGTCCTTGCGTGCGGGCACGGTGCGTTTGGTTCCGTGGCGGCGGCTGCATGTTGCCCTGACGCATTAACGAGATGATAAGATGCCGTAATAACGACATACCATAATAACGAACTAAAAATAGAATGCAACATGAAAAAGGGATTTGTTTTGGCAGGCTTGCTGCTGGCAGTGGCGGGCTTGCAGACGGCGTGGGCTCAGGAGGCCATGAAGGTGTATAGTGGCGGCAATTTCACTGTGTATCGCATTGAGAATGTGGAGCAAGTGTTGTTCGTCAAGCTTGTTGGCGAGATTCAGTTGTCGAAGACTTCCGTCGAGATGGAGAAGGGTGAGACGTTGCAGCTGACGGCTAAGGTGCTTCCTGCTGATGCCGACGAGAAGGCAGTGACGTGGGAGAGCAGCAACCCGATGGCTGCATCGGTTGACGAGAAAGGTCTGGTGACAGCCAAGGGGAGGGGCTGGACGAACATCATCTGTCGTGCTTCTGACGGCAGCGATGTCCAGGCCGAGTGCTATGTCAAGGTGAATGCTGTAATCGTTCCCGGCAATCACGAATATGTCGACCTCGGGCTGCCGAGCGGCACGCTTTGGGCTACGACGAACCTTGGGGCGGACGCTCCCGAGGAGTACGGCTTCTACTATGCCTGGGGCGAGACGGAGCCGAAGGACGACTACAGCTGGGCCACTTACAAATGGATGACAGAAGGATACAGTGACTGGCAAGGGGTCAACAAGTACACCTTTGCAGATGGTCAGACAAGTACTGCTTGGTATGACGAAGGTGGCAACTTCATTGGTGACGGCCTGACGGAGCTTCTTCCCGAGGACGATGCCGCCACGGTGAACTGGGGCAGCCAGTGGCAGATGCCAAGCATAGCACAGTTCCAGGAACTGATAGATAATACTACGCAAGAGAACAAAAAAATAAATGGTGTTTGGGGATATTTATATACCGGCATCAACGGCAACAGTATCTTCTTGCCTTATGCGGGAGTATACGAAGGAACATCTCTAGAGAACTTCATTCGTTATTGGACACGCGAGACGCAGGAATGTAGCGACTATGGTGGCTATTACGAATTCGCCGGGATGAATCGTGGTTCACGCTATCGTGGCCATCCCATCCGGCCTGTAAGGAAGCCTTGAAAGGAAAGGGAATAAGAGAATTAGAAATTTAGAAAATAAGAAAGGCGGCGGGCTGTGCTCTGGGAGCAGGCTCGCCGCCTTTCTTTTGTGCCCGGGGACGGGTGGGGGCAGACTCAGCGAGGCTAATCCTCAAACATGACACGTCGCGTTTGCCAATTCGACGTGTCGCGTTTGCCAATTCGACGTGTCGCGTTTGCCGATTCGACGTGTCGTGTTTGGAGGTAAGCTCAGTCGGGCTAATGAGGCCAATGATAAGAAAATGTTTACAAAATTTAATATTATCGTGCTTTAAGGCAATAAATCGCGTGCGAAATGCGTTATATTATCGTACAGATGTACGATAATGGACTTTAACGAATGATAACAGCCTCTATAGTAACATATAATAACAATTTATTGGATTTGGAGGGCATCCTGCGCAGTTTGCTTATATCGCCTGTGCAGAAGGTGTGGATAGTGGACCACAGCGATGTCTTCGACCGTTTGGAGGGTGAGCTTCAGGAGTATAAGAAGCGGGACGATGAGTTCCTCAAGCATGAGGGGCGTGGCTTCCAGCTGGAGTATATCAAGGAGGCGAACAGAGGTTATGGCAGCGGCCATAATGTTGCATTGCGCAAGGCGATGGAGGAGGGAAGCCAGTATCATCTGGTGGTGAACCCTGACGTTTGGTTCGGTGCTGACGTGATACCAGCTTTGTGGCGGCTGATGGAGGAGGATAAGTCTGTTGCTCAGGTGATGCCCAAGGTTCTTTTCCTGAATGGCTCTGTGCAGCGTCTGGCTAAGTTGTGTCCTACGCCGCTGGACCTCTTCTGCAGGTTTTTCCTTCCGGGGCGTCTTTTCACCAAGAGGAACGACCGCTTCGAGCTGAGGGACTCCGGCTACGAGCGGGAGATGAACGTGCCTTTCCTGTCGGGCTGCTTTATGTTCTTCCGCATGAGTGCCCTGCAGGGAGTGGGGCTGTTCGACGAGCGCTTCTTCATGTATATGGAGGATGTGGACATCACGCGCCGCCTCCATGCCAAGTACAAGACGCTGTTCTATCCCTCCGTCAGCATATACCACAGGTTCTCGCGCCTGTCCTATCACAACTGGCAGCTGTCGCTGGCTCACATGGTGAGCGTGGTGAAGTATTTCAACAAGTGGGGCTGGGTGTACGACAAGGGAAGAAGACGTTTCAACAAGAAGCTCCTGAGGGAGCTGAAAACTCATAACAAGGGATGAAGAATACAATAATCTTAGGCTTGTGCCTGATGCTTAATGCCCTGACGGCAAGTGCGCAGGTGGACCGTCTGGGCGAAGACATCCAGTATGGCTTCAGCCTGCGGGGCACGAGCGGCGGCGGCGACAATGCGCCGTTCTGGTTTACCAACAACAGATATGGGCTCGGGGCTGTGGACAATCATACGGTTCTGGCTCGTGCCTACATCAAGCGTGATGCAGAAGCCGACTCGCTCCGCTTCTGGCGCATCGGCTATGGCGCAGACCTGGCAGCCGGCTACGGCAACCAAAGTGAGTTCAACGTCCAGCAGCTCTACCTTGACGTGCAGTGGAAGATGCTGCGTCTCTCTCTCGGACAGAAGGAAAGGCCGTCGGAGCTGAAGAATGCAGAGCTCTCTACGGGTGGCATGACGCTTGGCATCAATGCGCGCCCCCTGCCGCAAGTCAGGCTGGAGATGCCAGAGTTCTGGAGCGTGCCAGGCACAAAAGGCTGGTTCGCCTTCAAGGCACACATCGCCTACGGCATCTATACCGACAACCGCTGGCAGCGGAACTGGAACGACGGCACAAACTGCATCTACACGAAGAACAGCCTCTTCCACTCCAAGGCTTTGCTCATGAAAATAGGCAACGTGAAGAAGTTCCCCCTGACGCTGACCTGGGGCCTGGAGATGGCTTGCCAGTTCGGGGGAACAGGTTATAATGAGATAAGCTACACGGGCGAGCGCATCGAGGACGGCGTCAAACTTGGGGGCAACATCTTTAAGGCCTTTGTTCCAAGCGGTGGCGACATCAACGACGATGCTTTCACCAATGCCGCAGGCAACCACGTTGGCTCGTGGCACGTGCGTCTGGACTGGACAGACAAGAAGTGGAGCGTGGGAGCGTACATGGACCACCTCTTTGAGGACCATAGCCAGATAGGCATGCAGTATGGTTTCTGGAAGGACATGCTTTTGGGCGTCGAAGTCAATCTCCCCGAGAACCGCTACGTGAGCACCGTCGTCTATGAGCATAACGGCACGAAGAACCAGAGCGGCCCGATATATCACGACGCCACGCCCGAGAACCCTCAGCAGATCAGTGCCCGAGACTCCTACTACAGCAACCATGTCTATGGCGCCTGGCAGCATGGAGGCTTCGTTATGGGTAATCCCATGATTCTGTCGCCCATGTACAATGCCTACCTCGGCTTGCCTGGCGAGCTGTACAACTACTTTAACCGACTCAGTGCACATCATGTAGGCTTGAAGGGCAACCCCACGCCCGAACTGAGCTGGCGTGCCATGTACACCTACGAGAAGAATTGGGGCTCCTACGACAAGCCCGTCATGGACCCGCTCAAGGGCCACTTCCTGCTTCTCGAGGCTACCTACAAGCCCAAGAAACTCAGAGGCTGGGGCTTCGGGGCTGCCTACGGACACAACCACGGAAGCTTGCTGGGAAAAGCCAACGGCGCTATGCTGACTGTGTCGTTTGATGGATGGATTCGCAAATACAACTAATCACCCGGAGCGGCAAGACGATTCGGGAAAAAGAACAACGCGTAACGTGAAAAGAATAGTTTATATATGTACGATTGTCGTGGCGGCAATGTCAGTGACAGGCTGCGACAAGTGGGACTGCAACGGCGACCTGGACGGCATGTGGCAGTTGACGGAGTGGAGAGACAAGGACAACAATGTCAAGGCAACGAAGGAGGACATGATTTTCTACTGCTTCCAGCTGCAGATGGCACTCTTCCAGTATCATTCGGATGAGTCTTTCATGCGTTCGTCCCTAGAGGTAAGTCCGGACCAGATACGCATCTACGACCCGATAGAGTACGGTGGGGACGGCCATGACGTCGTGAAGCCAATGTCGGTTCTCTCTGTCGTAGGTGTGCCCGAGGACGGCATCTTCAAGGTGAAGGTGCTGACGGGCAGCAAGATGGAACTGGAGACCAATGTCGGGGAGACGCTTGTGTTTAGGAAATACTGATAATATCTAAGTGGGTTCCAACATGAACAACATCATACTTCCTCTCGTTGCGTCTTTCCTTACGGCAGTAATCATAACGGCAATAGGCCTTCCGCTCATCATCAAGGCCTGCCGCTATTTCCGATTCTATGACCTTCCCGACGAGAGGAAGGTACATAGCAAGCCCGTGCCTCGCCTCGGGGGACTGATATTCATGCCTGCTGCCGTGGCAGGGTTGTTTGCTGCCTCGTGGACTAAGGTGCTGCTGGGCGGCGAGGAGTTCGTCTTTGGCGTCTCGACGATAGCCATGACCTTTGGCGGACTCATCATTTATCTCATCGGAGTTATCGACGACCGCTACGGCATGAAGGCCTTTCACAAGTTCATCATACAGACGGTGGCGGCGTTCATCCTGCCTTTGTGCAACTTGGTTATCACTGACCTGAACGGCTTGTTCGGCCTGCATCAGATTCCGTTCATGATTGGTTATGCGCTGACGGTGGTGGCCATACTGACCATTGTGAATGCCATCAACCTGATAGACGGCATCGATGGTTTGTCTTCGGGACTTTGCATCCTGGTGCTGACGGCATATACCGTGCTCCTGATTGACAACCTTGCCATTGCCTCGCTCGACGCAGCGATAGTTGGCTCGTTGCTTGTCTTCTGGTTCTTCAACATGTTTGGCAAGGTCGGGGGGCATAAAATCTTCATGGGCGACGCTGGCAGTCTTTTCCTGGGCTACGTCTGTGCCTACATGAGTATAAAGAGTCTGATGCGTCCCATAGCGCCTGAGGATTGCGGCGAGAAGCAGATGCTCATCTCCATTACACTGCTGCTGATTCCCGTCCTCGACGTTATCCGTGTGGCGTTGCAGCGTCGCATTACGGGTCATGGCATCTTTGAGCCAGACAAGACCCACATTCATCACATACTGATGAATGCTGGCTTGTCGATGCATGCAGCGTTGGTCTGCATCTTGTCTTTGTTCTTGCTGATTTGCGGCATCAACTATGCTCTGTGGCAGT
Source organism: Bacteroidaceae bacterium (assembly GCA_017469525.1). Classification (GTDB taxonomy): domain Bacteria; phylum Bacteroidota; class Bacteroidia; order Bacteroidales; family Bacteroidaceae; genus Physcousia. The sequence goes on along the minus strand of JAFUGG010000001.1, from coordinate 16,788 downwards.
GCCACTTCCTCATGCCGTTCATTGTGCTGATGGACATTGCAATATATGCCCTTGTCTGTGGAGTGGTGATGCTTGTGGGCAAGTCGGACAACTGACCTGCCGCTGCCGAATGGCATGCCGGGTGTCAGTCCAGGGCTTCGTACTTTGAGTGGCGGCTCTTGAATTCCGGCACGATTTCCTTCATTATCCTGACGATTGCCATGTCGTCGTACGAGTAACTTGCCTCGAGGAGTCGGTCTTCGTCGCGCCTTGCCTTGTCGTAGTCGTACTCTCTCACCTTTGCGACCATTATCTTGGGGTGCTTTGTGGGGAGCGTCTGCTCGGCATCGTTGAGCACTTCCTCGTAGAGTTTCTCGCCGTCGCGCAGGCCGGTGTACTGTATCTTGCAGTCCTTTGCGCCGCTGAGTGTTATCATGCGCTGCGCGAGGTCTGCGATGCGTACCGGCTTGCCCATGTCGAAGACGAATATCTCGCCGCCCTTGCCAAGGGTTCCTGCTTCGAGCACAAGCTTGCAGGCTTCGGGGATGAGCATGAAGTAGCGGATGATGTCGGGGTGGGTGACAGTGACAGGACCGCCTTTTGCTATCTGCTCCTTGAAGATGGGGATGACGCTGCCGTTGCTGCCCAAGACGTTGCCGAAGCGTGTGGTGACGAACTGTGTGCAGGCAGGCTTGCCGTCCCACTGTTTGATGGTGTCGGGTGTCTGCTCGATGGTTTTGTTGAGCGACTGGCAGTATATCTCGCAGATGCGCTTGGAGCATCCCATGACGTTGGTTGGATTGACGGCTTTGTCGGTGGATATCATGACGAACTTCCTCGTGCCGTATTTGACGGCAAGGTCTGCAATGACGCGTGTACCGTTTATATTGTTCTGGACAGCCATGGCGGGATTGTCCTCCATCATGGGAACGTGCTTGTATGCAGCAGCGTGGAAGACGTAGTTTGGGCGGTGCTGGCGGAAGATTTCCTCCATGAAAGTCTGGTTGGTGATGCTTGCCACGATGGTCTGACAGGTTATGGCCGGGAATTTCTCCTTCATCATGCGGCGGATATCGTGCATGGGTGTCTCCGCCTGGTCAATGAGGATGAGTTCTTTTGGCTCGAAGTGTGCCACTTGTCGGACCATTTCGCTGCCGATGCTGCCTGCTGCTCCGGTGATGAGGATGCGGCTGTCGTTCAGCTGTCGGCCGATGGCGAGCATGTCCACCTCGATCTTGTCGCGCGGGAGGAGGTCTTCGATGTCCACTTCGTGCAGTTGGTTGTATCGCAGTTCGCTTTTGCCGTCCCATTCCTCGGCGGAGGCGGGCATCATGAGTATCTTTATGCCGGCTGCGATGAGGCTGTTGATGAGTTCTTCTTGCTCGCGGAAGTGCCTTGTCTGCATGGGGCTGACCATGATGGTGCGTGCCTTCTGCCTGTTCATGAGCCTGACGACGTCTTCTTTCTCGCTGTAGACGGGCAGTCCCATGAGCCATTTGCCGCTCATTTCGACATCTGAGCTGATGAAGCCTTTCAGCGTATATTGGCTGGCTGTCTCGTTGCGGATGCTTTTGGCGAGGCTGATGCCGCCGTCTTTTGTGCCGTAGATGAAGATGCGCTTGCTGTAGCCTCCGGTGCGGAAGAGGTCGTAGAGGGTCTTCACGAGGATGCGTACGCCGCACATCAGGGAGGTGGCGCTCAGGAAGAGCATTACCGTGAGCGTGGGGTGGTCGAGGATGATGTTTTCCTGAAGGTGCATGAGCTGATAGGAGACGTAGGCCAGTGCTGTGCCGAGCGTCATGGCGAGGCCGAGGCGGCCCAGGTCCACGAAGCTGCTGTATCGGAAGATGCCGCTATACGTGTGGAACACGCGGAAGGCTATCGTGTAGGGGATGAGCATGATGCCGAGGTCCTGCATGAGCAACCAGAAGTTGCTGGCGAGCAACTCGCCTCCGTTGAAGAGGTAATAGGCCACCAGGCCGCAGACGACGATGATGATGTAGTCCAGAAGGAGGATGCACCAGTAGGGCAACGCGTTGCGGCTGAAGTACCAGTTGACGAGCCGGGAGAAGATGTTCATGTTATCAGTCTTATGATAAAACGTTGTATTTATGTGTGACAAATTTAGCATTTTTTTTTAGAGATGTCGTAAACTTTTCTGAAAAAAACTAAAAAAAGTGCTGAAAAGGCTAAAAAACTTGACAATTGTACAGAGGAAGGCGTGTTGCAAGCTTCCTTTTTCAGTTTTTCTCTCCTTTAAGCTACAGACTGTTCGAGTTTGAGGTTTACCCCCAAAAAGGTTGCAGCGTACAGATATAGAGGTGAGGTGGGACGGGGGAAAGTGCGTCGGCAGAAATTGCAAGGCGTTGCAATGGAATTTGCAAGGCGTTGCATTTGGATTTGCAAGGCGTTGGAATTGCATTTCAGGCGTGTTGCGGGAGCAGCCTTGTCGTGCCGTCTGTTTCATTGCGACTCAGAACATGGCTTTCCACGAGGAGCTGATGACGAGCCGGTCAGGCATGAGCTTGGTGCCGAAGGCGTGTAGGTAGTCTATGGAGAAGCCCACGGTCTGGTTGTGGCTCTGCAGCATGTCGATGATGATACCTGCTCCGCCTTCCGGCCTGACCTGCGACTTGATGGTGAGCAACGGCTCTCCCATCTGCCTGCCGTCTGCCACCTGGCGGAAGGTGGCGGCTGCATTGCAGCGTACTCCCCATGCTGAGCGGAAGCCGAAGCGCACGCCCCTGGTCAGGGGAAAGGTTGCTCCGGCCGCTACGTTGCCGTGGTAGATGTGCATCTGCTCTCCCCAGGCCGTGACGTCAAGGCGAGGAATCTCCAGTTTGGCCTGCGACATGGTGTAGCGCCCGATGGCGGAGAGGAAGACGTTGTCCGTGAGAAACCACTCTGCTTCGACGCCCGTCGTGATGGAAGCGCTGCTGCGCAGGCTGACTCCCGTCATGTCGAAGCCTCCCAAGGGCTCTGCAAAGTCGGCCAGGTTGTCGAGAGTCCGCCCGTTAGTCTCGGTGCCGGAGATGAGCCGGAAGCCAGAGGGACGATGGTTCCAAGCCTGCATCTGAGCCAGCTCGGAGGGAGTGAGCGACATGCGACGTATGCCTTTGTCGCCCAGAAGCCTGTCCGTCAGGAAGTATGCCAAGTGTGTGCTGACCACTCCTATGCCTGCTCCCATGGCGATATCGTTCATCCAGTGGGCATTATGCCCTATGCGGAGCATCTGGGTGCCCGTTGCGGCAGCATATCCTCCTATGGAAATCCAGGGGCTTATGTGGCCGTATTCACGGCTGAGGACGGTAGCTCCCATGTAGGCAAGGGCGGCATGCATGGAGGGCAGGCTGTTGTCGTCGGAGCCGTCGGGGCGTATCTCGTGGGTTGTGTTCTTTAGCAACTCGGTCAGGCCGACGGTCAGTCCCAGCGCCATGCCGTTGGACAGGACCATGCGTCGGGTAGTGCTCTTCGACTTCACTCCGCACGCCTTCATGACCCACGTGGCAGCCAGGGGCGAGAGGGCCAGTCCGTAGTCTCCCCAACGGCAGTTGTTATCGCGGAACGGCCCCGGCAGTCTGTTGAAGCTGCGGTGGGTGAAGGTCTGGATGACGCCTCGCAGCGGCATGAGTATGCCCTCGCTGTTGAAGCGCATCTCGTCGCGGACCAGGCTGTCCTGCAGAAGCGCCTCCTGTATGATGCTGTAGACCACGGAGTCCTGGCTTCTTGCGGCAGACGGTGCACACAGGAGCAGCAGCAGAGAAAGGAGTAGCTTCTTCATGGGTGAGGGGGTGAGTGGCGTATGCCAGGCTTTCCCTTGCCAGGGAGACCCGTGTCAGCTTGCCGGCAGAGGGCTAAATAAGATACTGCTTGGAGATGCTCTCGTTGTTCTCCACGCACTGGATGGTGCGGGCTATGAGCTCGGCAATGGAGAGCTGCTTCACCTTGCTGCACTTGCCGGAGTACGGTATGCTGTCCGTGAAGACCATCTCCTCGATGGAAGACGCCTCGATGCGCTCGTTGGCCGGACCGCTCATCACGCCGTGGCTAGCAATGGCCCGGACGCTGCGTGCGCCGTTCTGCTTCATCAGGTCGGCAGCCTTGGTGATGGTGCCGGCAGTGTCCACCATGTCGTCAACGAGTACTACGTCGGCATCGAACACGTCGCCGATGATGTCCATCGTCGCAACCTCGTTGGCCTTCTTCCTTGTCTTGTTGCACAGGACGAGCGGGCAGTTGAGGAACTTGGCGTAGTTGCTGGCACGCTTCGAGCCGCCGACGTCGGGCGTGGCGATAACCAAGTTGTCGAGTTTCAGGCTTTGGATGTAGGGCAGCAGCACGCTGGAAGCAAAGAGATGGTCCACCGGAACGTTGAAGAAGCCTTGCTCCTGGTCGGCATGCAGGTCCATCGTGATGAGGCGCGTGATGCCGGCCACGCTCAGCATGTCGGCCACCAGCTTCGCCGCGATGCTCACGCGGGGCTTGCTCTTGCGGTCCTGGCGCGCCCAGCCAAAGTAGGGGACTACGGCATTGATGGTTCGTGCCGAAGCACGTTTCGCCGCATCAATCATCAAGAGAAGTTCCATCAGATTATCTGCATTGGGGAACGTGCTTTGCACCAGAAAGACGTCCACACCGCGTATGGACTCCTCGAAGCAGACCTCGAACTCGCCGTCGGAGAAATGTGTGATGGAGAGATTGCCCAGCTCGCAGCCCAGCTGCTGGCAAATCTTCTCTGCAAGATAACGTGAATTGGTGCCTGAGAACACCTTGAATGACTTCTTTGCTTCCATTGCTATATATTGATTGTTCAGTTTTACTCTGGTTGTCGCAGGCAGCCTTTTTTCAGGCCGAAGCCGCCTTCCTCAGCTTGCGGAAGTGCGCTATGAGCTCCTTGTAGTCTTGTCCGGAGTGTACGTTGAAGTGGTTCCAAAGGTCTCCCCTGATGGCAACTCCGCCGAAGCCCCACTCCCTGACTTGCTCAATGTTGTCGAGGCATACACCGCCCTCGGCGATGACTTTGCGGTCTATGATGCCCTGGCGGGCAGCCGCATGCAGCTGATCGGGAGTGAAGGAAGCCTTGTTCTCGCTTTCCGAGATGCTGTCGAAGATGTTGCGAAGCAGAATGTACTCGCTCTTCGGCTTTTGCTCCACGACGCTCTCCAGGTCGTAGCAGGTGCGGGTAATCGGCCCGTCGTAGGAGGCGGGAGCTTCCGGATTTCGTTTGCTAAGGTGAATGCCCATCAGGCCAAACTCGTCGCGAAGATAGAAGTGGTCGTGCACGACAATCTTCTGGCGGAACTGCTCGGGAATGAGACTCAACAGGCGCTCGCAGAAGACGGGTTCCGAGTTTGGCTTACGAAGGTGAAGGATGTCCAGACCTTCCTCGAAAAGAGTCGTCAGAATCTTGTCTTCTTCCACGAAGAACTCTGGGCAAGTGAGCAGAATAAGTTTCATCCCGTATCTCTATGTCGTATAATTCGTGTGCAAAATTACATAAAAACTGTGAAGAAACAAAACATTTCGCGTCTTAAATGTGCATTTTCTGTGGCATTATGCGCGTACATTACTATTTATTTGCTATCTTTGCAGCAGAATAACATGTTTAGCTAAGTTAAGGAATGAATAAAAGAACTCTACTTTCCGCCATGCTCCTTGTTGCCATGGCGTTTCAGGTTAATGCCCAAAAGAAGTACAAGAACCCTGTTTACGGCTCCGACTTCCCTGACCCGACGGTGCAACGCGCTCCTGATGGCACCTTCTATGCCTATGCCACAGGCTGCAAGTGCAAGCGGAGCACAAACCTTGTCAACTGGACAGATGTCTCCGGCGTCATATCGCGCCCTACATGGAACGACTCCACCTACGTCGATGGCGATGGCAACAAGAAGACAGACTACTATAGCCTCTGGGCGGCGGACGTCAGCTATGTCGATGGCAAGTACATCTGCTATTACGCCTCCGCCCTGTGGGGTAACGGCTCGCGCACAGGCATTGGCGTCGCAGTGGGCGACACCCCAACCAAGTTCACGGACAAGGGTAAACTCTTCCGCAGTACAGAGATAGGCGTCAAGAACAGCATCGACCCTTGCTACGTCGAGGAGTTCGACAAGAAATACATCGTCTGGGGCAGCTTCAACGACATCTGTATCGCTGAGCTCACAGATGATGCGCTCGCCATAAAGAACTTCACACCCATCAACAACCCTCAGCCCAACGGCTCGTGGACACGTCACAAGGGCGTGACCAAGTTGGCAGGCGGTGCCTTCGAAGGTGCCATGATCTACAAGCGCGGCAAGTACTACTACCTCTTCTGCAGCGTCGGTTTATGCTGCGAAGGCGAGAACAGCACGTACAGAACAGTTGTGGGACGCGCCACGAAGCTTACCGGTCCCTACGTCAACAAGCAAGGCGGACAGATGGTAAGCGACAACTATACGACCATCCTCAAGGGCAATGAAGGTAGCGAAGGCCGCTGGAAGGGCCCAGGGCACAATAGCGAGATTATCACGGACGATGAAGGACAGGACTGGCTCCTCTATCATTGCTACGACCGCAACAATAATTTCAATGGCCGCCTCATGCTTCTTGATAAGATTACGTGGGACAAGAGTGGCTGGCCTGTCATCAATGACGGCTATCCCAGCAGCGAAGAGATGGACGCACCAGTCTTCTACACGGGCAACGGAGCCAACGTGACCTATAAGGTAGCCAATGCCGACTTGATGAAGAGCGGCTGGAAGGGTTGGGACGTCACTGCCAGCGATGACTGCGAGCTTTCCACAGGCAACGGAACAGCCTTCATGCCAATCGGCATGGTCAAGGGCGGTTCGTTCGACATCTCGCAAACCATTTCGACAAGCGTCTCCGATGGTCTTTACGAGATGAAGCTGAATGGCTTCGACACGGACCACAGCGTCGAATACTACGTCGGGAAGGTGGCAACGCCAGTGCAATGCCCTGCCGACGACGGAGTGACACCCCCATCAGCTGCTGTCACATTCTCCAATAACATCCTCAACTCCGACAAGTTCAGCCAGACAGTATATGGCTTTACAACGTCAGCCAGCCTGACCTTCGGCGTGCGCAGTAAGCAACCTCTCGCTTCAGACGAACGCTTCAGCATGGGCAACCTGAAGATTATCTACCGTGGCAAGGGTGCGAATGCCGATTCGACGGCCTTGGCTTCCGTGCTGAACAGCTTCTATGCCAAGGCCGAGGAGTACAAGAATAGTGATGAGAAGTATTACGACGGCTACAACAAGACGATTGCTTTCTACAAGGAAACGGCAGAGGGTACAGATGTAATCTCGACCCGCTACAGCCAGCTGCTGAAGATAAACAAGACGATAGACAGCATCCAGACCAGCATCGATGTCTATGCCACACTTGCCGTTGCAATAAATGACTTGCAGGAGAGCCTTGCCACAGCTGAGGCTGGCGGTTACAGCACACAAGAGGCTGCCGACGTCTTGGCTGAGGGACAGCAAGTGTATGCCGATGGAAATCTGAAGGACAAGGACGTCAAGGCGCTCGTCACCCGCATGCAGAACGTAAAGCGGGACATGATGTATGCCTATCAGACGGGCGACGGCACGAAGGACAACCCATACGTCATCATGCGACCTGAGCAGCTCGACCACATGCACGACGTCCTCATCAAGGACCAGATGGTCTATTTTGTGCTTGGTGCCGACGTGGACATGGAGGGCTATGACTGGGAACAGCTCAACTCGAACTCCAGCAGCTACCGCTACTGGATTAACTTCGACGGCCAGGGGCACATCATCCGCAACCTGACGCCCAACGGCGCAAAGTACTATCCCAGCTTCTTCGGCACGCTGTGCGGCGAGATACGCAACACAGGCTTCGTCGATGCAAAGGTGGACGGCACGGCTTCCGGTGCGGCTGTCATAGGTGGCACATTGGGTCACAGCACCTTTGTGGATGCCGAAGGCAACCTCCTGCCTGTCATTATCGAGAACTGCTACGTGACGGGTAGTGTGACGAGCAAGGGTTATGTGGGTGCCATCGGCGGTACTCTGGGCAACTCGCCCGTTATTATCAGGAACTGCTATAGTGCAGCGAGCGTCACCGGCAACGGCACTTCGGCCAACTACTCGGGCGGTCTGGTGGGACGCATCCGCACGAACCTGACGATGGAGAAGTGCTATGCGGCAGCTCCCGTCTCGTCGCCCATTGCAGGCGGCATCGTGGCTGGCGGCCAGAACAGCTCTACCCCAGGCAGCACCTTCGAGGGCGTCATTGCCTGGAATCCCACGGTGGACGGCGCAACGGCACAGCCTTTCGGCACTACCATCGACCTCGACGTGCTCACGGGAACCTATATATTTGCCGATATGCTGCTGAACGGCGAGCCTGTCGAGGGCGGCAAGAGCCACATGGACCTCTGCGAGATTGCTGGCAAGTGGGGCGCACCCTGGTATCGTGACCCGACGGCCGGCAACGGCTATCCCATACTGCAGTGGCAGTACGACCGCGGCGACTACCGTCAGATTTGCGGCTTCAGCATAGAAGACGACCCGACGGGCATCAGTCTCAAGTCCTTCCCTTTAGGGGAGGATTTAGGAGAGGCTTACAATCTCTCCGGCCAACGCATCAGCAAGATGCAGCGGGGTATCAACATCGTAAACGGCAAAAAAATATTCATTAAATAAGTGGTGCATCCAGGGTGTTGGTACTCTCCAGCCAAAGAGGTAGTACTCTCCAGCCGAAGAGGTAGTGCTCTCCAGCCGAAGAGGTAGTACTCTCCAGCCGAAGAGGTAGTACTCTTTGCTCAAGGTATTAGTATTCTTTACTCGAAGTATTAGCATTCTCCAGCCAAAGTATTAGTATTCTCCGGCCAAAGTATTAGCATGTGTCAGCATCTCCCCCGCAAAGGGGTATATGATGTCCTATAAAACAACGAAAGAACATGAAGCGTTTACTCTTTATCATGACACTCCTCTGCAGCTCGACGACATGGGCGCAGCGGATAAACGTCAGCGGTACGGTCAGTGGTCCAGACGGCCGCATCGAGAAAGTCTCCGTCCGCGAGATTGACTCCGAGCATCGCATCTATAACAATTCAAAGACCGACAGGAACGGACTCTTCTCGTTCCGCGTCCGCGACCTGCAGCACTCGCTGCAGTTCTATGCACCAGGCTATCGCACGCTCACACACAAGATGCTGGGCGCCAAGTCTTTCAAGGTGACGATGGAGAAACGCCGCACCTCCCCGTATGCAGCGACGGCAAAGGTCATCCTGAAGAGTGAACACCTCTTCTGCGGCCACTATATGGGTGAGGTTGTCAGACGGCAAGGCTGGATAGAGAAGATGTGCGACACGCTCTTCGCCATCATCCTGCCCGTGGAAATGGAGCGGCCCGTCGATGAGTATCCGGTCGGAAGACAAGCCATCGTGCTCGACGAACTCGGGCATCAGGTGATGCAGTTGGAGAATGTGGTGGATGCCTATCCGCTTGCGGGCGACCCCGACGACGTGAGCCAGTCGTGTCTGGCACAGTCATATAAGGGCGACGACTACGTTCCGGGCGCAGGCGACGCTGGTCAAGGACTCTTTGCCTACCCGCATTTCCAGATTTCCAGAGCCCAGCTCGAACAACTCTGCAGCAAGCCCAGCCTGCTGGGACGACTGGCCGTCGATACCTACCGAGCCACTAACTACTGGAACTTCTTCCCCACAGACAGGACAACAGAACTCTTCCAGAAGGCGCTGGAAAAGTAAAAATTATAAGGTTAAAAAGGTAAAAAGTAAAGGTTTAAAAAGTTTAAGGTTAATGAGAAAACACAATACACTTGCCGTTCTGCTGCTGCTCTGCGGAACGGCTTTCGCTCAGGTGCAGGACGAGAAGACCTTCTTCCTTATTTCCAACTCCCACCTCGATACCCAATGGAACTGGGACGTCAAGACCACCGTCTCGGATTACGTTCGTCATACGCTCGTGGACAATATGGCCCTCATGGACAAATACCCCGACTTCCGCTTCAACTACGAAGGGGCCATCAAGTACATGTGGATGAAGGAATACTACCCTCAGGATTTTGAAAAGATGAAAGACTACATCCGTGGCGGCCAGTGGCACGTCAGCGGCATGTCCATCGACGCAAGCGACGTCATGATGTCCTCGGCTGAGAGCATCCTCCACAGTATGCTCTATGCCAACCGATTCTATAAGCGGGAGTTCGGAGTACGTGGCGGCTACGACGTCATGCTGCCCGACTGCTTCGGCTTCTCCTACGCCTTGCCGTCCCTTATGCGCCATGCTGGGCAGAAAGGCTTCCATACGGCAAAGCTCGGATGGGGCTCGTCGGCCTACGACAAGCTGCCACATTTCGGCGTATGGCAAGGTGTGGACGGCTCGAAGGTCTATGCCGTCTATAAGCCTGGAGCATACGACACGCACGAAGACTGGAATAAGGACCTGACGAACGATGCAGATATCCTCAGCAAGATACAGACCAACATCACGGAGAGCGGTGTGCCCGCCTGCGTGAAGTATGTCGGTCCGCGCAGCGACCACGGCGGTGCCCTTCAGGACAACCCCGACAAGGAAGGCGAGAACACCCCCTATTGGCTCTCCTACAACGTCCAGAAGCAGGACGGAGCCGTCAAGGTGCGGCTCACGACACCCGACGACTTCTTCCAATACATGCAGGACCACGACAACGGGCAATATAAGGTATGGAACAGCGAACTGCCCATGCGAACCCACGGCGTAGGCTCTTACACCAGCTGGGGAGCCCTGAAGCTTTGGAACAGGAAGAACGAACTTCTGGCCGATGCTGCCGAGAAGGCTTCCGCCCTCGCCATGTGGCTTGGCGCCAGGAAATACCCCTCGCAGCAACTCGAGGATGCCTGGGTGCGCACCCTCTGGCAGCAGCATCACGACGGCATCACCGGCACGAGCATCCTTTCGGCCAACGAATATTCCTACAACGAGTATTACCTCGCCAATCGCACCTTTGCCCAGGAACTCACCACGAGCGCCGGTGCCACCATTCAAATGATGGATACCGAGACGGAAGGAACGCCAATCGTGGTCTATAACCCCCTCTCGCACGAACGCACAGACATCGTCGAAGGCTCCCTCTACAGCAAGAGCTATCAGAACGCTGTGCGTGTGTTCGGCCCCGATGGCAACGAAGTGCTTGCTCAAGTCACAGGCTATGACACCGTCACCCGCCGTCTGCACTTCATCTTTGCAGCCACCGTCCCCTCGCTCGGCTATGCCGTCTATGAGGCAAGGGTGGGCGAGAAGTGCTCCCTGACATCTGACCTCGCCTATGAATCCAGTTCATCTCTTCGGAAGATGAACAACGGCCGCTATCGCATCAGCGTCAACAATACAGGCGACATCAGCAACCTCTACGACATCAAGAACAGTAAGACCCTCATCAGCACTGCCATTCGCCAGCAGCTTATCTACGACCATGAGGACACATGGCCTGCTTGGGAGATAAGCTACACGGACGAGTGTCGCACGCCCTCTTCCTATGTCTCGAAGAACGTTGAGATGGAGATGGTGGAAGATGGGCCGCTACGCAAATCGTTGAAGGTTACGCGTCAGCAGGAAGGCTCCACCTTCGTCCAGTACATCCGCATGAATGCCCTGAACGACCGCATAGAATGTGTAAACGAAGTGGACTGGCAAACCTACGAACGCATGCTGAAGGTCAATATCCCCTTCTCGGTCTCCCTTAGGAATGCCAGCAGCACTTATGACATCTCGTTGGGCACCATCAGCCGTGGCATTCGTACAAGCGACGAGTACGAAGTGTGCGGCCATCAGTGGGCCGACCAAAGTACCACATCTGGCAGCTATGGTGTTTCTATCCTGAGCGACTGCAAGTACGGTTGGGATAAGCCTAACGACACCTCGCTACGCCTCACCTTGCTGCGCACTCCCTCATGCAAGAACTATAGTCATCAGGCAAATATGGACCTCGGGCCTAATAAGTTTACTTATGCTTTGTTCCCTCACGAAGGAGGATGGAGCGAGCAGACGCAAATGCAGGCGGGTGAGCTCAATCAGCCGCTCATCGCCTTTGTCACTCCCAGGCATGCAGGAGCCCTTGGCCGCCGCATTGCCTTTGCCTCCTTAAGCACCGACAAGGTCGCCATCAAGGCATTGAAGAAGGCCGAGGATTCAGACGAACTCATCATTCGCGTCTATGAATGGGCAGGCGAGGACCAGCAGAATGTGCGTCTCTCTTTCCCCGTTCCCATCGTGTCGGCTCGTGAGGTCAATGGTATAGAGGAAGAGATAGGCCCAGCAACAACTGATGGGAATGATATTCTTTTTAACATCGGACACTACGGGCCCAAGACCTTTGCAGTCCGCTTGCAAACCAATTCTTCTCTGCCAGGCGAAGAGGCAGGCGATGCTGGTTCATCCGTCGCACTCACATATAATATCGATATGATGAGTTACGACAATGCCAGAGGTAGTGCTGCTTCGACATACACCTATGCTTATCCTGCAGAACTCATTCCCGACACGCTTACATGCGATGGCATCGACTTTGTGATGGGGCCACGTGAAGGCACGGCCAAGAATGTGGTTCGCCTGGGGTCAACCCAAACGATAACTCTTGACAGGAAGTCCGGCGAAAATAAATTGTATCTGCTCCTTGCCAGTCCTACCGAAGCAGGTTCGCAAGTGACGGTTACGGCAGGTGACAAAGAGTTTGTTATGGATGTGCCTTACTTCACGGGTCGGGCTGCAGAGCCTCCTTCCTGTACGACCATTACGGAGAACTACCGCCGGCAGAACATCGTCTTTGCATCCTCGCATGCCCATAAGGTGTCGGATAAGACCAACCAGACGATGCAGATGCTATATATATATAAATATGGTATAGAGCTTCCTGATGACATAGGCGAGGTTACTATCAGTTCATCCGACCGCAAGACCTTCCTCTTTGCCGCTACCACTGCTGCCAACCAGTCCGACGACATCGTGGCTTTTGCTCCCCTCACGACGGAAGTGGAGGAAATAGTAAATGGTAAATCGTCAAATAGTAAATGGGATGACAATCGCCTTGTGCCTCGTTCTGTCAGTGCCTCGCATCAGAATGGTACTAACGAGGCGGGGAGCAAGGCTAATGACCAAGACCCGACGACCAAATGGTGCGTCACAAGTTCACAAAGCCAAACGCCCTATCTGCAGTATGTATTGAAAGATACAGCCGTTGTGGAACGTTGGATGGTGCTTGGTGCTGCCCGTGAAAGCGGAGACTATGTTGCCAAGTCCTTCAAGTTGCAGTATCTGGCCGAGGATGGAACTTGGGTTGATGTTGATGTAGTAGAGGGCAACCAGATGAACAAAGTGGTGCGTACCCTTTCCAGGCCTGTCACTACGACACGCGTCCGCTTGCAGATGATACAAGGCGAGCAGAACGAATACACCACCCGCATCTACGAGTTTGCTGTCTATGGTTATCTTAAAGGTGAAGACCCGACGGGCATAAGCCTCTCCTCCATCTCCTCCCCTGAAGGGAAGGAGAGCATTTACAACCTCTCAGGTCAGCGCGTAAGCAATACCAGTCAGCCTGGTGTATATGTCCAAAAGGGGACAAAAGTCTTGAAGCGTTAGCCCTTGCTCTTTAGTTCTTCCAATGCCCTGCACAATTGGTCGGGGCACGAAGTCCTCTTAGTGCCGCAACGAATCCCGTCGAGGCGATTGATGACGTCGTCGACTTTCTGACCTGTAACGAGTCGGCTGATGCCCTGCAGGTTGCCGTGGCAGCCGCCTACGAAGTATACTTGCTGGATGACATCATTGTCGTCCACGGTCACGTCTATGAGCTTAGAACATGTGCCTTCTGTCTGATACTGTATGTGTTTCATATGAAGCCTTTTCTTAAGGGTTAAGGATTATCTTGCCGTTCCGGATGTATAGTCCGTTTGGGATGTCGCTTGTTTGCTGACCAAGCAGATTGTAGAACTTGTTATCTGTTGTTTGCCCGTTTTGTCGATCTAAAGCATGCCTGTTGTCTATTGTTCGGATAGATGTCTCGTCGTCTGTGATGCGTTCGATGCGGAAGTGGTCCACCTTGAACCATCCCGTGGGGTCGCTGCTGGAGGCTTCTGTACCATCGCTCTTCATGGGGCTTGTGCATATGCCGAGGGTGAGGCTCTCGCCTTCTCCGATGCTGACTGTCACTTCCATCTCCTCCATGATGAAGGTGCCGCTGCTGAAGCCTGTATGTCCGGCGAAGGTGGCCGTCACGTCCTTCGGCAGGTTCTCTCCGTAGTCGCTCTGCTTGCCGTAGTACTGGACGTTGTTGTTGGCGAAGAGTCCGCACGTGCCGAGCTGTCCCTTCTGGCACCAGAGGAGGCATCGCACGCGATAAGTTCCGGGCTTGAGCTTCGAGGCAGGAACGGTCTGATAGAGTTGGAAATCCGTCGGGAAAGGCAAGGTCCGATACCAGCACACGTTTTCGCCGTGGTGGTTGTAGGCATCATGGTTGATGCCATAGCTGTTGCCGCTGAGGGTTCCGCGCACGCTCCATCCGTAGGGGCGGTAGGTCTTCTTCTCTGTGCCGCTGTGGTTGACCTGTGTGGCCGAAACGAGTTCGAAGTCGGGATTGACCAGCAGACTGTCCGTGAGTGTCTTATGCTCCTGACGCAAGGCATCGGGGAAGACGGTGAGGCGCAGCGTCGTGGCTCCGTAGGGAACGAGGCTGACGGTCTGCTCCGCACCACTTGTCACCACCGATTCCGATGCTGGCTGGACGGGATTGTAGCGGTTTTGCTCCAGCGTCCATGTGATGGGGCGGACGGGCAACTCAACGGAAAGCGGCGTACCTTCGAGGTCGAAGGGGTAGGCCGACGCGAGTTTCTCTTCGTCCACCTTGAGGGTGAGCGTCTCGGCATCCGTGTTCATGGCATAGTTCCACGGGCCGCTGGGCGTCATGCTCCAGCACTTGAAGCCGTCGCCTGGCGTCTTGCCGTTCATGTTGCTATAGACTTTCGTATCCTCGGTGACGTTAGCCGGCACGGGATAGGCCATGAGCAGCGGGCCACATTCCACATATTTCCCTTGTCCGCCAGCTGCCTCCACGACTTTTGGCGTCATGGTGAGCGAGAGGCTGACTACGTCGCCGTCGCTCCAGTCGCGCTCGAGGGTGAGGAACGAACCGCTTCTGCCATCCTTTTTCTCCATAGGTTGACCGTTTATCTTGACCTCGTACTGCTCGCACCATCCCGGTATGCGGAAGGTGAAGGGGAAGCGGGTCTGCCCAGAGAGGGCGAAGCGGAAGGTGATGTCGCCGCTGAAGGGATAGTATGTCTCCTCGGCGATGTGGCATTCAGCCTCGCCCACCTTGAAGTCAATCTCGCTGGGCGCGTACATGGCAGCCACGATAGCATCGTCCTTGCCACGCATCCAGAGACGCGAAGCGAAGTTGGGCATCATGCGGTGCATGTTGCCTGCGCAGCATTCCGTCTCGTGGGTGGGGCGATAGGCCATCCATGTCAAACCGCGCTTGAAGGCGTTGTTGTCGGAGTTTCCCGTGCAGATGACCTGGTTGACGGAGGAGAAGTATTGCACAGCATCGAAGTTCTTTGTGACGGCTCCCGGTGCGGCGTTGAAGATGGCGCGCTCGATACGGTCGGCCCATTCGGCCTGTCCCGTGACGGTGAGGAAATAGCCGAGCGACCATGTGTAGTCCGTGATGTCGCACGTCTCGTGAGCGATGTCGATGTCGTGCCCAACGGTATATTCCGAGCTGGAGGGCACCCCATCGGGCAGCAGATGGTCGCGTTCCAGCTTGCGCTCCGCGTTCATGGCGATGCGCAGGTACTCTTCGTCGCCCGTATAGGCATAGAGCAGCAGGGGCACCTTGAGCATCTCGCAGTAGGTGACGCCGTGCAGGTGGGTGAGCTCGGGACTGCCAGCTTCGGAGGCATCGAACTCGAAGCCGCCCGTCTTGTAGGCATTCTCAGCTTTCGTCAGCAGCGCCTTCGCATTCGTCTCGCCGTAGAGCCAGAGCAGTCCCTCGAGGTTGAGGATGTGCCGACGGCCGGTGGCGAGGTCGCTCTGGGTCATCGAGTTGTAGTTCCTTCGCAGGGCCGCCTTGAGGCTCGACGGCGTGCCGTGAGCATCGGCATACGCTTTCATGGTGCGCCAGAAGACGGCCTGCGGCCACAAGCTGCTGATGACCGACGAGCCAATCCTGCCGTTCGTCTGTTGATGATTCAAGGTGTACCTGATGCCCTGCTCGCCTTTCGCGATGAGTTCCTCATCGTCGAGGAGATAGCCCAAACGGAGCAAGCCGTCGGTGTAATAGGCCGTCTGCTCGTATCGCCACCAGTCCTCGCCATAGTTGCCGTTGCGCGGGATCTCGCCTGCCCAGAGGCAAGTGTTGTAGGGGTAGGAGAGGGCGTCGGGATGTCCCGTCAGCCCCGTCTTCTGCCTTTGCAAAAATTCCAGGAGCCAGCCCTTCGGCGTGATGTCAGCGATGAGGCCTTCGCGGAAGGCAAACTCGGCGCTCCGGCCTGTGAGGCTCAGCAGGAGCAGGACGGGAACAAGCAATGTTCTCTTCATGATGCAGTCTGTGGTTTGTTTTGATAATGCTACCGTTTCGTGCTGCAAAGGTACGAATAAGCGTGTACAATACAAAAGAAAACGCCGTTTTTCTTTTGTATTGTCGAACGGGAGTACTTTCGATGCAAGTCAAAAGGTACGAAAATAAGTGAAAATCTCTTGCCTCGCCAGCCCAACTTGGCGTGCCGGTTTGTTTGCACATACATGTAGATGCAATTGCATCTACATGTACATG
>JAFUGG010000021.1 GCA_017469525.1 Bacteroidaceae bacterium | reverse complement strand
TAGCCCCAGAACTCGTCGCGCCCGGCGATGCCCATCACGGCTGTCACCACCACCGCCGACACCTCGGCCACGAGCCACGGCCAGAGCAGTCGTCGTCGGTCTTGCAGCATGGCGAGCAGCACCGCCATCGTGAGCGGCACCAGCGTCATGTGGTCCAGCGCAATGGCTACGATGTTGCGCACCAGCCGGTCGTCGGTCAGCCATATCTGGCCAAGGGCGTACCACCACACGTGGCTGCCCACGATGGCCGCCATCAGCGCCGCCGTCCACCGCCTAAGCCTCAGGCTCGACCTGACCCCGAAGCCCAAGCGCAGCGGCCCGCTCGGAGTATCAATCGTCTTCACACTCTCCGGCCCCTTCTCCTGCATGAATGCGTTGCCCCGACGGCAGAGCAGATACACACAGGCCAACAGCGCAGCGAACGCTGCCACGCAGTAAAGGGCGATGAAAATCACGTCTTGCAGTCCTTCGTATTCGTACATAAATCGGTAGGTTGTTTGCCAAATTTGGACGCGAAGTTACAAAAAAATCCCAACCCGCCCCGCGCCAAAATCGCCTGCCCGAAAAGTTTTGTAAATTTGACGAGTAAGTTTTGACGATTTGCGCACTTTTGCAAATTTGACCAGTCGAAATTGTAAATTTGTCCAGTCCGTACAGTTCGGTTTAGCCTACATTATTACCCCCCGTTTCGCGCATCCACGCCGTGACGCTCTGGCCCGTGCGCTGCACGAAGGCACGGGCGAAGGTGCTGTAACTGCCGAAGCCGCTCTCGCTGGCCAGTTGTCGGGCGACGATGGGCTGGCCGGCCTTGGCTGCCTCCTGACAACGGCTGACGAAATAGTTGATGCGCAGGTTGTTGATATAGGTGTTGTAGGTGATGCTCTGGCGGGAGAAATACTGGCTCAGATACGAGCGGTTGGTGCCAATGGCCGATGCCAGTTGCGGCAGGGTGAGGTTGGGCTGCAAGTAGAGTTGCGCGTCGGCGCAGTGCTTTTTCAGCAACTGCTCAATTTGGTCGAGGTCGATGCTGACGGGAGACTCGCCACCAGACCCACCCTGTGAGGGAGTGGAGTCTATAAACTCTTTTTCTATAATTTCCGTTTCGTCAGTAATGGTTTTACGCTCCAGTTCTTCTGCGGAAGGACTAGCCACCCTCATCCCTACAGGAAGGGGCTGGTTTTCTTGCTCCTCCAACTGCGGCAGCGTCTCCACACGCCACAACAGCAGACCGAAGAGCACGAAGTCGGCAATGCGGATGAGGAAGAACGACGGGTCGTCGGAAGCGAATCCATAGACCACGACGAGCAGCAGGAGCAACAGCAGAAGCGTATGGCTGAGCCACACCTCCTTGTGCTCCAGGTCGGCATAGTTGTCGAGCAGCCACCGCCCGTACTGCCTGACGGCGAACACCATATATACGGTAAAGGCAACATAGGCCACCAGCGAATAGACGAGGGCCGGGACGAGGAATTGTCTGGCGGGGAAGGCCATCTGCAACACACCGAGCACGGCAATGGGAATCGAGGCCACGGCAACGGGCCACACGGGGCGGCGGCGGTCTTGCAGCATGGCGAGCAGCGTACCGGCAAGGGTGATGAGCAGCGACACGCAGTCGAGCACTTCGCCCACGACATAGCCCGGGGAATAGTCCGTGCCATACATCAACTGGTTGTCGCGGAAATAGAGGTAGAGGAGGAACCACCACGCATGGCCCAGCGCTCCCGCAGCATAGAACGCCGCCGCCCAGCGGCGCAGGCGCACAGGCGGCGTGATGTCGGGCGCGATGACTTTCCCCCGGCTCAGCAGCAGGTAGAGGCACAGCACGACGCACAGGGTCGCCGCTCCGCCGTAGAGCATGAAGTACAATATAGACTGTGGTGATGTATGTTCGAGCAGGTTCATTTCCTTAATAGTTTTTGCGTTGCAGAAAAGGTCGCTTTAGCATGCGGCATGGCATAAAAACATAGCGGCTTCCCATTGCTTTTTGCATGGAAAGCCGTATATTGACGCGCACGGGCGCGTATATTATTAAATGTGGTGGACTGGCGGTTAGCGCATATGAGAGAGAGAGAGAGAGAGAGTAGCAAAATTATTGGAATGGCCAAATGTTTCGGTCATTCTTTTCACTGCGTTGGCATTATTTAACTCTCTGCGGGGCATGGGGATTACTCTGCTGGGGTTTTCGGTACCTTGTAAAATGATTAGTCTTCGTCCAAGTCGTTAAGGTCGAAGGACGGCATATGTTTGCCTGAACTCGTCGAAACTCATGGTTACATAAAGTCGCAAACACTCTTTACTGCTTCGTAAGCAGCATTGATTCGTGTACGTTCCTCCATAGAGATACGCCGCCGCTCCTGCATCCGTGCCTCAAAACGTCGTGCATCCTCACCGTAGAGGATGGGGGGTTCTTTGATTGGTCTTGCCATAAATAAATACGTATTTAACATTGAATATTCGGGTGCAAAAGTACAAAAAATAATTCAAATTACCGCAGGAATTCTCCTAAATTATTGATGAAAGGGGGCATTCTTGACCTCTTGACCTCTGTGTCCCCCTCATCATCCATAACAGTCACGGTTGTCATGATGTCACCATCGTGAACTTCAAGAATTTCTTGTGTGTCTGTCCGCAACTGTATGGATGGGGAGTGAAGGGCAGACAGAATTGTTGCAACAAGTCAAAGAACGCCTTTTCTGAAGTAGCAAGTCACTACTTACAGAACGAAACATACGCCTTAGAGAGTTTGTCGTCATAGCGGTTCTGAGCATACGCAGGACCGTTGTAGAGGCGTGCGAACGTAGGCCAGTCTTTTTTCTGCAAGGCAGCAAGCATAGACTTGTTGCCACGGATGAAGCGCACGCTGAGAAGTAACTGCCGACACTCTGACTGGCACATGCTGGTGACGAAACAGGCTACAGACGGTTCACCACAGGCTGCATGGTTAAAGCCCATGATCTGGAACATGCCCCATGAGGCCGAGGCATTGGCAGCATCCTCATTGATGCGACGGGCACGAAGCAGTCGTTCGTACTCAGCTTCACCACCCTTATAGTGGGCTTTCGTCCACTTGGGATAGAGGATGTCCTCATTACCACTCGTAAATTCCTGCGGAGTGATGCCGCGAGTGCGAAGCTGCTGCCAGAAGATGTGTCCCTCAAAGAGAATGGTGGGACGACCACTTGGCAGGAAGCCACCCTTGCCTCCAGTCTCTACTTTCTGCACAGCCTTTAGTGCAGCAGATTCACAATCGAGCAGCATGGCGGCACGGTCGAAGTCCGTTTCGGTAATGCCATACTTGGGGCGCTCATCGTGGAAGAAAAGCATCTCCCATGTCTTATACCCCACAATGCCGTCAGCATCGAGTCCGTTTCGTTTTTGGAAGTCAATAACTGCTTGGTTGGTGGTCTTGTTGAACTCATGAGCAGGATTGTGCGGTATATCAAGCAATGTCTGCAAGACATCTACATCGTGTCCTGTACTATTGTATTTTAATGTTTTCATAATTCGTTACTTTATTAGTGATGATTACTGGAATTTGTTCTTTCTATCGAAATCGGTTTGAGCCTGCTGCACCTTCTTCAGTGCCTCTATGGCTGTACTTGACTGTTGGCGGTTGATGGTCAGCCGTAGGCCACAATGAGGGCAGATGATGGCAGAGTCAGTAATGATCTGCTGCATGCTGACGGGAATGAAACCATTACACTGAGGGCAAGGCATGCCGCTGGGGCGCATCTGCTGGCGAGTAATGTCAACTTGTGGCTGGCCAGGATTCTGTGAATAATCAGGATTACTCATCGTCACCTCCTTCCTTGCTGGCTGTTTCAGCGGTAGGGCCGTCTTCGATGAGAAGGTTGCTGGCCGTCAATCGTAGCATATTGGCAAGCCCAGCTGGAACATCCGTCTGACGCATCTTCACATGTACCTTCATATTAGCCGAAAGTTTCTGCTCCGTCTGTCCTGAAGTACTTCCACTGCCGCCCGTAGTAGCAAGAGCTGCTCGCAGTCGCATGGGTTTTACTATTTTGTCTCCTTGCTCGATGCGTCCCTTGCCATAGTTGAAAGACTCGTCGACGCTACTGCTGACAGCATCGAGGATGTTGATGTCGTAGTCGAAGTCGGCCTCCTGAATCTGCAACAGCGGCAACGGAACGAGTGTGAGCAAGGGAATACTTACTATCTTCTGCCTGTGACCGTCGGCATTGGTCTCGGTGTAGGAGAAACTTAGCGTCCGCAGTTTCCTACCTACCGTCTTACCGTCCTTCACCTCGTCCTTGAAGGCGATGGCCTGTAGGATGTCAAGATAACGTTTGGTGGAGAGTGCATCGGCCTCGATGGTAGAGACGAGCGGTCCTGCTATGAGCTGCTGCAGCTCCATGACCTGCGAGTTGCTGGTTGAGATGCTTTGCTGATCTTTTGTTTCCATAGCGTATTGTTATTTGATGATGTCCTCAATGCTGGCAGACGGTATTACTGTATCGTCGTTGTCATCGCAACGTATGTTGCAGGTGGTAGGCGTGAAGCGCAACTTGCAAGTATGGATGGACTCCTTCGGCATGGTGCTCAGCTCATCGGCTGTGACGGCAACATTGATGACGGGGAACGATTTGGTGCGCTTGAACTTCCTGTTCATACAGGCTGTCTCGATGATGCTCTTCAGTTCTGCCGTGATGCGCTGTGCCATTGCCTTGCGTGCGCTGCCGTCGGCATCGTTGAACAGCACCTTAGACGACTCTGTGTCGTTGACCAGTTCCTTATTGACGGTCTCACTGATGCGGTTGAGAATGGCCTCCTGGTCTGGCCGCCCGCTCTTGTGGTCGATGAGTTCGTAGGCCATGCCGTCGTAAGAGGCAACGATGACGTTGATGATATACTGTAGATATTCTTGATAGGTCTCGTCCTGCTTCTTCAGTTTGTCGAAGAACTTGCTGCCCTCGGGAGTCTGTAGCCCATTGGTCAGCACATAGTCTGTAATGACATGTATGATCTTCTTGGCAGCGGCAGTGCTGAGCGCTTTCATGAACTTGTTGAATTTCTCGAAGCGAAAACTGTACTGCTCGTTGCTGTCTGAGGTGTTGATGATGCCGTAATTCAGTTCCATCTCAATGTCACCAAGCACTGCACCAGGCAGCTGGAAGTCTTTCACCTTTCCCTCGCGTCCATATTGCTCGCGGAGAGCATAAGAATAGAGGTTGGCCTCATGCTGTGCCATGATGATGTCGCGCATCAGTGAACTGAGGATAGTATTTAATTGTGCCATTGAATATTGTTGTTTAGTGTAGGTTACGTTGCTTGTGATAAGGGATGCAGATTTCCCCGCTACGAGGAAACTGCATCCCCGGGAATTGTTATTGCCTTACGAGCGTGCAAAGACCTAACGGTCTAAGCAAGTGTTGACGCTGGCCTACTCGCTCTTTTCCTTTTCGGAAGCCTTGCCCTCGGGAGCCTTGCTTGCGTCAGTGACATTCACTTTCACCTCAGCGTCGCCAGCCTTGATGGTGTACTCACCGGCTGCTACATCCTTGAGGACACACTTCACAGAGTTACCGTCAACGTCGAACTTCAGCTTGCCGCTTGTCTCGGTAACTTTGGCGGGGTCGTAAAGGCCATCAGGCGATTTGTAGAATACTACCAGCGTGTCATCAGTTGTAAGCTCATTGGAGTTGACCATCAGCTCGCCCTTGACATCGACAGTATCCACGGCACCGTTAAGCATCTCCAGAACCCTTGCCATGCCTGCCGGCATGCTCTCCTGACCAGCCTTGACAGCTACGTCAATGGTTGACTCCACGGAATACTTCGACTCTTCGGTTGCCTTTGAGTCCTTCTTCGTAGAATAGTTAGCCTTCAGATTTGCCTCCAGAGAGAACAGACCAAGATTGAGTTTTGCCT
Organism: Bacteroidaceae bacterium; assembly: GCA_017469525.1. Classification (GTDB taxonomy): domain Bacteria; phylum Bacteroidota; class Bacteroidia; order Bacteroidales; family Bacteroidaceae; genus Physcousia. The sequence continues at coordinate 179 of JAFUGG010000021.1, read as the reverse complement.
TCGCATCCACTTCGCCACCATACTCGGTGTGCGAGGAATTCTCGCTGACACTTGACGAAGAGGCGTTGATGTTGGCCTTGAAGTTGATGTCAACGCTGTTGATTGCGATGTAGGGGATAGGTACGATGGTGAGCAGAGGTACATTGAGTTGGGTCATGCGGCCTCCCTTGTTGAAGGAG
>JAFUGG010000020.1 GCA_017469525.1 Bacteroidaceae bacterium | reverse complement strand
TAACCTGATGGGAGCCTCTGCCGCCAACCACATCGTGCCGGTAGATTTGTATCTCAACGGTGAGTACCGAGGCAGCTACAACTTCACGGAGAAGGTGGGTTTCTCGAACAACAGCGTCGATCTCACCGACGAGACATACGCAGCATTGCTCGAGCTGGACTCCTACTACGACGAACCCGTCGGGCAGAAGTTCCGCTCCACACCCTACGACCTCCCCATCAACGTCAAGGAGCCCGTCTTCAGCGAGGGACTGACCGGGCTGACGCTCGATGACATCTCCACCAGCTTCAATCGTTTCATGACGGCACTCTACCGAGGACAGGACATCTCGAAGTACGTCGATTTGGAGCAGCTGGCACGCTTCATGATGGTGAACGAACTGACGCTTAACTACGAGTTCTACCATCCGAAGAGCACCTTCTGCTATCGTGAGAACTTCATGGAAGACACCTGCAAGTACATCTTCGGCCCCGTGTGGGACCTCGACTGGGGCTTCGGCTACGAGCAGAACAGGAACTACTTCGTCAGCGGAGCCTCCAGCAACTACTGGACCGACATGCCTTCGATGGAGGCGGTCAGCTTCATTCAGGACCTCCGTTTCAAATATGAGCCCCTCAGCACCGTCTATCAGGAGCTGTGGGAACAATTCATGGAGAACGACTTGCAGGAACTGCTGGAGTATGTGCAGGACTACTACGACTTTGCCCATAACTCCTTCGACCTCAATGCCACAAAGTGGGGCGACCGCACCAATTATGCTCAGCAGGTGCAGCAGGCAGTGGCATGGCTGCAGACACGCTCGGACCAGATCTATGCCGACATCCTCTCGGGCAAGAAGCCTTATATTCCCGACCCAGCCGAGCCCATCGAGTTTGCCAACAACAAGCTCTACACCATCACCAGCCAGCGTGGCGCACTGGTGTTGACAGCCGACCACAAGGGACTCACCGTGGAGCAGGAACGCTACTACAGCTATACGGCCGAGGAGGCACGCTTCGCCATCATCGGCATCGAGGGACAGAACTATCTCTACAGCCCCCTCACAGGGCAGTATCTGGCATACAGCAACAATGGCACCTGGGTCAGCATGCTGGGCACACCCATCGTCTTCGACGACACCAAGCCCAACGGACAGTACCTCTATATGCTGTCCTGTACCAGCGATGCAGGGCAGACACTCTACTTCAACCATAACAACCAGAAGCTCGTCATCAACAGCTACTACACACCCGATGCCGGCAATCGCTGGCTCATAGAAGAGGTAGCCGACTTCGACCCCACAGAAGCACTGGAACTGGCATCGCAGTCGCTGCTTGCCGTCACCAACCGCTACATCTGGCAGGGAGAGGTCATCGGCGAGGAGGTACGCCAGCTGCCGAAGGGCTCGATGCCGCCTGAACCCTCCAGCCAGTGGGCCAATGCCTTCGTCAAGCTCACAGAGCCCGACGACATGCCTTTCCAGATTGACGACGACACGACAATCGACTACCAGGTGCAGTGGTACGGACCCTTCTCCTTCTCTACGTCGATGGAGGACGCCTATTGGTACAACATGACTATCCGCACCTACTATCACGTCGGCAAGCAGAGCACTGAGCCCTACTATCCCTCCGTCGTCGATGAGGAGACACTCCTCTATGACCCCAACTACTTCTGGGCATTCGGTGGCAACCCCTATCACGTCAAGGTCTATAACTATACCACCGGCTTCGACGAGACGCTGACGGCCGTGGGCGACTATGCAGCCATGCAGCCCGGCGACTATGCATGGGACTTGCTTCCCAACAAGGACGGCTTCGTCCTGCGCATGCCCGGCTCCACCAACGGCTGCCTCAATCAGTTCGGCGGCACGGAAGGCCCCCTCAAGTTCTGGTTCGACGACAAGAGTGCCACCGACGAAGGCTCCACCTTCCGCATCAATGAAGCACATGCCGACGCCATCGCCATAGTCAAGACCGGCGACACACGGGCTACAAAGGTCCTCAAGGGCGGACACATCTACATCCTCCGCGACGGCAAGACCTATACCACCGCCGGAACGGAAGTCCCCGCTTATTCAAAGTAGAGTCTTCCAGCCTCTGCCCCTCGGAACCAGCACATGACTTGCCTTCTGCTGCCTAAAAGGCAGTACAGCGATTCATGATGAGTCTAGTGAAATCAGGAAAAGTCAACGTGGCCGAGTCGACATTTGTTTCCGTTTTGTTTCTCGTGAGGAAACTTTTTGTTTCTCGTGTGGAAACAGTTTGTTTCTCACGAGGGAACAGGAAATGCGACACGTCCTTGTGCAAGCTATTATTATTTCTTACCACGAATTACGCGAATTTCACGAATTATCTGCCAGGCATTGAGGGTGTAGCCAATTCGAGCAATTTGTGCAATTCGTGGTTGGATATATTATAAGGTAATTATGTCCTGCTACTTAATAATAAGCTCGCGAAATGGAAGGATTCTTCTTGGCGGATAGGATTTATTCTAATCATTCTAATTCGTTTCTTTTCATTTCATCGGTTATATGCTGACGATATTCGCTGAATAGTTGCTATTGTCTCTTGCTGTGTTAAAAAATACTAAATAAAAGGTGTTTTTGTTATATAGGTTTGTTTTGTCTTCCTAAAAAAGCTATATTTGTAAGTCAAAACTAATAAAAACAACTATTATTAACCTTATTATTAACCTTATATTAATCTGATTTAAGCTAACTCCAAACTAAAAACTAACTAAAAACTAACTTATTCACTAACAATTAAATTATTAAACAATGAGAAAACGTTACTTAATCTTGTTGTTATTGAGCACAATGGCAACAATGTTCCTGCCGAGTCGCGCTCATGCAGCCGACCCACCAAAGGCGGAGTACAATGATGCACTCGCAGCCATCAAGGAGGCTTCCGACAATGGCTATGCGAACTACTACATCGTCACAGAAGTCAATGATGCCCTCTACTACGTGACTGTAGACGGTACAATTGCGAAGTGGAGCGAAGAAGAGGATAATGACGGCTTCTTCACCATCAGTGTAGTAAGTGGCGGAGGACTCTACAATGAGGGCTTCAAAATCGATGGTGCCAACGGACACTTCTCCAACACCACTTTGAGCAACGACAAGGCCGTACTGAAGCCAAGCAACGGTGCATATCGTCTGGACACAAGCAACAATCGTGCAGATTATGAGAGCCAAGTGTTCTTCATGAACAGCGAAGGTTTCATTGCCATACGCTCATGCAATGTGGCTTATGGCGAATCCAGTTGGGCTGATGCCGCTCGCGCTTTCTGGACCTATGAGGTGGCCGATGCAGATCTCACTGCCTGCTATACCTACACGCCTACCTATGTCTGGAGGCTGCTCAATGAGGATGGCGAATATCTCGGTCTGCCCTCTGATAGGTATAAAATCAATGATGCCCTCGGATCCATCTATAACACATACGAGGATCTTGTATGGGACGACGTTGACGAACCTACCACTGTAAACATGGGCGAGGAGTTCGGCCAGCTTACCAATTGGGACGCATGGAGAGAACTCTACGACCTGCTCCAGCAGGTGAATGGCATTCTTCTTAAGTTTGCAGAAGATCCCGATTATAGTCCGGCAGAAGATCCCGATGCTCCATCCTCTCTGGAAGAGGCACAAGCATGGAGCGCTAAGGCAGACTCTCTCTACCAGGCCCTTCTTGACAGTGAGGTTCCCTACACTGTGCCTGATGGTTACTATCGCATCATCGCACACAACCGCTACAAGGCCACAACAGTAGGCGGAGAGACAGTCTTAGTTGATAAGGCAATGGCTGCTTCCTTCAGCAAAGATCATCCCAACAGAGTCGTTTACAGTAATTTGGACCGCGATAAGGCCAACTTCGTGTGGAAGCTCACCAAGAGTGAAACCGGCGACAGCATCCTCATTCAGAATGCTGGTATGGAAACATACATCAGCCCAATCATCGATAACAGCAAGCTCTTCATGACACCCGACCTGGATAAGGCCAGCTATGTCATGTTCGACTATGCTTATGCTAAGGACGACGACGGAGATGAACTGAAATACGTTCGTGGTCCCCAGTATGTTGAGCCCGACGGCGTAGGTGTGGAGAAGGACATCATCAACATCCGTCTTGCCTCTTATGAAAGAAAATCTGGTGGCTACAGCAACTACTTCCACCAGAATAGTCACTCCTCTGTCACCGACGAGAACTCTCCTTGGGGCAACTATGGTGTAGATACCGGCACCGAACAGGAAATGGGCCTGTGGTGGAGAACGTGGGACTATAAGCCCTACCGCACAAGCGACTGGAACACCAGCGAATGGTACCTCGAGCCCGTTGACGACGACGAGGCACAGGAACTCATCGAAGCCTTCGAACTCATCAAGAACCATGATGTCCTCGTAGCAGAGAACAATGCCCTGCGTGCCGAAGTCCTCGCTGCCATGACAACAGCCAAGGACGTCATCAAGACAGGTCTTATCAAGACTGCCAGTCAGATGACTTCTCCCCACAGTGAGAACGACCTCGGTAGCCGCGACGGTGGCGACCTCTCCGCAGGTGTCCTCATCGACGGCGATGCCACTACTTATTGGCACAGCGCTTGGCAGAACACTCCCGAAGGTCCGCACTACATCCAGCTCTCTGAGATGCAGGATATGATCGACGACTGCGAGTTCTACATTCAGGAGAGAGACGGTGCAGGCAACGACCGTCCTGCTGAATTCCTTATCCTTGGCTCGGACGATCCTGACGCTGAAACATGGGAAGAGATAGCAACCATAAAAGTTACCAACACTGATGCTGGTGCGAAGAGCTATGTTCCCTTCCATGTAGAGAAGGCTTATCCTTATGTACGCCTCGCATGTACTAATACGGTCGGTAACAACTACACCTACCGTACCTTCTGGCATGCAGCAGAGATTCAGATCTTCACTGTAAGGGAAAATCCCAACTCTCAGTTTGCTGCCCTCGGCGAGATAGCCGAAGCGCTCGAAGAGACCTACAACGAGAATGTTGCCATCGCCGATGCCGACATCACTCTGGAGAACTACGAAGCCCTGCTGGCCGCCTACAAGGCATTCCTCGCCGGCATGGTTGACCCGACAGAACTGCGCAACGCCCTGGCTGCATACAAGAGCACCACTGCAGGCGTAGAGGAAGGCACAGAACCTGGCCTGTGGTCAGATACTCAGATTGCCGACGACTACGAAGCCCTCTATGGAGAGATTCAGGAATACGACCAGGCAGGCCGCTACAATGCCGCCCAGAACCACAAGTATGCCATCATGCTCAAGGCTATGGCCAAGAGCGTGGCTGAGACAGCAAACGGCGTGAAGACCGACAAGTGGTATCACCTCATGTTCCCGACGGAAGAGATGTTCACCGACTACGGTTACAGTACTACACGCGAAGCCGAATCTTACATCGTCGATAATCCTCGCATGTGGGGCTACTATGTAGTTTCCGGCACAAGAGTTCAGCGCGAAGAGCAAGAAGGCGACGAACACGGATGGTATGACATCGAACCTGCTGCAGGCGAAGACGTCCGTGAAGGCATGTCCATGTACTTCGTAGCCGAAGAAGACATCGAGGATCAGGACGTCAGCATGTTCCGCTTCGTAGAGCGCGACGAGGTGGAGGCCAACTATCCGGCTCTCTTCTCTGAGACAATGAAGAATGTGGAGATGGCTCTCGACATGAGCACAACCTATACCCGTGGCGAAGCTCTCATCAAGGACGCTTCACAGTTCTCTACCAATGCTCCCGACAGAACAGAAGGTACGCACATTGACTATCTCGTCGATGGCAATGCCAACACCTTCTGGCACAGCGACTATCACAAGGACTACCTCGAACCCGCTTATCTGCAGGTGGCTCTCGAGAAGCCAGTATCCGGCCTCATCCAGCTGGAGGTGACACGTCGCCAGAACAGCACATACGGCCATAACGAACGTATGTACGTCCTTGGTAGTAACGATGCCGCGACCTGGACAAATGTCGGTTACATCGAGACTCCCTACACCACTATGAACGAGACAGTAGCCAGCCAGCCCATTGACCTGGGTGGTTCCTACAGCTACCTCCGCTTCATCCTGACAAAGAGAGCAGGTAAGGACCAGGAATACGATCCCTTCGCTGAAATCACAAGCGCAAGCCAGTATGATATCAACGACCCCAATGCATGGACTTACTTCCATGTTGCCGAGTTCCAACTCTATCCTGTAACGGCAGACAATGAGCTGAGCGCATCAGGCAAGGCCCTCTTCCAGGCATGCACAGCTGCCAACAAGATTATCCTCAAGGACGTTACCGCAGAGGACCTCGCCGCAGCTTATGATGCTTACAAAGCTTATCGTACAGAGTTCAACGCAGCAGAAGGCAAGAGCGTTCTTCCTCTTGGCACCGACAAGCCCGCTACTCAGTATGCTATCCAGAACAAGGCCACAGGTCTCTTCGTCAACTGTAAAGATGCCAACAATGCCAACAACTCTCTCGAGGTTGTTCCCACATACTTCGAGTTCTCAGCACCTGGCTTCCAGAGAAGCTTCCTCCACGCTTGGAGACTGGACGGCACCAACTGCTCGTATCTGCACGCTCAGAACTTCGACCATCGCTTCGTGACATGGAACGACACCAATGTTGACCACAACTCAGGTCTCGTAATCCGCGAAGCAGAGGAAGAGTACGAATGTCCCGAATCGTTCACCTTCTACAAGGAGATTAAGCCCGGTCAGATTGCAGGTCGCTGCAGCAGCGTATCTCTCACACCGACTCCCACCGAAGACTTCGCAGTCTATACTCCTCTCGGCCAATACACAGTCGAGGACGAAGGCATCTTCCTGGCTCTGAAGGCCATCGAGACAATCCCCGCCGGTGAACCTGCATTCTACATCTACGGTGACACACTGGACTATGATGCTGAAGATGAATACACAGAGCCTATTGAGTTCACCATACCTGGCGACCAGGCACCTGTACTGGGTAACGTGAAGGAAGGTACGATGGTCAATGGCGTCATCGGCAGCCTCGTCAACCACACGCTCAAGCCACACGAGATTTACTTCAGCGGCAACCATGCTGTATGCATCGGCACGACTGGTTATTACATCGGTGGTCCTTGCGTGGTATTTGAACTTGACGAGTGCCCGCAGGTTGATCCCGACGGTGAATATGACTTTAGCATCTTCCTCGGCGAGGCAGCAGAAGATGCAGCCGACGGCGTGAAGAATGTCAATGAAACCATCGAGAAGATTAGCCAGCGCGGAAACGTTTACAGCATGGACGGCAAACTGCTCATGACCGGCGCAACGCTTGGCAATCTCAAGAAGCTGGGCAAGGGCATGTACATCCTTAATGGTGTGAAGGTGCTCGTGAAGTAATCTTCTGCCCCTCTCAACAATGGGAGCTCTTCGGGGAAAGCCCGGAGGCTCCCATTTTTACATTATTTATTTTAATAAAGAAAACATGAGAAACCTGAAGAGTCTGCTCCTGATTGCAAGCCTCGTACCCACTCTCGGCACGTTGGCGCAGATAGAGGAATACACCCTGCCAGACGGCAAGGTAGTGAAGATAGACCGTAGCGTCTTTCCTGACCTGAAATATGACGTGACGCCCAAGGCAAAGCCAGCCGACTATGTGGTGCGTCGCAAGAAAGCGCGTAAGGCTGCAGCCCAGTTGCCGCCCTATGTATATAATGGTCAAGACAAGTACTTCCCTCCCATCTTCAATCAGGATGGTGGTTCCTGCGGTTCGGCACAGAGCATTGCCTATATGTTCGGCCATGAGATAAACAGCTACCGCGATGCCGACGGCTCTCTTCCCGAGAACCAGTACCCAACGCACTTCACTTGGCTGCTTACCTATCAGAACAGCGACAAGGACGATATGGCTCGTGCCATCGGAATACCCAACGTGCCGACCTATGGCGGACGTACCTACAGCAGACTCTTTGGAGCACAGACGCATGATGACAACGACTATGGCTGGATGCAAGGCTACGACAAGTGGTTCAGCGCTATGTGGAACAAGACAGCCTACAGCTTTAATTTCAGCCCCACCAACACACCGGAAGGCATGCAGGAGCTCAAGGAGTGGCTCTATAACCATTGCGGCGACGAGACAATGCACGGAGGCGGAGTGGCCGGCATCGGCGTGGCAGCCTACGGCACCTGGGAAGCCATCCCCAAGTCCGAAGCCAATACCGCTGCCGGAGTGGTAGGCATGAAGTATGTCAAGTCATGGGGCGACACCTACAATCACGCCCTCACCATTTGCGGATACGACGACCGCATAGAATTCGACCTCGATGACGACGGGAACGTCGGCGAGGCAGAAGAAGGCGAAGTTGGAGCTTGGGTGATAGCCAACTCATGGGGCGACGGATGGGAGAACAACGGCTTCATCTATTGCCCGTACAAATACTGCTATGCCGTCGGGACCGATACCTGGACGTGGACGCCCGGCACGCATGTCATCCGCCAGGACTACCGACCACTGCGCACCATCAAATTGTTGATGGACTATTCTCACAGAAGCGAGCTCTTCCTCTCGGCAGGCGTGGCAGAGAACCTCAGTGCCACTAAGCCCGAGAAGACAATTCCCTTTGAGCACTTTCGCTATGCAGGCGACGAGAAGAATGACAACCCTGCTCCTGAGGTGCCTATGCTGGGTCGTTGGGTCGATGGCATGCACTACGAACCGATGGAGTTCGGCTACGACCTCACCGACCTGACCTTCTCCGTGGACCGCACCAAGCCCTTGAAATACTTCTTCACAGTAAAGACCAGGGAAGGAGCCATAGGCAGCGGGCACATCTACAAGGCATCCATCATCAACTACGAGATAGAGAACGACGGCGTGGAAATTCCCTTCGAACAGGAGAATGTAGAGATTCTGAATAATGGCAAGGAAACGGTGATAACCGTCATTGTGCCGGGCGAACAGTTGTATCCCCCCACCAATCTCAGTGTGGAAGATGGTGTGCTCGTTTGGTCTGCACCCCAGCAGTCGAGCCTTGCCATGACAGGCTATCATATGTATGAAGGCACGAAGCTCGTGGCCCAACTGCCTTCGAGCCAGACATACTACACACCCGCCGCAGATGCCTCAGATGCATTCACGGTGAGGGCAGTGTATCAGGCAGGACAGTACGGACAGGAGTCGGCTCCCTCTAATCCCGTTCTGCTCGAGATACCTTTGCAGGATGCAAATCAGATAGTAGAACTCAACGAGGGCGCCATCACTATTCCCAATGCTATCTCCGAGACACTTGGGCAGGCTACGATAGAGTTCTGGATGCGCAACGACCGTAATTTAAACTATTCGCACCAGGTGGGCCCCGGCTGGGGTAAGTTCCTTTTCCACAACAACAGCAACGGCACTCTTTCCGTAGGGTGGGAGAGTAACACTACAGACCGCCTGAACGTGAGCAGCGTATTCTCCACAACCAAGAAGTGGAACCACATCGCCATCGTCATCAACGACAACGTCCTTACGCTCTACGTCAACGGTACGCGCAAGGGCGCCATCACCTCTAAGACTTATTCAGGACTTCCCTCTTTCGGCGACCTTCAGTTCGGACATACCGACACCAACAATTGGTGGATAGGCGGCTTGGACGAGATACGCGTCTGGCGTACTGCCCGTACGCAGGCTGAGATAAGGAGCAACATGCGCGTCCGCATAGCAGCACCGGCATTGCAACCCGATTTGCTGGTCTATGTTCCCATGGAGAAGATAGAGCTAGACGGCACAGTCAAGTTGCGCGAGTATGTGAGCGGCAAGCATGCCACCTTCCGTTCCATCGGGACATGGGACTTGGTGGAAAGCAAGACACCCCTCTCTGGTGCTGTGTCCACACCGACACTCGATATCATCGAGGAGGCAGGAACTCACTTCGCAGGCATTCCCTTCCATCTCACAGCTGCCACCCAGCTCAGTGCCACAGAGTGGACATGGACGGCAGAGGATGGCAGCAGGCAGCTGACTGCCAAAGGCACAAGTCCCACTTTCAGTTTCCCAGAAGCCGGCACCTATAATGTAAGCTGCACGGTTACCTATGCTGATGGCACAACCCTCACAGCCGAGAAGACCATCGAGGTGGCAGCGGGCGAAGCCCCTGTGGCAGCCTTCGACGTGCTGAATGACACGATTCCCGCAGGCGACCGCTTCAACTTTATCAACCGAAGCGAAGGCAACGGATGCATCTATCTGTGGAGCATGCCCGGTGCAGAAGTCGAGGAGACAGGAGGTACCAATGCCACGGCACTTTATCCCACGACGGGTACCTTCGAGGTGACACTTACAGCCACCAACCCTTATGGCAGCAATAGCGTGACAAAGAAGGTGGTTGTGCGTGAGTCTGCTCCGGCAGCCCGATTCGCCCTTTCTGAGACTGCCATCATGCTGGGCGAAGGCGTACAGCTCACAGATGACAGCCGATACGACCCCCTCACCTGGCACTGGGAACTAAACAACGGCTGCCGGGCCCTGACTGTCGATGAGCAGTCTCCTTATGTCACTCCAACGGCTCCCGGCATCTACGACGTCAGCCTTTATGTGACGAATGCTCTGGGAGAGAATACCCTCACGCAGAAGCGCTACCTCATCGTCAGCAACGACGACCCGCGTACCTGCCTTAACTTCACGGGAGTCGAGACCCTCGGGCTCGCTTGTCCGTTCACCGAGGCACAGAAGAAACTCACACTCGACTGGTGGATGCGTCCGTCTCAGTATCAGGGTAGCGTAAGCCTTACCTCCTCTCAGGGTAATCTCTCCACTTCCGTCGATAACAAGGGAGCGCTCAGCATCACGGTGGGCACCAGGACGGTGCAGTCGGACGAGGCATACATCATTCAGGGTGAGTGGCACCATTATGCTGTGACCTATAGCAGCGGTGTGCTTAAGTTCTATCGCGACGGACAGCTCTTTTGCAGCCCCACCGCCAGGCTTGTCACGTCTATACCCGCCTTGGGCACCGTCACGATGGGCGAGGCTGGCTTCCGCGGACAGATAGATGAGGTGCGCCTCTGGAACACTACACTTACTGCCGACAAGATTAAGGCATATTGTAACCAGCACATCGAGGACATCAGTGAGGCAGAAGCGACCGATGGCTTGGTGCTCTACTACGACTTCAATCAGAACGGCGGCGATGTTCTGGACCGAACTTCAGGCGGCAACGATGCCCAGCGCATCGGTTTCGGACCTGACGGCGATGCTTGGAACTCAGCCCTGGGCGTCTTCACTCTCGACACGGAAGCCCTGATGCACGGCGACATCTCCGCTGACTATCTGACCAACTACAAGAACCCCTTCCTCACTGGTGTGGGGACAGTCAACACCAACAACAGCAGTCGTTTCCTGAAGCTTCTGATGAAGAACACACGTTCCAGGTGGCAGGATGCAGGTGCCATAGTGAAAAGCGGTATCACGACAGGTGCACACATCGATACCTCGCATCATAGCGACATCCAGTTCGAGACTCAGTGGAGTGGTTTCGCAACGCCGCTGCTCGACTACCGTCTCTGGCAGACCGTCACCCTCCCAGCAGGCATATACACCTTCAGCGTCATCCTGGGCGACGTGGACGATCCGCAGACCAGCCGTGTCGTGGCATGCGAAGGCAGTGCTATGGTAAGCGATGCCGACTGCGAGCAGCAGGCATTGGCATGGGCCCCGATGTTGGATGGTACCGTCAGCTTCAAGCTTACAGAGGAGAAGGAAGTGAGTCTTGGCGTCATCGTCAACCTCACGGGGCAAGCCAGCTTCGGCATTCATGCCTTCAAGCTCGAAGGTGTCACCATAGAGCCTCTCACCCCATCCGATAATCCCGACGGTATTGCAATCGTAAATCGTGAGCCGTCAAATAGTAAATCACCTCAGGGCATCTACGACCTCACAGGCCGCAAAGTACAGACTCTCCGGCAGGGCATTTATATTCATAATGGCAATAAGATACTAAGATGAAACATATCGTACGATTTTTAGTTCTTGTTCTGGTCTGCGTTAGTGCCAAAGCGCAGAACCCTGACAGCCTTACCTTCGCTGTGCTGGGCAATTCCATCTCCACCTATTATGACTACATCCCGTCGGGCTATTCCATATACTACTCCGCAGACCGAGAGAAGAACTATGGCATACAGGTGGGCGACCAGTGGTGGATGCAGCTGAGTCGTCTGTCGGGCCTTACTTTCCTTGCCAACGCATCGTGGAGCGGCAGCCGTGTGGCAGCCGATGTGCTGAACAGCAATGCTCCCTTCCTGAGCAACCACCGCGTGAAGGCACTCGGCCGTGCAGGCAACCCCGACTTCATCTTCATTGCCGGAGGCACCAACGACTGGAATGTGGCAAAGGTGCCTCTCGGGGAATACAGGACGGAGAACTTCACCGACTCTGTCTCCTTCCGTGGAGCCTATCAGCGTCTTCTGTGGAAGCTCACGACGTGGTACCCCGAAGCGAAGGTGGTTTGTCTGAGTATCTTGCCGCGAGGAGAGAGCGCCACCCAGAAGAATGCGCAGGGATGGTCGCAGGCGGATGCAAATGCCAGCATCAAGTACATCGCGGAGCAGTTTGGGCAGTACTACATTGACTGTACCACTATTCCCTTCAGCAGCAACTGGGGGCTCTATATGCTGCCGGGCAACCTTCACCCCTCAGCAGAGGGCTTCACGATAATGGCGCAGCACATCTACAATAGGATGCTCTCGCAGCGCATCATCACGCGAGACCTGAAGCGCTCGAACGAGGTGAAGGAGGCAGAACGGCTCCTCGACTTGAGCTTCACGGCAGATGGCATCGTCAACCATGGCACATACAATGCGAGGATAGGCAAGCATGGCACTGCTGCCGTGGCTTATGATGCTGCCAACGATACTTACTATGGCTGCACCAAGGCCAAGACGACAGACTATTTCTATGCCACCTACGATGAGGATACGCCTCTGGCCGATGCCTTCGAAGGCAGTGTCACCTGGGAGATGCTTGTGCGTCTCGACGGACTTGCCGACGAATCAGGCAACATCAGCCGCACCTGCATCATGGGCAGCGAGGAGGGAGGCGGAGGCTGGGCTTTCTATAATTCTGCCCTGGCGAGCTGCTTCTCCTACTGCCACAAGAGTGGGGTGAAGAGTTCGGTCAAGAGTATTGCAGGCGACTCTATCCTCGTCAGCGGCAAGTTCTACCATCTCGTCGTCACGATGGACAGGATGAGCCATATCATGCGATACTTCGTCAACGGCAAGCTTGTCTGCACCGGCACCCGCGCTGGTACGGACATGCCCATGCCTCTGTGCGGTTCCTCCAAGGGGCACAAAGGCATGTGGATCTGCCTGGGCGGTGATGCCACATCCAGTGCTTTCACCGACGGGGCGGAGAACTCGTCGGCTTGCAGCTTCGTCTTTGCCAGGATATACGACGGTGCTCTCACGCAGGCGGCTGCTCTCAACCTCTATAACGACGACGTCAAGAGGTTTACCGAGCCTCAGGCATCGCACGGCACAGAGCTGCTCCTCGACTGTCAGTTCACTCCGGAAGGTGCCTTCAACCATGCTCCCTCCTATCGCGACAAGGCCGTCGATATGGTGGGCGAGGTGCCCGTCAGCTATAATGCCGACATCAACCTCTACGAGTCTCAGTTCAGCAAGACGAGGTCGCAGTTCCTCAAGTACAATGTGGGCGACGAGCCTTCCATCATGAGCCAGCTCTCTGATGCCTACAGCGTGGAGGTGTTCTGCCGGACGAACGCCGCACTTCCTGCCTCCAACATGCGTCCGCTAAGCTTCCTCAACGGCTACGGCTTCGGCCTGCAGATGAGCACCAAAGGCAACATCGGCTACACGGCGACCACGCTGGGCAACAAGTCCGACGGCACTTATGCGAAGAGCCAGATGACGTGGGTGGGCGAGGGCATCCTCACCGACGCCTACACGCACTATGTCATCGTCTTTGACCGAAAGAATTTCCGCACGCAGTTCTACGTCAACGGCGAGCTGAAAGACACGCGATGGCTGACCTTCAAGGAGTGTCCCGTTTACGAATGGACACCCTCCGCCTGGCTTGCCATAGGCGGCGACGCTAAGGGCAATTACGAAACCTCCACGACGGCCGGTAACTACCTCTTCATGGGCGACGTGGCTCTGGCACGCATCTATGGCAGGGCACTCAGCCAGGAACAGGTGCAGACGCTGGGTAGCATTTTGCAGCAGCAGGAGAGTACCTTCACCATTGGCAGCAACTGCTACGTCGCCGTCTGCCTACCCTTCATATACCGAGTGCCGGAGGGATGCACTGCATTCATCGTGACAGAAGTCGCCTCGCCGTCAGTCATGCTCATGCCTATTGCCAGCGAAGGTGAACTGGTGCCCTACGGAACGCCCGTCATCATTAAGGGAACGGCAAAATCCAGCATCACCCTCACGGCTCTGAACAAAGACGAAGTGGGGGAGGCCTTCCTCCATCCTCAGTGGCCCGAGAACCTGCTGGCAGGAACCTTCACCGGCAGAACGCTCGGAGTAGGCGAGGGCTTCTACATGAAGACCACCGGAGCCAATATCTATCGCGCCAGCTCGGCAGTCAACTTGCCGCCCTTCAGCTGCTATCTGCCCTCTGCAGAGAAGCGTACATACCTCAAGATAGAAGAGGTGGAGAACCCTGATGGCATAGTGTCTCCCCAATCTTCCTCTGCCAGTGAAGGCTCCAGCGAAATCTACGACTTGAGTGGCCGCAGGGTGAAGAGCATGCAAAAGGGCGTTTACATTCAGAACGGGAAAACGGTTTTGAAGTAATTCTTTCTGGAAAAATCACGACAAAATTCAGCCGATTTTATTCGCTTAAAGTGCCGAATGAATCAACTTGGCGTAGGTTTCTTTTCAACGCGGCACGTCGATTTGGCCAAATCAATGTACCTCCTTGAGGATTTCCCTATGTTAAGTTCGTAGAGGAAATACGCCTAAAATCTGTCGCATAACACGCTTATTTTACCTTTTTCTCCAGTCAGTCTTGAAAGTGCCGCCTTGTAACCTGCCGATTTCCATGCACTTGTAGAAATCACGCAAATTTGCGTTTCGGGGGTCTCCAGGTATCACCTCAACCCCAAAACGCGCTTAAATCAAGTCTCGTAAGGAAAAATCTTTACAAAATCGGCATTTTATTATTGCTGTCCGATAAAGTCAGGCAGACATCCTAAGCCTGGAAGGCTTCACCTTAAGTAACCGAGGGCAAAGCCCTCGGATAAGGTGCAAGGCCCTCCCATCTCCTGCCTGGAAGGCAGTACCATCGGCATCTTGTACTGCCTTCCAGGCAGCGGAGAGCATATCATGCGCTGATTCCGAGGGCTTCGCCCTCGGTTACTGATAGTGAAGCCTTCCAGGCTTTTTGCCCATCAGGCATTCTCAAGCCCCATTCAATCAGAGTTGACTCGGAAAGGTCTCGCCTTCAAAGGGACAATGAATGTCTGAGATGTTTTATCGGACAGCAACATATTTTAACAGATTCGATGCAACACGTCGAACCATTAAAGATTGTTAAATTCGGGTACCTTGCGATACAAGGTATTCATATTATGCCTATCTTTGCAATGTCAAACATCATGTTTTGCATCAGATGAACACAGACAATACGAAGTCGCAGATGCGCAAGGGGATGCTCGAGTACTGCATCATGCTCTTGCTCCGACGTCAGCCCTGCTATGCCAACGACATCATCCAAAAGCTCCACGAAGCGGATATGATTGTCATGGAGGGCACGCTCTATCCGTTGCTCTCACGCCTGAAGCGCGACGGACTTCTGGGCTACGAGTGGCGCGAAAGCACGCAAGGACCGCCCCGCAAGTACTATGTCCTCACCCCCGACGGGCATGAGGCACTCGCACAGCTCGATGCCAGTTGGGAGGAGATCCAGCGAACCGTCAGCATATTGAAGAGTTAAGAATTAGGAGTTAAATAATAACGACATATCACTAAAAAACAATAAGACAATGAAAAAGAACATCAGCATCAACCTGTTTGGCACATTATATAATATAGACGAAGATGCCTACAACATGCTCGACAGCTATCTGAACAGTATGCAACGCTACTTTAGCCGCCAGGAAGGAGGCGCCGAGATAGCCGACGACATCGAGCACCGCGTGGCAGAACTCCTGTGGAAGAAGAAGGAAGCAGGTATGACGGCCGTCGACATCGATGTGGTGAAGGAAATCATCGACACCATCGGCAAGGCGGAAGATATTGCCGGCGACGGGAACAAGGCAGAGAGCGCCTTCGCAAACTACAATAAACGGGAATACTCGAACAGGCAGGGCAGCAGCATCAAAGATGACTTCCGGCACTTCAGCGACGAGGCTGGCCGCTTTGCAGACGACGTTTACAACAAAGGCAAACAACACGTCCGCACGCATCGCTTCTATCGCTGTGCCGACGACAAGGTGCTGGGAGGCGTCTGCTCAGGCTTGGCTGTGTATTTCGAAACAGGCAGTCCCCTCATCTGGCGACTCGGAGCTGTTGCCCTCACACTGCTGGGTGTGGGGCTCCCCTTGCCACTTATATACTTAGTGATATGGCTTGTGTCGCCTGCTGCACTGACGCCCGAGGACCGTCTGCGTCAGCAGGGTAGGGAAGTGACGCCCGATAATCTGGCCCAACAAGTGAAGTACGACTCGGAACCTGTCATCGTCAAAGAAGAGAACAAGGGCTGTCTCAAGGCAACGCTCATTACTATTTGCATCTGCATCATGGTGCCTCTGGTTCTCTTCTTCGCCTTGTGGGGAAAGATGTTTTGGAGTGTCTTCACTGACTTTTAGTCAGTCCTTCTCCCTCTGCAACGCCTCCCATCCGCTACGGTCCTGCCACTGGACAAAGAGCGTCTTGAAGGTGTCGTTCCCCAATCGCTTCTTTCCCAATGAGACGCGGGCATAGGGCGAAGACCACTCCTCGAGATTGTGCTCGTGTGTGTGGTCCCATTTGCCATACTTGCGCTTCAGTTGCTTGCGCACCTGATTGGTCTTCATCAGGAGGCCGACCTCGTTTGGACCTATCTCAACAAAATAGACCGTGACGAGGTGAACCGTGTGGGATTGAGGCGTGGCCATCACTTCAATTCTTGCGCCAACACCATCAAAGAGCCCTGACAGGACAGTGCATTCCTCATCTTCCTCCTCGAAATCGAAGCCTTTGTCCTCAAGGGCTTCCACGAACTCGTCCCTGTCTCCGCCGAGTTCTATGCCAAGGAACACGGAATGCCTCTGGCCCATCACGCACAGCGACATTCCCATCAGGATAATGAATAGCTTTGTCCTCACTTACTTGACGTATTTCTTCCCTTTCTGCACAACGATGCCTTTCGTGGGATTATCTTTTCCGACGGGCTGTCCTGCGAGGTTGTAGAGCTTTGCCTCGGCTCCTTCTCCAAAAGGGCGGCGCACACATCCTATGCCGTCAGGGTCTTCCTTGCTGATGGTCACGATGTCGCCTTCCTTCACATCGGGTATGGTATAGACATCGCCATCGCTCGTTGGCTTCACCTTCTCGCCATTCAATTGGATGAAATAATCCGAGAGTCCTGCGTAACGGATGCGGAGGGGTTGGCCGGCATTGCTTTTGATGGTGACGCTCGTGGCCTTGCCCTCTTGCCAAGTCTCGCTGACGATGAAATTGCCCTGAGCCTTTAGTCCTGTGACGCTACCTTCCTTCCAAGCCGAGGGCAGGGCTGGCAGCAGGGTGATGACATCGTCATAGGATTGCAACAACATCTCGCAAATGCCGCTGGTGCAGCCATAGTTGCCGTCAATCTGGAAGGGCGAATGTGCGTCGAACAGATTGTAATAGCACCCGCCGTAGTTGCCCATCTCGATGACATAGCTGCCCGAATGACGCAGTGCCAATGAGAGATTCTTGCGGGCTCGGTCGCCGTCGAGACAGCGGCTATAAGTATTTGTCTGCCATCCCATCGACCATCCCGTCACGTCGCCATTGCGTGCAATCTGTCCGTTGTAGGCTGCCAGGAAGAGCCGCTTGCCTTCCTCCGTCTGGTCGAAAGCGCTGACCTGCGAGAAGGGATAGAGGCACATGAGGTGAGAGAGATGGCGATGGCCCGGGTCGGAGAGGGCATTGTTCTTCCACTCCGAGATGCACGTCTTGCCATTGTAAGTCTCAGTCCATAAGCCACGGTCGAAGTTGTCATACAGGTCCTGAATGGTTGCAATCTGCGTGGCTGTAAGGGGCGATTCGTCTCCAAGCTCCTTGTGGCCCTTCATCACTTCGTCCAGCACCTCATAGCTCGTCTGTTGCCCAAAGGCTGTCACGTCAACAGGTCCGTGCTCGGGGCTAAACTCGCCTGTTATCTCATACTTTCCCTTGCTGTCCTTCGTGGCAATGGACTTAGTGAAAAGCGCATTCTGATACATGACGGGCAGGGTTTTCTTCAGAAACTCTCGGTCCATCGTGTACTTGTAGTAACGCCAGAGATGCGTGCAGTACCATGCACCGAGCGTTTTCATCGAGCCGTTGCTCCACGTCGATGTACCGCCGAAGATGTTGTTCTCCACGGCCACAGTCCATCCGCTTGCGCCGCTCTTCAGCTTCTTTGCGAACTGATACCACGGCGAGTTGCTGCCCGGCGTTCCAAGGTCGAGGATGTGGTTGAGGTAAGGCAAATGCATCTCCGAGAGGTTGGCAGGGTCGGCAGGCCAGTAATTCATCTGCACGTTGATGTCGGCATGGAGGTCGCAATGCCAGAAGCTCGTGTTGCTGCGGTCATTCCATATGCCCTGCAGGTTCGACGGAGCATGGATGCTGGTGTCGAGATTTGCACCTATCGTAAAGTAGCGGCCATATTGGAAGTAGAGGGCTTCGAGGAAAAGTCCGTCGCTGCTCAGCTTGTTCTGCTCGGAGGCATTGTAGAACTTGACGAGGTCTTCTGTGGTCTTCGTGGAACTTCTGCCAAGTTGCAGGCTCACACGGTTCATCAAGGCGCTGTGGGCTGCCTTATGGTCGGCAAGGAGCGAGGTGTAACCCTTCGCAAGGGCCTCGTTTATGCGAGTGCCTACCACATTCGACAACTCGGTTGCAGACAGGCCGCTGACGCATGAAGCCTTGCTCGCATCGTAATCGGTAGCCGCAGCCATGATGATGTCCATCCATGTGGCGCCGCTCACATTGATGCCCTCTGCCGTAACGTTCAGTGTGCCGTCTGTCTTCACCTTGAAGCGTGTATTGTATGTCACAATCTGCAGCTTTCCGGAGAATGTTGCAGAAGCTGTGCCATCGTCTTCAGTCGAGTAGCTCACAGCTCCTGCATTGATCAGTTTGTCTGGAGCATAGCTTACGTTAAGAGACAGTGGCTCACTGCCTTCTGCTTCGTAATGAGCCACGAAGACTTTATCTGTTGCAGAGGTAAAGTAGCGACGATGGAAGCTCGTTTGATGGTCGGAGGATTGGAAGTTCACTCCTGCCACGCCATCTACGATGTCGAGGTAGCGGTTGTAGTTCTCGATGGGTTTGTTGTCGGAGGAGGCAGCCGAGAAGGTACCGCTCATGTCCTTGACGAGGATGGAACCGAAGTTTTGGAAGTAGCCTTGACCAACCGAACTGCCGTTTGTGGCATAACCGCTCCAGAGCGTCTTCTCGTTGAACTGAATATCGTCGCACATCACGCCGCCTCGGATGGTGGCACCAATTTGACCGTTGCCCATCGGCAGGGCATATTCCATCCAAGTGTCGCAGACGCCCGTTGCCGTGGCAGGTGTGTCGTACCAAAGCGAGAAGTCATGGATGTCGGAGGGACGTGTGCCTTTCTCTCCGACGCAGAACTCGGAGGGCAACACGTCGCTCTCAGCCACGAGATAGAGGACGTTGCCTCCTTCACCACCCGACCAAAGGCCTATCTCCTTGCCGACGCCAGTGCCTCCCCATTGGTTGAAGTAGCGTAAGTTCTGCGAGGCGGCACCGTTCCACGAGATTTCATACTTGCCGGCGAAGTTCGTATTGGTCGTCACTTCAATGGTAAAGCCTTTTGTGTCAGCAGCCTTACGTGTCTTGACGCGATTGCCGTCGTAGTAGGCATGGCGTCCCGAACCCTTGTTGACGAGCTGGAAGTTACTTTCGCTTCCCACGAGCTTCCAAAACTGGCTCCCGTCGCCATACTTCCGTGCCTGCGTCGTGATGTTCTTCGAAGCACCCATGTCCTGGAGCACGAGGTCAGAATTGGCGAAGGTGACGTAGTAGAAGTTCTCTTCTGTGTCGGTGGAGAAGATGTCGTCGGGGATACCTTGAATGGTGAAGATGAAGCGCGAACCTGCATCGCTGCTGCCTGCCAAATTGTCCCAATAGGCAAGATAGTTGCCGCGTTTGTTCCAGTACTTGCTTGTTGAGCCGTGGTCTTTTATCCAGAAGCCCTCGCCGTTCTTGCCCATATCGAACTTTGTGACACTCAGTGTACTGGTCTCTGCCACCATCTTTGCGCGTCCGCTTGCTTCACTGCCCGACATGCCGAGCACGTAGCTCTCTCCTCTGGCCTTATTGTAGAAGGAGTAGCCATCTGTCTCGTTACCGATGAAGGTCCAGAGTCCGTTGTCGCTTGTGTCTTCTGTGGTATTGCTCAGGATCAGGTTGATGCCGCTGGTATAGCCGGATTTTGTGCTGAGGTAGCCACCGTTGGCAACCTTGACTGTGTACCATCGGGCATTTGTCAAGTCGGCAGCACCAGCCAGTCCGACAAACATCATGATGAGTAATGTAAAGTAAAGCTTTTTCATGTCTTTGATTTTAAAGTTTGAATGAGAGGAAGTCGAGCATCTCAAAGATTTCTTCCTTCGTAGCCTTTTGATTGATTCTTATGTCGCCGATGCTGCCCAGCAAGGTGAAGTTTATGCTGTCGCCCTCGTTCTTTTTGTCGTGCCTCATAAACTCGTAGAGGCGTTCGTATTGTTTGCAGTCCATGGGGAAGTCGCCGTAATGCTCCCTTATGAACTGTACTGTTTGTCGAAGTTTGTCCTTCGGGAAGTTGCATTTCACGACGCTCAGGTAGAGTTCGCAGATGAGTCCCCATGCCACGGCATAGCCATGCAGAACGGTTCGTTTCTGTTCGATTGCCAGGCTCTCAAGCGCATGGCCAGCCGTGTGCCCAAGGTTAAGAGCTTTGCGCAATCCCTTTTCTGTCGGGTCTTCCTCCACGATGCGTTCTTTGATGCTGACGCTCTTTGCTACAAGGGAGTTAAGCCGGTCATAGTCAACAATGTTAAGGTCGAAGTGGAGCAGTTCGTCGAGGCTCTCTTCATCGCTGATGAGGCCGTGCTTGAGCATCTCGGCATAGCCGGAGAAGAGGTTCTTCTGGTCGAGCGAACGCAGGAAGTCACTGGAGATGATGACCGAAGCGGCATTGTTGAAGACACCAATCTCATTCTTCAGCCCTCCGAAGTTGATGCCTGTCTTGCCGCCGACGCTTGCATCCACCTGGCTGAGCAGCGTCGTCGGGATGTTGATGAAGCTGATGCCCCGCTTGAAGGTGCTTGCGGCGAAGCCACCGAGGTCTGTCACCATGCCGCCCCCGAGGTTCACGAGGAGCGAATGACGTGTAGCACCACCTTGCTGAAGTTCCTCCCAGACGTGCGAAAGCGACTGGAGCGTCTTGTTATCGTCCGTGTCGCCGATGGTTATCATTTGTGCGGAGCCGAGGCAAGGCAAGCCACTGACCAAAGGCCAGCATAGGCGAAGGGTCGTTGTGTCGGTCAGCACGAAGAGCCGGTCATGGCTTTGCCGACTTATGGCAGATGCAATGTCCTCTGCAAGATTATTGCTTATGATGACTTCTTGTCCACTCATGCGTTATGTTTATGAGATAATTTACCCCGCAAAGATACACATTATATATATATAATAAAGGTATAAGCAATAAAAAAGCGGTGAATGAGAAAAATTTTTCACCTTTTGCTTTCCTATTTTGGTTTTTTGTTGTACCTTTGCGCTCGCAAAAGACAAGAAGCGACCATGTGCCATGGTATAAATGGTAAATCGTAATTTGTCAAATTGTAAATGGTTTTGGCGGGATAGCTCAGCTGGTTAGAGCGTCGGATTCATAATCCGGAGGTCGTGGGATCGTGACCCACTCCCGCTACAAACAGAAAAGGACTTGCAAGTGCAAGTCCTTCTTCTTTTGTCTGCAGTTTGTTTATTTCTGCACGAAAGGTTTCAGTCCCTTTGCAGCCTCGGCAGCCGTGATGCGTCGTCCGCCGTTGTCAAGGTCGATGATGACGTAGCGGTCATTGCCCATGCCCAGCTCCTTCATGTAGGAGAGCTGGCGGAGGCCGTGGCGCGTCTCAATGCGTTCCACCATGTCGTGGTGCTCCTCGGCTGTCATAGCATAGATGATGTCGATGCAGGCCTGGTCGACGGCAAGGATGTCGGTGGAGGAGAGGATGCCCACGTCCGGCGTTACGACGGGTTCGGCCATGACGCCTTCGCAGTCGCACGAAACGGACATGTTGCGCATCACGTTGACGTAGCTGACGCGCGGACCGAAGAAGTCTATGCTGGCCTTGGCAGATTCTGTCATGCGCTCCATGAACTCTTCTTCGGCGATGCTCCATTGCTCGTCGGATCCTTTTACGGTATGTATCCATGCCTTGCCGAGCCTACCGTCGGCACAGCCGATGCCGATGTTCTTGTTCGAACCACCGAAGCCGCCCATTGTATGTCCCTTGAAGTGGGTGAGGGCGAGCATGGAGTTGTAGTTTGTCAGATGGCTGCCTACGGACATTTCCTTGAACCACTTGCCGCCCTCGACGGGCAGGAGGGCTGTGCCTTCCTCGTCCATGATGTCGACGGGGCAGAACGTCCAGCCGTTCACTTCCAATGTCTTGCGGTGCTGCTCCGTGGTGTAGCGGTCGCCTTCGTAGTAGGTGTTTGTCTCGATGATGCTTGCCTCGGGCAGTTCCTTCTGGATGAGTGCCTTCACCCATTCTCGCGGAATGATGTTGGGTCCGTGCTGCTCGCCCGTGTGGAGCTTGATGCCGATGCGTCCCTGCAAGCGTCCGCTCACCTGCTTGTAGGCATTGATGAGCCCCTCGGCAGAGAGGTTTCGGGTGAAATAGACTATCGACTCGTTGCCGATGCGCTGTTCGTAGGGCACATACTTATTGCCGTCTGTGCCAGGAGTTACTTTCTCTTGTGCCATGATACTGATTGTTGTTAAGCCGAGCAATGCGGCGATGAATAATTTCATTTCCTATTTTTTTAACTTTTCTATTTTTTTTACCTTTTTACCTTTTTACCTTTTCCTTAATAGGCATATACCAGTCCGTACTTCTCGTGCAGACGGCGAAGGGTGCCGTTCGATTTCATCTTTTTGATGGTAAGGTTCACTATCTGCAGCAGGTCGTCCTGCCCTTTCCTCATCAGCACGCCAATCTCTCCATGAGTGAAAGGCTCGCTGAGCAGAGGTGCAGCAAGTCGGGCATCTGCCTCGACATAATAGGGAGCCTCCGTTATTTCCGTTATCATCAAGTCGGCCTCGCCTTCGGCGATGAGCGTTGGGATTTCCTCGTTCTTCGGATGGACTTTGATTGTAGCTTGTTTCAGATTTTCTCTTGCAAACTTCTCGTTCAGTCCTCCCGGGTTTACCATGACGAGCACTTCGGGCTTGTCAATGTCGGAGAGGGACTTGTATCTGTCGCTTTCTGCTGCTCTGCAAAGGATGGTCTTGCCGTTGGCCAGATAGCCTTCACTCATGAGCATGGTCTCGCGCCTGGCATCTGTGATAGTGATGCCGCCGATGGCAAGGTCGAATGTCTGAGGCTCTGCCAGCACATCGGCCGTCAGCGTCGGCCATGAGGTATGGACGAAAGCTGTCCCTACGCCCAGTTCCTTGGCAATCTCCTTTGCCACCTCTATGCCGAAGCCCCAGTATGTGCCGTCGCTCTCGCGGAACGAGAGGGGACGATAGTCGCCTGTGGTTCCTATGATTAGTGTGCCTCTTCTTACGACTTCGTCGACCTTGCCGCCCTGGGGCGCATCTGTCGCGGCACCAGCCCGGCAGGCCGCCAGAACAGCTATACTGCACAGGGCCAGTATTGCTGCCAGCGTCCGAAGTGTCCTTTTCTTCTGCACTTTCACTTTTTCACCTTTTTACCTTTTCACCTTTTCCACAAGTCGCTTGCCCAGCTCATAGGCATTCTGGAGGTCGATGGGGAAGTGCTCGTCGCGATGCTTGCGCTTGTCTTCCTCCGAGAAGAGGTTGAAGTCGTAGCGCGAGTAGTCGCTGAACTGGTAGGTGTTGCAGGCATAGAGCGTCTCGCTGTAGCCGAAGATGTCTGACAGGCATTTGGCATTCTCCTCCAGGATGGCGGGATAGCCAATCACCTTCATGTAGTCCTCGGGGCAGTTCATGGTGAAGATCATGGCTGTGGGGATGACCTTGTCGCGCAGCGTGATGTGCTTGCCGTTCTCGTAGAGATAGGTGCCGACGGGGAACATCAGTCGCTCGAGGAACGAACGCATCTCGCCTGTCGGGAAACTGTAATAGACGGGCGAGCCGAGCACGATGACATCGGCCTCCCGGCAGCGCTCCAGAACAGGACGGAGGTCATCCTTCAGGGCACAGATGCCATTGCATTTGGAGTTCTTCAGTTTGCAGGCAAAGCAACTCTTACATCCCTTGAAGTCGATGTCGTAGAGATGTACCATTTCACACTCGGCACCAGCCTCCTGGGCACCCTTCATGGCGCTCTCCAACAGCTGTGCCGTATTCCATTTTTTTTCGCGGACTGCCGTTTACGAAAATGGCCTTGATAGTTTTCTTTTCCATATATATTATTATATAATGTTGTTAGTCGCTGCAAAGTTACGAATTTAAAATGAAATAATGAAATAAAGAAGGAATGAAAATGTAAGAAGGGGCGTGTCTGTTTATGCGAAATCCGTGCCTGGTTTGCCCGATGTAGCTGTCCGGGTGAGTCATGACAGCAGGGAGGATAGTTTGCACATACATGTACATGCAATTGCATCTACATGTATGTGCAATTGCATGTACATGTATGTGCAAACTATCAGCCTGCATACTTCTCAGAAATCGGTGTGTCAAGAAGTAAAAAAAAAACGTGTGAGGCAACACAGCCTCACACGTTATGTTATCAGGACCGAAAGGGTCGATTCTACCTCACAAGCAGTCTCTTGACGCTGACCTTTCCGTCGGAAGCGGTCGTGCGGACGATGTTGATGCCTCGCTGAGGCCGGTCGAGCTTCATGCCATCGATGGAGAAGTACTCGGTTCCGGCTGCTCCGTCGGCAGCCATAGCGGGCGACATGATGGCATCGATGAAGGCGTCTTCGTCGAAGTCCTCGTCTATGCCGTAGAGGAGCTCGCTATATGAGGTGAGTGTATTGGCGGCGCAGACGGTGGGACGCGTCATCAGATAGGTTCTCTTTCCTCCGTCGGGATATCGGCCCACGCTTTCGTCGCCCTTCATGGTGCAGTAGGTGAGGGTGTTGCTCCAGCTGTGGTCGGCAGCAGTGAGGGTGACGCTCTCCTCGTCGGCTACGGAGAGCTTGAAGCCTGTATGCAGCTGGCGGAGCGGGTCGAGATTGTCGGCCCAGACGATGTAGTGGCCGTGGGCAGGTATGATGCAGGGACTTCCGTCCGCCAGGGAAGTGATTTGGTACTTCTCAGGCATGGTTGGGTCGTCCGTCAGGAACATGCCTTCGAGGTCGATGTCCTGCCCGGTCGTGTTGTAGAGCTCTATCCAGTCGTTCCGCTTGCCGTACTCGTTTGCTGCAACGCTGTTGCTGGCGCTCACCTCGTTGACTACTACGGGCGTTGCTCCTGCTCCGTCGAGGCATTCGGGTTTCAGGGCTCGGAAGATGGCCTGCACCTCTGTGTCTTCGTCCGTATCGAGCTGGAGTGTACGCTCGCGGCTGACGATTGTGACGTTGGAGTTTGTCTGGTAGCTGATTTCGGCATCCCAGTAGATATCGCTAGAGCCTGCGACGTTGTTGTGCACCTCGACGGCAATGGTGTTCTCTCCTTTGCGGAGCATGCCGGCAGGAAGGCTGATGGTGCCGGAGTCGGGATTGGATGGTGCGTAAGTGGTTGCATAGGTGCCGAAGCTTATCTCGCCGCTTGGCATCAGATAGCGTGTAGCTTCGGTCCCGTTGATATAGACCACGAAGCCGTCGTCAGCAGTGAAGTTGAGCGTCAGCGAGGTGATGTCGTCAGGCTCCACGTCGATATTGAGGTTCTTCCGGAAGTAGTAGGTGGGATACTTCTGGCTGCTGTTGCCTCCGTAGCTTATGGTTGTGGCGATGCTGCTTTTGCCGTATCCGAGTGGAGTGGCTCCGCTGGGCCAGTCCTCGGCACTGCCAGTCTTCCAGTCAGTGCCGTCGAGCGACCCCTGGTCCCAATAGCTCCAGCTGTCTCCCTTGTGTATGTCTGTTATGAGAGAGTTGCCGCTCTTGCCCCATCCCACAAAGTTGTAGCCTGCAGGAGCGGAGGCTTCAATCTGCACGGGAGCGAAGAGCATGCCGTCGAACGAACCTGTGGGGACAGGCTGACCATTGATGAGGAAGGCGGCTCCGGGCACGTTGGCATTGAACTTGACAGACATGCCGCTGCCCAGGCCGTAGGCATTCTTCAAGGCATTCATGCGAGCATTCCTCGACGAAGCACTGGTCATCTGGTCCTTCTGTTCGTTGTATGACGTCCACGGAGCTTTGTTCTCCCATGAGAGAGCAGGCTCGACGAGCGTGCATATGCTGTCGCAGATGCTCAGACAACGATTGGGGGTGAAGACGCTGCCGTGCAGGATGCAATAGGCATCGACGAAGCGGCGGCGGAAGTCGGCACTGTTCTGCTTCATGTAATTGTAGATGGAGAGCAGCTCGTTGCCGTTGTTGTTATTGATGAGTTGCACGCCGTTGCTGTTGCTCCATCCCCAGTCCTGGTCGTGAAGCGTCAGGTGGAACTTGCCGTCGGGCAAGGTACGATAGCCTTTGACGTTGTTGTTGTTGCAAATCCAGTCGCTGCAGCCGATGTAGCTGATGGCAGCAAAGAAGTTTGTCACCTCGTCGATATCCATGAGCTGCTTGAGCTCTTCGTATGTGCTCGGAGAGGAGCATCCGTGGGCAAGGCTCTTCCATCGGTTGAAAGATTCCTTTGTCCCTGCCATCTGGAAATAGCCGTTGGAGTACTCGAAGGCATCCATCTCATCGTCGTCATAGCCATAGTTGGCATAGCCGTGATAGCGGTTGTTGGGCTCCCTGAGGTTGAGCTGGGCGATATAGCGTCCGTTGAAGAAGACGTGTACGGGCTGGTAGTCCTGGCAGTCGCAATAGAAGCCGCTCGACATGAGCACTTGCTGTGTCATGGCATCGCGCACCCTGCCGTGTGCCTGCGAGTTGTTATCGTTGCCGCCATTGCGAATCATGATTTGGCGGAACTTGTTGAAGGGCTTGTAGCGGAAGAAGGGATGGTAGCCGATGGTCTTCTGTCCCTCATATCTGTTGGTGCCCTTTATCTTGAAGGATGAGGGAGCATAGTGCCTGCTCCATCCACCGGAGATGACGAACTCGGCCTCCTGATTGACCGCCATCTTGCCATCAGGAGTGATGTATTCAAAGTTGACAGGCCGTTCCCAGTCCATGTTGATGTTGGAGTTGCTGTGGTTGCGTCCGCTCACGCCATTTGTTCCGTCCACATAAACGCCAATGGTGTTGTCGTAGAGGTTGTTGGGATTGGTGGCGATGGAGACGACAGGCAGGTAGTAGTCGTGGTTGCGATAGATGTAGCTGCGGGTGATAATCGGGCTGGGAAGCATGCCCTCCTGGAACAAGCCGAAGCGGAAGATGGTTGTCCCGCTGACGTTGAACTTGCCGTCGGAGCTTGTCATGCCGTTGGTGAGACTGGGCGTTGTTCCGTCTGTCGTGTAGCGCAAGGTAGCTCCGGCAGGGATGTTGACCTGGACGGCAAACGGCTCTGTGAACAGTTTGGAGTCTGTGTCGACATTTGGCGCATCGAGTCGGAACTCAGCAAAGTCAGAGCCGTTGTTCGAGGTGCCGAGGGTAGGTGTTCCCGTCCAGCTCCAATTGTCGCCTGCATCTTCTGTGCGTGCCCATGAGCACCTCGGTATGCATCCGGGGAAACTGGCAGATAAAAGCTGGTTGCCCAGTTTATCATATAAAAACAAGTCGCCGCCATCGTTATCCAGCTTGAAGCGGATTTGCTTGTTGGCGGTTTCGCCATAGGTTCCGTCGGCAGAGTTGTGGTCGAAGTAGAGCACTTTGTAGCTTTTGCCTTTCACGACACCGGTTCCTGCGGGCAGCTGGAACTTCTTGGGCTCGGCTTCGTTGTCTGTGATGTAGAGTCCGTCGAGTTGTATGCTCAGCAAGGTAGGGTTGTAGATTTCCACCCATGCGCCGTAGTTGTAGGAGTGGTCGATGTACTGGTCGATGTTGCCTATCATTATCTCATTGAAGACAAGTTTCGACGGGTCAGCATCCTCGTCGTATTCCTCGTAGAAGTCTGGCTCCTCGGTCAGGCTGCAGTCATAAAGCTTTCCGCCAAAGTTCTGCTGGACGTATGCAGCGATGACGTTATCACCTTCGTTGAGCAGTGCTGCGGGAATCTCAAGCTTGACGGCTTCGGTGCCGACGGTCCAGTTGTCTGCCTCGTCGAGCAGTACACCGTTGAAGTAGATGCGGTAGGTGTCGTCGTGGAGGACGTGGAGCATGTAGCGGGATGTCTTGTGTATCTCGTCGATTGTAAAGTTGCGGCGGAACCAGAAATTCGTGTTATCGCCTCCAGGCCATTCAGTTTGTACTCCGTTGATAGCTCCATGGCTACCGATGGGCATAGTGACTTCGCTCCAAGCTGAATCGTCGAAGTCGGCTTCTGTCCAACTGAGTGTCTCGGTTCGTCCGCTGATTTGCATGTCGGGGATGCGCTGGCCTTCTTCGTCAGCATAGTAGCACCAGTTGTAGTAGGATGTCCCGATCCAGAGTTCTTTCTTTGTGTTTTGGTCGTATATGCTGATGTTGGAAAGGGTGATGGAGGTGTTGTCCTCGGTGGTTGGGAACTCGAAGGCGATTTTGGCATCTGCGATGTCTGTGCCGCTGAGGTTGCCGCGCTGGAAGATGGCTCTCTTGCCTGCAGAGAGATTGATGTACTCGTCCACGAGGTTGTTGCTGTCGTCCTCGTTCTCGCAAAGAGCTATGCGGGCGTCTGTGATGTTGCTGGTGGGCAGGAGGGCTATGGTGAGGCGGTATTTGTGGTCGGCTTCGAGAGTGATGGGCGTCTTGAACTGTACCCGCCCGTAGCTGCCGTCGTAGCAGGCTGTAGGCATTATTATGGTATATGTGTCGCCATCCTTTGACTCGTAGAGTTGCTCCCAGTCATGTGTGCTGCCAGTGTTGTAGCCGCCTTCGCTGTTGAAGAGTGCCTTGCCTACCCATGGCGTGACGTAGCCCATGTCAAGGATGCTTATGGTCTCTGTCTCTGGTTCGACCTTGCTCTTTGTGTAGAGGCCGACGTCGGCAAGAGCGCCCCCCCAGTTCTGGTGGACGTGGACTGCAATCACATTTTCTTCGCCGTTCAGCTTGATGAGTGCCTTCTGCTCTTCGGTCAGCTGAATGTATCGTCCCTGGTCTTCCCATCCGTCGGTTGTTGCGTATACGAGTTCGCCGTTGATGTAGTATTCGCAGGGAGAGTCGTCGTGAGTGCAAGCCAGATATACGGGCCCGTCAAGCTGTTGGGATTCGTCGATGGTGAAGAAGCGGCGCAGATAGATGTCGGCTATGACGCCAACGTTTGCCCATTGATAGGAAGCATTGCCTTTGTACCAGGAATCTGCGGAGAATGGCGCGTCGTGTTCTTCCCAGAGGATGGGTGTCGGCTCGCCGTTTTCATCTTCCAGATAGATGTTTTGGTCGTTCTCTTTTGGGCTCATGTCGAAGTCGGGTTCGAACCATTCCCGTCCTTCTGCATCAGCTTCGGGAGTGCCGACAATCCAGTTGTAGTATTCGTTTGACTCGTTTTGCGGCTGGCCAAAGGCTCGTCCGGAGTTATAGACCCAGGTCCATGCCTTCCAACTGAAGTTCCCGTCGTAGAAAGAAGAAGGGAGTAGTGCGATGTCTGCTCCGACTTCAGTGATGCCTGCTGCGCTGGTTATCAGTGAGAATAGTGCAGCCGAGAAAAGTAGTGTTGTTTTCTTCATGATATTAGTTTACTATTATCTTTTTGCCATCCACGATGTTGATGCCTCGTTGCATCTTGTTGAGGCGTTGGCCGGCAAGGTTTACTATAGTCGAGCCTTGCTTGCAGATGGTCTCGTCTCCGTCTTCTTCGACAGAGGATATGCCAGTGGAATTAGGATTTTCTTCTACCACGATAGAGCAGATTTTGTCTTTGAATGCTGTGGCCAGCGCTTTGGCTGATTTCGTTCTGCGTGAATTCGTGCCAGTGCAATTGGTTGAGGTGTAGAGCCTGGCCTGATAGATATCGTTGACTATCTCGATGGATGCGATGTCGTTGGCTTTGATGCCATAGACGGCAAGGTCTCCCACGTGGTATGTTCCCTCTGGTAGGGCTACGCAGTAGCCTTTGTAGTTTGTCTCACTGTAGCATTTCACAGCCACTTTGTCCTCTGGTACGGTGACGGCTTCGAAGATGCGGTTCAGTCCCGACGCCCAGCCGTTCATGTCCCAAGTCTCGTCGTAGCCGTCGTTGAAGAGCCATACGAAGCCGCCTGTGGCGACGCCCTGGTCTTTCCATGCTTGGAACTGGGCCAGGTTTCGCTCCACGCTCCAGTCGTTCGAGTAGTCGAGCAGGCCCGGGTGACGTTCTGTGACGCCTGTGAAGTTCCAGCTGCCCACGTTGTTGAGGTTGCCTGCGCCGCCGTCGTAGCATTGTATCATGGCGCGGTCAACGGCTCTGGGAGTCGTGGCGCGTATCTTGCTGACGAGCGATGTCCAGTAGCTCATGTTGGTGTAGGGGGCGATGGAGGTCTTGTAGCCAAGCCGATACATCATGATGTGGAACTTGGCGGCGGATTCTGCGTCGTAGCCATGTTCATCGTCGTTGTTTACGGCATCAATCTCAGGCACGGCCTCTTTGAGGGCCTTGAAGTTGCGGTAGAGGATGGAAGTGCTTGTGGTGCCCTGTGAGTTGACGAGGTTCCGTATGTTGCTATAGGAGCTGTTGCCCCAGCCGCCGATGCATATTTCGATGCGCTTGATGCTGCTGTGCTCGGCCTTCAGGTTGGCGATGTCTTCCTGGTAGTGTGGCTGTGTCTGGTTGAAGATGTAGACGCCGTCCTTGCAGATGGTCTCGCCGTCTGTGGTGAGTGTGCCGTCGGCCTCCACGTTGACGTTGAAGAGGATGAGATAGGTGAAGCCGGAATTGCGAAGCTTTGTGATGGTGTCTGGACGGCCGCGACGGATGTGTCCGCCGGCGTAGATGCCGGAGACTTCACGTTGTGCAAATGTGTCGGCAAGTGCCAGAACTGTGCAAAAGAAGAGTAGAATGAGCTTTTTCATTGTGCCAAAGTATATATATATGTACCGCAAATTTAGTATTATTTTCGCTTTCGGCAAAGGATTGGTGATGTTTTTTGTGCGAATGTTTTGTGTTTCGTGAAATAATGTCTAATTTTGCGGAACGATTAACCACTAAATAAAATATAATAATGTCACGCAAGCAAATGTTTTTCCTTGCTGTCAGCTTTGTCTGTGCAGCATGTTTCATGTCCTGCTCCGGCAGCCATGACTATGAGAGCGTCAAGGGTGATCCCATGCAGACGCGCATCTATACGCTCGACAACGGGCTTAAGGTCTATCTTTCCGTCAACCGTGCCGAGCCGCGCATACAGACGTACATTGCCGTCAGGACGGGTTCGAAGAACGATCCTGCCGAGACGACTGGCCTGGCTCACTACTTGGAGCATCTCATGTTCAAGGGTACGACCCATTTCGGCACCACTGACCCTGAGGCCGAAAGGCCGTTGCTGGACGAGATTGAGCAGCGCTACGAGGAGTACCGGACCGTTACGGACGAGGCCACAAGGCGTCAGAAGTACCATGAGATAGACAGCGTTTCCCAGCTGGCAGCCAGGTACTTCATTCCCAACGAGTATGACAAGCTGATGGCAGCCATTGGCAGCGAGGGCTCGAACGCCTTTACGTCGAACGACGTGACTTGCTACGTGGAGGATATCCCCTCGAACGAGGTGGAGAACTGGGCCAAGATACAGGCCGACCGCTTCCAAAACATGGTCATCCGCGGCTTCCACACCGAGCTGGAGGCTGTCTACGAGGAGTACAACATCGGTCTCTCGAGCGATGGCAACAAGCAGTACGAGGCTTTGCTGGCAAAGCTTTTCCCGGGCCATCCCTATGGCACGCAGACGACCATCGGCACGCAGCAGCACCTGAAGAACCCTTCCATCACGAACATCAAGAATTACTTTGCCAAGTGGTACGTGCCGAATAATGTGGCTATCTGCATGGCGGGCGACTTTGACCCTGATAAAGTGATGTCGATACTCACGAAGTACTTTGGCGAGTGGAAGCCTGGCGAGGACGTGACTCAGCCTTCCTTCCCCGAGCTCGAGCCTTTGGCAGCGCCTGTTGACACGACGGTGCTCGGCCTGGAGGCTGAGAGCATCTGGCTGGGATGGCGAGCCGAGAAGGCTTCTTCCCTGCAGAACGACACGTTGCAGCTCATCGATGCCATTCTCTCGAACGGTAAGGCCGGCCTGCTCGACCTCGACCTGAACCAGGAGATGAAGGTCATGGCAGCCGAGTCGGAGGTTGAAGGCATGATGGACCACGGCATCTTCCTGCTGGCCGGCATGCCGAAGGAGGGGCAGTCGCTCGATGAGGTGAAGGAGCTCATGCTTGGCGAGATTGAGAAGCTGAAGCGTGGTGATTTTGACGACGACTTGCTCGTCTCTGCCCTAAACAATGCCAAACTCAGCGAACTGCGTAGCCTCGACTACAACCGCGCCCGTGTCAGCGAGATGATGGAGGCCTTCATCACTGGCACGCCGTGGCAGCAGCAGGTGGGCCGCATGGAGCGCCTTGCCAAGATAACGAAGCAGGAGCTGGTGGAGTTCGCCGGACGCTTCTTCGGACAGGGTTACGTGGCTGTCTATAAGCGCCAGGGCGAGGACACCACGCAGAAGAAAATCGACAAGCCTGCCATCACGCCCATCCCGACGAACCGCGACCTGGTCAGCCAGTTCGTCAAGGACATTCAGCAGACTGAGGTCGAACCCATCGAGCCGTTGTTCCTCGACTTCCAGAAGGACCTTTCCTTCTTCAATACGCAAAAGGGTCTGCCCGTCATCTACAAGCGTAACACCGAGAACGACCTCTTCGACCTCCAGTTCCGCTATGAGTTCGGACAGGAGGACGACAACCGCTACGACATCGCTGCAAGCTACATCGACTACCTGGGCACCGACTCTCTTTCGGCTGCGCAAGTCAAACAGCAGTTCTACAAGCTGGCTTGCAACTATGCCGTCAGCGTCGGTAGTGATGCCATCACCATCGGTCTCTCCGGTCTGAGCGAGAACATGCCGGCGGCTCTCTCCCTGCTGGAGAACCTGCTACGGGGTGCCAAGGCCGACCAGACGGCCTATGAGCAGATGGTGGGACTCATCCTGAAAAATCGCCAGGACCAGAAGACCGACCAGCGGACATGCTATTCCATGCTCTGCCAGTACGGCATGTTCGGCGAGCACAACGCCTATCGCGACAATATGACGGCGCAGCAGCTTGCCGAGGCTAATCCCGAGGAACTGCTCGGCCTCCTGAAGAATATCTCGGGCTACGAGCATCAGGTGCTCTACTACGGGCCTCTCTCGCAGAAGGAACTGGACGGATACGTCACGGACCTGCATCCCACGGCCGAGGCTCTCCTGCCTGTCCCCGAGGGCAAGCCCTATGAATACCAGCAGGCTACAGAGCCGGAAATCCTCATTGCACCCTACGATGCCAAGAACATCTACATGCGCATGTACTACAACGAGGGACGGCAGACGAACCTCGACGAGCACGCCACCATTGAGCTCTTCAACGAGTATTTCGGGGGCGGCATGAATGGCATCGTCTTCCAGGAGCTGCGCGAGGCGCGTGGCTTGGCCTACAACGCGAATGCCTTCTATCTGACGCCTGCAAAGAAGGGCGAGCCGGAGAGCTTCTTCACGCACATCATCACGCAGAACGACAAGATGATGGACTGCATTGCCCAGTTCTGCGAGATCATCGACCAGCTGCCGCAGAGCGAGGCTGCCTTCCAGATTGCGAAGGACGCCATGCTGAAGAAGATAGCCAGTCAGCGCACCACGAAGTTCAGCGTCGTCATGGCCTATCTTGCTGCCAAGCGACAGGGCTTTGACTTCGACGTGAACAAGAAGATATACGAGGACCTGCAGGGACTCACGCTTCAGGACGTCGCCAGCTTCGAACAAAGCCGGATGGCAAAGAAGAGCGGCCGCTACCTCATCCTCGGCAACGAGAAGGAACTCGACCTTGCTGCCCTCGGCCAGATTGCTCCCATCCGCCGCATCTCGCTCGAGGAGGTCTTCGGATACTAAGGGCGTCCTCTCCTTCGGAAATCTGTAAACGGCATAAGCGACACGTCAACCCGATTGAGTTGGCGTGTCGCTTCTGTTTTTGCAACACGTTGCAATGCCCTTTTCAAGCGTGTTGCATTTTTATTTCAACACGTTATGTCTGCATTCCTACAGTGTTGCAATTCCCGTGCAGCACTTTCCCCTGGCATGTCCGGGCTGTGTCGCTGTCTCTCCCAAACTGTTAAACTTTCTTAAATATTCAGCCTCGGGGTTAAAAAATCGGGGGGTGCGGTGTATATATATACGGGAAGGGAGAAGAGAAGGGGACCTTCAAGGGGGAATAAAAGGGGGATTTAGGGGGAATTGAAGAGGGTTGGAGTTATGGCTTTATAGAGGGGAATATCTTCTAAGAAAGCCTTCTTCTACTAAGCCTTTATACAAAGAAAGCCCTGGCACATCTCCAGAGCTTTCTTCTCATAAAGCCTTGCAGCTTCTATTTCAGCGTGAACTTGACTTCGTCGAGTTCGTTTGCGTTCGGCAGAGCAAAGACATGAATGGCTTTCATGTCCTGTGCTCTACGCTCACTTAAGCACGAACTTGACTTTGCAGGGAAGGCGGTCGCTGCTATCGCCAGCCCATGCGATGAAGTCGCCCGGCTCGGCCTTCCAGTCGCCGGCCTGCTCGTCCCAGAAGGAGAGGGCACGGCGGTCGGTGCGGAGCGTGACGGTCTTTGTCTCGCCTGGCTTGAGGCTGACCTTCTGGAAAGCCTTCAGTTCCTTGGCCGGGCGGTCCACGCTGCACTTCTGGTCAGTGATGTAGAGCTGGACGACGTCGCTGCCTTCCACGCTACCGGTGTTTGTCACATCGACGGTGAACGTCATGTTGCCGTCCGCAGTCTCTTTGCTGGCAGCCTTCAGGCCGCTCACCTTGAAGCTCGTATAGCTTAGCCCGTGGCCGAAAGCGAAGGCGGGCTTCAGCTTTTGCTTGTCCATCCAGCGATAACCGACGTAGATTCCTTCCTTGTATTCCTCGTCGATAATCTTCTTTCCCTCTCGCCAGATGCCCGGGAAGGCTGCTTCGCCGAAGCTGTGAGCGCCGACCTGATTGAGGTCTTCGTACCATGTGAAGGGCAGGTGGCCGCTTGGATTGGTGTTGCCAAGCAGCACGTCGGCCAGTCCGATGCCTGCCTCGCTGCCCAGGAACCAACCTTGCACGATGGCGGGCACCTGCTTGCGCCAGGGCATGCAAACGGCGTTGCCGCTGATGTTGACGTATATGGTCTGCTTGTTGACAGCAGCTATCGCCTCGATGAGCTTGTCCTGATTGTAGGGCAGAGCCATCGTCTTGCGGTCCGTTCCCTCGCAATCCTGGTGGCCACTCTTGTTGAGTCCGCCGAAGATGACGACGTAGTCTGCCGCCTTAGCCATCTCCACAGCCTCGGCAAGCAGCACTTCGGGAGCGCGGTCGTCCTTGAGGTTCTGTCCCGTCGTCACGCCGTTGTAGTCGCCACTCACGTCGCCCACATAGCCACGGGCAAACTCCACGGCAGCTTTCCCCTTGAGGCGCATCTGCAATCCTTGCAGCGGACTGATTTCGTGCTGTGCCTTGAGCGAACTGGAGCCGCCGCCCACGGTCATCATCTTGATGGCATTCTCGCCCACAACGAGTATCTTCTTCCCTTCCGGCTTGATGGGCAGGACGTTTCCTTCGTTCTGCAAGAGCACGATGCCCTCGGCTGCCACCTGCTGCGCCACCTCGTAATGGCTCTCGCTACACAGGAAGCCGTAAGGTTTCTGCTTGTTCATCGTGGTGCGGAAGAAGAGTCGCAGCACGCGGCGCACCTTCTCGTCGAGCTCCTTCGTGGTGTACTTGCCTTCGAGGATAGCCTTCTGGTAGCCCTTCGACAGGTAGTACATGTCGTAGGCATTCGTTGCGCCCATCGTCAAGCCGTCCGTCCAGGTGCCGAACTCCATGTCGAGCCCGTTCTTGACAGCCTGGTCCATGTTGTGCGCACCGCCCCAGTCGCTCACCACCACGCCGTCGAAGCCCCAGTCGTGCTTCAATATCTTGTTCAGCGTATACTGGTTGTGGCAGTTATGCTCGTCCTTGTAGAGGTTGTAGGCACCCATGATGCCCCACGCCTTGCCCTCCTTCACGGCAGCTTCGAAGCCGGGGAGATAGATCTCGTGGAGTGCTCGGTCGCTGATGATGACGTTCACCTGATGGCGATACTGCTCGTCGTTGTTCAGGCAGTAATGCTTCACGCAGCTTGCCACGCCGCAGCTCTGCAAGCCCTGGACGTATGGCACCACGATGCGCGAGGTGAGGTAGGGGTCTTCGCCCATGTATTCAAAGTTGCGGCCTCCGAGTGGCGTGCGGTAGATGTTCACGCCGGGGCCGAGTATCATGCCTTTGCCACGATAGAGAGCCTCTTCGCCCAAAGCATGACCATAGGCGCGGGCACAGTCGGGATTCCACGATGCGGCAAGGCACGTAAGGGCAGGAAAGGCAACGCACGAGTCGTTGGTCTGTCCGGCCTGTTCCCATTCGTCCCACAGCACATCGGGTCGGACGCCATGAGGACCGTCGTCGGTCCAGAAGTCAGGCAGGCCGAGTCGCTTCACACCGGCACTCGAGAACTTGCTCTGCGCGTGGATGACGTCGATTTTCTCGGCCAAGGTCATGCGGCTGAGGGCGTCTTCCACGCGTGCCTCAATGTCCTTCGAAGGGTCGAGATAAACGGGTGTCTGCGCTTGCAAAAGCGATGCAAATGCAGAAGCAAACAGGAAAAAGGTTATCTTGTTCTTCATAACATGATTATTAATAAATGATGGAAAGTTTTGTTCCGTTCAGCAAGTCGGCTACCGGCATACGTTTCTTACCTGCCAGCTGCACTTCGTCGAGGGAGAGGACACCGCCCGGAAGCTCTACTTGCAAAGGTCCCGAACCCTTGGAGGCACGGAAGACCTTCATCTCCGTCTCCTTGCCGTTGGCAATGACAGGCGTCCATGCGGCAGGGTAGGGGCTTAGGCCTCGGATGAAGTTGTAGGCGCTCTCGAGCGTATGGCTCTTCCAATGGATTTGGCAGGTGTCCTTGAAAATCTTCGGAGCAGGTCGCAACGGCTCGTCCGTCATGAACTGGCTTTGGTCGATGGCTTTTGCCTCGCCGCTCTCGATGAGCCGTACCGTCTTGACCACCAGCTCGGCTCCCTGCATCATGAGGCGGTCGTGGACGTCCTCGGCACAATCATCTTCGGCGATAGGGATGCGCTCTTGCAGGATGATGCGGCCCGTGTCGATTTGTTCGTCGAGGAAGAACGTCGTGATGCCCGTCTCACGGTCGCCGTTGATGATGGCCCAGTTGATGGGCGCAGCACCTCTATACTGCGGCAGCAAGGCGGCATGGAGATTGAAGGTGCCAAGCGGAGGCAAGGCCCAGACGACCTGCGGCAACATACGGAAGGCAACAACTATCTGCAAGTCTGGCTTCAAGGCACGGAGTTCATCGAGGAACGTCTCGTCGCGCAGCTTCTCGGGTTGCAGCACGGGAATGCCTTTCTCCTCAGCAAACTTCTTGACCGGACTGCTCTGCAACACGTCGTGATGCCGTCCGATGGCTTTGTCGGGCATCGTGACAACGCCCACCACGTTCATGCCTTCCTCCAGAAGGCGGCTGAGACTCTGCACGGCAAAGTCGGGCGTGCCCATGAAGACGATGCGGACTCCCTTTGACTCCCCCTTTAATGGGGGGGATAAATGCTCATTCTTCACTCTTAATTCTTAATTCTTAGTTCTTAATTTCCCTGACGTAGATGTTTCTGAAGTAGCAGCGACTGCCATGAGCCTGCATCTCAATCTGCTCGCGCGGGAAGATAGGCTGCTTGCGGTCCCAGTAGTTCTCGAGGACAACGTCGTCCACAACCTTTGTGCCATTGAGCCAGACCGTCACCTTCTCGCCTTTCATGATGATGCGGAAGGTGTTCCATTCGCCCAGCTTGTTGTCCTCAACACTTGTCGGCGTCGAGGGGTTCTTCTGGTTGTTGTAGAGACCGCCAGAGCCGACCTGTGCTCCAACGTCTGTACGGCGGATGTCCCATATCTGAACTTGTGGCGCACCACGCAGATAGACACCTGCATCAGGCTCCTTGCCATTGGGGTCGAGACGCCAATCGACGAGGAGTTCAAAGTCTCCGTACTGCTTCACCGTGCAGATGTTGTCCCATCCGTGGCCAATGTAAAGCAGGTCGCCGTTCTCTACAATCCAGTCGCGACGCATCAGCTCGTCGGCCTTCTGCTGTGCCTTGGCGAGCTCATCAACGCTCATCTTGGCGCGGGAAATGGGGTTCTCAACAAGGCCTTTCCAGCCTTCCAGGTCTTTTCCGTTGAAGAGGCAAACAAAGCCCTCCTCGTTCTTGTCGGCAGCGTCGAGCCAAGCCTTTGCCTGTTTCTTCTGCTTTTTCTCGAGAAGAGGAATGGCACGTGCGAGCATCTCGCGAGACTCCTTGCCATTGTAGTCAGGATGTGTGGAGAGGATTTGCAGGACGCATCCAGCCGCAGCCTTCGCCGTCTCGAGCTGCTCGTCGCCAAGCAACGATGCGGCAAAGGTCAGTGCCTGGTAGGTTCCGGCGCTTGCCATGAGTTGCAGGGCTGCCTTGCGTTGCTGCATGTCGCTCGTCTGCTCGATGATGTGTCGCAGGCTGATGACTTGATTCTCGGCTGTCAGTGCTTGCGCATAGGACTGCGTAGTGAAAAAGAAGGCCAGCATCATGATGCCGGCCAACTTATGGAGCATGTTTATTCTTCGCATAGTTCTGTGAGAATGCCGCAGGTGCTCTTCGGATGGAGGAAAGCGATGTGGAGGCCGTCGGCACCCTTGCGGGGAGCCTTATCGATGAGGCGGATGCCCTTCTCGTCGCACATGGCGAGAGCTTCGCTTACTCCGTCTTCAACTTTGAAGGCAACGTGGTGAACGCCACGGCCGCCGTTGTCGAGGAACTTCTGTACTGTGCTCTCGGGGCAAGTGGGCTCCAAAAGCTCGAGCTTCACTTCGCCTACCTTTAGGAAGGCTGTCTTCACCTTCTGATCCTCTACTACCTCTGTCTTGTAAACCTCCAGGCCGAGCACGTCCTGGAAATAGGGCAACACTGCATCAATGCTCTGCACGGCAATGCCCAGGTGTTCAATGCGTGAAATCTTCATGTCTTTTTATTGTTTATTTGTTATAGGTTATTGAAAAAACACTGCAAAGTTATGCATTTTTTTTGTGATATGCAAGGTATTGCGGCTTATTTTTATAGTTCAATCAAGATGCGGCCGTTTATCATGCGTCCTGTCAGGTAGTTTGGCACAGCATACTGATGGTTGGAAATGTCCGTTATCCAGTAGTAGCTGCTGACGTTGTCGAGGCCGAAGATGTTGAAGCAGTCGAGGCCGAGCCAGATGTTGCGCAGGTACTTGCCGCGGCGCAGGTGATGGTCCTCGTTGTTAATGAGTCGGTAGTTCATGCCGATGTCGAAACGCTTGTAGGCTGGTGCACGGAAGACGTTGCGTTCCAATCCCGTGTGAGGCGGGCCGAAAGGCAGACCGTCGGCAAAGGTTGCCTTGAGGTTCATCTTCCATCGCGTGGTGCCGGGGAAGTAGTCGCTGAAGAACAGGTTGATGTTGTAGCGCTGGTCGGTGGGCTGCGGGATGGTTTGTCCGTTCAGCTTCATGGCGGCCTTCATCAAGCCGAAGCTTATCCAGGAGTCTGTGCCCGGCACGAACTCTCCGTAGAGTTTGAAGTCGGCTCCAACGACGTAGCCTGTCGCGAGGTTGTTGCCGTAATAGACGATTTGCAGGTTGTCAACGTTGTACGGGTTGAGTTTCCATTGCGCCTTGTAATAGACTTCTGTCGTAAACTTGAAGGGGCGCTGTGCAATCTTGAACTTATATTCCATGCCGGCGACGACTTGGAACGAGCGCTGCGACTTGATGTTCGGGTTGAGTTGTACGGTTGTGTTGCCATCGATGGTGACGGTGTCGCGCAGTTCCTTATAGAAAGGCCTTTGGTTGTAAAGTCCCATTGCGAGTCGGAAGGTGAAGTTGTCGTTGGCAGCCGGTACAAAGCCGATGCTGGCACGAGGGCTGACGAGCCACTCCTTGTTCCAGCTCCAATAGCTGAGGCGCAGGCCATAGTTGAGGCTGAGGATGCCCAGACTGCTCTCCTTTCTCCAAGTATCTTGGGCATAAAGCTCGAGCTGGTTGGAGTTGATGGTGTTTTTGGCTCGCATGTTATAGATGACCTGCAGTTCGTTTCCTGTATGTGGAACACTGTAGCCGCTACTGTCGCGATACTCCCATTCGTTCGAGTTCTCGCGTACCTTCTCGTGCTTCCAGCCGATGCCGGCATGCATCTGATGGGTGCCGAGCTTGAGGTCGTAGGCGAGCTTCATGCTTTGGACGGAGCTGTAGAGGAAGTTGCGGGCATGTTCCATATAGGAACCGACTCCCAGCTGCTCGTCGCCATTCGTCTCGTTCAACCAGTATTGTCCCTGGATGTCGTAGGTCTCTTTCTCACGATTGCTGAAGAGCGATGTGGTGAGGCTGAGGGCTCCTTTGCCCAGCATGCGAGCAGCACGAATGGTTCCGAAGAGTGTCTGGAACTGGTCTTCCTCCTTGCCGTCGAAATAGACCTTGAAGCTCTTCACGTCTTCCAGTGTTCCGAACTTGGTCTCGCGGTCGGCAGGCTTGAAGTTATAGTTGTTTCGATTGATATAGACGATAGCGTCGAATGCCCAATCCTTTGTGGGTGCCCAGCGGAGGTAAGCCTGGTAGTCGAGGAAGTTAGGCTTGTACTCGCCCTTCGTCTCGAGACTGCCCAGCATATATTGGTTGGTCTTGTAGCGCAGGCCGTTGGAGAAGGAGAACTTCTTTTTGCCATAGCCGACATAAACATTTGCGCCAAGCAGGCTGGCAGCAACAGAGGCCTCGAGCTTTTCGGGATGGGCGTAGGTGATGTCAAGCACGCTGGACATCTTGTCGCCATACTTTGCCTCGAAACCGCCAGCCGAGAAGTTAATCTTCTCCACCATGTCGCTGTTGATGACGGAAAGTCCCTCTTGCTGTCCGCTATTGATGAGCATGGGGCGGTATATCTCTACGCCATTGATATAGACGCAGTTCTCGTCGAACGAGCCACCTCGGACGTTGTACTGGCTCGACAGTTCGTTGTGGGTGCTGACGCCAGCCTGTGTGGCCACAAGTTCCTCAACGGCGTTGCCGCTCGTGGAGGGCATCCGCTTCAGGTCCTTTGCGTTCAGTTCTTGCATCGAACCCATCTGCCTGCGTGTTTCCGCAATAGTCACCTCTTGCATCTCTTTGCCGCTCTCACGCATCACGATGTTGAGCGTCAGATTGCCTTTGGGTTTCTTCAGGACACGTTTGCGCGTCTCGTAGCCCATCATGGTGTAAACGACCACGACGCTATCGGCAGTATTGAAGGATAGCTTGTACTGTCCGTCAATCGAGGCGACGGTTCCGAAGGGCTGACCCTCGATGCGCACCTGACACAAAGACACAGGGTCCTGGCTATCGTCCACAACCCTTCCCTTCAGGTGCACCTTGGCGGTATCGACCTGCTGCTCTTCCTCTTGAGCAGACACGTTCATGATGCCCCAAAAGAGAGGCAAAAGAAGCATTAAGAAACGTTTCATCTTATATAATAACGTTAAAAGTGTCGATTTATTGTAAGAACTTCAACTAAAAGTTGTACCTTTGCAAAACGATAAGATAGAAACGATGGAAAAATTCAGTGAACTAATCAAGTTGCGTCGCAGCCACAGGAGCTTTACAGAAGAACTCTTGAGTGGCGACGATGTGAAGCTTTTGCTTCGGGCCGGACTCATGGCTCCCAGCAGCAAAGGTCTGCACAGCTACGAGTTCATCGTCGTGGAGGACAAACAGATGCTTCAGGCTCTGAGCCAGAGCAAGGCAGTGGGAAGCGACTTCCTTACGGGCGCTCCTCTGGCTATCGTGGTGCTTGCCGACCCCAGGATAAGCGATGTCTGGATAGAAGATGCCTCAGTTGCGGCCATGAATATCCTGCTTCAAGCCGAGGACCTCGGCCTTGGAGCATGCTGG
The DNA here is from genome assembly GCA_017469525.1 of Bacteroidaceae bacterium. Classification (GTDB taxonomy): domain Bacteria; phylum Bacteroidota; class Bacteroidia; order Bacteroidales; family Bacteroidaceae; genus Physcousia. The sequence continues at coordinate 45,157 of JAFUGG010000020.1, read as the reverse complement.
ATTCAGCTGCGTGACAGACAGGATGCAGAAGGTCAGCCCACGGAAGGCATCGTAAAGTCCCTGCTGGGCATCCCCGATGAAGTGAGAGCCGTCTGCATGATTACTGTGGGGCACAAAGGAATGGAACGCAAACCGCAGAACGAAGACCGACTGAAATGGGAGCGCGTACATATCGGACAGTACTGATTGGTGCGGGCAACGTGGCGAGCTTCTTGAAGGCTAACATCAAGCTGCCATTTGAGTTGACGCATGTCGGAGGACGTCAAAGAGCGTGTTCCATCCCTCGGGATGCCGACCTCTACATCATCGCAGTCAGTGACAGGGCGATAAGTTCTGTCAGTCAGGAACTTAAGGATGTCGAGGGACTTGTGGTCCACACGGCTGGAAGCGTACCGATGGATGTGCTCTCCTCGAAGAGGCGAGGCGTGTTCTATCCCCTCCAGACGCTCTCCAGGAAACGCCAGATTCCTGCCTCGAAGGTTCCATTTTACATTGAAGCTTCACGAGAAGAGGACCTCGAATTGCTCCGATTGCTTGCCGAAAGTATGGGAAGCAAGGCGGAGCAGATGGACAGCCAGCGCAGGAAATACCTTCACCTGGCAGCCGTCTTCTGCTGCAACTTCGTGAATAGGCTCTACGGCATTACTGCCGACCTGCTTGCCGAGCATGACATTCCCTTCTCGGCTATGCTGCCACTCATCCACGAGACGGCAGACAAAGTGGACGAACTCACGCCCAGCGAGGCCCAGACAGGCCCGGCTGTCCGGTGGGACGAGGCTGTCATGGAGCACCAGATGTCACTTCTGAACGATGAGCAAAGGCAGTTGTATCAGTTGATTAGCAAAAGTATACACAAAGCCTCACCCCTAACCCCTCTCCTAAAAGAGAGGGGAACTTCCAACCATTAATGTATAGTTTTCAATGGTCAACTACGATTTGAAGAAGATAAAGGCGCTCGTCTTTGACGTGGATGGCGTGCTGAGCATGGAGACAATCTTCACGAATACACAGGGCGAACTGCTCCGCTCCATCAATACCAAAGATGGTTATGCCATCCGGCTTGCTTCGATGAGCGGCCTGCATGTTGCCATTATAAGTGGAGGTAATGAGGAGTCCATCCGCTTGCGATACGAGAAGATAGGCGTCGAGGACATCTTCCTAGGTAGTTCCGTCAAGACGGAGAAACTCGGGCAGCTGCTCGAAAAGTACAACCTGACAGCCGACGAGGTGCTCTATATGGGGGATGATATTCCAGATTACGAGGTGATGAAGCAGGTCGGACTGCCTTGCTGCCCCCGGGATGCTACACCGGAAGTGCGAGACATCAGCATCTATGTCAGTCACAAGGACGGTGGCAGGGGTTGTGTCCGCGATGTGATAGAGCAAGTCCTCAAAGCTCAGGGCAAGTGGATGGCAGACGAGAAGGCCTTCAGCTGGTAAATTAGTGGTTTGGTAGATTAGCCGTTTAGTGGTTTAGAAAAGTAACAGATTTCCCCAAACGACCAATTTACCAAACGACCAAACGACTAAAAAAGATGAAGATAATTTTAGCAAGCAATTCTCCTCGACGCAAGGAACTCCTTGCCGGCCTTGGCTTCGAGTTTGAAGTCCGCACGTTGAAAGGTCTCGACGAGAGTTATCCGGAAGGGCTTTCGATGGAGGAGATTCCTCAATATATCAGTCGAAAGAAGGCAGCGGCATATACTCTCAATCCCGATGAACTGCTCATCACAGCCGATACCATCGTATATCTCGATGGCGAAGTCCTTGGCAAACCAGCTGATGAGGCTGAGGCAAAACAGATGCTCAGGAAGCTTTCCGGCAAGACGCATCAGGTCGTGACGGGCGTTACACTCTCCACAACCGAGATGCAACACTCGTTTGCTTCTGTTTCACAAGTCACCTTTGCCCAACTCTCGGAAGCGGAAATCGACCATTACGTCACGCATTATCGCCCCTTGGACAAAGCCGGTGCATACGGTATTCAGGAGTGGATTGGCTACATCGGTGTGACGCGCATTGAGGGCTCCTACTTCAATGTGATGGGACTTCCTGTACAGAGACTCTATTCCGAAATGAAAAAACTAAACATCCTACCAGATACAAAATGAAGAACTCCAATTTGAAATTGACCCTGATGTGCGGTCTCTTGGCTCTTGTCGCCTTCTCCTGCTCTGAAAGTGACCATACGTCCTACTGTCCGACATGGCTCGGATTTACCTATACGACAGGTGATTATCCGAATTATGTTACGGGTAATCCCAAGAATATGGTGCTCACCCCTGGCGATTCGATTCATGTGACGGCTCACCAGAAAGAACGTGGCCATCTCATCAATCGCACCGAATACACATGGACAATCTGTTACGACACGCTCGACACCAAGAATAACGACGATCCGGACGACGACGTAAGAGTTCATGTGGACTCTGTCTATAACACACGCACCAATTATGACGGCTACATTGATGGCGCCGATGATCCCGTCGGACACCTTCATCTACACAAGAATGCCCTTCCGAACCAGGCAGGTCAACGCTACTACATTCGTTTTGTGGCACGTTATGACTATAGCGGTCAGGGCATTACGATTGAGACAGGAAACGTGGTAGATAACGCTTCCTACGGCGGATACATCAATCCTTCGAGCGGTGCAATAGGCGGAGGGGCTGCAGGTTATCTTTACTTCACTGTGCCAGAATAGAGTCAGCATCTCATCTTTCTCGCGAGAGGAGCCCAGTACTCTCTCGAGAAAACTCCAGTACTCTCCAGAGAAAACTCCAGTACTCTCACGAGAGTACTGGCAACTTCTTTTGAGTGAACTTGCCATCCAATGCCTCGATGACCAGCCCGTCATAGGCGTAGTGGAAGCCCTGGGGCAGTTTTTGCTCCTCCACTTCATGCAGGCCGACCTGGTGGGACATGTGTATGAAGTAGGTTGGGATGTTGCCCAGGCTTCGGCTGAACTCCATTGCATGCTGGACGGTCTGGTGTGTCTTGTGGGGCGTATGGCGAAGGGCTCCGATGATGAGCAACTTGATGCCGCGGAGCAATGGAAGTGACGAGTCGAACAGTTCGGTCATATCCGTCAGGTAAGCTACGTCGCCAATTCTATATCCGAGGATAGGCAGCTCGCCGTGCATGACGCGAATGGCTGTCACCTCAAGCGAACCGAATTGTAGTTTGTCGCCTTCCTTCAATTCGTGCAGTTCCAGCTTCGGGATGCCAGGATAAGTGTGTCGGACCAAGCAGTAGGGTAGCCTTTGACGCAGATGACGGCAGGTGTAGTCATCGGCAAACAGGGGAAGATTGTGCTCGAAGGTAAACGGGCGGAGGTCGTCAATACCTCCAACGTGATCGTAATGCTCATGGGTGATGAGGACGGCACTCAGCGGCCCCGTCATCTTGATGCGGAGCATCTGCTCACGAAAGTCAGGCCCGCAATCCACGAGGAGCCTTGTGTCACCTTCCTCGAATAGTGCAGAGGCACGCAGACGGCGGTCGCGAGGGTCGCTGCTGGTGCAGACTTCGCATTGGCAGCCGATTTGTGGCACTCCGATACTCGTGCCTGTTCCGAGGAAAGTTATCTTCATAAGGCCTCTTGCTTCCTTCGTTGGGAATAATTATGAATTGTGAATTATGAATTATGAATTGAGGTGATGAAGTTTACCTCCGGCTCGAGTTCGATGCCGAAACGCTCTCTGACGTCCTTCTTGACGGCGTCGCATAGTCTTTTTATATCGTCTCCCGTTGCTTCTCCCTTGTTTACGAGCACCAGAGCCTGACGGTCGTGGACGGCAGCCGGACCGAGGCTCTTGCCTTTCCAGCCAGCCTGCTCTATCAGCCAGCCAGCAGCCAACTTGACTTTTCCTGCGTCGGCAGGGTAGTGGGGCATCGTCGGATGCTCGGACAGAAGGCGGTCAGCCTGCTCTTTCGGCACAATGGGATTCTTGAAGAAACTGCCTGCGTTGCCTTGAACCTCAGGGTCAGGAAGCTTGGCTCGACGGATGTCTATGATGATTTGACGTAGCTCTTGGGCTGTCAGAGTGTCCTTCGTGAGGCCTTTCTCCTCGACAGCTTTCACGAGGCCGCCGTATTGGAGTTTCGGCTCGAAGTGTTTCTTAAGGCGGAAAGTGACGCGGGTGATGGCATACCTGCCCCACAAGCCGCCCTTGAAGATACTCTGTCTGTAGCCGTACTGGCAGTCGGCTTTCTTCCAGACGCGTTCCGAACCATCCTTCAGACTGATGCCCTTCACCTCTTCTATCACGTCTTGAGCCTCCACGCCATAAGCTCCGATGTTCTGCACGGCAGCAGCTCCCACCTGACCTGGAATGAGAGAAAGGTTCTCCATACCGTACCAACCCATTTGAATGGCATAGGCAATGAACTCGTCACACATTTCGCCCGAACCGACTTCTACAAAGACTTCGTCCATCGTCTCAGCCTTAATGATATGACCCTTAATGTTTGACTTTAAGATAATCCCATCGAAGTCGCTGAGAAAAAGAAGGTTACTGCCTGCTCCTACATGCAAGAGCGGCAAACCTTCGTCCGTTTTGTGAATGCGTGCGATTGCCTCTCGGAGCGCTTCCTCCGAGTCGTAGGTGATGACTTCGCGAGCCTCTGCCTCTATGCCAAAAGTATTCTCAATTTTCATACCTAATAAGTTTCCAGCCGTTCCGCTCTTTGCTGAATGTAAATATCTCCTGCAAGCCGTTCGACAGTCCGCTTTTCCTCATCACGATTCTGTGGCCGCTGTAGCTCTGCCCTTTGCGGATGTTGCAGATGATGCCACTCGGAACCTCCGGACAGAACGTTTGCCATTGGTCGGCGTCGATGATGCCGTTGATGGTTTCGTCTTCGTCCTCCGATTCCTGAATGCTGATGTGCAACGGGTCGGCTATAGCCTGGCTCTGAAAGATGCTGTCGCTGCAAAAGCGAGCATAGAAGCCGAGAAAGTCGCTGAGATCGTCGTCGTCGAACGTCTCCTCGCGGATGGCTGCAAGTTGCCAGCGGCCTTCTTCGCGAAGGAAACGGTAGTTGCGAATCGTTCCGTCGTTCAGGTTTATGCGTTGAAGGCTGACGACGGAGTCCTCTTCCAGTTCTTCGTCGTCCTCGGCTTGCATCTGCGAGGCCCCGCCATACAGTGTGGTGAAGTATTCGCCCGTCAGGAAACTGAGTTCAAACTCAGGGTTAAAGTCCTCGAGCAACTCGGTGGGTCGCTGGGAATGTTCAAGCGGAAGAGGCCTCGTGGTGCGCTCCTGTCGAAGGGTCCGACTATGAAGATAGGCGAAGAGGAAGTCGTTGAAGATGCCGTCGAACTGAGGCGTGTTTTCCTCTGTTATGCTAAGTTCCTCCTCTTCTTGTGCAAGCGTGTCGACGGGAATGCTGTCCGTCAGGAGCAAATCCACTTCATCTTGGCTCGTGTCGCCGCCTCTGCCACCACACGAAAGTAACATCGTAACCACAATAGCCACGAAGCCCTGGATAACCTTACACTTAATGCTCATTCTGCAACCTAACGACTAAATCGGGTGCAAAATTACAAAATAATCTCTAATCTCTAATCTCTAATCCATATTTTATTTATAACTTTGCACGCGAAACACAGAAAATAGGCTTATTATGATTGAGAAAATAGAACAATTGATGCAGGAGATCTCTGCCCTTCACGCAAAGAATGCTCAAGAAGCAGAGGCTCTGCGTATCAAATATCTGAGTAAAAAAGGTGAGATATCACAGTTGATGAACGACTTTCGAAGTGTTCCCGCTGAACTGAAGAAAGAGGTCGGCATGAAGATTAACCAGCTGAAGAGCCTTGCCCAAGAGAAGATAAACGCCCTGAAGGAAGGGGCTGGAGAAGGCTCTGCCACTGGTTCTTCGTCTATCGACCTCACGAGAACACCTTATCCCATCACACTTGGCTCCCGTCATCCCCTGACAATTGTCAAGAATGAAATCGTCGATATCTTCAGCCGCCTTGGTTTTACTCTGGCAGAAGGTCCCGAGGTGGAGGATGACTGGCACGTCTACAGCAGCCTTAACTTTGCCGACGACCATCCAGCCCGCGATATGCAGGATACGTTCTTCGTGGAGGCACATCCCGACATCATACTGCGTTCGCACACCAGCAGCGTGCAGTCTCGTGTGATGGAAAAGACTCAGCCGCCCATCCGCATCTTGTGCCCCGGACGCGTCTATCGTAACGAAGCCGTCAGCGCACGTGCCCATTGTTTCTTCCATCAGATAGAAGGCCTCTATGTTGACAAGAATGTCAGCTTCACAGACCTCAAGCAAGTGCTCCTTCTCTTTGCTCAGGAGCTCTTCGGTCCCGATACGAAGATTCGTCTTCGCCCAAGCTATTTCCCCTTCACGGAACCCAGTGCCGAGATGGATGTCAGCTGCACCATCTGCGGCGGCAAGGGTTGTTCGATGTGCAAAGGCAGTGGCTGGCTCGAGATTCTTGGCTGTGGAATGGTAGATCCTGCTGTCCTCGATGCAAACGGCATCGACAGCAGCATCTACACAGGCTACGCCTTCGGTATGGGTATCGAGCGTATCACGAACCTGAAGTATCAGGTGAAGGACCTCCGCATGTTCTCGGAGAACGACGTCCGTTTCCTCGACGAGTTCACCAGCGCAAGGTAATACATTATTATATAATAAAAGAGAGCCCGAAGACAAAACTTCGGGCTCTCACCGTATTAATGCTCATGTTCCTCAAGGTCAACATGCTGAGGAGCGTTTTCTTAGTGGTGACTCCCCACGCGTCGTTTGTTGCTGTCGTTAAGGTAGAAGTTCAGACGTCCCTGTCTATGACGAACTTCCCTACGTTTGCCTTACGCAATTGCCTTGAGAGCTTCCGCTTCTCTGCCCTTGTCATCTTGCCGCTGACAATAAGCTCATCGATGCTAAACCCGGAGAGCCATTCGGGCAGTACAACTTCATTCGGGTAATCGAGGCTTAGCTTTTTGACTTCGATCTGCTGTGTCTTTTCCTGTACTTCAGAAGGAGTTGTTGTGTTTCCCTTCTTACTTCTGACGGTAAGGGCAAGGTTGCCATCTTGTGCGAAAAAGATACTAAGGTACTCGATGCCTTTTATCTTGGCAAGAGCCTTGAACATATTCTCACTTCCCCTTGTTGAGCCATGGATGTTCAGGTGGTCGATGTCGATTCGGTCGAACCATTCCGGCAGCTCGATGTCATCGGTGAAAGTGAGGCTCAGGCCTTTGATGTGCGGCAGTTTGGCAAGCATCTCGGGCACTTCCTTCACTTTGATATCAATGGTTCCTTTGCTCTTTTCCTGAAGGCTGGCCAGCAATTCCTCGTCAGTCTCTGCTCTTCGCAGCAGCCAACCTATCTTCGGAGTAAGCGTATTCGTGAGCGTGTCTTCCTCTTCCCCAATGAAGCCCGCCATGAGTTCCAATGGCATTTCGCTCACAACGGTGCTCGTCTGCGGGTCTGTCATGCGGTACTTCAGGCCGACATAAAAGCGCTCGGACGGCATTTCCGTCAGGTGCGAAACGCTGTCCGGCGTTTGTCCGTTCTCGTCAGGAAAGAGCTTCAGCAGCCATCCGTCAATTCGGGTGGGCCTTTCACTACTGCATCCGCCGCCTTTCAGCCTGTTCGTCGGCTCCTTCTTGACAATGCTTTGCCAGAATTCCTGATTGGGTTTGCCTTCGGAAGCAAGTACGAACTGAGCCAAGATGGGCTCGATGTCTCGCGTCCAATCAGCAAGTCCGTAGCCGGCAAGCTTGCGTGTCTTGTCGAGAACGCTTTGCCAGTCGGCAGGTGTTCCCTTTAATGTGATTGACGGAATGCCGCAGGCGGCATAATAAACCATGTATCGGAAGTACGACTTCACACTTTCCATCAGCGTTATCTGCGAGGCGATTCGCTCGGCAGGTAATGTCGTAGAGAAGTCCGACGTGAGCGTCGTGGCAATGTCATCCTTTGTGTATTTCGCTATCCCCGATGCGAAGTCGCCGACAAGCTTCTTGTAGTCGGCCTCACCCGAAAGCAGGTCAAGCTCCGATTCTATCGCCAGGTTCATCTTTCCTTCATGGCTCACCAGCTTCGGACGCAGTTCTTCGCTGTGCGCATCAACGTATCTGGCAAAGCCTTGGCTGATGAGCAACCAAATCATATCTGGCGAAAGTACCAGCGACTGGTGCTTCTTGTATGCCCGCAGCACGCATTGGAAGAAGGCATCCTTCTCGCCGCCTCTCATGTTCTTTGCTTCCGCAAAGCTCGTAGCATAGATTTTATAATAGTCATCATTATGGATGGTCTTGTCTTTGCTCAGAATGGCTTTGGCCAACTTCTCACCATCCATAAGGTACTTGAACGTGTCATCAATGGGCTCCAAGCCTTCGTCAACCACAAACGTGATGCTACCATCAGTCTGATGAATAACTTTCCTTTCTTCTGCCCGACCTGCAACCCGGGCGAAAGCAAAGAGAAGAGCTATGGCAACCCTCCTATACATTATTATATTAATATATGCTATTGGACAGGAATCTTTGCGATGCGACGCTCGTGACGACCGCCTTCGAAGGGAGTTGCGAAGTATTCGTCCATGATGGCATCAGCTTCCTCGTTCGTGATGAAGCGGCCGGGCATGACCAACACATTGGCATCGTTGTGCTGACGGGCAAGGTGGGCAATCTTAGGCATCCAGCAGAGTGCGGCACGAATGCTTTGATGCTTGTTGAGTGTCATACTGATGCCTTCCCCGCTGCCGCAGATGGCAATGCCTTTCTCGCACTTGCCTGCTTCCATTCCCTCTGCTAAGGCATGGGCAAAGTCGGGATAGTCGCAACTTTCCTCGCTGTACGTCCCGTAGTCATGGAACTCGATGCCTTTCCCTGTAAGGTACTCCTTTACGTGCTGCTTAAGAGCATAGCCAGCGTGATCGCTTGCTAATCCAATCATGATAATATCTTCTTTGCTTGTTCGTAAACGTTTTCGGGTGTGAAACCGAGTTTCTGGTCAAGCACTTTATAGGGAGCAGAGAAGCCGAAGCTTTCGAGGCCCCATATTGAACTGCTGGGATGGGCACCTACGAGAAAGCCTTGCAGGTTGACGGGAAGACCAGCCGTAAGGCCGAAGATTTTGCTGCCGATGGGGAACAACTCGCGTTGGTAGGAAATGGGTTGCTCGCGGAAGAGTCCTTCGCTGGGGGCACTTACGACGCGCACTTTATAGCCGTCTTTGCGGAGAAGACGTGCGCCTGCTATGAGCGTGCTGACTTCCGAGCCGTTGCCGACGAAGATGATGTCGAACTGCTCGTCGCTTTCGGCTGCGATGTATGCGCCTTTGGCTGTGCCGTCGTAGTTGGTTCCTTCGGGAAGGTCTTCGATGGTCTGCCTGCTGAGAATGAGAGCGGAAGGCGTTTGATTGTTCTCCATTGCCAGCTTCCAGCATCGTGTCGTAGCCTTGCCGTCAGCAGGACGAAGCACGAGCATCGAGTTTCTTCCGCTGTGGTTCTTCATTTTCTCCATGAGGCGAATCTGTGCTTCTTGCTCGACGGGTTCGTGTGTCGGACCATCCTCGCCAACGCGGAAGGCATCATGGCTCCATATGAACTTGACGGGAACTTCCATCAGGGCTGCCATGCGAACAGCAGGCTTCATGTAGTCGGAGAACACGAAGAACGTTCCGCAAGCTGCAATGACGCCGCCATGAAGCATCATACCAATGCAACAGCATGCCATCGTGAGCTCCGAAACACCTGCCTGCAGGAAGCCACCGCCTGGGTTGTCGCGGGAGATGATGCTTGCTCCTCCCTTGATGAAACCGTCCGTCTTGTCGGAGTTGCATAGGTCGGCGGAGCTGACAATCATGTTGGGAACCTGCTTTGCAAGTAATGTGAGGCAGGCACTCGAAGCGTTGCGTGTGGCATCGTTCTGCTTTTGCTCGATGCTGTCCCAGTCGATGTGGGGCAGACGCCCTGCAAACCAATCATTGAGTTGGTTCTTCATTTCCTTGTTCTCTGCTGCCCATTCCTGTTCTTCCTTATGCCGAGTGGCGACGATGCTTTCCAGTTCCTTGAGACGGGCATCATAGAGAGCCTGTACCTCGGGGAATATGACGAAGGGTTCGTCGGGGTTTCCTCCGAGGTTGGTGATGGTGTTGCGGTAGGCGTCGCCGCCGAGGGGAGCACCGTGTGTCTTGCAGCTGCGTTCGTAGCTTGAGCCGTCGGCTTGCAAGGCACCTTTGCCCATGATGCAGCGGCCGATGATGAGGGTAGGCTTCCCGACCACGGTTTTGGCTTTGTCGAGAGCCTTGCGGATTTGCCCGACATCGTTGCCGTCAATGTCGATGACTTCCCATCCGAGGGCCTGGTAACGCGTTGCCACGTCCTCGCACGTCACGACGCTTGTCTCTGTGGAGAGCTGTATGTCGTTGGCATCGTAGAACATGATGAGGTTGTCGAGGCCGAGATTTCCGGCAATGCGGGCGGCTCCGAGGCTGACTTCTTCCTGTATGCCTCCGTCGCTGATATAGGTGTAGATGGTTTCCTTCTTGAAGGTTGGATTGCCCGTCTTAGCGTAGAGGAACTTTGCAGCAATGGCGGCACCGACGGCGTAGGTGTGACCTTGCCCGAGCGGACCGCTGCTATTCTCGATGCCCCGCTCGTAGCATACTTCGGGATGCCCCGGTGTGGGAGAGCCCCATTGACGGAGCTCTTGCAGTTCCTCGAGTGTGAACTTGCCGATGAGGGTCAGTTCTGCATAGAGCATGGGCGACATGTGACCCGGGTCGAGGAAGAAGCGGTCGCGTCCTTGCCAGAGAGGGTTCTTCGGGTCGAACTGCAGGTATTCGCTGTAGAGGACATTGATGAAGTCGGCTCCGCCCATTGCTCCGCCTGGGTGTCCGCTTTTGGCTTTCTCCACCATTGCTGCTGCCAGGATGCGGATATTATCGGCAGCGCGATTCATTATAGGTTCTGTGTTCATAATGGCTTATAAAATCTGGATGTAAGTTTCCGTGAGACAAAGGTACTACATTTTGTTCGAAATGCCAACCTTCTGCACACTTTTATTCTATAAAAAGTGTGAATTTGCAATTTCCTTCCTTCTATGGCTGGTCATGTCCAATGTGTCATTTAGTAAGTTTCCGGGCGTCTTTGCTTTCCTTTTGATAGTTCGGTTTTTGATGCATAGCTGGACATTTTAGACAAAATCGTACCTGAAAACGGTCGCCGAATGGGTCGTCGGGCAACATATAGTAGGTTGTCGTGCAACGTGGCATAGGTCTTTGGGCAATCCCCTATGCCGAGTTGGTACTTTCCCTATAGGGGATTGGTCAACTTGGCGTACCGAAATCGCCGTTTAAGTACGCCAAAAGCACCACTTTCCTGTCCTGAATAACCTCGTCCGACAGCCTTTAGATAACGAGGAATATTGGAAGTACTACATCCTCAGTGTGTTACGTAAACCAGCTGAGAATGCGTTCTTTTCAGCCTCGGCGCACCTTGGGCAGTTTTGCGCCATTCTCAGAGAGTCTGTGAAATACAAAAAGAAAGTATATTCGGGCAAAAGATGAGCATTCTGTCACTTCGGGCATTCGTATGTGCCGCCCACCCATTCGGTGAAAGGTTCCTCCTGCAGGAGCAAATGCCATGCAAGGAAATGCCCTTCGTCGTCCGTTTCAACGACGAGCGGCCCTTTCTTCACGGTGCCGTCGGGCAGGCGAATGTCGTGGTAGGCACGCTTCATTTCCTTCTTATGCGTTGCGGAATGCCACGTTCCGGATGGATGGGATTGGGGTTCTCCTTCGTGATGTGTATCTTCCTCTCCTTTGGTTGACTCTCGCGAACTTGGAGAGGTGACAGGCGTTCGCCTTTCCTTTGCTGAACGGTGTCAACGTCGGTTGAGTCGGAAATGGCTTGCGTCTGTGGTACGACTTCAACGGGTTTCGCTTTGTGCATTCTGATGAGCTGCATCTGGCTCACGAGCAATGGCTTGGGCTGGTCGGCATCCTGAACCATGGGCAGATAGATGAAGCCCGTGATGGAACGAACGGTCAGACTGTCGAGAGCCCTGTTGGGGTAGTGGCTCAACTCGTTCTTGGGACTGTTGCGAAGCAGGTCGTTGACGGCTGCAACGGTGTCGTTGTCGTAATAGAAATTAAGCAAGGCAATGGCCTCATTGTTCATGGAGCGTCCGACGAACTGCGTCTTGAAGCGCCAAATAAAGCTGTCGCCAGCCCTGAACGTGGAATCAGCCTTCATCGTGAAAGAGTAGATGCACTGAGTGGGAGTAGCTATCACGCAAGCGAAGTCCTGTCCCAACCAGATGTTGGCAGTGTCGCCTTCGCTCGTAAGCGTTGCAAATTTGTCCTGGTTCTGTGCCAGTTCAAGTCCCATACGCTCCGCCTGAGCCTGCACGCGTGTCAGGACATTGTCATAGATGTGTGTGAATTCTTCAGCCCTGCCGCTGTAGTAGACCATGGAGGAGTCGAATGCAGCCTCGCTGATGCGGTGCTTCTTGAAAACAGCCTGGATGAATTTGTAGCGTGCCGCTTCACCATTGTCGGTCTGCGTCTCTGCCATTCCTTGTGCAAGGTGGTAGTCCACCAGTACGTCAGTCATCTTCTGCTTGCTCAGTATGCCACGAGGCCTGGAAGGGGAGCATGCCAGGAAGATGAAGGAACAGAGAAGAGCCAGGGCGTGGCTTCCCCTAAAGGGGATAGGGCAGGCTTTCATCGGAACACTTTCTGATTGAAGAAGAGAATGAGCGCAATGACGCCGCATGAGATGCTGGCATCGGCAAAGTTGAAGATGGGGCTGAAGAAGATGAAGTGCTCGCCGCCGATGAAGGGAAGGCTGGAAGGCCAATCCCATTCCACCAGCGGAAAGTAAAACATGTCCACCACTTGCCCCAGCATCATCTGCCCGTAACCTGTGCCCCACGGAACAAGTTCTGCTCTAAAGGGAGCTGGCGGGTTGTTGAATATCATCCCGTAGAACAAGCAGTCGAAGATGTTGCCTGCTGCTCCGGCAGTTATCAAGGTCAAGCAAACAAGATAGCCCCAGCTGATGCCCTTCTTAATACAACGAAATATGTACCAGGAAAGAAGTATCACAGCCACGATGCGGAACGAGGTCAAGAACCATTTGGGAATGACCTCCATGCCGAAAGCCATGCCGTCGTTCTCGGTGAAGAGAATGTAGAACCAGTCCGTCACCCGAATGCTCTCGTGCAGATACATGCCTGTCTTGACCGCAACCTTAATGACTTGGTCGATGCAGACAATACCTACAGCCAGAGCTGCAGTGGTCAGGGCTTGTGCTTGCTTGCGAGTCATTTAGTGCTTCTTGTCGCGTGCTTGCTTTGCTTCAATGCTGAGAGTAGCGTGGGGAACAGCACGAAGGCGTTCCTTCGGAATCAGCTTCCCTGTCTCGCGGCAGATGCCGTATGTCTTGTTCTGAATACGGACAAGGGCGGCCTGAAGACCTGTGATAAACTTCTGGGCACGCATCACCTCGTTCATGAGGCTTTCTTTCGAAAGCGTCTCGCTGCCCTCTTCGAGCGTATGATAGGTGGAGTGCGTTTCCGCCTCGTCCACGCCGTCGCCGTTAATCTTCTTCATGAGAATCTCGTAGTCGCTCTTTGCAACTGCCAGTTTCTCGTTGATGAGCTGGCGGAACTCCTCGAGCTCCTCGTCGGAGTACCTTACTTTGTTTTCTTCCATATCTTTTTACTTTATTATATTTTGCTAACTTTTAGTTCTGTGCCAAGCGTAATGTTGTTGGCAAGAACCTGTGATGCAATGTAGTCGCTGAACTTGCTGAGGCAAGTGCGGTTGTCTTCTGTCTCGGGCAAAGTGACGTTGATGCGGTCGGTGATGTCGAAGCCGCTGTCCTTGCGAAGCGTTTGGATGCTGCGGATAAGTTCGCGTGCAACACCTTCCAACCGCAAGTCCTCGGTGATGGTCAGGTCGAGGGCAACGGTCAGAGTGCCTTCGTTGGCGACGCTCCACCCTGGGATGTCTTGGCTGAAGACTTCAATGTCCTCGAGGTCAACGGTCACTTCTTCGCCTGTATCAAGCTTGAGGGGCAGATGTTCCTTCGCTTCGAGCTCAGCAATCTGCTCTTGGCTCATGGCCAGAACTGCTGCGTTGACGCTCTTCATGAGCTTGCCGAACTTCTTGCCCATCGTGCGGAAGTTGCACTTCACCTGCTTGACGAGCATTCCCTGAGCCTCAACGAACTCGAGTTCCTTGACGTTCACTTCGTCCAGGATGAGTTGCTTCATGGCCAGGATGCGCTGCTGCTGCTCGGCACTTGTGGCAGGGATGGCAATGCGTTGCAGAGGTTGCTTTACGACTATCTGCTCCTTCTTGCGGAGAGAAAGAATCATGCTCGTCACCTGCTGGGCGAGAGCCATGCGTTGTTCCTGCTCTTGGTCTATCTTTGCATCGTCTGCAATGGGGAACTTGGCAAGGTGTACGCTCTTTGTCTCGCCTCGTCCCGTTGCGTCGTTCAAGTCTCGCCAAAGGCGGTCGGCGTAATAAGGAGCGATGGGAGCCATCAAGCGTGCAACTGTCTCAAGGCAAGTATAGAGCGTCTGATAAGCGCTCAGTTTGTCGAGGCTCATGGCAGAACCCCAGAAACGTTTCTTCGAGAGACGAACGAACCAGTTGCTCACGTTGTCGACCACAAAGCTTTGAATCAGTCGGCCTGCCTTTGTTGGCTCGTAGTCTTCGTAGCATTGCTCAACCTCACGAATGAGGCTGTTCAGGCAGGAGAGTATCCAACGGTCCATTTCGGGACGCTCGTTCATGGGAACATCCGGTTCCTTGTAGCACCAGCCGTCCACATTGGCATACATCGTCAAGAAAGAATATGTCTGGAAGAGCTTGCCGAAGAATGTGCGGCTCACTTCCTGCACGCCTTCTTCGTCGAACTTCAGGTTGTCCCAAGGAGCTGAGTTTGTTATCATGTACCAGCGGACGGCGTCGCTTCCGTACTTCTCGATGGCTCCGAAGGGATCGACGGCGTTGCCGAGGCGCTTCGACATCTTCATGCCGTTCTTGTCGAGCACGAGGCCATTGCTGATGACGGCTTTGTAGGCGACGCTGTCGAAGACCATCGTGGCGATGGCGTGGAGCGTGTAGAACCAACCACGTGTCTGGTCGACGCCTTCTGCAATGAAGTCAGCGGGGAAGGCTGTTCCCTTGTCGAGCAACTCTTTGTTCTCGAAGGGATAGTGTATCTGGGCATAAGGCATGGCACCCGAGTCGAACCAAACATCAATGAGGTCAAGTTCGCGCTTCAACACAGCACCGCTCTTGCCGACAAGCCAAATCTGGTCGACATAAGGACGGTGAAGGTCGATGCGGTCGTAGTTCTCCTGACTCATATCACCAGGCACGAAGCCTTTCTCCTTAAGGGGATTGCTTGGCATCACGCCAGCAGCGACAGCTTTCTCTATTTCGTTGTACAACTCTTCTACAGAGCCGATGCATATCTCTTCGCGAGTTTCCTTGTTGCGCCAAATAGGAAGTGGTGTGCCCCAATAACGTGAGCGGCTGAGGTTCCAGTCGTTGAGGTTCTCAAGCCATTTGCCGAAGCGACCTGTGCCTGTGCTTTCTGGCTTCCAGAGAATGGTGTTGTTGAGTTCCATCATGCGCTCTTTGGCTGCCGATGAACGGATGAACCAAGAGTCGAGAGGGTAGTAGAGGACAGGCTTGTCCGTGCGCCAGCAGTGCGGATAGTTATGGACGTGCTTCTCAATCTTGAAGGCGGTGCCAGCCTGCTTCATTTCCATGCAGAGGACGATGTTCAGGTCTTCTGTCTTTGCAAGTGCCTTCTCGTCCAAGTCGGCATACTTTGGGTCGTAGGCATTCTTGACGAAGTCGCCGGAATGTGCCCAATAGCTGTCGTTGACGCAAGTCTCGACGAAGGCTGCATCCATATCGTCCTTTACGAAGTATTTGCCTGTGAAGTCCACCATCGGACGCGTGTCGCCAGCCTTGTCGATGACGAAGAGGCTTGGGATGCCTGCATCCTTTGCCACCTTGGCGTCGTCTGCGCCGAAGGTCGGGGCGATGTGTACGATGCCGGTACCGTCTTCTGTCGTGACGTAATCACCGGGAATGACGCGGAAGGCTTCTGCACTCTTGTCGACTGCCTTGCCGTCCTCGAGGGCACATGGTTTTACCCAGGGGAAGAGTTGTTCGTACTTCATGCCAATGAGGTCGGTACCTTTGCCTCGCCATACAATATCGAGTTCCTTGCCTTCCTCGGCTTGGAAGTAGGCAGAGAGTCGAGCTTCGGCAAGGATATAGATGGCCTGTTCGCCAGTATATGGATTGCTTCCCTTGACGGCAACATAGTCAATCTTTGGGCCGACGCAGAGGGCTGTGTTGGAAGGCAAAGTCCATGGCGTCGTCGTCCAAGCAAGGATATAAACAGGAAGACCCTCTAAATCTCCCTTAAAGGGAGACTTCTTATCCTCCCCCTTTAAGGGGGAGTTAGAGAGGGTCTTAAACTGCGCCGTAACCGTGGTGTCCTTCACGTCCCTGTAGCAGCCTGGCTGGTTGAGCTCGTGGCTCGACAGACCTGTTCCTGCGGCGGGAGAATACGGCTGGATGGTGTAGCCCTTATAGAGGAGGTCCTTCTGGTAAAGCTGCTTCAGGAGCCACCAAAGCGTCTCGATGTACTTGTTGTCGTAGGTGATGTAGGGGTGCTCCATGTCCACCCAGTAGCCCATCTTGTGGCTGAGGTCGGTCCATTCGCTGGTGTACATCATCACATTCTCGCGGCACTTGCGGTTGTACTCCTCGATGCTGATGCTCTTGCCGATGTCTTCCTTCGTGATGCCAAGTTCTTTCTCCACGCCAAGCTCAACGGGCAGTCCGTGTGTGTCCCAGCCTGCCTTGCGTTTCACCTGGTAGCCTTTCATCGTCTTGAAGCGGCAGAAGGTGTCCTTGATGCTGCGTGCCAGGACATGATGAATGCCCGGATGTCCGTTGGCCGATGGAGGTCCTTCGTAGAAGATGAACGATGGACAGCCTTCTCGCTCGGACATACTCTGGTGGAACACGTCTTCCTCGTCCCACTGCCTGAGCACTTCCTTATTGACGTCGCTCAGATTAAGCTTATTGCGTTCTGTGAATCTCTTGCTCATATCGGTTTTGAATTATATTTTCTTTATGGGGTGCAAAGGTACGAACTTTAGTTGAGATTACAAAATAAACAAGCAAAAAAACACCGTTCGACTTTTCATTCGAACGGTGTAGAAGTATCAGGCGTTGAAACGAGGCACGTTAAGTTAATAAACTTAACACGCCATCTTGGTCAATTCGACACGCCATCTTTTGTAACTTAGCTGGTGAAATTAGAGGTCGAGGTTAACGCCGATGCCGAAGGTATGGTTCTTGCGGTCGTAGAGGTCATATTTCATTCCATTCCATTTAGGTTCAGGGTCAGTTACGCCTCGGCTGTTGTAGAACGTACACATATAGCCCACGTCGATGCTGAAACGCTGGGTAGCGTTGATGCGAAAGCCTGCACCCACCATGTGGTTAGAGAGGTTGAAGGAGAGGTCGTTCATGAACTCGTCATCCATACCATAAAGCGTTGTTTCCCAAGAACCTGAAATGGTGAGCCACTTGCAGATGTCGTATTCGGCACCGAGAAGGAACTCGTGGGTGTTGTGGCTGATGAGGTCCTCCTTGTTGAGGAACTTTGTGGAGACTTTGTCGAAGAATTGATGGTAGCCGGCGTTCAGGCGAACTTTCTCAATTGGAGAGTACTGTGCGCCCAAGGCAAGCATAGCGGGGACGTCCTCGCGAACCTTCTTGCCGTCTTCGAACTGGCTGAGGATGCCGGCTGCCTTTTCTTTTACCAAATCATCCACAACAATAATCTCGCTCTTATTCTTGAGGTTCAGCCTGGTAGGAGTCTCATATTTCGCAGAAACATTCCATTTGTCGTTTATCTTCCAGTCAACACCGAGGATAATGGCCACGCCAAAGGCTGTTTGGTCGCAGTTAAGGTCGATGCCGTAGTTGTTGAGGGGAATGTTGCCAACATTCGTGGTGGCAGAGGGGTTGACTGCTCCGTTGTAGTTGGATGTTGCATACAGTCCGCGTACTCCCACAAATCCTGCAATGTTGTCGGTGAACTTGTATGTTCCACCCAGTTGTAGGCCAAAGTGGTAGGACTTGCCTTTCATAAAGCTGTTGACCGTGTATCCTTGGAATGTTACACCTGGCGGCAGAAGAGCGGGAGCCATTTGATAGAGCACTCCTGCGTAGGCAGCTTCGAAGGAACCCAGTCCGTTGTCGAACTCGCACTTGCCGCCGCCGCCGCTGATGGCAAAGTGTGCCGACACGCTCCACTTGTCCTTATTATAAGAAGCGGTAATGGAAGGAATGGTAGGGGCAGTAGCTTTACCCACGAAATGGTGGGTCGGAGTGGGATTAGAGGTGTTGTATTGGAAGAGCGGGAAAGTCGTATCGATGATTCGACGCTGGAAGGCTGTCTGGTTGTTGAGGCTCAAGTGCCATCCATTCTCGAGGAATGCGCCGCCGGCAGGGTTGGCGTAGATACTTGTGATGTCAATCTTGCCTTCCTGAGCGAAGTTACGAACGAAGGCTGCATTCTGGTTTGTGTTGGTCAGGAGACCACCTGCAAATGCGCTGCTGACAGCTGCAAATGCCATTAAACTAAGGATTGTTTTCTTCATCTTTTACCTTTAATTGGTTAAAATCGGCTGCAAAGGTAACACAATTCCTTAGATTGTGCAAGTTTTTTAAAGAAAAATGCACACTAAACACTCGTTTTGTGCAATATTTAGTTGCCTGCAATGGCATAAATCGTCTTCAGTCCCTTAATCTTGAGACCTTTGATGCGAGCGAGGAGTTCGCGGGAAATGCTGCGTTCCACTGCTACATACGACCAATGTGGGAGCACATCAATGCGACCAATCTGGCTGGCTTCGAGGCCGCCTTGTTTGGTGAGGAAGCCTACGATGTCGCCTCGACTTATCTTATCCTTCTTGCCCTTACCTATATATAATGTCACCCAGAGCGGCTTCTGCGGAGCAGGAACTCGGGCTGGCAGGGCAAGGGTCTCGACTTCATCGCTGATGTATTCCGGCAGATGTTCCTCAGGTCCGAGGATGAAATAGGCGTTTCCGTTCATGTCCCATCTTGCCGTGCGGCCGTTCCGATGCGTGCAGGCTTCTTCATTAGATGGCAGGTGGTAGTGGATGACATTATCGACATCCGTGATGTCCAAGCCTCGGGAAGCGAGGTCGGTGCTGACGAGGACGTTCGATGAGCCGTTCATAAAACGATAGAGCGCCCGTTCGCGGTCGCGTTGTTCCATGCCTCCGTGGAAGATGTCAGCCATCAATCCTTGCTTTTCGAGGAAATCTCCTACACGCTCCACGCTCTCCCTGTAACCCACGAAAACAAGGCTTTTCTGTGTCCCGAGTGTACAAAGCAGGCGATACAAGGTCTGAAGCTTGTCCTTTTCTGGTGACTTGACCACCAGGAGCCTGATGCGGTCGTCGCCCTCTTCATCAAGGAAGTTAAGGCGGACGTGACGGTCTGTTCCTACGAACGACGTGATGTCTTCGCTATCGGTGGCAGAGAGGAGGATGCGTTGCTGCAGGTGGGGTAGGAGGGAGATAATGTCGCGCATTTGCTCGCGGAAGCCCAACTCGAGGGACTTGTCGAATTCATCGATGACGAGTGTGCTGACGTTCTGCGTCAGCAGATTGCCTTTCTGCAGATGGTCGAGCAGCCGTCCGGGCGTTGCAGCTACAAGATGCGGCTTGAGACCGCGCATCTGCTGATGCTCTTCCATTGCCGGCCTTCCGCCGTAACAAGCAGCGACACGGAGCTCGGAACACAGCCTTCGGGCTACGTCGGCTGTTTGAATCGCCAGTTCCCTGGAGGGAACTATGACGAGAGCCTGCAGGTCGTCGCTCTTTGCGTCGAGTTTCTCAATCAGAGGCAATAGATAAGCAAGCGTCTTGCCAGAGCCCGTGGGACTCAGAAGCACGACGGATGCGCCCTTGCGAGCCGTGGCGAGCATGTCCTGCTGCATGGCGTTGAGGGCAGAGATGCCCAGCCTACTCAGTTCATAGTTCATAATGTATGGTGGTTAGGGGTTGGAGGTTAGGGGTTAGAGGATAGTATAGGTTGCTGGTTAAGGGCAGAAGTGTTCTCTAACCTCTAACCTCTGACCACTAACCCCTATGAATTATCTCAGGAAATAGTCCACGAGGAAGTAGATGCCGAGGCTGACGAACCAACCAAGAAGCACCTTCCAGGTGATGTGTTTCAAGTACCACCAAATGGTGACATCCTCTGCCTTCATGAGCGCATAGCCTGCTGTGTTGCCTATGGGCAATAGGCAGCCGCCTACGCAGCCGCTCAGCGTGATGAGGTGCCAGTACTGTCCGTTCTCGACGAAGCTCTGCATGTATTCGGTCATTCCGCCCGTCGTTCCGTCCAGCACGGGATAGATGGAAATGCCGCTAATGACGAGGGCAATGTTGTCCATCACTGCGCTGACGGCTCCCAGAACGAGTGACATTATATATATATTATGGATATACTGGTCGCACCAGTTCCTGACGCTGTCCATCGCGCCTACTTCGATGAGTATGTCCACCGAGAGGCCTATGCCGAGGAAGAACATAATCATCTGCATCACCTCGTATTGCAGGCTGCGGTTCGTGCGGTTTCCGAGGGGTTGGTCGCTGAGGATGCGCTTGCGGTTGATGATTTCATTCACCACCCAGAGCACGCCAAGTACGCAGAGGGCACCAAGGAAGGGAGGCAGGTTCGTCAGTCTGTAGAACGTCGGTACAAACCAAAGTCCGACGATTCCGAGGAAGAGCATCAGTATTTGCTGCCAGAGTTTCATGTCGGCATCGTCGCCTCGGTAGCCCATCACGCTGCTTCGCTTCAGGTCGAGGTGCGGTGGAAGCCGCCTGCCGATGAGGTAGGTGGGGACGATTGTGGCGAAGAGCGCGGGCAGGACGAGCGCAGCGGTGTAGTTGGTGGGAGTGACGGCGCCGCGTGTCCAGACGAGTAGGGACGTGACGTCGCCAATGACGGTGAAGCAGCCGCCGCAGTTCGTGGCAATCACGATGATGGCTCCAAGGAGCATGCGCTGCCTATGGTTGACCACGATTTGGTTCATCACCATCAGCATGACGACGGCAGAGGTCAGGTTGTCCAGATTGGCGCTCAGGCCGAAACTGCACAGAGCTGTCATGGTGACGACGACCCACGTGCTGCGGCTTCGGCAGAGCTTTGCCACGAGGTCGAAGCATCCGTTGTCTGCCAGCACGTTCACTATCGCCATCGTTGTCAGCAGATACATCACGACGCTGGTAAGCTGGGCGATGTGTGTGGCGAAAACTTTTTGCCTAATGTACTCGTTTATGGCCTGTATGCTATAGTCCTGACTGCCAAGGAATTCTTGAAACCCTGCATCGTGAAGCGTTTCGACATAGTAGGGGCCTACGCAGACGTAGAGCACCCATCCCCATACACCGCAGAAGAGCGCCACGGTGGCCTTGTTGATGCGGGTGATGTGTTCGGTGCAGATGAGCAGGTAGCCGAGCAGCATCAAGGTAACAATAGCAATAGTCATACACAATTGTTTTGATTGTTTGACGTGCAAAGTTAGTTAAAAATCCTCAAAACGACAAGCAATTCTTTGTTATTTCTCACAAAATAGATAATTTTGTGGTGTTATGAAGAAAATAATAAGTCTATTGATGCTCCTTTCTGCCCTTAATGTAGGGGCGCAGAAGGTCGAGCTGGCCGTCGGTGAGGGTTGGGTGGAGATACCCGTCCAGCAGACGCAGAGCGAATTGAAGCCGGGCTGGAAGATTGTGGATTATCAGATGAAGAGCAAGTTGACGCACTACCTTTCGGGCGGACATGCCACTCAACTCGCTGACGGAAACCGGCCCGTTTTCCGCGTTACGCCAGGCGAAAAGGAAGTGCTCGTCGACTACGTTCTTGTCCGCCTGAAAGCTTCGAAATACTACAGGAAGATGTTCAAGCCGTTGCTAATTGAGTGTAACTATACGAGGCTGGAACCCAGTTACTTCGATATAAAAGCTGAAAGCGACAGTTTCATTTGTCAACCTAAGCAGCCCCTTGCTCCGGGAGAATACATCCTGGCTAATCTGATGCAACGTCCAATCGGCGAACTTCAAGACTTGCTTGTCTATCCATTCTGTATAGCAAAAGAGTGATTTCTGTGTCTTTTTGACACTTTCGAATTGACGCCTCTCCAGACAAAAATAGATAAAAAAAGCCCAGAATCCTGTCCATTTTGCAGACTTGACAAGGGAAGTTTTTCAACGCGACACGTGAACTTTCGCAACTTCTCTTGAGAAGTTTTCCAACTTCACACGTGAACTTTGCCGTTATCTCACGTCAAAATTGTTCCAAAAACACATCAAAAAGCCCCATTTTGCAAGGCGTAGTTGTCAATCAGACTAGTTTAATTCACCTTGTGTAATTATAAACCGCACGTTCTCAACGAGTTGCGAATAATCGACGAAAACACGATAATTTCAGCCTCAGCACATCTCGCCCCAAAAGAATCGATTTTCAGAGCCTCAAAGAAATGCAAGATGTAAGCAGATTTGGCCTGAGTCGAACATTGTGTCAAAAAGCCTTATCTGCTCTTAGGCAACTTTTAGTTAGTTCTTTTACCAGTTTCTCTATCTCTTCAATAAGCTTTCGTGCCGGTTCAATTCTTCCTTTTATTTCATCTGCCTCTACTTCATAGACACAGTTGTAGTCGCTTTCTTCGCGCATTGTCTGCAATTGGTTATAGAGGCGACCGTACTCTAATGGAAGGATTCCCTTTTTGATATAATTGAGGTTGAATACGGCATGCGAGCCTTTATGCGTGTTTATGATGTGACCATCATGAATGAGAAGTGCATTGATTGCATGGAAGACTGCATAGTAAAGACGATTGGCAGCCCCGCTCCACTTGTTGGCAGTGGTGAGGATTGTTATCTCTTCGAATGTTTCACGGGCTTTCTTAAGCTCCAATGTTACCAGAGTTGTGCGTTCGTCATTAGTCAAACTCATTGCAGTACAAACTTGTCTTGTTCTACATTCTTTCTGAAAGGAAGGAATGTCCATTCGTTCCATTGCTTCAGGGTGTATAGTGATGGACTGATTTCTTCACCCATGTCCCACCCTAATTCACGGAAAGGATAGGTCACATCATAGTCGCTTGCTTCCAGTTTTGGCTTGTTCAGCAAGATAAGGATATCCCAGTCCGAGCCTTCATGGGCATTGCCACGAGCACGGGAACCATACAGCCAAACCTGTCCGTCAGGCGGTACAACCTTACGGCTGGTTTCTTTGATTCTACGGATTACTTCCTTTTCCTTTGCTGTCATGATACATTGTTATGCGTCCACAAAGTTAATAATTTATCCTATTCCAACAAAGGAAACAATGGAAATGTTTCGTTTAATGAATTAATTTTCGTAACTTTGCAGGGCAAACAGACATGAAATGGAAGTCAAGATACCAGAAATAAAGCTTCAAAAGGCTGCAGCTCAGGGTACTGATGCTTTTCTGAAAGTTGTTCACGATGCCATATTGGAGGCTGTCGGAGGCGAGGTGAATGCAGAGACATTGCCGCTGCTCAGCGGCGAACAGACGACGTTGCTGGCCTACTTTATCCTTCGCGATGAGGTGATGGACGGCGGTTTCATTCAGCTCATCCACAACGGCTACGGGCCCTTCATATTCCTCAATCCCTTCGCCAAGGCAATGCGACTTTGGGGAGCTAACGAGTTCAGCAAGCTCGTCTATAAGGGCAGGAAGCTCTTCGAACAATATGGCAACGAGCTCACAGCCGAGTGTACCGACGAGGAATTCATGGCGCTCTTCGAGAAATATCCTGAGTTCGACGACCTCGACGACGCATTCATCGAGATGGAGGAAGAGGTGACGGACACCATTGCCCACTATGTGGACGGACACCTGGAGCAGTTTGTTGCGGTAGCGAAGTAAATGGTAAATGGCTAAATGGTAAATGTGAGATGGCAAAGACGCTGATTCCCAACAAGGGAGCAAAGATAAACATCAAGAACAAGCGAGCCGAGTTCGACTACCTGCTCATGGATAAGTACACGGCTGGACTTGTCCTGACTGGCACAGAGATTAAGAGTATCCGCAAGGGCAAAGCGAGCCTGGTGGACACATATTGTTATATAATAGGCGGCGAAGTGTGGGTCAAGAACATGTATATCGCGCAATACGAGCAAGGCAGCTACAACAATCACATGGAACGTCGTGACCGCAAGCTCCTCCTGAACCGCAGGGAGATACGCAAGATGCAGCAGACGGTCAAGTCCCCCGGCTTCAGCATCGTGCCCACACTCCTGTTCATCGATGAGAAGGGACTCGCCAAACTCGACATCCACATTGCCCGAGGCAAGAAGGAATACGATAAGCGCGAGACACTCAAAGAGAAGGAAGACCGCCGGAGCATTGACCGTCAGTTCAAGAAGAGTTACTGAATGATTATTGGTTATTGGTTAGAGCTTACCACAGCATCCCAAGCATTCGTCTTTAACTTCCTTAACTCCTTTAACTTCTTTAACTCTTTCTTCAGAACTGGAAGTAGATAAATGGCTGCATCTCTGCGCTTACGAACTGGAAGATGATGAGTACAGCCACGATGCAGATGAGGCTCATCACCGGCAAGGGAAGTGCAGCTAAAGTCAACCTGTAGCGACGTTTCCAGTCTTCTGGCAGCCAGTGGATTATCATTCCAAGCAGGAAGAGGAGAAAGACATTGCGATAGTTGCACATAATCTCCCATTCGTTTCCCGACCATCGTGAACCAATGCGGGTAATCATCTCGCTTGCCGTCTGCCAAGCCTCCTCGTTGGCTGTGGCTGGGTCAAGGTTGCTTCCAGAACGGAAGAAAAGTCTCGTGAAGCTGATGAAAGTGAAGGTGACGAGGATAGCCCACGCCCTGCTATTGAAGGGAGCCCATCTCGTGTTAAACATTCTCAGCCAAGCACTTACGGCAATAAATGCCGTGAAGCAAAGGAAGACTCGCCACAATGGTGCGGGCTGGTAGACGGTCAGCATCCAGAAACCAAGCGTTATGGCCGTCGTGAAGAGTGCACGATGCCAAGGATTTGCGTCACGCCAGAACTTGTAGACAATCATCCCCAATCCATTCAAACCGCCCCAAATGAGGAAGTTCAGGCTTGCTCCGTGCCACAGACCACCCAGGAGCATCGTTATCATACTGTTCAGGTTGGCATAAATCTTTTTACGTCTGTCCGGACAACGCCAAGCTGTCACTATAACAGAGAGAGCAAGCAAGAGGGCTCCTATCGCTATCCAAATGTTTCCACTCAGGATAAGGGCGGAAAGAGTGAGGGTTATAATCCAGAAGTACGTGCCAAAGGTAATGTTTCGATTGCCACCAAGAGGGATGTAAAGGTAGTTCTGCAACCAACGGCTAAGGCTGATGTGCCACCGCTTCCAGAAGTTGGAGCAGTTCTCGGCCTTATAGGGAGAATTAAAGTTTCGAGGCAAGTGGAAGCCCATCAACAGGGAGAGACCGATGGCAATGTCCGTATAGCCCGAGAAGTCGGCATAAACCTGCAGGGAGTAAAGGAAGAGTGCTGCCAGGTTTTCAAAGCCAGTGAAGAGCATCGGGTTGGCAAAGACGCGGTCTATGAAGTTGAGGGCCAGATAGTCGCTCAGGATAATCTTCTTTGCCAAGCCTCCTAATATCATGAATATGGCCAGGCCAAACATCCTTCGACTAAGGAAATAGCGGCGGTAAAGCTGGGGAATGAAGTCGCTGGCCTTGACGATAGGCCCTGCCACCAGTTGCGGGAAGAAACTGACGTAGAAGCCAAAGTCCAGGATGTTCCTTACTGGCTTTATCAAGCCACGATAGACATCGGCCGTGTAACTGATGACCTGGAAGGTGTAGAACGATATCCCGACTGGCAGAATGATGCGATCGACACTAAACACAGATGTGCCTGAAGCCGCGTTAAACCATTCCGCCGCAATGTTCCTGACCTCAATATGGATGCCGAATATCTGTTCA
The DNA here is from genome assembly GCA_017469525.1 of Bacteroidaceae bacterium. Taxonomy (GTDB): domain Bacteria; phylum Bacteroidota; class Bacteroidia; order Bacteroidales; family Bacteroidaceae; genus Physcousia. Next base: position 19,044 of record JAFUGG010000020.1, on the reverse strand, counting down.
ACAATGTCGGCAAAGAAGTAGCTGTACTTGAAATAGCAAAGAATGCCGAGGTCGAGCATTACGCTCAGCGTGAGCCAAAGCCTCTTCTTCCACCTCTCTCTGCATGCATAGATGCGCTGAGCGATAAGGAAGTCGCTGCATGTCACCAGCAAAAGAAGGCCGACGAACAGCCCGCTTGTCTTGTAATAGAAGAGCAGGCTCACGCCCATCAGGTAAGCATTTCGCATCAGCGTGCGTTTCTGCATCAAGGCAAAGCCGGCAAAGACGATGCAGAAGAAAACCCAGAAATGCATCTGAGTGAAGAGCAGGGGACTGTTCTCGTCGAAGGAGAAGACATCCCGAAGGTAGGCTATGAACAATTCATAGTTCACAATTCATAATTCATAATTCTTAATTCTTCTCTCTTAATTCTTCATAACAGATTGCATTGTATAGCAGGTCGGCAAGCAGTTCGTAGCCTTCGGTAAGGAAGTGAATGTGGTCGCGGTTCATCAGATGAGCGTTGACCCATCGGCTGCTGCTGCCAAAGCCTCCCATGATGCGGAACTGATTCCATACGGCACCGTTGCATTCGCCAGCAAGTTCCATCATGGCCTGTTCCACCTTTTGTGTGTTGCGGTTGTATGTGCGGCGCTGTTTGCCTACACGCAGCCAGCAGTCGTTGTTGGTGATGAAGAGGAAGCAGACATTCGGATTGACGGTACGCAACCTGTCCATCAGCATGCGATACGACTCCTTGAATCTCTCCACATCAAATTTGGCAGGCAGGACATTTGCGTCGTTAATGCCGATGCCAAAAATGACCAGGTCCGGCGGGCAGGTGCGCGAAAGCTCTTCTTCCAACAGGTCACAGCGCAGCCACGAAGGAACGCTGGCACCGTTCACGCCGCTTTCTGTATAGACGATACGCTGCTCGGGTTCCGGATAGATGCCTCGCATGACGAATCGTCCGGTGCTGTCCATGTCCGTGAATGCAATCGTGCAGGAGCTGTCGTGCTCGGGCAGGTTGAAGAGGAAGTCTGGTCCTTGCTGCTCTGCCTGAATCGAGTCACCGTTGTCGAGAAGGAGATAAGGCTTTGCCCTGCCTTCGGCCTTCCCCATGATACGGAGTTTTGAGAAGGCATACTTTGGCGGAAGTTCCAGACGCAGAGATGCTAAGGAGTCGTTAGTTATGGCTGCAGCACCGCTCATACCCAGCGTTTCCGTCGGCAGGGCTTCTATGCAGCGCGACCTGTCCCACGTACCAGAAGGGATGAGGCTGTAGTCTTTGGGGGCATTGGTTCGGATGGCTTTCCATGGGAAGAGCAGCCCCCTGGAAGCATCGAAATGCTCTCTCAGCCTGTTTGAGAAGATGCCGGCTTGGACATGGCTGCCGCCTATATGCAGTATGTTCAGTTTCTGTCCGCCGTCGCGCAGGCGAACCAAGAGCGAGTCGAATCGTTCGCGTGAACCAGGGAAGTCCAAACGGTTCGCCTCCAATCTGATTCCAGGAATGTCCGGGATGGGTATCGTGTCCTGTGCCATCGCGAGCAGGGACGTACACATTATTAAATATAGAAGGGCTTGTCTCATTCCTGTGGCTCGTCTTTTTTGATGTTTACTGCTGCAGAGTCCTTGGCTGTCAGTTCCACCTCTTCTTGTCCTGTGCGGAATAGATAGAAATGGTAGTACAGGTGGAGCGTGTCGTAAAGCAGCTGTGCAATCTTTTTTGCACCGAGTGGCGTGAAGTGTATGTAGTCAGGGCCTGCCAATTGCGGACTTGCCTTGACCCAGTTTATGATGCTGCCCCAGCCTCCCATTGCTTCGTACATGTTCCAATATGCTGCTCCGGCTTCATCTGCTGCAGCGCGCAGGCTGTCGTTCAGGGCTGGCATGATGGGATAAGTCTCCATCGCTCCGTTCCTGTTTCTGCGAGCCATGTCGGCAGGTCCGATGAACAGCACTTTTGCCTTAGGAGCAAGCGTTTGGAAGGAATGAATGAGTCGCTTGATGCCCTCCTTGAATTCGTGCAACTTGGAGTCGTTCAGGTAGGGAGTGCTGTTGCCACCAAACTGAAGGATGACGAGTGCAACATTTTCACGCTCGAAGAATGGAGTCATAGACGAGCGGTTGATGTTCATCAGGGCGCTTCCTGTGCTGCCTCGCATAGGAATGTTGTCCATGCTGACACCTGTTTGCCCGTCCAGCTGGATGCCGAGGATGTCTGTCTCTCCTCTGACTCCTATCGTTACACCTTTCGTCGGGTTGTCCAATGAGACGGAATAAAAGTATGGTCCGCTACCGCTGCTAAGTGGCATCTCGTTTGTTTCCCGTCCGCCTCTGACGGTAAGAAGAAGTTTGGCAGGTCCTTTCGTCATCACGGTAATACGATTGAAGTGTGAAGAGAGGCTGTAGTCTTCTTCATCTCTTGCTATGAGGCGAATCGTTGCGTATCCAGGAATGTGTGTCGTCCTTGCCAACGGGCCATAAAACCTGTCAGAGCGTTGCATTTCAGAAGGTCCGTAAGCCAGATACTGCGGCAAGCTGTCTGGCGCAATGGCAGAGCTAAGCGTGTATGTTTGTATGGTTTGCAAGGCAGGAACCATGCCGACTCCCATGCCGCCAAAGTCCTCCTGGAACCGTTGGCGTAGCAGACTCGTGATGCGGTCGCACTCGATTTGCGAGTCGCCATAATGCATGATGCGAACATGACGAGTGTCAGCGCACTCGAGTTCTTCCCAAAACTCGTCGAGATAAGTCTCATCATTCCCTGGCATATAAATGCGGGCAGCGTTCGTAGTGCTGAAAGTACGGAATTCTTCTATCTTCTGCGTGTTAAGCGCTTCCTGCCTCATTTGCAGCAATTCCTCGGGGCTCAGCACAGGTTCGTCTGATTCTATGGATGCAGAATCTTTCGTCATAACCTCTGTCAGGTTGGGGAAATACAGACGAAACTCTCCGCCGAGAGGAATGCCTTCGGAAGGGAAACAGATGCAAAGCAGCACAAGACCTGCCAGCACGCTGCAGAAAAAAAGTAATGATTTACGAGCGTTCATGTCTGATTTGGCTGCAAAGATACGACTTTTTTCATAAATATGTAGTATGGAATAAGAAGATAAGATTATTTTTTATATCTTTGTACCTCAAAGAACTTTTTAGATGCTTGTTGTTATGAGAGACCGATACAGACAGATAAAGAATGAAACGGAGTTGGCAGAACTGTTGAGTTCGCCCGACCAGGAACTGCGACGCATTATCTTTCAGTGTGTTGACTTTACGTCAAATGCAGAACTCTCGCTGAAGCATTTCTATCGCGAATGCCTTTTCCTGAGCTGCCGATTGCCGATGGGGCTCAAGCGTCAGTCGAAGGATTGCCTTTTCCTGCCCAATATGGGCGAGGAGTTCGGCTTCCCCAATCACCTCTATTCGCCAGAGGAACTCTACGAAGGTTTCAATCCAAATGAGCCGGAAAGCTACGAGAATTGCTACGACGGACGTGTCTATCGGCATTACCTAAAGAAGGGAAAGTATGCGACAGACTTCAAGGAAACGCTGGCTCGCTCTTTGCACGACCACTCCATAAGCGATTGTCTGCACGACTTTCTCTCGCGCCACGACGAACATAAACTGGTTGGCGTGATGGGCGGGCATAGTCTTTCGAGGCTCGATAGGGCATATGTTCAGGTTGTTCGGCTGAGCAAACGACTCGCTGAACAGGGATATCTGATGATTACAGGCGGAGGTCCCGGGGCAATGGAGGCAACGCATCTGGGCGCTTGGATGGCTGACAGGAGCGAAGAGGAACTGCAGGAAGCCCTCTCCATCATGAGCGTGGCGCCGCTTTATACGGATAAACTGTGGCTCTCTACTGCGTGGGAGGTGCACAATCGCTTCCCCAATCTAGGCTACGAAAGCCTTGGCATTCCCACTTGGCTCTATGGTCACGAGCCATCCACACCTTTCGCCACACACATTGCAAAGTACTTCGACAACAGCATCCGCGAGGATGGCATCCTCACTATATCTAAGGGAGGTATCATATACACACCCGGCTCGGCAGGAACCCTGCAAGAGATATTCCAGGAGGCGGTGCAGAACCATTATCTTACCTTCGGTTATGCGTCCCCGATGATTTTCATGGGTAAGCAGTTTTGGACAGAAGATGTTCCCGTTTGGCCGTTGATTATGGACCTGGTTGACAAGGGTAGATACAAGAATCTCATCCTCTGCCTGACCGACGAGGTCTGTGATGTGGAGCGCGTTTTGCAAGGAAAATAAAAGGGCGCACTGGTGATGTGATGAAACTCCGAAAAACAGGTTTTGAGGGTTCGCTGCCTTTGTAATCCATCTAACCACAATGGGGATGGCACGCCATTAGCATACGAAACAGTTCTCGGTAATAAAATGTAAATTGATGAGTATCCCGATCTAACCAGTACGCCCGTATGATGTCTGTGTCTTAACCTCTGTAAGACCATTTTGGACTTCAATTGTATGGCAAATTTAGGCATTCTTGTCGTAATATGCAAGCTTTTTAACATTTTTCTTTCGCTTAGCTTGCCATTTTCTCGAATTCTTCCTAATTTTGTTATGGAAAACGCAAGAAAAAGCTCTTATGACTCTTAATTTCTCGATAGAATACAGGACTGAATGGGGACAGAACGTTGAGGTCGAACTTTGCTTCCTTTCTTCGGAGGGCAAGACGCACTGGCAGCGCATCCCTCTCGAAACGGAAGACGGCCTCAACTGGAAGGGAATCAGCATCCTCAAGGCACGTGCCGGACGCTTCCGCTACACATATATCATAACGGATTCGAACGTCCAAAGCGATACAGGAGAGGGGATTCTCCGCCGAGAATGGGATGTTGTGCCGCGGCTTTTCCCTGCCGACGATGCCCGAACCTACTTCTTCTTCGACCATTGGCGCGATGTGCCCGAGGCATCCTATTGCTTCACGGATGCCTACGAGGTTGCCAACGGACTGAAGAAGCAAGCTTCGGCCTCTGTCGCACTCTTGCCTCGGACGTTCCTCTTCCGCGTCCTCGCCCCCGGACTTGCCGAAGGTGAAAGGGTGGCGCTCATCGGCGATCAGCCCACACTCGGCAATTGGGACGTGGAACGCGCCTTGCCGATGATGCCGTCGGGACATGGGGAGTGGCTCATTTCCATCAGTGCCGACGGTCTTCGCCTGCCGTTCCAATATAAATATATTAAGGTAGGGCAGGACGGTTCTGTCCATTGGGAGGAAGGCCCCAACAGGGAGAGTCCCTCTAATGGTCAATGGTCAATGGTCAACGGTCAATGGGTTCTTGTCCTTTCCGACGGTACGATACGGCTCGAAGTGCCTCGCTGGAAGGTGGCCGGACTGGTGGTTCCCCTCTTCTCCCTCAGGTCGGAAGGCAGCCAGGGGGTAGGGGACTTTGGCGACCTCAAAGAGATGATTGACTGGACAGCAATGGCCGGAATGCACGCCATACAGCTTCTTCCCATCTACGACACTACCCAAAGCCGCTCTTACACCGACAGTTATCCCTACAATGCCATCAGCGTCTATGCCCTCCATCCCATCTATGCTGACCTACGCAGGCTGCCCTTGAAGGACAAGAAGGCAATGGCTTCCTTCCAGAAGAAGTGGCAAAAGCTGAACGCCCTGCCGTCTCTCGACTACGTGGAGGTCATCAAGATGAAGGAGGAATACTTGCATCTCCTCTATGAGGAACAGACAGCCTCTCCCCAGCCCTCTCCCGTGGGAGAGGGAGTTCCTCGCGATTGTTCCCCCCTCTCCCACGGGAGAGGGGTCGGGGGTGAGGCTTGGTCATGGCCTTGGCTACTGCCCTATTGCGTCTTCTGCCACTTGAGGGACACCTACGGGACGTCCCAGTTCACGAAATGGAAAAAGCTGTCCGGCTACAATCGGAGTGCCGTGACGAAGTATGCCGAGAGCCACAGCAAGGAAGTCGGCTATTATGCTTTCGTCCAATACCTCTTGCATACGCAGCTCGCGGAAGCAGCCGAGTACGCTCGAAGCCGTCGTGTCTTCCTCAAGGGCGACTTGCCGATTGGCATCAGCCCCCAGAGCGTCGAGGCTTGGCACGAGCCGCATCTCTTCCACATGGACATGTCGGCAGGTGCTCCGCCAGACGATTTCTCGCGGACAGGACAGAATTGGGGCTTCCCCACCTACGACTGGGAACGGATGGCAGAGGACGGCTACCGCTGGTGGAAACAGCGTCTCGGCGGTATGTCGCAGTATTTCAGTGCCTACAGGATTGACCACATCCTCGGCTTCTTCCGTATCTGGCAGATTCCGAAAGGCAGTCCGACGGCTCTGCTCGGACAGTTCTCGCCCGCCTTGCCACTGAGTGTCGGGGAGATTGAGTCCTACGGAATGCCCTTCGAGCCAGAGCTTTTCGTCGAAGACGCCACGCAACCCGACCGCTGGCACCCGCGCATCGGCGTGATAGGGGAAGAGGCTTGGCGCCGACTCCCCCAGTATGAACAGGATGCGTTCATCCGTCTTTACGAAGACTTCTACTATCGCAGGCACAACGACTTCTGGGCATCTCAGGCCATGAAGAAGCTGCCGGCACTCATCGACGCCAGCAATATGTTGGTTTGCGGCGAGGACCTGGGCATGGTGCCCGCTTGCGTGGGACCCGTCATGCAGCGTCTCGGCATCCTCAGCCTCGAGATTCAAGCCATGCCGAAGACCTACGGCGTGCCCTTTGCCAAGCTTCATGAGAACCCATATCGAAGCGTCGACACCATCTTCACGCACGACATGCCGACTCTCCGCCTCTGGTGGAAGGAGAATCGTGAGCGCACCCAATTATATTATAATAATGTATTGGAGCACGACGGCACAGCACCCAGCGAACCGTTCGGCTGGCTTTGCGAGGAGATTGTGGCGCACCACCTCAACTCCCCGTCCATGCTCTGCCTCATCAGCTTGCAGGACTGGCTCTCGATAGACGAAAGCCTCAGGAACCCGAACCTCGAAGAGGAACGCATCAACGTGCCTGCCAATCCAAAGCACTACTGGCGCTACCGCATGCATCTGCCCATCTCGAAGCTACAGGAGGCACAGGCCTTCAACGACCGCCTGCGCACGCTCATCGCCCGCTCGGGACGCTGAAGCAAAATGCCGCCCGCCTTCGGGACGCAGAGAAAGAAAATGAAACGAATTGGAATAATTATAATAATTTATAACCGCGAAGAAGACTTGTTCCCATTCGTGAGTTTATTATTCTCATTATTCCAATTCGTTGTCTTTTACAGGCCAAGCTATAAATTTCTTTGACGCTCGCGACATACCTTCGTTCTTCGTTCTAATGACCGATTTGGGTTCAAGTTTTTTCCTTATCGCTTGCAGTCTTCATTATTTCTTTGTATCTTTGCAGGCGATAGGGGCAAACATCACCTCAGCGGAGGCACCCTTTCCAAATCTTATCGGTAACAAAAAGCGTTGGCTATTATTCAAAACGTTCAGAAACTTGCAGGTGGAAAGAACATATACAGTAATAATGGTTACGTTCACTGGTATCAGTGGGCGTTTTCCTGTTTTCTGTATATAGGTTTCCTGCAAGTACCTTGAACGTTGGACAGCGAAAGCGTCCACGTTTTGTGTACTTGCAGGAAACATTTTGTCTTGATGGCCCGACGCATTATAAATGTTTTAACTTTTCAATGTTTTAACTTTTTAACTTTATAATGCTATGGCTAAATCGTTAATCGAAGAACTGCCCCGCATCGTGAGCGAGGGCAGGCGAGAGGCTGCACAGATACTGGAGCGGCTGAGCAGCGGCACACAGATTGGACTACAGACCAACGAGTTGGTGCTGCCAAGTAAGGACGTGAGCGGACTCTTCCGAGGCTGCACGCCGCAGATACCCAATGCCTTCAACCTTGCGGGAGGCACTGGCAATGGCGAAGGCTGGATGAACCGCCTTATCTATGGCGACAACCTCCTGGCCATGCAAGCTCTCCTTGCAGGCGATGCCCAGACGGGCCTGCCCTCCCTTCGCGGCAAAGTGGACCTCATCTACATCGACCCGCCCTTTGATTCCAAGGCAGACTACCGCACAAAGATTTCCCTCCCAGACACTAACATAGAACAGAAGCCAACCGTATTAGAGCAGTTTGCCTATGCGGACACTTGGGAAGAAGGGACAGTCTCGTACTTAAAGATGATTTACCCAAGATTAATCCTAATGAAAGAACTGCTTTCAGACACAGGAATAATTTATGTTCAAATTGATTGGCATATCGGTCCATATATCAAAATAATCCTTGATGAGATATTTGGAAAATCATATATGCTTAATGAGATTATCTGGCATTATCAAAGTGGTGGTATTCCTGAAAGTTGTTTTGCGAGGAAACATGATACGATATATTCTTACAAAAAAGGAAATAATCACATATTTAATGTTGATGGTGCATCCTTTCCACGAAATGTTTGCCAAGCCTGTGGAAATACAGTAGACAAATGGAACAATCTTAAAAAAGAGATTGATGCTGATGGAAGGATTTATAGGACAATTAAGTCTGCAGGGAAAATTTATAAGTATTATGATGACGAACCTGTTTTGTTACCAGATGTGTGGTTTGATATTAGTCATATACAACAGAAAGACCCTCAAAGAACTGGCTATGCCACTCAGAAGCCCGAAGCCCTTCTTGAACGCATTATCAAAGCCTCTTCGAATCCAGGCGACCTTGTCTGCGACTTCTTCGGAGGCAGCGGCACGACGGCTGCTGTGGCGGAGCGTCTGGGCAGGCGATGGATTACCTGCGACATCGGCAAGCCTGCTTCCCTCGTCATGCGCAAACGCTTCATCGACCAAGAGGTGAAGCCCTTCCTCTATCAGAGCATCGGCGACTATCAGAAGGAAGCCTTCCGAAACAACAAACGCTACAAGCACGTGGGCGACCTCAGCCAAGTGGTCTTGGGATTGTATGGCGCTCTGCCCTTCACGCCCGAACAGACCAACGACCGCAGCTTCGGATATATTAAAGGTACGCGCACGCTCGTGATGGCCGACTCGCCCAACCGCCTCACTACTGCCGCCACCATCCGCCGTGCGTTGGAGGCAAAGGCCTCACTGCTCGGAGGCGATTGGGAGAAAGTCATCGTGCTGGGCTGGAACTTCGCCTTCGACATCTCCGGGGCCATACAGAAGTACGCCGACTCGAAGGTCGAGGTGCTCGTCATACCGCCCGACCTGCTCGACAAACTCGCTAAGAAAGGTTACAAGAAGCTCATCGACGACCGCTCCGTCCGCTTCTCCTCCCTGCAATACCTCGTGGCAAAGCCCGTCGCCGTCACAAGGCAGGGAGAGAACGACGAACTCGACATCGAACTGGAGAACTACGTCCTCCTCTCGCCCGACAACATCCCGCTCGACGACAAGGACAAGGAAAAGCTGCAAAAGGTGATGAACGACGACCCGCTTTCGCTGATAGAGTACTGGAGCATCGACCCCGACTACGACGGCACGACCTTCCGCTCCACTTGGCAGGACTACCGCGAGAACACGGCCAGCGACAACGACCCGCTCCACTGCGTCTATAGCACCCGTCTGCGCGTGCCGCACAAAGAAAGCCGAAGGGTCTGCATCAAGGCTGTGGATGTCTTCGGCTTCGAAAGTCAAGTAGTGGAAACGTTGAAAAGGTAAAAAAGTAAAAAGGTGAAAGTGAGAAAGTGAGAAAGAGAGAAAGAGAGAAAGAAAGAGAATATGTGCTTACTTGTCGTCATAATGCCCGTATGCCGCAAGAACATCGACATAGACTTCAGTCTCGAAGATGCGGTAGATAAGCCGGTGCTTCTTCGTTATCTCTCGGCTCCAACGACCTTCCGGCTTCCCTTTCAAGGGTTCGGGATGTCCGAGACCCGTCTTGGGATGCTCACGAAGTTCGGCTATAAAGCGGTTTGCCTTGGCGAAAGCCTTTGGCTCGCTCTTAGCAAGACGAACCAAATCTTCTTTCACCCTATCGGAAAGTCTTATCTCATATATCATAGCCCAACCGCTTCAAGTGTGTTGTCAAGTCTTCGCCAGGCAATAATACGGAGTATTCACCTCTTTCCATCTGTTTCTCTGCCTGATCAATCTTTGCAAAGAACTCTTCCTTGGTCATCAGCGTGGGGTCGTTCTTCTCCTTCACCAGCTTCTTGGCATACCGCGTCAGCCGCTTCATCAGGGATTCGCGGTCGGCTATGGCTCCTATGCTCTGCCACAACTCGGTGTTCATGGCGTTCAATTGTACTGCTGTCATAACAATAGTTCTTTTATAATTCTTCTGCAAAATTACATCTTTTTCCTAAAACAACAAAATAATAATAGTATATAATTATGAATACAGATAATAATGCATTCTCTCTGGAGTTTGCAAAACGACTGAGCGAGGTAGTGAATGAAGCATGGGCAAGTGGCGAACTGATGGAACGTGTGACGCCGACGACACAGGAACTGCTCAGGTTCTGGTTCTCTGAGGAATACTGTTCCCTACGGAGCCGCAACTTCCACGCAGGTCAGCGGCAGGCCATCCTTAATATCATCTATCTCCACGAAGTGCTGGGCGTAAGGAATGTCCTTGAATACTACGAGAAGGTGACACCCGACCTAATGCCATCGCTCGACCTCGGTACACTCAGCCGGCAGAAGTACCAGATGCCGAAGTATGCTGTGAAGATGGCAACAGGCACAGGCAAGACGTGGGTGATGCATGCCCTGCTATTGTGGCAGATGCTGAATGCAAAGAGGGGACTGGAAGGAACTGCCTGTCGCTTCACCAAGAACTTCCTTATCATTGCCCCTGGACTCATCGTCTATGACCGTCTGCTCGATGCCTTCTGCGGAAGGATGGCGAGAGGCAGGGACGGACGCGACTTCGAGACCAACGACTTTTATCTCAATCAAGAGGTCTTCATCCCCGTACACTATCGGCAGGAAGTCTTTTCCTTCATACAGAACAATGTCGTCACGAAGGAAGAAGGCATCGGCCGCAAGACGACAGGCGACGGACTGATTGCCCTTACCAACTGGCATCTGTTTGAGAACCAAGCACCCTCCTTTGACCCCTCCCCCGAGGAGGAGGGGAATGGGATGCTGAGTGTGCCAGAAATGATAGAAGAGTTGCTGCCCATCCGTCCTGGCAAGGCGGCAGGCAACGACCTCGGGATGCTCGACCGCCGCTTCCTCCGAGGCTCAGAGTTGGAGTACCTCGCAGAACTGAAGGACATCATGGTCATCAACGACGAGGCTCACCACATCCACGAACTCAAACGCGGCGGCGAGACAGAGGAAGTGGAATGGCAGAAAGGCTTGAACATCATCTCAGAGAAGAAGGGCGAGAGCTTCTTCCAAGTGGATTTCTCGGCAACGCCCTACGACATGAGAGGCTCTGGCAAGAAGGCACAGAAGGCTTACTTCCCTCATATCGTCGTCGACTTCGACTTGGCAACAGCCATGCGAAAGGGACTGGTGAAGACGCTTTTGCTGGACCGCAGGCAAGAACTGACCGAGCTGCAGGACCTCGACTACAAAGCCGTGCGCGATGACCGCAACAAGGTTTGCGACCTGAGCGACGGACAAAGACTCATGCTCCGTGCTGGCCTGGCTAAGTTGAAGATGCTCGAGCAGGAGTTTACCAATCTCGACGAAAGGAAGAACCCCAAGATGCTGGTCATTTGCGAAGACACTTCCGTCACGCCTTTCGTCGCCAAGATGATGACAGACGACGGCCTGGCAGAAGAAGATGTCGTCGTCATCGACAGCAATGCCAAGGGAGAAGTGTCGGAGAAAGAATGGCGTGAGACGAAGAAGAAACTCTTCGACATCGACAAGTACATGAAGCCAAAAGTCATCGTCTCTGTGCTGATGCTCCGTGAGGGTTTCGACGTGAACAATATCTGCGTCATTGTGCCGTTGCGTTCGTCGGAAGCTCCCATCCTCTTGGAACAAATCATAGGCCGCGGCCTTCGCCTGATGTGGCGCGAGCCGGAATACCAAAGCACCAAGGAAGAAGACCGCAAGCGCGTCCTCGGACTGCACAGCCAGCCCAAGACTTACCTCGACATGCTCAGCATCATAGAGCATCCTGCCTTCATCCGTTTCTACGACGAACTGCTCGAAGGCGGCTTGGCTGTCGAGGAAACAGGAGAAGTGGGACGGGATGGCTCTACGGGAGACATCATCCGAGTAGGCTTGCGGGAAGGCTACGAACAGTTCGATTTCGAATGGCCCGTGATAGTCAAGGATGCCGAAGAGGAATTGGAGGACGTAGAGATTGACATCAATCGTCTTGCCCCCTTCACGGCTTTCCCATTGGAACGTCTGCGACAGTTCCTGGCACGAGACGGCGAGACCTTCATCTCGCAGGAAGCCCTTTCGAAGACACAGTTCGGCAGATACAAGGTGACGGCAAATCTGTTTACAGCCACCAGCTACAACGAGTACCTGCAAAAGCTGCTGCGTACCATCACGATGCGCTTCGACAAAGTCTCTTCCCATCGAGAGATGCCTGTGCCGAACATACAGATTAACGAAGCAAGAACCATTGCTGTGGTCGACCAGTATATACGGACACGACTGTTCGGCCAACCTTTCAATCCTTTTAGAGGCAACGACTGGAAGATTCTGCTTTCAAGGGATGCCATCGTCACCAAGCACATCATTGAGGAAATGGCACGCGCCATCTTCCATCTGCAAGAGCAAATACTGACGATAGATGCTCAGGTGGAGCATACAAAGTTCTCTTCGGTGACGGAAATCAAGATGCGCGAGGCTTATTCCATCGAAACCCGAAAGACAATCTATGAGCGGCAGGCTTATCCCACGCATGGCGGTGGACTGGAGCAGGCTTTCCTTGAGTTCCTCGAGAAGGACGGCGATGTGGAGCGATACTTGAAGATAAGCGAGAATCAGCATCCCTTTGCCATCATCTACTACATCCGTGCAGACGGACTCATGGCAACCTATCATCCCGACTTCATCGTAGCAACCAAGGACAAGGTCTATCTCATCGAAACGAAAGGAAACGACAAGCTCTCGGACAAGAACGTCCGGCAGAAACAGACGGCAGCCGTAGAGTGGACACGGAAGATTAACAAACTAAAGCTGGAAGAACGAATGGGGAGGACATGGGAATATGTGCTCATGGGCGAAGACAGCTTCTACGCACTATCGTCCAATGGTGCTACATTGACAGACATCTGCGAGCGGCTTAAAGTGTCGCTTTCCTTCCTTGTCGGAGACTTTTTTGCGGAGTGTTGATTCAATTTGGCGTGCCTACTTTGCCAACTCGGCGTGCCATCTTGAGGGGCTTGACGTGTATGGTTTGTAAACTGGCTGCACCGGCTTCCTCAAACACCTATACCTCTTTGGCAAAACACCTATACCTCTTTGGCCAAACACCTATACCTCTTTGGTCAAAGAGGTATACCTGTTTTCAGCGTATCCCTCGCTCATTGAGTGCTTTGACGTAGCGACGGGCGTTCGCATAATGCTCCGAAAGCGTCTGCGCAAAGTTGTGCGTGCCCGAGAAATCCTCTTTGGCACACATAAACAGGTAAGGATGCTCCACGCGGTTCAGCACGGCATCCAGGCCGGCGACACTTGCGATGCGGATGGGGCCGGGCGGAAGGCCTTCGTGGAGATATGTGTTGTAGGGACTCTCGACGAGCAGGTGTTTGTTCAGGATGCGACGAAGCGAAAAGTCACCCACCGCAAACTTCACCGTCGGGTCGGCTTGCAACTTCATTCCGATATGCAGCCGGTTGAGGTAGAGACCTGCTATCATCGGCTTCTCGCCATTGTTCGCAGTCTCCTCATCGACAATGCTCGCCAGCGTTGCCACCTCTTCGTGCGTCATGCCGAGTGCTTCTGCCTTTGCCTTACGGTCAGCCGTCCAGAAGCGATTATTCTCGCTCTGCATGCGCTCCACGAGCTTGTCGACCGAGATGTCCCAATAGACTTCGTAGGTGTTCGGAATGAATAGTGCAGGGATGGTGGCAGTCGTGTAGCCGTGCGTGTTGCAATAAGAGCTGTCGGTCAACGCCCCGGCTATCTCTGCGGAATCAACCATCAGGCTCTGCGAAAGCACGGAAGCCAGGCGTTCTATCGTGCGAGCATTGGGGATGATTAGGTTCATCGGCTCCTGCGAGCCGTTCCGAAGCTGGCGGAACAATTGCAGGCAGGTCGTTCCGGGCTCAATATGGTATCGGCCGGTCCTTGGATGGAAGTTCAGAACCTTGCTGTAGAGGTCCCAACGCCATCCCATTCCGGACTTCGCCTTGATGCTGTCCGACGTGTCGTCTCGGTCGACGAACAGCAGTCTTCCCTGTGCCTCGTCGCAATTGGGAACCTTTGCCAATAGCAAATAAGATGTGGAGAATGCGGCTGCTGCTACGATGACAATCACTGCGCCGGCCAGCCAAAGAAACCTCTTATTCATTGTCTTTATTACTTGTTCTGGTGCAAAATTACACATTTTCTCGTAGAAAGCAAATAATTTTTAACTTTTCACTTTTCACTTTTCACTTTTTTTCTTACCTTTGCACCCGCGTTTCGCCACTATGGCTCAGTTGGTAGAGCAACGCATTCGTAATGCGTGGGTCCGGGGTTCGAGTCCCCGTAGTGGCTCAAACGAAAGAGAAAGCCGTCCTTTTCGGGCGGCTTTCTTCGTTCATTTCACTCTGTAGCGCACTTCCTTCGTCTTGAACTTCCTGACGGTTTTCTTGTCCTTTCCGTCCTTCAGGCCGTTTGCCACGATGATGGTTACGCGGTTCTTGTCGTTTTCGGCAAAGGGCTGGATGGTGTCGCCGTAGTAGCTCGACGTGATGGACGACGCGGGAACTCCGGCATCGGTCAGGGCTTTGACGGCCTTTTCCATACGTCGTTTCGAGAGTTCCTGATTGATTTTATGGTTGCCTGTCTTGGCATCAGCGTACGATTTGATGTCGACTTTGCAGTCGCGGAAATCCTTCAGGAACGCTCCGATGCCTGCCAGTTGCTCGTCGGCAGCGAAGTCCGACTTGCTGATGTCATAGAAGACGGTCCATGTCTTCGAGCCATTGTCGACCTTTGATGTCTCGACGATGTCATCGTACCAAACTGTGTCCAGGCGCGTCTCCCACACCTCCTCCGGTTCGATGGGGGCAGCGATGGGGGCGGTCTCCTTTTCCTTCTTTGCCTTCTTTGCGGCGAACTTATACGTCACGCCGAGACCACCCACCAACTGCCAGTCGCCTTTGTTGTGATACTTACTGTTGAAGCGGTCTTTCAATGTGTTGGCAGTCAGCTCGAGGTTGATGCTGACGTGCTTCGAGATGTCGCATGCCACTTGAGCCCCGATGCGTGCGTTGTGGCTGAAGCGACCGCCGTCGCTGGCCAGAACCAGCTTGTCCTTGTGTGCATAGGCCTCATCGTTGTCCCAACTGTAATTAAAGCCGGCACCGCCTATCAGATAGACGTTCACCGGATAATAGCTCTTCTTGCCAAACAGATTAACGAGGTTCACCATCAAGTCAACGTCAGTCGTCAGGTATTTGTATTTGTACTTGAAGTCCTCTTCGTCGTCGATGTAACCACCTTTGTTCCAGGCACCGTTGACGTTCAGACGTGCACCGACGACAGGCGTAAAGAACGAACCGAAGCTGAAGCTCGCTGTCGGAGTGAACAGCTCCCAATGGTTGTAGTTGCAGAACGTCACCTGGGTACCCCCCTGAGCACCGAAGAACAGCTGAGGATACGTGACGGTTTCCTCTTCATTGGTTTGGGCATTGACCCCCATAGCCGTCAGGCAGAGAGCCGTTAGCAATAAACAGGTTTTCTTGATATGGTTCATGTAGTATTATTTTTGAGAATCTCGTAATCGTGTTACAAAGGTAAAGCTTTTTCTCGGAACAGCCAAACCTTTTCCTTAAAACATTCTTCAAAACAGTATTAACCGCACTTATGTATAACTTCTGCAGAGAACCTTTAGGTCGACGATAGTCAAGCTTTAGCTCGACGCCAGTCAACTTCGTAAACTTCTCTGCAGAAGTAGGCCAACTTCACTGCAGAAGTCAGTCAACTTCACTGCATAAGTTCCCAGACGACACGTCGACTCCCTCATAGGGACACGTCCTTCTTGCCATAGGGACGCGTCCTTCTTGCCATAGGGACGTGTCCTTCTTTGAACACGGATTGGAAAGATGTAGTAGATTGGCTGGAAGCCAATACCATGAGAAACCGGGGACAAAGTCCTCGGATAAAAGAGTAACAAGGTGAAATTATGTCTGGAAGACATTACCCTTCCCCATCGTATCGCAGTACTGTCTTCCAGACAGGTTCACAGTGCTGGCGTCATCCTGCTCCCGAGGGCTTTGCCCTACGGTTAATAATAGTAAAGTCTTCTAGACTTTCTCCAGATACTTCACTTTATATCAAATTTGAATTAAATAATTTTGACATTTGAATTATAACTCGTATCTTTGTCTGCTGAAACATACAAAAAAACGACAATTAACCCCAAAACGAATACACATCATGAAAAAAACTCTACTCCTCAACCTGTTCCTTGCAATGTTCTTCGGAGCGCAGACAGCCCAAGCCTCTGTAGTGCTTAACGCCACCAACTTCCCCGATGCCACCTTCCGCACATATATCTCGGAACTTACAGGTGTCAGTATTGGAGGAACCATCTCCGATGCCAAACTTGCAAATGTAGAGAAAATTGCGGTAAAAGAAATGGGCATCTCGTCCTTGAAGGGCATTGAGTATTTTACAGAGATAACATATTTGTGGTGTCAAGAGAATCGACTCACCTCGTTGGATGTGTCGAAGAATACCAAACTTACTTATTTGCAATGTAATAATAATCAGATCACCTCGCTCGATGTGTCGAAGAATACCGAAATGATCGATTTGTTTTGTTATGGTAATCTGATTACCTCACTCGATGTGTCGAAGAATACTAAACTGGAAGTTCTGAATTGCTACAGTAATCAACTCATCTCACTCGATGTGTCAAAAAATACCATGCTGTTCAGGTTGGTTTGCGCCGATAACCAACTTACCTCGCTCAATATAACGAATAATACCAAACTGACTAGTTTGGAATGCGCCAGGAATCAGATTACCTCGCTCAATGTGTCGAATAATACTAAACTTATTAATCTGTATTGTGACGAAAATAAAATAAGTTCTCTCTTCCTCGGGAACAATACAGAATTAAAATCGTTTGCTTGTTCAGCAAACAAAATCGACCAGTTGGATTTGTCAAATAACACAAAACTGTGTGATCTATGGTGTGACGACAACTACCTGACCAATCTGAACCTCGGCAATAACACATCTCTAGATAAAGACTATATTAGAATTAACAGTCAGTCATCCACCCGACGCTTCGAGACAATTAACTACGGCAGCAACACGAACAACTGCTGGACGCTCTACGTAGGCACGACCGACGCTTCACGCATCCGAAACCTGAAGATTGACGGCGAGAGCAAGACGCCAGTGACAAATGCTAGCGGATGGCTGGTGGTGTCCGACGACTTGAAAAAGATACCACAGAAGATAGAGTATGAAATCTATACAGGCAACGCAGCAGCAGGGTGGATGTCTGTCACGGTGAACTACGACGTGAAGAAATATGGCGTCTATGTTGACGGCAAGGAACTCACCTCCCTCAACTTCTACGACATCCCGGGACTTAAGGAGGGCACAGCCTACTTCTACGACGAATCCTCAGATCTCGGCTGGGATGGCACCCAACCGACGCTCGTGCTCTCCGATGCCAAGATAGAGGGCGAAGATGGCATCCGCAATGAAGACTGCTACAACCTGAACATCATTGTCCGCGGCGACAACGAGGTGACAGCAACCGACTTCAACGCATTCTCCAGCAATTCCGTTGCTGTGAAGACCACCTTTTCTGGGGGCGGCACACTGCGCTTTACGGCAACAAGCGACACATGGAATGGCATCTATGCCATTGATTCCTACATCATAATAAAAGATGCAACCAAGATCATAGCACGAGGCAATGGCTACGGCTACTTCGACGACGGCAGCATTCTCTACATCCAGGAGAACGCCATCCTGGCTTGCTACGGCGACGTGTACAGTGTGGAGCCGCCATCGGAAAAGAATCGCAAGTTCGACACAAACATCGGCATCCGCTATCCCGCCGGTGCCTTCTTCAGTGGATACCACGTATATTATGCCGGCACATCGACCGACGTGCAGAAGGATTGGGTGGTGATTGGTCCTGACAATCAGGCAACACAGAACGTGATAGCAGATGGCATAGCCTCTCCTAAATCCTCCCCAGATGGGACGGACTTGATATACAACATGGCAGGCCAACGCGTAGGAAATGGCTACAAGGGCATCGTCATCAAGGACGGCAGAAAGACATTGAGAAAATAAGGAAAGAAGAAATTAAGAGAATAAGAAAATAAAAAAATAAGAAAATAAGAAAATAAGAAAACAAAGCGGCAGTCACTCCGGTGCGAGTGGCTGCCGTTTTTCCTTTCTTTTCCTCGCGCGCGTATATTATATATAATGTATAATGTATAAAGTTGTGTGGTCTTTCACAAAAAAGCATGCGATTGTTTTGTCAGTTTCGGGAATCGTCGTACCTTTGCATCCGCAAATGAGGCTTATCCGTACCTCAGGTACGGGTAGGGCTCTAATGCGCTCCGCTCACGGAGCAAGTTCTTTGAATGATTTACATAGACAGAAATTGTAGTACAAGAAGAAAAAGCGAATGTGAAATGTTCGCAAGCGCACGTTTGTCTTCGTGACAAACGAACGTGAGCAAATGTTTGCATTTGCGAGCGAACCGTCAATATCCGACAAGGATAGAGAAAGAAGTACAGGTTCCGACTCTTTTCAAATCAGACAAGTGTAGCTGCTTAGATGCAGCCACGAATGATATTTAACGATGAAGAGTTTGATCCTGGCTCAGGATGAACGCTAGCTACAGGCTTAACACATGCAAGTCGAGGGGCAGCATTATCGAAGCTTGCTTTGATAGATGGCGACCGGCGCACGGGTGCGTAACACGTATCCAATC
>JAFUGG010000019.1 GCA_017469525.1 Bacteroidaceae bacterium | reverse complement strand
GGCAAAGCCCTCGGAATCAGCGCCTGACTTGCTTTCTCCTGCCTGGAAGGCAGTACTCTAACGCGCTGGTGGGTACTGCCTTCCAGGCAGGGGCGGGGAGGTGGTCTTCATGTCCTGTCCGAGGGCTTCGCCCCCGGCTACTCAAAGTACTGCCCTTCAGGCAGCAAAGCCGGAGTCCTCATAGTAAAGCCTTCCAGGCTTAGGATGCCTGGCTGACTTTACCGGACAGCTGTAATATTCTTTACGGCTGGATTGCAAATCCAGCCGAACAGGGACGTGTCGCTCGGGGCGCAGGGACGTGTCGCTCGGGGCATAGGGACGTGTCGCTCGGGGCGCAGGGACGTGTCGCTCGGGGCGCAGGAAAGAGTAAGACTGCGAAAAACAAAAAAGCCCCCGGCGGATGTCCGTCGGGAGCTTGGTATATCCTTTAGTTAAAAGGTAATGCCGGGAGTTGACTTACTTCACAGCAACCTTCTTACCGTTCTGGATGAAGACGCCCTTCTGAGCCTTGCTTACGCGCTGGCCAGCTACGTTGTAAACAGGAGCATTGCTGTCCTCAGCATTGATGCTGTTGATGCCAGTACCTTCACCTACGGTCAGCTTGAGAGTTGTCTCCTTCTCGGGGAACACACCACTAACAGTCAAAGATACATTGGCAGGGTCTGATACAGAAATCTCATACAAACGAACAGTATATTCTGCATCTCCAGCTACAGCTTCTTCTGTAGCAGTCACAGGAACAGTAACAATTTCACCATCATTGCCATCAAAAGGATAGTTGTCGTAAACAGAAATCATCTGATTACCATCAGTTGCCTCCTGATTAGCTGCTGTCCAACCATCAGCGCGAGCGCCCAAGACCAGTGAAGCCTTACCTCTTGCGTTAGTCTTAACAACAAAACCCTCAGGGAGTTCAAGTCTGAATGAAATTGCTGCTACTTCTACGTTATTACTCAAAGACACGGGAAGACCAAATTCTGTTGTGCCTTTGTCAATTTTAACGTCATTAGCATAGACGCGGTTTTCAGTCTGTGCCATTGCTGCAACACCGCACAGCATAGCAACCATTGTCATGTAAAACTTTTTCATTTTCTTAAATATTAATTGGTTTATTAATTTATTTAATCAAGATAAACACATTATTCGGCTCCTGCCATAATATTCAGGATAGCAACCACGTCAGCTACATCAACGGAGCCATCGTTATTTACGTCAGCATTACCAGAAACTTCCTGACCTGCCATTTTGTTCAATATAGCAACTACGTCAGCAACATCAACGGAGCCATCCGTATTCACGTCACCCTTCTTAGCTGTAGAACCAGCTTCGATGGTCCATGTGAACTCGTTGGCATTGGGCCAATTGTAGACATTACCATTAGCAGTAGCAACAGTAGATTCGTTTACTATAACAGCGTAGTCACCAGGTTCAACTGTGCTGGCAACAGCAACTTCGAATGTAGCAACAGCACCGGCAGTGTTTGTCAGGGTTACACCGTCTTCACCTTCGCAAGTGAAAGTAACAGTACCGTTTCCATTTACGGTAGCCTTCGGTTCGGGGTTGTAGCCTTCGGGATAGCGACCCTCGACGATAGCGAGAGAACCGTCCACATAAGTAACACCCTCGGGAAGAGTAACAATACAGCTCCAGTTGATGGGGAGATCCTTGTTCTTCAGGTTCAGAGTCAGAGTAGCTGTAGCACCGGTCTTACCGTTAGCGTCAGCCGTAACAGTCATCTGGTACATCTCTTTAAGAGTTGCCCACGTTGTTGTCATCATGAAGAATGACACCAAAGAAAGTAAAATTCTCTTTTTCATAAAACTTAGATTTTTGTTATTAATGTTGTTTTTATAGTTTTCTGCTGCAAATTTAGTGCTTTTTTCCTAACCACCAAAACTTTTTTACTTTTTTTTTCATCATTTCTCAAAAAAAATGGGGGAAGAGGCAGGAAAGAAAGGTAAAAAGGTAAAAAAGTGAAAAAGTAAAAAGGGAGAAAAGGGGAAAAGGGGGGAAGGCGAACTGTTTTAGGGCGACGGCTCTGCTATAATATAAATAATGTATAGAAGAAAAGGTGAAAAGGTGAAAAGGTGAAAAGTTAAAAGGGGGGGGGGAAGACAAAATTGTCGGGAATTATCGGGTTCGGGCGGATTTGAAATCCGACCGGGCTTTATATGAGCATTTGTAATGCGATAATCATTCGGAATGGAAGTGTGGCGGGATTACAAATCCCTATAATCAATACGGCCGGATTGCAAATCCGGCCGGACGCGCAGGCGGAGTTCAAATCCGGCTGAACATTCTTCATTTTTCACTCTTCATTTTTTCATTCTTCAAAGGCCGCGGGCTCGGAAGATGATGTCGCGGGCTTCGGTTACTTCGCGGAATCTTTTCTCGGCTTGCTCTCGGGCTGCTTCGCCTTGGGAGGCTACGCGGTCGGGGTGATAGCGTAGGGCGAGTTCGCGATAGGCCTGGCGCACCTGGTCGTCGGTGGCTGTCTCTGGTATGCCGAGGGTGCGATAGGCCTCCTGCAGGGTGACATCGACGTAGGGCTGCCACTGCCGTTCCTGCTTCTGGTAGCCAGAGAAGTCGTCGGACGTGTTGTCGCGATAGGTGAAGTGGATGGTGGGACGACGATACATGGAGTCGAAGAGCCATCCGAGGAGGAAGCCCCATATAAAGCCTTTGCCACCGGCTATGGCGTAGCCGATGATGCCGAAAATCCATTTATAACTTAAGAGACAACCCATGGAAAAATGAAGAGCCTACCCCCGACCCCTCCCTAAAGGGATGGGGGAAAAGGTTGAAAGTAATCTGGATAATCCGGTTCATCTGCGAAATCTGCGGTGCGGAGCACTGAAGGTTGAAGGTTGAAAGTTGAAAGTTGAAAGGAACTGTCAGGGGGTTACAGAGCTTGGCGGAGGCGGGGGGTGAGGTCGGGAACTGGGATGAGTTCGTATTCTCCGTCGCGGAGCCAGACGATGCAGCGGGAGATGATGGGGATGCCGATGTCCTGGAGCATGAGGGCATAGAGGCTGAGCTGGAGGGCATAGATGGAACAGTCTTCTTCCGTGAGGTCGGCAAAGGGAGTGGCGAGCATGCGTCCGTACTTGCGGTTGTATTCGTTCTGGAGGCCGGCGTTGGTCTTGTAGTCGAGTATGACGAAGCCTGCGGGCTTGCCGTTCGTGCCGTCGGTGTAGTAGAGCATGTCGAAGGTGCCTGCAAGCTGCTGCTTGATGTTCAGTTCCGGGCAGGGGTTCTTGCCGCTGTAGGCACGGGCCTCGTTGAGGACGAGGTGCATGGAGGGCGGCATGTCGTCCATGAATCGGAGGACGGCTTCTTCCTTGGGATGGATGGGTGCGAGGAAGTTGTACTCGGGCATATATTGGGGGAGGATGGAGGGGCAGATGCGCTCGGGCATTCCGGCACGGAGATAGCCGAGGCTCTCGCCATAGGCGTGTGTCTTGGTGCCGAGGGTTTGGGCACGGAAGGCGTTCTGGCGCCACTGCTGTATCCAGTACTCAGGCGTCTGTCCGTGTCGCTGGGCATAGCGGATGGCCTGACGCTGGTCGTCGAAGGGTTCACGTATGAAGCGATGCACGACGTTTGAGACAGAAGGCAGCTCCCGTCCGTTCAGCACATAGCGGTGGCCGTCGGGGTAGAACTCGAGGTCGGAGAATGATTCGAGAATGTGCTGGCGAGCCTCAGTGACTAACGAAGGCTCGCCAGGAAGGGAGAATATTTGGGACATAAGCTTTGAAACTGCAATTATTCCGCGAGGCAGAACCTCGCGGCACTGTTTTCCTTGATCCGCGAGGCAGAACCTCGCGGCACTGTGCGGGCTACTTTAGGATTTTCTTGTTTTGGGTGATGTTGATGCCTTTGGCAGGACGGACGAGGCGCTGACCTGCAACGTTGTACCATTGAACATTGACCGGTGAACTCTGGCCGTTGATGCCGGTGGCGTCGTCACCATCGAAGAGATAGCCTTTGATGCCAGCGCCGCTGGTGAAATAGGCTTTGCCTTCGGGCACCTCTGTGCCAGTCTTTACCTGGAAGAAGCCGACTGCGCCGTCGAGCTTTGCCAAGGCGTAGATGTTGCCATCACCTTCTACCGTGCCGTCGCTGCCAAGCAAGTCATTACTGACGGAGAGGGTGGCATCGGCGGTCTTAGTCAGGAAGTAGGTGTCGGGGGCAGCTGCAGTGACGACAAGCGCCGTTCCCTTTGGGGCAAGCGTAAGAGGTTCGAGGTGGACGTAGTTAGGGTTGACTTGTCCTGCATAAGCCGTCACCTCGGAACCCGTAAAGTCGATGTCGGTCGTGGCAACGTATGTACCGAAGTACTTGCCGTCCTTCTCAGCACGGTCTGTAATGGTGACGCGAGGACGAGCCACAGGGTCAACTTCGACAAGGGCGTCGTTGAAGGTAGGACGGAACTCGGATACCTGGATGACGTTGTTGCCGCCACCGCTGCGAGCCGTGATGACCCACTTGAAGCTCTGATAAGCCTTTGCGGTCTCGGAGGGAAGCGTGTAGGTGTAGGTCGTGAAGTTCACGTCCTTGAGCTTCGTGTCGTTGGTGACAGTGGCAATGACCTCCCAAGAGGCATCGTCCTTGCCCGGGTTGCTGTCGGACGTGGAGCCATAGAGCGTCCAGGACTTCGGATTGCGGCCGGTGTATTGGGCATTGTCGTTGGCAGTAGTAATCTTGTAGCCCGTCACGAAGATAGGTACAGAGGCATGGAAGATGTTATATACGGTATTGCCTTCGCCGCCATTGAGACACCACTTAGTGGCTGTGTTGCCATCGACAATCTTGTCGTAGTTCTCACCTGAGCTGAAACCGTTGGAACCCTCATCGGGAATGAAGAAGGCATCCACACTGGCACGCTCGAACTCCTTCACCTTGGCCTTGCCATAAGAAAGGGTGTTGGTGCTCTGGGCAAGGTTGGCCATGTCGTCGGCACCGCCGAGAGGAGCATAGATCTCGAGGCTTGACTTGAGCATCTTGCCATCGCAGACGGCTGCAATCTCCTCGGGTGTCATGCCAGAACGCCAGAATGTGAGTTCGCTCACCTCGCGGCTGTTGTCGGCATCGCCTACGCTGACCGTCTCAATCTTAGCCAGTCGCTCTGCCAGCTCGCCAGCCTTTGTCTTGTCGACATAGAGGATGGTGCGTCGCTGGGCGAAGTAGCTTGTCAGAGAGACATTGTGCCAAGCGCCGTCGTTGACGGTCGTGGTAGAGGTGACGGTTGCGCCTGTGGGCGAAGTATAAGTGACGGTGCCGTCAGCATTCACGCGGACGATGGCCTGCTGGGAACCGGAAGCTTGCGTCAGACAAACGACCTGTCCCTCCGTGCCCTTGACACGAACGGTCACGGTGAAGGGGTGAACCGTCTCTTCAGGTTCGAAGTAAATGGTCTTGCCTGCCTCAATGGTCATGCTCTTCTCCTGGTTGCGGACGGGCTGAGCCTTGCCTGCCTTGATGGCATCGAAGAGGGAAGGCACCATAGCATACATGAATTCGGCATGACCAGCCGTGTTCTGATGGTAAGTATCGGAGACGTATCCGTCCGCCCACTGACCGTTGCCTTTGTCGATAGCGCCAAGCACATTGGTTGAAGGAACGTCCCATTGGTGGATGAGCAGGTTAAGCTGCTTGACGTAGCTGTAGTCGCTGTCGTCGAAGTCGCCACGCGTGTAGTTGTTCATCACCATGGGAATCTTTCCGTCCGCGCGTACCTTATTTATTAATGTAAGCATATTGTCGCGCCATTGGTTAAAGATGGTCTGCTGGTTGCTTGCGCCATGGATGCCTTCGTTGCCCAGCGAGAGGCCGAAGATGACGTAGCGGCCGAAGTCGCGGATGAGGTCGTCGTAGCGATTGAGGAGAGCCGTTGTCGTGTTGCCGCCAATGGAGACGTTGGTCGTGTAGAACGGGTTTTCGCTTCTGCCCTCGCCATGACGGGCAATGAGCTGCTGGCCGTAGAGGTAGCGATAGCCTTTCTTGTCGATTGCACCCTCACCGTTTGCCACGGACGAACCAAAGACGGAGATGCGATACTCGTCAATGGGAGCGTTGATGTCATAGACCATGTTCTTCATGTCGACCGTGATGGTATAGGTGCCGGCATTCTGATAGATGTTCTCCACGCTCTGTCCCTTCTCCACTTCGCCAAGGGCGTAGCGGGTGGCAGCGCCTTGCAGTCGCTTGATGGCAAAGGCGTCGTTGTTGTTGAGGGCAAAGTACATTGTCTTGTCCACCCACTGCTGGGAGGTTGTCTCGGGCAGGGTGACTTCTCCTTCGAACACGCCGTCGCCCTTATAGGGGATGGCGGGATTGCCTGCGCCGATGTTGCCGCGGACGTTCATCGTAACGGGCAGCACGGTGACGGTGTTATCGTTGGTGTTGACAGTGATGCGGGCCACGCAGTCGGAAGCCACGGTGAAGGGGGCGTCGGGCTCAAGGCCGAAGGTGCCGTCGCCATTGTCGGAGAGGGTGACGGTCTCTTCGTCGACGACTCCTGTCAAGGTGAATGTGCCTGCCGTGAGACGGGCGAAGGCTTCGTAGCTGTTGTCGCCGATGGCCTTGAAGGTGACGTTCTCGGCGTTGCCCCCAAGTGTCAGCGAGCTGAAGTCGATAGGTTCTTCGGGACGCGTGCCGCCCTCGTACTCCTCTATCTTCATGGCGTTGATGTGAGCCATGCCAGCGATGCGCTGCATGGTGATGAGGATGTTGCCCGAACGGTCTGGATAGATGTAGTCGGTGACAAGTATGTTTCGGAGGTTTCCGGGATAGCCGTAGCCGCCCACATCATAGCCTGAAGTGCTCTGTCCGCCTACCCATGAGCGCTGTCCCTTGATGGTGTACTGCGTGCAGCGGTTGTCGGTATGGTTGCGCGAGCCATAGATATAGAAGCGATAGCAATTGGCTGTGTTGAGTTTGGTCAGTTTGAAGGAACGTGCATCGCCATTGTCGATGAAGACATAGTCTTCGGTGGCAGTCTGTACGGCAAGGTCTCCAAGGTCGTTGACAGAGGGGTTGTTGTTGCCGCCAGCATCAATGCCGTTGGTGTAGGTCTGGTCCACGACGACGAACCTTGCACCCGTTGTGACGTTCTCACTATTTCTGATGGCGATGGTCTTGGCAGACACAACGTTGCTACTGCTTGAGCCCGACGAGATATTATTCCAACGGTTTCCGTTGGCGTCGGTAGAGGTCTGGTGTCCACGGGTGTTGTTGCTGGTCTCACCAAAATCAAAGTACATCTTCTGCTTAAGTGTGAGTTCCTGGTTAGGACGCGTCTGGCCGGAGACTTCCTCCACTTTCATGCAGTTCAGATAGACCATGCCTCCGCTGTACTTCTTGCTGAGGGTGAGGTCGATGTTACCGTTGCGGTCGGGGAAGATGAGGTCCGAAGTGAGAATCTTGTTGTTGTTTCCGTTGTAACCCTCACCGATGGCATTGCCGGACATTGCCATCTCGCCCTTCCATACGTTCTCGCCTTGCAGCTCGAAAAAGCCGGCGCGGTCGTCGGTAGCCTGGCGTGAGCCGAAGAGATAGAAGCGGTAGGCCTTGTTCTGGTCCAGTCCGCCGAAGTGGATGACGCTGTAGTCCTGTGCGCCTTCCATGTGGATGTAGTCCTGTGTAGCTGTAGCGATGGCGAGGTCGCCCAACAGGGCTGCGGACGGAGCCTCGAGGCCTCCGCCGCCACTCATGCCGTTTGTGTGGAAATAATTACCGATGGTCATGGTGCGAGCCGTGAGCTGTCCCTGCGAATTGGTCAGGTTGAAGCTGCGGGGATACATTCGTTCGGTGGGCATGGCATAGGCGTTGGTCCAATAATGGCCGTTGGCGTCGGCGCCGAGCGTCTGGTGTCCGCGGCTGTCGTTGTCGGTCTCGCCGAAGTCGATGTAGTAGGTCTGGTCGCCGCTGAGGGCAGGCATCTCGTCCTCCTGACCGTTCGTGTCGAACTCTTCGACCATGACCGTACTGATGTGCCCAAAGGAGCAAGCGGGCGCGGTGTTCTGCCGGAAGGAGAAGAAGATGGTGCCGTTGGCGTCGGGCGAAATGTAGTCGCTGACGGTGACGTTGCGTACGTTCTGGTTAATGCCGTCGCCTCCGAGGCCGGGACCGCTGGTGTACTGCACCCACTCCCAGTCGGTCTTACCCTTCAGGCGCAGGATGGTGGAGCGATAGTTGCTGGCATCGGTGCGTGTGCCGAAGATGTGGAAGCGGTACTTCTTGGTGCGGTCGAGGCGTTGGAACACGAGGATGGCGGTGCCGTTGTTCTCCGTGTACATATAATCCTGCGTGGCCCCGGCCACTGCCATCTCGCCGAGATTCTCTGCGTAGGCAGAGGGGTCGTTCAGGCCGCCGTTGTTGTAGCCGTTGGCATTAAAGGCGACGAGGTTGTGGAGGGTGATGCCTGTGGCCTGGTTGTCGCTGGTGACGACGGCGCACGACGTGCCGACGGCGATGCTGCTCGTGCCATCTGACTGCGGAGCCATGTTGTTCCAGTAGTTGCCATTAGCGTCGGCTCCGCTGGTGATGTCGCCTCTGGAGCCTGCCTTGCCGCGCTCGCCGAAGTCGAAGAGCATTTTGCGCGTGAGGGTGTAGCCGAGTTCTGGACGTGTGACGCCGCTGTACTCCACCACCTTCTGTGCGTTGAGGTGGACCATGCCGCCTTTCGTCTTCTTGATGATGGTCATTTCGATGCAGCCGTTCTCATCGGGGAAGATGATGTCGGACTCTTGCACGTTGTTGTTGTTGCCGTTGTATCCGCCGTTGCCAATACCGGCTCCGCCCATCTTGTGGTCGCCCTGCCATTGGTTCAACCCACGGAAGTGGAAGGTAGCCTCACGGCCGGGAGTGCCGGTGTCGGTGCGGCTGCCGAAGCTATAGAAGCGGTAGCCCTTCGTGAGGTCAAGTCCCATGAAGCGGATGATGGCGTAGTCCTGAGCGGCTTCGAGGAAGATGTAGTCCTGCGTAGCCGATTCGATGGCGAGGTCGCCCAGCAGTGCTGCCGAGGGACTCTGCAAGCCGCCGTTGCTGTAACCGTTGGTGGAGAAGCGTGCGGAGAGTTGGAGGCGGAGGTCGGTGGCAGTGCCGTCGGAGGCCACCATGCTGATGGTCTGCGGATAGGCCTTGTCAGGCGCAGCCGTACCCTTGCCGTGGATGTTGTTCCAGTAGTGTCCGTTGGCGTCGGCACCCTCTGTCTTGAAGCCCTGACCCGACACGTTGTTCTGTCCGTAGTCAATGTAGAAGGAGCGTTCCTGTGTCTGCGCTCCGGCACTCAGCACGCTTGTCAACAGAGCAAGCGCGAGCAATATCTTCTTACCTTTCATAGTGATAAAATTGTGATTGAAAATGGGATATCTGGGGACAAAGTTAGCGTTATTTGCCATAATCTGCAAGGATTTCAGCAAAAAAATACAACGTCTTCAGGAAACGACGCATGCTATTGCATCGGCCAACGCATGCTATTGCATCGGCCAAAGTATACTATTTCATTGGCCAACGCATGCTATTGCATCGGCCAAAGTATGCTATTGCATTGGCCGATGCATTAGTATGTGTGGAACGGGTCACTTCACTTTGAACTTCTCGCCGGCCGTCTGCGACTGGAATTCAGGTGCATAAAGGCAGGTCAGACGGGCTGGCGGCAAAAGGAAGTTGCCGTCTCTACTCACGAGCCAATCCTCTTCGATGACGTAGGTGCCGCGTGGCAGACGGTCCATGAAATACTCCGTGCTGGCGTCGTGCATCGCTTGGTAATAGCCCAAGCCGCCTTGCCAATGGTAGCCGGAAAGCTGGCGGGCGGGTTCGGCCGAAGCAGGACGGGGCGCACGCAGGCAGACATATTCGTAGTCGCGGTCAGCAGTGATGGTGTAGCGCACATGGATGGACCCTCTCCCGACCTCTCCCTTAAAGGGCGAAGAGTCCTGTGATGTGCTCCCTCCCTTTAAGGGAGGGCTGGGGAGTGTCTGTTGCTCGCGGCGGATGGTCATACCTTCGCGATGGTTCTCCACCTCTTCGGCAGGCAGCTGATATTGCGCAAAGACGGAGCCCCAAGCCACATGGCTGTCGCCGCCTTGCTGCTCGATGCGGAGCTTGACAGTATTTCCTGTTCCCTGCTGAGGGAGTTCTATGCGCTCACGGACATAGTGTGTACCATCATCTGCCTTTAGGGGAAGCAATTTGTTGTCAAGGGTGATTGAGCCATTCCACTTGGACGTTGCTCCCCCTAAAGGGGGTTGGGGGGTCCGCAACAACGCATAAATGGCGTCGGCCGACTGCACCGGCTGCTCCCATTCCTGCGTCCGCTTCTGCTGGATAAGCCATTCGGCCATCCCTGCAAGCAGGTCGGTCTCCTTCGGTTCCACGGTCTGCACAGCCTCCATCAGATTGACGTGCGTCTGCACCTTGCGGTCGATGCTCGTGAACGAACCGCTGGGATAGGCCAGATACATGCCATCGGCGTGGCGAAGCAGCTCATGGATGCGTGGCATAAGAGCCTGTGCCTTCTGGGTCTCCCCTGCCCTCTTCAGCACGATGGCTGCAAGGGCTCGCTCCTCCCTGTCGAAGCTTTCGGCCTGCTTCTTCAGGAGGGAAAGGAGATATTGGACGTCGTCGCCGGTCTTTTCCCTATACATTATATATATATATAGGAAGCGGAGTTCGGAGAGGGACAATGTGGGGTTCTTCTCTTTCCTGAGCATCTCGACCTCCTTGTGCATTTCCTTTTCAAGGAAAGACATAGCCCCATCGAGTATCTGACCCTCGGGCACGGTCCAACCATCCTTGATGGCTCCGAGCCTGACCAGCAGCGTGGCGACCTCCGAGGTCATCCATGTGCTGCCGCTCATACCGGGGAACCAGCCGAAAGAGCCGTCGCTGTGCTGGCGGGCGGACAAGGTCGAGAGCATCGTCATACGGCGTTGTTCCTGCTCCATCTCAGCGAAGAGCGAAGACAAACGCTGCCTGCTGGCCTTCTGCCGCTCAGCTTCAGCCACCCAAGGCGTCTCGTTGAGCAGGATATCGACCAGTTGCTGGTTCCTGACAAGCGGGCTTTCCAAGCTCTGGGAGTTCTCTTCCTTTGCCCAAGCATCGATCGTTTCCTTCACTTTCGGATAACGATGGGCGATGTGATAGGCAACACTTCCGCCATAATAGGCCGTTGCAACGGAGAGAACATCACTGCGGACGGGAGCCGTCAACGAAGGCAATGCCTGCATGGCAAGGTAGATGGGTTCGGCCACGTGCTCTATGGTGAGCGTCTTGCCCGTGGCTTTCGGATTGCCATCGGCAAAGAGTTTCGACAGATCCATCGTGAGCGTGGTGTCGCCTTTGAGCAGATAAGTCCTGGTTTCTGCCACGTTCTGCATATCCGACAGCACAGGCAGGTAGCGCATCTCGCCGTCGCTGCTCTCCCCTCCCCTTGCTTTCCAAGAGACAGCAAGAACAGGATGCTCCATCGAGGCCTTGAAGGACATCTCGTGGACAGACTCCTTGCCCGGCTCAAGGTCGAAGCTGACCTTCATCTTCTTCAGCACTTTGTGCGTTTCTGCGTTGCGTACTTCCAGCACAGCCTCGCCTTTCTGTCTGCGCTCGGAAGCATTGCGGATGCTGGCCGTCAGGCTTGCCTCATCGCCGTTACGCAAGAAGCGCGGCAACGTCAGCTCTGCCATGAGTTCCTTCTTCGCCACAACAGTTTCTTGCCACTCGGCAGTCATCATGTCCTTGGTATGTGCAAGGCCATGCAGATGCCACGACGTCAATCCTTCGGGAAGGGTGAACTCGATGGACGTCTGCCCCTTGTTGTCAGTCCTTAATTGCGGGTAGAAGAAGGCGAGCTCGGACAGGTTCGAGCGGACATAAGCATCGTCCATCGCCTCTGCTTCCGCTGCCTCTTCGGTTTCCGTCACCTTCAGGTCGTCCGAAGACTCCACGATGTCAAGCCCGGCAATCCTGTCATTCAGGGCTTGGTCGGCAGACGCGAAGGCCATCGTCTCCACGGCGGCTGCCTTTGCCATCCTCGGAGATTCCACCATATCGAAGACTCTTTCCTCCACTCTGTTTGCACCTATACCGCGCAAACGCATCGTCTTGCCGCCTCTCGACACAGGCCTTCCGCCTTGGAACAGCTCTTCGTTCCACCTTGCGAAATCGTAACCTTCGACGGACAAATACTGCAACGGCATGTCCAGCCAAGCGGTGCGCGTCCTGCCGAACCTGTCGAAACTGTTCGCAAAAAGCGTGACATTACGGCCGCAACCACGGTAGATATTGGCCGACATGCTGTACGGAGTCAACGCATCGAGCGACATGTCGTACATACCAACCATGACGTTTGCGGAGGCAGGACTGCCATCTGGACGCGTCAAGGTGAGCCGCCACGTCTCCTTCTGCCCGGGATGCAGGTGGTCGCGGAACGTGTCCCAACGCATCGTGAGCTTTGTCTCTGGCTGTTCAAGCCTGAAGTCTGCCGTCTGCTGCCGCAGTTCGCCGTCGTGCATCAACAGCAGCGTGACACCCAGATGATGGCGGAATCGCTCCTCGTAAGGTATCTCGAACAGCGTTGCCTCACCCGAGAGATGCAGAATCGTATCGCGGACGATGCCGTTCTCGCCTGTCAGGAGGCAATAGATCCATGCATTGGGAAGGGTCGTGCCCACTTGGAAGCGGGCCGACTTCTCTGCGGACATCACGTCGCTCGGCGTGTAGAGCCACAGGTCGTGCTTGCCTTGCAGACGCTTATCGGTGATGGAGAAGATGGTGAAACTTGATTTGAACGAAGCCGTGTCGCCTTTGACTTCGGCTTTTGCCCTGAGGTCGTAATGGCCGGAAGGCAGGGTTCGGAGCACGTCGGGGATGGTGTCTTTGCCTGCCGGGACGTAGAAGTTCTTCACTTCCCTGCCGTCCTGTGTGAGCATGCAAAGCACGTCGCCATCGACAGCCTTGTCGTTGCTCGAATAAAGGTCAAAGCGCCATGGCTTCAAGCTCTCTCGACATTGCTGCTCCGGCACACTCGCCGTGATGCGGAGCGGCGTACTGCAAAGCGTCAGATGTGTGATGCCTTGCTGCGTCTCGCCTTCCGCGCTGAGCACATCGACGTTGAGCCGGAGCGTTTGTCCCCAGCGCAATTGCTCCTCGGTCAGTTCCTTCGAGACGGGAACGGTGATGCTGAAGCGGCCTTCCTCATCGGTATATAGGGTGTCGATGCTGTGCTGTTCACTTGGAGCAAAACGCTTGTACCACCAACTCTGCTGCCATTGGTAGGTTCCCGTGACACGTGCCTCGGCCACTGGCCACTGGCTGTAAGTCACGGCGCGACCTGTCAAAGTGATGCTATCGACGGGTAGCTGGATGGCTGGCGACGCGTCCATTTTGACTTCGAAGGTAGGACGTCGGTACTCTTCGACACGGATGCTGTGCCAATCATCGCCGACGCGAAGGCTGTAATGACCGGGCAGTCCCGACTCGGGAAGCAGCAGGCTGTCCTGCAAGGAGCCATATTCGTCGGTCTTCAGGGTGTGGTTCAGGACCTCCTGACCATTGGCGTCAATGAGCGCGAGGGCGAGTTCCCTGCCGGCCTCGGCTTGGGGCGCCTGGTCGTGACTCCGTGTGTAAGCGAAGCCGCCCACATAGACGGTCTGCCCCGGACGGTAGATGCTGCGGTCTGTATAAATGTTGAGATGGTGCGAGAGCTTGTCGTCGCCTTCCTGCGAATAACGCCATCCGACGCTTTCCTTCTCGTGGACATTGTCCTCGCCGCGCGACAACTCGACGTACAAATAGTTCCTCTTCCCGTCATAAGGCAGTTCTGCTATGCCACGGCCATCGGTCGTTTCCTCCCCGAGCAAAGCATAGTCGCGGCCGTCTCTCTTGTAGAAGCCGACCTTGACGCCCTGCTGAGGCTCGCCACTCATCGCGTCTGTCACCATCACGCGCTCCTTGCCTTCGGGCAAAGCGACGGACATGAAGGTGAGAGCCGACACGGAGAACTGGCAGACTTGGAGAGCATGTCCGTCGGTCCTTTCCTGCGTCGTGCCGTCGAGAACAAAGGCGTAATGTCCGAAGCCGGGTGAATGCCAACGTAAAGTGTCGTTCTTTGTCTCAAGGGCCTCCACGCCCTGCATCGGGATGGACAGGGTCTCGACGAGCGTCCCGGCACGGCGAACCTGCTCAGCCTTCGTGCCGTCCTTTTCGTCGTCGCTGAACTCAAAGCCCTTCGGCAAACGGTACAAGGCGAGACTCCCCGACCTCATATTCTTTATCTTGAGCGGGATGTCGTAGTTCCTGTCAGGGTAATACATCTGATTGAACCTGGCTGAGAGGTGCGGATGCCGCAGTTCGGCGATTCTGTTCCTCAGCTCGTCGGCCTGCCGACTCTTGGGATAACGCCGCAAAGCCTCTTCCAGGAGGTCTTGCTTCTCCTGGTTCGTCTTATCGGGCAGGCCGGCGAGCAACATATAGACGTCGGCACAAGCGTCCAAGTCGATGTATTCGTCGCGAAGCCGCAACAGGAGTTCTTCATTCTTCTGACTGCCTTTCTCCTCCAGCGAATCGATGCGGAGCAGCAGCGTCGCCTCGCGAAGTCCGTGCCTGCGATACACGTTGATGACGTCCTCGTAACGGGGCACAAGATGATTCCGCCTTTCATTCTGAGAAAGGTCGCTCAGACAGGTCTGCCAAACGACGTAGAGTAGGTCGCCGCCAAACACGGCATCGTGCTTGCCCCGCAACGTCAGAGGCTTCGTGTCGGCAAGCCGAACAGCATGGAGCGCCTCAACATCTTGGAGAGCCTGGCTGTAGAGACGGGCTGAATGGTCACGGTATTCCCGGACGCCCCACTCCTGTATGCTGTCGGGATGGCTGCTTGTCTGCCTACCATAGCCTTGCGAACGCCACTGGTTCAGGGGAAGCAGATGAGCCATAGCGGCACGATAGATGGCCTGAGCCGTCGGGTCTTTCTCGGCGAGCATCTCAGCCTTGAGGTTGCGCCAGTCGTGGAAGAAGCTGTCGGGCGTAATGTCTTCCCGCTTCTGATTGTCTGTCAGGACGGCCGCCAACCTCTGTGCCGCCTTCTGACTGGCCTTGACGCGCTGCTTGTCGGTCTGCATGACGCCTTGCCAGACGGCTCGCTGCAAGTCGCCCCGGTCATTGTCGTCGGCATACTCCCAGTACATGGCGCCGCGCAATCCCTGCTCCTTGAGGTAGGCACACTTCATGGCGATGGAGCGCGGACTCTCAAAGCCGATGACCATCTCGCCATTCTTGTCGGCCAGGAACGATGCTTTCGACGTGCCCTCCCACACCTCCCGGACCCCCTCCAGCTCCCCCTTGTAGGGGGAGGGCATGTACCCATCTCCCTGTAAGAAGGGGTTGGAGCGGGCCTTCATATACACGCCGCTCTTGCCTCTGCCATAGAAGGGCATGCCCAGAACAATCTTCTCGTCGGGCACACCCGCCTTGCGATGAGCCTCGACGGCATCAGAGGCGCTGAGCCATCCGACGATTTCCGAGCGGAAGAGCGCCGAGTGGTGCCTGGGCGCATTGCCCATGTCGTAGGCCATGACGTTGACCATGTCGAGGTACTGCTGGCAGCTGCGGAAGTCGATGTACTGTGCACTGCCCACGCTCGCTAAGGTGAGCCAGAGCTTCTGGCCCAAAGCTTTCCGGAGGTCGCGCATCAGGAGCGTGAAGTTCTCGGTGTCCTGCGGCGAGGCACTGATGCCGGCACTCTTCTGCGTGGGGTATTCCCAGTCGATGTCGATGCCGTCCAACCCCAGCTCATCGCAGATGCGGCGGCAGTCGCTGGCAAAGGCCGTGCGGTTCTCTTCGCTTGCGGCCATCTCGCTAAAACGACCGCTGCCCCACCCTCCTACGCTCAGCATGACGCGCAGTTTGGGCTGCTGCTTCTTCAGGGCAATAATGCTTCGCAGGCGCTGCTCATTGTCGATGCGGACGCCATTGAACTGCTCGTTGACGTGACCGAACGCGTAGTTGATGTGCGTCATCACCGTCGGGTCGGGCATTACCCTTGACCACGACGTGACGTAAGCCACTACAACGGATTCCGATTTCTTAGCGACGCCAGTAAAAGCCCAGGCACATAGCAAGACAAGCAGGCAGACAGACTTCTTCATCTTCTTTTGAGGGTTCAGGTTTCAAGTATTACTTTTCGACGGCAACGACTTCTATCTCCACGAGTGCTCCCTTAGGCAGGTCGCGTACTGCCACGGCACTTCGGGCGGGGAAGGGCGCTATGAAGAACTCGGCATAGACTTCGTTCATCTGTGCGAAGTTGGCTATGCTGCTCAGGAACACGGTTGTCTTAACAACACGCGTAAGGTCTGTGCCGGCTTCCCGAAGAATGGCCTGGATGTTTGTGAGCGACTGGCGGGTCTGTTCTCTGATGTCGCCTTCCACAAAGGCACCTGTACTTGGGTCGATGGGCAGCTGCCCGCTTACATAGACAAAGCCGTTTGCTTCTATTGCCTGACTATACGGCCCTATTGCAGCCGGTGCCTTGCTGGTTGATATTGCTTTCATCGTTCTTCGTTAAAGTTAGATTGCTTCCAAGAGTTCTTTGAGGAAGTCCCAGAACTTCGCTACACTGGGGATGTTGCAACGCTCGTCAGGCGTGTGGGGACTGCGAAGCGTGGGGCCGAAGCTGACGAGGTCCATCTGGGGATAGACACCGCCAATGATGCTGCACTCCAAGCCTGCATGACAAACCTGCACCTTGGCTTCCTCTCCGAACAGACGACGATACACCTCCACCATCTTCGCCGTGATGGGGCTGTCGAAGTTAGGTTGCCAAGCACCGTACTGACCGCCGTACTCCACCTTCATACCTGCCATTGAGAAGCAGCATTCCTGCATCTCCTGGATGTACTCCATCATGGTCTCGTTGCTGGAACGTGCAAGGATGAGGATGCTTGCCTTGCCTTCTCCTATCTCCACGGTGCCGAGGTTCGAGCTCGTCTCCACTACGCTGGGGATGCTTGGAATGTTCCTCAGCACGCCGTCGTGGCAAGCCATCAAGGCATCCACCAGGTTGTCCTGTATCTCCTGAGGCACCTGTCCGGCCGGCATCGGTACGGACTCCAGCGTCAGCGAAATGCCTTCCTCCACACCACGAAACTCGTCCTTGAACACCTGCTCACAGTACCCGACCAATTCGCAGAGGTCTTCGAAATTCTCT
This sequence comes from Bacteroidaceae bacterium, assembly GCA_017469525.1. GTDB lineage: Bacteria > Bacteroidota > Bacteroidia > Bacteroidales > Bacteroidaceae > Physcousia. Next base: position 17,307 of record JAFUGG010000019.1, on the reverse strand, counting down.
TGGGGAATGGAGAGGACGACGGCAGCCGTACGAGGAATGGCGTTGCGCATGTTGCCGCCCTGCCAAGAGCAGAGACGCGCCTCGTCGTCGGCAATGGCCTGACGCACAAAGCGAGCCATCAGCTTGTTGGCATTGCCGCGGCCTTCGTTGATTTCCAGACCACTGTGACCACCTCGCAAGCCTTTGAGCATCACCTTCACAGCAATGTCACCATCCTCGGGAGCCACCTCCTTGTACTGCATCGTGGCGTTGATGTTGACGCCGCCAGCCGAGCCGATGACGAACTCGCCCATTGTCTCGTTGTCGATGTTCAGGAGGATGTCGCCCTTCAACGTATCGGCAGAAAGATGGTTCACGCCGTACATGCAGGTCTCCTCGTCAGCCGTGATGAGGGCTTCCAGCGGACCGTGTTTGATGTCCGTGCTCTCCATGACCGCCATGATAGCAGCCACGCCCATACCGTCGTCACTGCCAAGTGTCGTACCCTTTGCCTTCACCCAGTCGCCGTCGATGTACGTCTCGATGGGGTCCGTCTCGAAGTTGTGGTTGCTCTCGTCAACCTTCTGCGGCACCATGTCCATGTGCGCCTGCAGCACAGCACACTTAGCACCTTCACGGCCCGGTGTAGCAGGCTTGCGCATCACGATGTTCTCGGCATTGTCCTTGAAGGCTTCGATGCCATGCTGCTTAGCCCAGTCGAGCAGAAACTGCTGAATCTTCTCAAGATGTCCGCTCGGCCGCGGCACCTGCGTCAAGAGATAAAAGTTCTTCCAAATCGCTTCAGGAGCGAGGTCCTTGATTGTCTTTTCCATAGTCTTTAGTTATTGTTAATGGTAATTTGAGGTCAAATTTACGAAAAAATTGCGAATTATGAATTATGAATTATGAATTATTTAAGTTTTTTGCCCATAGTTTACAAAAAACTGCTCCACTGAGGTTCACTACACCCAAAAGTCGGCTATAACAACACGACACGTCCTTCCCCCAAAAGGGACGCGTCCCTATCGCCAACGCGACACGTCCCTATCACTAACTCGACACATGGATTTACCCAAGTCCTCCAGTCATGCCTTAGCACGCCACAAGAGAAGTTGGCTGACTTCTCTGCAGAACTTTGCAAACTTCTCTGCAGAAGTTGACGAAGTTCTCCAAAGCAAAGCGTGATTCCTCACGTTTCAGTTCCCGCTCGGGAATAAAGTATCGTATTTTCTTTGTGTTTCGCTTACTTTTTCGTACCTTTGCCCTATACATTATTATAAATAACGCGCGGAACGATGAGCATATTGTCTGACCTGAAGGAACTGCTGCTGCCGAGGCTGTGCCCGGTGTGCGGCAAGCTGCTCATGGAGAGCGAGGACGTGATGTGTGCCTTCTGCGCCATCGGTTTGCCGCGACATCGCATCACGAACATCAAGGACAACCTGCTGCTGCGAATGCTGTGGGACAGGGTCGACATCAAAAAGGGAACGACGCTGCTCGCCTACAACCATTACTCGCCCTACCACAATCTCATCATCAACTTCAAGTTCCACGGCATGAGCGACCTGGCTGTCAAGCTGGGCAGATGGGCTGCGATGGAAGCACAAAGGCTGGACTTCTGGGAAGGCGTCGATGCCCTGGTGCCCGTGCCACTGACGCGATGGCGACGTTGGAAGCGTGGCTACAACCAGGCTGAGATGCTGGCACGCGGCATGGCAGAGGTAACGGGACTGCCCGTCGTGAATCTCATCAAGCGCACGAAGAACCGCAAACCGCAGTCGACATTGAAAGGCGAAGCACGCCTGAAGAATGCCGAAGGCATCTATCGTGCGTCGGTTCCCGACGAGTGGCGAGGCAAAACCTTTGTCATCGTGGACGACGTGATGACCACAGGTGCCACGCTCGGTGCATGTTCTGAAGCTCTTCAACATGCCGACGAGCAAGCCAAGATCTGCATCCTTCCTCTTGCCTTTGCAGGCGGATAGTGTAAGAATGAGAAATGAAAGAATGAAAGAACGAAAAATGAGAGAATGAAAGAATGAAAAAATGAAGGAATGAAAAGCACACTGACTGATTTTTCTCATTTTTTCATTCCTTCATTCTTTCATTTCTCAGCAAAATGTCGTACCTTTGCAGCCGCAAAACAAAAAAAACACATGGCGCTGCGATACCATAACTTGGAAATACACCAAATCAACTCCATTCATGCTTTTCATAAATGGGGACGCAGCTGTCAGCATTAGCGGAGACGGACTGACGGGACTGGCTTAGCCCGTCGCATCTGTTCTTATCTTTCATTATTCCATTCTATCTTTTTATCATTTATTTATGAGCAAGACATCCCTGCTCACGTTTGCCGTAGTGTTGGCAATCGGGAGCAATCCAGGGAGGCTGACTGCTCAGAGCCGTACATTGACGATGTCGCTGGAACAACTGTTCCGCACGGCCGACGAGCACAACACCTCCATCAAGAGTTTTGAATCTTCCATCCGCGAGGCCGAGGCAGGCGTGGCTGCCGCCAAGGCAGAACGCCTGCCGGACGTGGACGCTTCGCTGGCCTTCTCCTATCTGGGCGGCGGACGCATCACGGACCGCGACTTCTCGGACGGCTTCGGCGTACACATTCCGCACTATGGCAACAACTTTGCCCTGACTGCCCAGATGCCCATCTACACCGGCGGTGCCATTGAGAGCGGCATCAGCCTCAGCAAGCTGGCACTGAAGATGGCCGAGGTGAATGCCGTGGATAACAGACAGCGCGTCAGGATGATGCTGGTGGGCTATTACCTCGGACTGCACAACCTGAAGAATCAGGAACGTGTCTTTGACGAGAACATCGCCCTGACATCCATCCTCATCGACCATACGCAGAAGCGGCAGAGCGAGGGTGTGGCGTTGCGCAACGACTTGACGCGCTATGAGCTTCAGATGGAAAGCCTGAAACTGGGACGCACACAAGTGCAGAACAGCGCAAAGACCATCAACCACCAGCTGCTGACTGCCCTCGGCATAGACGGCGACGTGGAGATACTGCCCACCGAAGCCTTCGAGCACGACGAGGAGCGCATCGCCACATCGGAACAGTTCTGGCAGGCCGAAGCGACAGACAACGCACCTGCCCTCCAGCGCTCGAAGCTCGGCATCGACATGAGCGAACAGAAGGTCAGGCTGGAGAAGAGTGCCCGCCGACCGTCCGTCGCCATCGTGGCAGAAGAGCATCTCGACGGCCCCATCACCATCGAGATTCCCAACATCAACAAGAACATGAACTACTTCTTCGTGGGTGTGGGCATGAAGTACCGCTTCGGCTCGCTCTACAAGAACAGCAAGAAGGTGCGGCAGGCACGCCAGCAGGCCGAGACCGCCAGGCAGCAACATCAAAGTGCTGTAGAGGGAATAGAGGACGCGATACAGGCAGCCTACAACGACCTCCTGACGGCTCAGGCAGAGCTCTCCACAAGCCTGAAGAGCGTGGAACTGGCCACACAGAACTACGACGTCATCAACAACCGCTACGAGAACGGGCTTGCCCTCGTCACGGACATGGTGGATGCCGCCAACCAAAGGCTCGACGCCGGGCTCCGACTCGTCAACAGCCGCATCAACCTCCTGCTGAAATACTATAACCTCAAGTTCCTGAGCGGAACGCTATAAACAAAGATACGACTTAAGTCCTTAAAGACCTTAAGGTCCCTATAGACCCTAAAAACAACAAAAATGGAAAAACATAGACTCACCACCATCATCTACAACTGCGTCATCATCGGCTTCCTGCTGGCTGGCGCAATCATCGTAACACTACAGTTCGCACACCTGGGCAACGTGGAATACACCGACAATGCCCGCGTCCGCCAGCACATCACGCCGCAGAACACCCGCGTGCAGGGCTTCATCCGCGAGGTGCGCTTCCACGAGTTCCAGCCGGTCCGCAAGGGCGACACGCTGGTCATCATCGAGCCTGCCGAGTTCCGTCTGCGCCTGGCACAGGCCGAGGCAGACCTGGCTCGCGCAGAACAAGGCAGCAAAGCCACCGGCAGCAGCATCCACACGACGGAAGGTAACATCGCCGTGACGGAGGCAGGCATCGAAGAAGCTCGTGCCCAGATGGAGAATGCCTTGCGAGAGGACAAACGCTTCGAGAAGCTGCTCAGCGAAGATGCCGTAACACGTCAGCAGTACGACAATGTCCACACAGCCTACCTCTCTGCGAAGGCACGCTACGAACAAGTCCAACGCTCGCAGGCCGCCCAGCACCTCGTCAAGGCCGAACAACAGCACCACCTCTCGGCTGCCAACGCATCGCTGGAGCTGGCTCGCGCCGCCGTGGACCTGGCAAGGCTGAACCTCTCCTACTGCTACATCACGGCAACATGCGACGGCGTGCTCGGCACGAAGGACATACAAGAAGGTCAGCTCGTCCAGCCCGGGCAGACTTTGGTGGACATCGTCTCGGACGAAGAGAAATGGGTAGAGGCAAACTTCAAGGAGAGCCAACTGCACCACATCCATGTCGGCTCGGAAGTGAAGATGACGGCCGATGCAGTTCCCGATGTAGAGTACAAGGGACGCGTGGAACGCATCTCGGATGCCACAGGCTCAGCCTTCTCGCTCCTGCCCATCGACAATGCCACGGGCAACTTCGTGAAGGTGGAGCAACGGGTGACGGTGCGCATAGCTCTTGATGATGAGGCCGACAAGCTGAAGCAACTGCGTGCCGGCTACAACATGGAATGCAAAGTGATGTACTGAGATGCTGCCACTACCTCCCCCACCACCAGCGGGCATGGGCTTCATGATGCCCATGTTCCGGCCTTGGGTACCCAAGCGCATCCAGCCCTGGATATACGTCGTGACGGTCTTCTGTGTGCAGTTCACCAGCGGCATGTATCTGGGAGCGCTGGACAGCATCCGAGGCACCACGAACTTCATGATAGAGGACCTGCTGATGCTGCTCTATGCAGGACTGGCAGGCATGGCCATCTATTTCCCGATGCTCTTCAGGATGAAGTTCCGCTTCACAAACCAGCAACTCCTCTGCGGAGCTGCCATCACCATTGCTGTCTGCAACCTCATCACGATGCATTGCCAGTCGATGCCCGTGCTGCTGGTCGTGTGTTTCGTGGCGGGCATGGCTAAGATACAAGGCACGTTCGAGTGCATGTCGAACATCCAGCTCTGGATAACGCCGCGCCGCGACTTTGCCGTCTTCTTCCCTGTGCTGCACATCGTCCTGCTGACGGCCATCGAAGGCAGCGGCTTCCTGGCAGCCTGGTTTGCCCATCACTTCACGTGGCAGATGATGCATGTCTTCACAGTTGGCACGATGTCCTTCATCTTGCTTACACAACTTTGCCTGTGCCGACCGTTCTGCCCCATGCCCGGGCGCCTGCCTCTCAAAGGCATCGACCTCTTCAGCGGACTGCTCATCAGCCTGCTCATGCTCATGGTATCATATATTATGGTATATGGCGACTACCGGATGTGGATGGAGAGCCGTAACCTCAGGCTGTTGCTTGGCGTGTCGCTGATGCTGGCCGCTCTCATCATGCACAGGCTTTCGCATGTCAGCAACCCTTATGTCTCGCTCAAAATCTTCTCCTATCGCAACGTCCTGCCCATTCTTGTCGTGACAGCCATCGGCGAACTTCTGCTGGGCTGCGAGCATACGTTGGAGGAGATATGGTACGAGGAAGTGGTTGGCTTGGAGGAGCTGACGAAGGAGAAGCAGTTCCTCTGGGCCTTGCCGGGCGTGTACGTCGGTGTCATCATCGACTTGCTATGGCTGAAGGTGATGAAGTGGAAGGTGTGGAAGCTGCTGGGCATCGGCTTCGGTTGCATCACGGCTTATGCCGTCATCATGTATCTGATGCTCGACGTGAACGCTCCCATTGAGGTGTGGCGGCCTGCCATCATGCTTCGCGGAGCAGCCTACGCCATACTTGCCGCCACGCTCATGTGGTCGCTCGACGAGAGCATCCCCGACCTCGAACAGTTCTTCATGGGCCTCTTCGTCTTCAACATCTTCCACATGTACCTTGCCGGTGCAGCCGGTTACGGCGTCTATACGACGTTCTTCTCGCATTTCCTGAACGACGACATCAGCCGCTATGGCAGCCAGCTGACCTTGTCTCATCTCGACATGAGCCGCTTCGACATGGGAGAGTTCATGGGCACCTACTATCTGCATTCCATGATGTCCGTGGCCTTGAAGCAAGTCTATGGCATCGTGGTCTGGTGCAGCGGCTTGATGACGATGCTTTTCCTGCTGCTCGACATCCCTGCCGTTCGCACAAATGCCCGCCGCCTGCCCTACTGGCCTGTCTTTGGCATAGAGATGCTCTCGCGGCTGAAGCCGCTTTACATCAAATGGCGCAAAAAGGAATAAACAGGCTTTGCGTTGCATCATTATTCTTGATATATATCAAATAATATAGCAAAGTGTATCGTTTTGCTGATTTTTCCTTTCAAAAAGTTGCAGGATTATGCCTTTTGCTGTAATTTTGCAAGCAGAAACGAAAACAAAAGATTAGCTAAACTCATAATTACTTAAACTATGGACGCAAAGAAAGTCTTGGAAGATCTGAAAAGACGCTTCCCCAATGAACCCGAGTATCATCAGGCAGTAGAAGAGGTGCTGGGCACCATCGAAGATGAGTACAACAAGCACCCCGAGTTCGAAAAGGTGAACCTCATCGAACGTCTCTGCATTCCCGATCGCGTTTACCAGTTCCGTGTGACGTGGATGGACGACAAAGGCCAAATCCAGACGAACATGGGCTATCGCATCCAGCATAACAACGCCATTGGCCCGTACAAGGGCGGCATCCGCTTCCACTCGAGCGTGAACCTCGGCATCCTGAAGTTCCTGGCCTTCGAGCAGACCTTCAAGAACTCGCTGACCACGTTGCCCATGGGCGGCGGCAAGGGCGGCTCAGACTTCTCTCCCCGTGGCAAGAGCAATGCCGAAGTGATGCGTTTCTGCCAAGCCTTCATGCTGGAGCTGACGCGCCACATCGGTCCCGACACGGACGTTCCCGCAGGCGACATCGGCGTTGGCGGTCGTGAGGTTGGCTATATGTTCGGCATGTATAAGAAGCTGACGCGCGAGTACAGCGGTGTGCTGACTGGCAAGGGCCTCGAGTTCGGCGGTTCGCTGATTCGTCCTGAGGCTACAGGTTACGGCACCGTTTACTTCCTTCGCGCCATGCTGAAGACGAAGGGCGACACCATCGAAGGCAAGAAGGTGCTCATCTCCGGTGCAGGCAACGTGGCTCAGTATGCAGCAGAGAAGGTGCTGCAGCTTGGCGGCAAGGTGATGACGATGAGCGACAGCGACGGCTATATCTATGATCCCGACGGCATCGACCGTGAGAAACTCGACTACATCATGGAGCTGAAGCAGGTTTACCGTGGCCGCATCAAGGAATATGTCGACAAGTATCCGACGGCAAAATACGTGGGCGACGGTGCAAAGCCTTGGTTCGAGAAGGCCGACATCGCTCTGCCTTGCGCTACGCAGAACGAGCTGAACGAGGAGCAGGCAAAGGCTCTGGTTGCCAACGGCTGCATCGCTGTTGCTGAAGGTGCCAACATGCCCAGCACGCCGGGTGCAATCCGCGTCTTCCAGGAAGCCAAGATTCTCTACTCTCCGGGCAAGGCATCGAATGCAGGCGGTGTGAGTGTATCGGGTCTCGAGATGTCGCAGAACAGCGAACGCCTCAGCTGGAGTGCCGAAGAGGTGGATGCAAAGCTGCTCTGGATTATGGAGAACATCCACGAGAATTGCGTGAAGTACGGCACAGAAGCCGACGGCTACGTCAACTACGTGAAGGGTGCCAACGTGGCAGGCTTTATGAAAGTCGCCAAAGCTATGATGGCTCAAGGAATTGTATAAAGACCCCCCTGCCCCCTTTAGGGGGAGATATAATACAAAAGAAAGCCTCCACATCAGTCGTGGGGGCTTTCTTTACATTATGTGAGACCATTACTTTACTAATATCTTCTTGCCTGCGACGATGTTGATGCCGCGCTGAGGCTTCTGAAGACGCTGGCCGGCCATATTGTAGATATCACCCGCCGTTGGACACCCGCCACCCGCCATTTCGATGCCTGTCTCCAGGTCTGAGAGGCGATTCCCAGGGAAGAGCACGCCGAACCCTGCTTGGGCCGATGTGAGTCCGGCAATCAGGAGCAAGACAGTGAGGAATGCTTTGGGTTTCATATTCTATGGGGTTAAAATGTCGTTTCGCTTCGCGCGTACATATTATTATTATGTTGCAAAGACATATAAAAAAAGCACAATTTCACCCCCTCGAATATTAAATGTTGTTAAAGGCACAGCGAAGGCATCGTGATTTAGGCTATTTGTCCCTATAGGGCACATTATAACTACTTCTGCATCATAAGCCCGAGGCGGTTACCAAGGGCTGACAGTTCCTACCTCAGTTCAGGAAAAGTTATCATTTCTGTCCGAGGAAGCCAGTCAGGCATCTTAAGCCTGGAAGGCTTCACTATGAATAACCGGGGCGAAGCCCTCGGACAAAGTGCGAAGCCCTTTCCTGATCCTGCCTGGAAGGCAGTACTATGAGGCATCGGCGGGTACTGCCTTCCAGGCAGGAGAAAGCTAATCATGCGCTGATTCCGAGGGCTTCGCCCCCGGTTACTCAAGATAAAGCCTTCCAGGCTTAAGATGTCAGACTGACTCTACGAATAATAAAGCAGTCAGCCCCGAATGCAGCGGACAGCAATAGTTCTTTATAATGCTCCCCCCCGAGGAATACTATTTCTTCGGGGAAAGTATTAGCATGCGTTGGCCAAAGTATTAGCATTCCTCACGCCAAGGTATTAGCGTGCTTTATCCAAGACCTATACCTCTTTGCCTGAAGAGGTAGCCCTTTTTACGCGACAAGCACTACCTATTTGGCTCAAGAGGTAGTGCTTGTTGAATGAAGGGGCATTACTCCTTTTACTCCGAAAGTCCACGGAGAAGATGTTGTCTAAGGAGTATAGGAGTAGTTTCCGCCAGCTGATATGGAAGCATCAGACACTCCCTGACTCCTCGGCTCCTTAGACCTTTCTTTAGACAGGTAACAGCAGGGTAAGGCATCGCCGACGCAGCACGGGGCATCGGACGATGCTCCACGGGGCGTTTTTTTAATGTCTGTTCGCCCTGCGGGCTACCTCTTCTGGTGAACCCAGCCATCCTTGCCTATCTTGAGGCGGAAGAGGACGGCTTTGCGGCCTTCCTTGTAGCGGTTCCAGTAGTAGGCATGGCAGAGGTAGTACATCTGTCCCCGAGGCGTACGCACCATCGTGCCGTGACCGCAGCTTTGGATACTATGACCTCCCCGCCCCTCTTCATAGGGCTCGCCCTCCAGGATGGGATTGCCTTCGTACTTCTCCCAAGACCCTTGGATACTGCGGCTTCGTGCCACGCTGACAGCATAGTCGCTCCGGGGCGAGCAGCAGTCGCGGATGCTATAGAGCAGATACCACCAGTCGCCGTCCTTGAAGACACATTGCCCCTCCATGCCCTGTCGTTCGTCGTCGCGAAGCAGCATGAAGGGCTCGCCCTCCAAATGCAAGCCGTTGGCAGAGAGCCGTTGGCAGAGCAGTTCGATGGGGCGGTGGCTGGGGTCGAGGCCGTAAGCCTTCCAGGTGATGTAGAGCTGCTGGCCGTCACGGAAGACGAAGGCGTCGATGGCTTCGTTGGTGGTACGGACGAGCGGTCCATGGTCGCGGAACTTGCCTTCGGGTCCGTCTGCCACAGCCACGCCGATGCAGCTCGTGCTGTCGCTCTTCTGGCGAGCCGTGTAATAGCACATCACCTTTCCGTCGAGCTCAAGGAGTTCAGGAGCCCAGAAGCTGCCGCAGGTCCAGTCGGGCCACTGGTCGAAGACGAAGCCTATCGGCTCCCACGTCCGCAATTCCTTCGAGCGATAGCGCTGGTAGGCCTGCGGCCTGTTGCCCGACGTGGCTGCCGCATAATAGGTGTCGCCAATGCGGATGACCGATGGGTCGGGCGCGTCGGCATCGATGACGGGATTCTTGATCTTGCTTCGTCCCGCTACAGTACTTGCAAGGAGCAAGAGGGCAAGAAGCGCCTTAGTACGATTCATTTTCATTCGGGAAATCCTTCTGCTTGACGTCGGTGACATACTGCCCCACGGCATCGGTTATCGTGGTGGCAAGGTCGGCATAGCGGCGCAGGAACTTGGGCGAGAAGCCATTGTTCATGCCCAACATGTCGTGAACCACCAAGACCTGACCGTCGGCCTGGCCAGCTCCGATGCCGATGATGGGCACCTTCACCTCCTGGCATACTCTCTTCGTCAGCGCTGCGGGTATCTTCTCCAAGACGATGGCGAAGCAGCCGAGCTCTTCGAGGAGCTTGGCATCGCTCAGGAGTTTCTCAGCCTCTGCCTCTTCCTTGGCGCGGACGGCATAGGTGCCGAACTTGTTGATGCTTTGAGGCGTCAAGCCAAGATGTCCCATGACGGGGATGCCAGCGTCGAGGATGGCTCGGATGGTATCCTTTATCTCCACGCCGCCCTCCAGCTTGAGGGCATCGCAACCGCTCTCCTGCATGATGCGGATGGCATTCTTCACACCCTCCGTAGCGTTCACCTGATAAGTGCCGAAGGGCATGTCGCAGACCACAAGGGCACGCTTCACGCCACGCACTACGCTGCTGGCATGGTAGATCATCTGGTCGAGCGTGATGGGCAAGGTCGTCACGTTGCCTGCCATCACATTGCTGGCGCTGTCGCCTACAAGGACAACGTCAATGCCGGCACCGTCCACCAGCCCGGCCATCGTGTAGTCGTAAGACGTGAGCATGGCAATCTGCTGCCCCTGCTCTTTCATTTCAATCAGACGATGAGTCGTCACCTTCCGCGTATCGCTTACTAAATATCCAGCCATTATTCGTTTAAAGTTTAGTGTTTAGAGTTTAGAGTTCTGTTTTTGACGCTTTTCTGCATAAAACGCTGCAAAGGTACGACATTTTTTTGTATCTTTGCACAGAATAAGGAAAGAAAAGCATGCTGCATGGAACAATCTCTATCTATCTATAAGGCATCGGCAGGTTCCGGCAAGACGTTTGCGCTGGCAGTAGAGTACATCATGGGACTTTTGCTGCCTCATGCCGAACGGGAATTCGAGCATACGCTGGCCGTCACCTTCACCAACAAGGCAACGGCCGAGATGAAGGACCGCATCCTGGAGACCCTCTACGGTCTGAAGATGAATCTCGAGGACGCACGGCCATACCTGGACGCCATCATGAAGCGCTTCGATGAGGCAGGCATTGCCATCACCCCGGAACAAATAAGACGGCAGGCAGGGGAAGCCCTCACAGCCATCCTGCACGACTATTCGCACTTCCGTGTGGAGACCATCGACTCGTTCTTCCAGAGCATCCTCAGGAACATGGCCCGCGAACTCGGGCTTGCTGCCAATCTGCAGGTAGAACTCTCCCACGACGAAGTCATCGACAGTGCCGTGGACAGCCTCATCGAAACGATGGACGAGCGCCCCGACGTGAAGGATTGGGTGCTCAGCTATATTCGCGAACAACTGGACAGCGGCGACAAATGGGATATTGCAGGACCACTCAAAGACTTTGCCGCCAACATCTTCCGCGAGGAGTACCAGCGCCGAAGCGAGGCAGAACTGAGGCGCATCAGCGATGCCGACGTCATCAAGGACTTCAAGGGCAAGATGATGGCCATCAGAAGCCGTGCCAAGAAGGAGGTGGAAGAGGCCGTGGACGATATTATGAGTCAGATTAGCGACTATAGCCAAATCAGCTACGGCAAGAACCTCTATTCATTCCTACTGAAGGCAAGAGCAATGGAAAGCGACGGACCAGGGAAGTCTGTCTTGAGTTCAAGGTTCAAGGTTCAAAGTTCAAACACTTTCGACCTTCAGGCTCGTCTTGCCGAGTTCACCAGCCTCTATAAGGAACGTCGTAGGGAATATCTGTCAGCAACACTGGCTCTGCGCCATCTGGGTCCGCTTCGCCTCCTCCGGCATATTGACCAGCGTGCCCGCGAGATAGAAGGCGACGCCGGACGCTTCACACTCAGCTCTACTCCAGCCCTGCTCAGCAAGATGATAGAAGGCAGCGATGCGCCATTCATCTTCGAGAAGATTGGCACATATATTAATAATGTAATGATTGACGAGTTCCAGGACACCAGCCTGATGCAATGGGAGAACTTCAAGAAGTTGCTCTTCGAGAAACTTGCATCGGGAGGCAAGGGATTGCTGGTGGGCGACATCAAGCAAAGCATCTATCGCTGGCGAAACGGTGACTGGAAAATACTCTACGGCATCGAGAATGAGCCGGAACTGAAGCGCTTCGACATCAAGCCCAAGCTGCTCGACATCAACTATCGCAGCCATCAAGTCGTGGTCGACTTCAACAATGCCTTCTTCCCCATGGCAGCAAGGAAGCTCGACGGCATAGAGCCCAATGCCGACATTGAATTGAGCGGCATCTATTCGGATGTCGAACAAAAAGCGAAGAAAGAAGACGGAAAGGGATACGTAAGGGTGAGGCTCTACAAAGAGACAGACAACTATATCCAGGATACCGTCACAGATATGGCAGAGCAGATTCGAAGGTTGCAGGCTGGCGGCCTCAGCCTCAGCCAGATTGCCATCCTCGTCCGCACCAATCTGATGGCCAGGCAACTCATCGACGGGTTCGCCGAGTATGCTCCGGACATCCGGCTCGTCAGCGATGAAGCATTCCTGCTCGAAGCCTCGACCAGCGTACAGATGCTCGTGGCTGCCTTGCGAATGCTTGTTGACAAGAACCACAGCGACGGCATCTCCGAGAAGTACTTGATGCTACACTATCTTCGAGATGTCCTCGGAAAGGAAGACACCACCATCCAGAGCATCGCCCTCACCGAAGCCGGACAAGTCTTGCCAAAGGAATTTACCGAAAACAAAGACGAGCTGCTGCAATTGCCCCTCTATCTGCTTGCGGAAAAGCTGTGGCGCATCTTCTCGCTTGAAGGCATCGAAGGCGAAGACATCTATGCATTGACCTTCTTCGACGAACTGCAGAACCACCTTCGCAGCGCTGCAGCTCCCGACATCCAGACCTTCCTCACAGCTTGGGACGAGAAGATCAGCAAATGTTCCGTAACAGGTTCTTCTGTGAATGGCGTCCGCATCCTCACCATCCACAAGTCGAAAGGACTGGCGTTCCACACCGTCATGCTGCCTTTCAGCCATTGGGACATCGAAAGGGACAGACAGGGCGACGTGCTTTGGTGCTCGACGAATGAGGCTCCCTTCAATGAGCTTGGCGCCCTGCCCATATCCATCCAATCGAAGGCTGTCAGGACTTCCGTCTTTGCTCCCGATTACGAAGAGGAACATCTGGAGCGACGTGTCGATGCGCTCAACACGCTCTATGTTGCCTTCACACGCACCATCGCCAATCTTTACGTTTGGGGCAAGACGAAAGGAGGCACTGCAGGCGAGCTCATCTATTCGACGCTAAAAGATGATAGCAACGACACGGATGAAGCAGCCTTCAACTACGAGGCAGGCTCTCCCCTCACAGAAACCAAAAACGAGGACAAGAAGAGCCTCAACCGCCTGCGCCTCGAACATCACGAGGAAGATGCCATCAGCGTGAAGGTCGTGACAAGAAATCCTGCGCTCTTCTTCCAGCAAAGTAACATGGCTCAAGATTATCTCAACAGGCAGACCCACGAGGAGGGACAGGAGACAACGGACATCAAACTCTCCGGACGAGAGGTCGGCAAACGCATGCACGAAGTGCTGAGCCGCATCAATGATGTCAACGGACTCGACGAGGCTCTCTTGCAAGCTCGTCAGGAAGGCATCGCCCTCGAAGGCGAAGAATGGGACATTATCATCGGGCACATCAAGGAGGGCCTCGCAGGTCCACTCATCGCATCATGGTTCAAGCCGGAGAACATCGTCTATAACGAATGTGCCATTGCGAGCATCGATAAGGAGACAAGGCTGCCCCTGGTGCTTCGTCCCGACAGAGTCGTGATGAATGGCAACGACATTACCGTCATTGATTACAAGTTCGGGCATCCAAGCCGCCACTACTACGACCAGGTAAAAGAATACATGAACCTCATGAAGCAAATGTATCCGAAGCATAACGTGCAAGGCTACATCTGGTACGTCATGGGGAAAAGAGCGGTACAAGTCCATAGTTCATAGTTCATAGTCCATAGTTCATAGTTAAGAATGAAGAGTTTTCTCTATATAATGGCAGCTGATATGCTGTCGCATTTCTCGAACGACATGCGAGACGTGACGGTCGTCTTCCCTGGCAAACGAGCCGGCATGTTCCTCAGCAGGGAGCTTGCCCTCTTGAGCGACAAGCCCATTTGGGCTCCTCATTACTGCATGATGGGCGACCTCTTCCAATGTCTCACGACCATTCAGGTCTGCGACCATCTGGAATGTATCTGCCAGCTACACGGCGTGATGCAGGAAGTGCTTGGGCTAGACTATACAGAAACCATCGACGAGTTCTGGAGCTGGGGCGAAGTGCTGATGGCTGACTTCGACGACATCGACAAGCATCTTGCAAATGCCAAAGCCATCTTCACCAACATCGCCGATGGGGAGCGTCTCAAGAACCTCGACTACCTTGACAACAATCAACGGGAAATATTGCAACGCTTCTTCGGACACTTCTCCTTGAAGAACAGCACCAGGTTGCAAGAGAAGTTCCTGAAGACTTGGGAACACATGTTTGAGATTTACACCCGTTTGCACGAAAGGCTTCTGGCTGAAGGCAAGCTCTGGGAAGGTGCACTCTATCGTCAAGTAACGGAACAGATGCAGGCAGACGAGAGCATGGTGCAGAAGCTCTTGGAGGGCAAGCGAGCCGTCGTCTTTGCTGGTTTCAACGTCCTGAACAGTGTGGAGCAGACTATGATGAGCCTTATCCAGCGAGAGGGCAAGGCTCGTTTCTATTGGGACTACGACATCCACTATCTGGACCCGAAGAAAGACTTTGAGGCAGGATTCTTCATGAAGCAAAACCTTCACAACTTCCCTAATGCCATTACTGATATCGAAGCGTTCGACAACTTCAGCCACCTCGATGACGTCACCTTCATTGCCTGCTCTACAGATAATGCTGCTGCAAGATATGTCAATACATATATAAATGAAGAATTAAGAAAGAAGAAAGAAGAATTTTCTGCCGCCGCAGTTTCCACGAGAGATTCTTCATCCTTCACTCCTCATTCTTCATTTGCCATTATCCTTGGAAACGAAGCCTTGATGCAGCCCGTCCTTCATGCCATCCCCGAATCGGCAAACGAGGTGAACGTCACGATGGGCTTCCCCATCAGCGACACACCCATCTACGGTATCATCATGTCCCTGCTGAAGTTGCAGATAGAAGGCTATGATGCCAACCGAGGACGCTTCCGCTATCCCTTCGTGCAGACATTAAGGAGGCAGCCTCTCTACGAACTTCTTAGCGAAGAAGACCTGCTGACCTATCATGCCGCTGATACCGGAGAACTGCTCGACTGGTTGCTTAAGCTTGTCCGGCAGATTGCCCTTCATTATGCAAAGATAGAAGAGCCAAACCTCTTTGAGCAACTCTATGGCGAGACCGTCTTCCGCACCGACAGGACGCTGTGCCTGCTTCGCGACTTAATACAAAAGAAAGATAAGCCGCTCGTTATCCTGCCAGGGACTTTCCGACGTTTGCTGCGACAGATGTTGTCGGGCACCAAGATACCCTTCCACAGCGAACCCGACAGAGGAATGCAGATGATGGGCATGCTCGAGACACGATGCCTGGACTTCGAGAACCTCCTCCTCCTTTCTGTCGAGGAAGGCAATCTGCCACGAAGTGCGTACGCCAATTCGTTCATCCCCGAGACGCTCCGCGAAGCTTTCGGCATGACGACCCAGAAGCATCGCACCGCCGTCTATGCCTACTACTTCTACCGCCTCGTCAGCCGGTGCAAGCACCTTACATGCGTCTATAACGAAAGCACAAACGAAGGTGTTCAGCACGAAATGTCGCGCTTCTTAAGACAAATGCTTGCCGAGACCGACATTCCCATCAAGACACGCTGGCTGAGAAGCGAACCTAAGCCTAAGACGGAACAGCCCATCGTGGTCGAGAAGACGCCCGAAGTAATGCAGCACCTCCTTCATCGCTACGACCAGAGCCTGCCCGATGGCGAGCACATCACGCTCAGTCCCTCGGCCATCAACGCCTACATGACATGCCCCATGCAGTTCTATCTGGACAAAGTCCTGCGCATCCGTCGGGAAGACGACCCCGAGGAAGGCATCTCGGCCGACATCATCGGCAACATCTTCCACGACACTGCCGAGTTCTTCTACGAGTGGCTGCGCGAGCGATATGGCACCGACACCATTACTGCCGACATGCTCGGGGCGCCTAAAGTGCTCGAGCCGATGCTCGACACAGCCTTCGACGTCTCATGGTTCCACCCCACAGAAGAATTTGACCGCCTGCCCGTCATCCGAGAACGCTTCGAGAAGTCAATGGCTGACGGTCAACGGTCAATGGCGGGTGAATACAAAGGAACCGCCCTCATTGCCCGCGACGTCCTGCTGCGCTACCTTCAGGAGCTCATCCGCTACGATGCCCGCCATGCCCCCTTCCGCATCATCGGAGCAGAGGAAGAAAGAACTTTGGAATTCAAAATTCAAAATTCAAGATTCAAGATTGGCGGACGCATCGACCGCATCGACGAGATGGACGGACACCTGCGCATCGTCGATTACAAGACAGGCTCGCACGTCCCCGAGAAAGTGAAGATGGAACATGTAGTGGGGCTGACCGGAAGGCACGAACCCTACTACCTGCAGATTTTCCTCTATGCCCTGGCTGAAATGGAGAGGGCTGGGGGTGAGGCTGGAGAGGCTCCTATCCAGCCCGTACTCTTCTTCCCCATTAAAGCTTCGGGGCCCGACTACGACCCGTCGCTCATGATAGACGGCGAGGTGGTGGATGACTTTGCACGCCAGCACGCCGAAGCCTTCCGCAAGGGATTGCAGGAAGTGCTTGCCGACATCTTCAACCCCGAAAAACCCTTTACCTGCACCACCAACCAGACGGCCTGCCAGTATTGCAAGCTCGGGCTGCTCTGCGGAAGGAGATAGGAGCAGGGGGGATTGTAGTGGCAGATTGTTTTCTCTTGCCCCTTGCTCCTTGCCTCATGCCCCTACATCTCTTGCCTCGCCAGCCCAACTTGGCGTGCCGGTTTGTTTGCACATACATGTAGATGCAATTGCATGTACATGTAGATGCAATTGCAT
>JAFUGG010000065.1 GCA_017469525.1 Bacteroidaceae bacterium | reverse complement strand
TGGTACCTCATGGGTCAGGAGAACAAGCGTTTCAGCAAGGCGTTTGCAGAGTTCTGCGGCAGCAAATACTGCGTGCCGACGGGAAATTGCCTGGATGCCTTGACGATGATACTGACTGCCTACAAGCGGATGCTTGGCTGGACGGACGATGCCGAAGTGATTGTCCCGTCCAACACCTACATTGCCAGCATCTTAGCTGTCAGCCGAGCCGGCCTGCAGCCCGTGCTTTGCGAGCCTCGCATGGAGGATTATCTCATCAATCCCGACGGCATCGAGCCCCTCGTCACCGAGCGGACACGGGCCATCATGGCGGTTCATCTCTATGGCCGCGTGTGCGACATGCAGCCCATCATGGAGGTGGCCAGGCGACATAATCTGAAGGTCATCGAGGATGTGGCACAGGCTCAGGGTGCGCTCTATAAAGGTGTCCGGACGGGTCATCTCGGCGATGCTGCCGGCTTCAGCTTCTACCCCGGCAAGAACATCGGGGCTCTTGGCGATGCGGGCTGCATTACGACCGACGACGAAGCCTTGGCCGACTACGTACGGGCTATGTCGAACTATGGCAGCAAGGAGAAGTACCTCAACGAGATGAAAGGTCTGAACAGCCGCATGGACGAGATTCAGGCAGCCGTGTTGTGCCTGAAGTTGAGGCGATTGGATGCAGACAACGAGGCTCGCCGGAAGGTTGCGCTGGCTTATACAGAGGGCATCAGAAACCCGCTTATCACGCTGCCTCAGATGCCTTCCAACGCTGAGGAGAACGTCTGGCACATCTATCCCGTGCGAACCTCCGAGCGTAATCATCTGCGCGAATACCTTTCTCGGGCTGGCATAGAGACGATGGTGCACTATCCCGTCCCGCCACATCGGCAGCAGGCCTACAGCGAATGGAGCGACCTCTCGTTCCCCATCAGTGAATGCATCCACAGGGAAATCCTGTCGCTCCCGATGTCGCCCGTGATGACGGAAGCCGAGACGAGGCGCGTCATCGAGGCTCTGAATGCATATAACACAGAGGCATCATCCGACGCCTTATAGGGGCATCGCTGACGCATGCTAATACTTTGGCCAAAGAATGCTAATACTTTGGCTGAAGAATACTAATACTTTGGCTGAAGAATACTAATACTTTGGCCGACGCATGCTAATGCATCTGCAGCTGGGCCGGCATAAAAATATTGAAGGGCATTGCCTCACGGCAACGCCCTTCGTTTTGGTTGGTTGGAAAAAGTCTAATTGAAATAATGGTTTGTGATTGATTTTAAGCCTCTGCGGGAGTTTCAGTTGCCTGTTCCTCAGCGGCTGGTGCAGCTTCTGCTTCTGCTTCGGGAGCGGCTGCAACTTCTTCTGCTGCTTCCTCAGCCTTAGCTTCTGCCTCTGCTTCTGCCTTTGCGACAGCTTCAGCAGCCTTCTTGTCTGCTACCTTCTTAGCGATCTCTGCGTTGGCTTTCTTCTCAGCCTCAAGCTTAGCAGCAGCTGCTGCCTTCTTGTCGGCCTCGTTCTTAGCCGTCACCTGACTCAAGCCCTTCTGCTTGTCAGCCTTCCAAGCGTCAAACTTTGCCTGGCATGCTGCTTCGTCAAAAGCGCCCTTCTTAACACCACCACGCAGGTGTTTCATGAGATAAACACCTTCGCCGGACAGGATGTTGCGAACCGTGTCGGTGGGCTGTGCGCCACACTCTACCCAGTACAGGGCACGATCGAATTTCAAATCTACAGTGGCAGGATTGGTGTTCGGGTTGTACGTACCAATCTTCTCTGTAAACTTACCGTCACGCGGTGCTCTTACATCAGCGATCACGATGCTGTAGAAAGCATAGCCTTTACGGCCGTGACGCTGCAATCTGATTTTTGTTGCCATAATTTAAATTAGAACTTTTAATAGGTTTGAAATGTGCCGCTAACTCGTAACGGCGGCGCAAAGGTACAACTTTCTTTTGAATTACAATGCACCAAGCACACTTTTTTTATTCTTACCTCTGGATATTATATGTAGTTTTGCTGGTTTTGTCCCCTATTTTGGGCCGTCATCTGCTTCAGTTTTACCTTCCCCCTGAAGGCAAAGAACCAGATGAGCAGGGCTGCTATGGCAAGCAGGCCGATGCCGATGAGCGGCCTGTAGAACAGCCAAGCCAAGGCGATGATGATGAGCGACCATACCAGTCCTGTCACCATGCACACCAGTCCCACGCCCCAGCCTATGATGTTGGCCAGGAAGGGAACGACCTTGAGCACAGTCTCCAAAATGCCGAAGATGCCGTTCAGACCTATGATGACAAGCAGCACGCCCAGGAATCGCAGCATCCACATCAGCAGGTGGTTCGACTGGTGAGCGCCTTCGTAGATTTCGGCAGCATCGCGTGTCCCCATCACCAGGGTGGAGAACGTCTTGCCGTTCTTTGCCTTGAAGCTGGCGAAGGAGTCTCCCGTCTGCTTGGCTATGATGGTGACTTTGGCAGGCATCACCTTAGTCCACGTGATGCGGACGTCGCCCACGTCGGGACTGCTTGGGCTGATGCCGTAGTAGAGATGGTTGTTGCTGACGTGGACGAGCTGCAGAGAGTCGGTATTGCCGCCTGCCTGGCGGTGGAGCACCTGGCGCAGTTCCTTGTTCCTGCTATCCAGAGCGAGCGAGTCAAAACTGAGCTTCACGGGCTCGTCGCCACTCATGCTCCTTATCTGGCGCTCGTTGAGCACGAAGGCACCAAACGTGACCTTCTCCGCCTGCCAGCTATCGGGTGTGGCCTCAGCAAGGACAAAGTTCTTCTTCTTGTAGGCAGGGTCGTGGAAGAGAGACGACTCCTCGGGCTCCGAAGTCCATTCCTTCGTGTAGGTATAGGTAATGACAATCTCCTCCGAGCCGCCCAACTTATCCTTGTGCTGCTCCTGCGAGTGCTCCACCCACTGGTAGTATTCCACGTCGCGAGCCAGTCTGATGGCCGTCGCACCGATGCCGAACTGCGCATCCACCAGCGAGTCCTCGGTGTTGGCAAAGCCTGTGGCATGGACCAACTTGCCGTCCATCTCCGGATTTATGCGGTCGATGGTCTCCAGTTCCACTGTGACGCCTTCTGCTTCGTAAAGCATCTTGTCTGTCTTCACGACTCGGCCTTCATTCCACCAAAGCAGAGCGGTGCCTGCTATGAAGAGCAAAAAGCCTGTTCCTATGCTGCGGAATGAATTGCCTACGCGAGAGCCATAGCCAATCGTTGTAGTCTCTGTATAAGCCATAATCGTTGTCGGGTTGTTTCTTTATGCCTTCGCACGCATGCTCGCGCGTATCATATATATAATGAGCATGCAGTACATGCCGAGGCTGAGCAGTTCGGACGAGGGGTTCTGCCACCATGCAGCATAGTCGAAGCTGACATTCTGCCATTTGAGAGCAGCGCTGAGTACGCCCATCAGAGCACCGCCGGCAATGAAGCCGCTGGCAAGCAGCGTGCCGCGTTCGCCACGGGCTGTGTTGACGGTTTGGTCTTTGCTGCGAGTCGTGACGAACCAATTGATGGCTCCGCCCACGAGCAGCGGCAGGTTGAGCTCCAAGGGAATGAACATGCCGAGGGCAAAGGCGAGGGCCGACACACCGAAGGCATTCAGCAGGAGTGCAATGAGAGCACCGATGCCGTAAAGCAGCCAGGGTGCTCCGTTACCGCTCATCAGAGGTTCAATCACAGCAGCCATCGCGTTTGCTTGGGGTGCTGAGAGCGTTCCGTCGGTAAAGCCATACGTTTTGTTCAGTATCATGATGACGCCAGCCACAGTAGCCGCGCTAACCAATGTGCCGAGGAACTTCCACGTCTCCTGCTTGCGAGGCGTGCTGCCGAGCCAGTAGCCTATCTTCAAGTCAGTGACGAAGCCGCCAGCCATGCTCAGAGCTGTGCAGACCACGCCGCCCATGATGAGGGCTGCCACCATGCCGCTCGTGCCGCTCAGACCTACGGCTACCATGATGACGGAGGCAACGATGAGTGTCATCAAAGTCATGCCGCTCACGGGATTCGTGCCGACGATGGCGATGGCGTTGGCTGCCACGGTGGTGAAGAGGAAAGTGATGACGCTCACGACAAGAATGGCAACAACGCTGAAGACCCAGTTGCCGCCCATCACATCAAGGTGGAAGAAGAGGAAGGTCAGCACGAGAGCCAGGATGATGCCGAAGGTGATGAACCGCATCGGAAGGTCCTTCTGCGTGCGAGGAGCCTCAATTTGTCCGACGTCCTTCTTGCCTTTGAGCTCTCTTCCGGCCAGCGAAACGGCCTCAACAATAATGCGCCAACTCTTCACAATGCCAATGATGCCGGCCATCGCGATGCCGCCAATGCCGATGCTCTTCGCGTATTTGAAGATGACTTCGGGCGAAGCAAGCGCTGCCGTAACACCCTCTTGCACCTCGAGCGACGGGAAGAAGAGGGCGATGCAGGGCACGATGACCCACCACACAAGCGCAGAGCCGCAGCAGATGATGAAGGCGTACTTGAGTCCCACGATGTATCCCATACCCAGGATTGCAGCGCCGGTGTTGCACTTCAGGACAAGCTTGGCCTTCTCCGCAACCGTGTCGCCCCACAGAAGAGCGCGGCTGGTGAAGTTCTCGTGCCACAATCCGAAGGTTGCCACAACGAAGTCGTAGAGTCCGCCCAGCAGGCCTGCTATCATCAGAGGCTTGGCTTGGGCACCACCTTTCTCACCGCTCACCAGCACTTGAGTGCCTGCAGTCGCTTCGGGGAAGGGGTATTTGCCGTGCATTTCCTTGACGAAATATTTGCGGAAAGGAATGAGGAAAAGGATGCCGAGGATGCCTCCAAGCAGACTTGCAAAGAAGACTTCGAGGAAGTTGACCGTCATTTCAGGGTACTTGGCCTGCAGTATGTAGAGTGCCGGCAAAGTGAAGATCGCTCCGGCAACTATAACTCCGCTACATGCTCCGATGCTTTGGATGATGACATTCTCGCCGAGTGCATTCTTCCTTCGGGTAGCGCTGCTGACGCCCACGGCAATAATCGTGATGGGTATGGCCGCCTCGAAGACCTGGCCGACCTTCAGTCCCAGATATGCTGCGGCTGCGCTGAAGATGACAGCCATCAGGATGCCCCAGCAGACCGACCACAGGTTGACCTCCCTCGGATTGCCCTCTGCAGGCATCATCGGTTCGTACTCTTCGCCTTCACGCAACTCTCGGAAAGCGTTCTCGGGCAGTGAAGTTTTGTATTCCATAATATATAAGATTTAGAGTTATTGCGTACAAAGATATAAAAAAGTTTAGAGTTTAGGGTTTAGAGTTTAGAGAAATTTTGTACTTTTGCACACAAAAGGACGAAGATATGAAGGTTGCGTTGGTACAGATGGACATCGTCTGGGAGAACTCCAAGGCGAATCGTGAGGTGGCGGAGCGCTTGATGCTCGCGGCCGAGAAGAGCGACATCTATGTACTTCCCGAGATGTGGAGCTCGGGCGTCACTACCGAACCAATGGGCGTGGCGGAGCCCGAGAACGGCGAGACCCTGCAGTGGATGCAACGTATGGCCGACAGGCTCGATGCCGCTGTATGCGGAAGCATAGCTGTCAAAGCACAAGACGGCACCTTCAGGAACAGGCTTTATTTTGTAAAACCATGTAGTACTTCGTCGGCTTCAGAAGCACTCCCCCAAAGGGGGAGCGGGGAGGGGGCCACTTGGTACGACAAGCATCACCTCTTCTCCTATGGCGGCGAGACGGAGCACTATACGCCGGGAGAGGAGCGCGTCACGGTGGAGTGGCGTGGCGTGCGCTTCCGCCTGAGCATCTGCTACGACCTGCGTTTCCCCCTCTGGCTGCGCAACAGAGACGATTACGACGTCCTCATCTGCGTGGCCTCATGGCCCAGTGTGCGGATGCATGCATGGAACGTGTTGCTTGCTGCCCGAGCCATCGAGAACCAGAGTTTTGTGCTCGGCGTGAACCGCATCGGTCGGGACCCCTATTGCGAGTACAGCGGCGGCACCTGCGTGGTCGATCCCTTTGGCTTCTCGACCGCTTGTCCGGAGGGTGAGGCATGCGTCCTGACCCAGACGCTCGACCTCAGGCGCCAGAAGTCCTTCCGCGAGAAGTTTCCTGTCCTCAGGGAGATGGACACACCCTGACGGAAAGTAAGGAGGCAGGCATGGTCATAAGAAGAAGCCGCTATCCTCGCGGACGGCGGCTTCCATAACAAAAACTATTTTTCATTTGCGTCGTGCTCTTGCACGATGCGGGATTCGTCGGGGGCACACGTCTCTCATCGTGTGCCCCGACGATTGTCTGTCTGGCATGAATGGACTACCATTCGCTGTCCCAGAGGCTCTTGCCTTTCACCAATGCATCTGCGCCATCGGTGGCAGAGTTGTCGCTCAGGCCTGCTGTATCACCGTCGGTGGTGACATTCAGCGGTGACGTGGCGATGATATTGTTCATCGAGAGCACTACGGTCAGTGCCTCGGGTGTCTGATATGTCTTTTTCATCTTCGTAATTTACTATTTGACAATTTACAATGTACTATTTATGTACTATTTAACCATTTTGTAATTCCTCCCCCCTCTCCCACGGGAGAGGGGTCGGGGGTGAGGCTTTATTTCAGTACTTTCTTTCCGTTCACGATGTTGATGCCTTTTTGCATCTTGCTGATGCGCTGACCGGCAATATTGTAGATTGAATGGTCAATGGTCAATGGTGAATGGTCAATGGTTTCAATAGAGGTAGCGTCATCTTCCAGGTTGATGGCGAAGCCCTTCACGCCGTTGCCATCGGTCACATGGATGTAAGCGCGGTTCGTGGCAACCTTGTTGTTGATGGCCTTGTAGAAGCCAATGCCATCATCACCGTTGAAGAGGATGTAGTTCTGATTTGTTTCAGAATAGGACACAGCCGTACCTTCACCGCGAACGAAGACATTGCCTGTCACGTCGTCGGCATCGCCGCTGAGCACGGGCACATCTTCCGTAGCACCACCAGCAGCATAGAGCAGCACACCTGTTCCGGCAGGAACCTTAGTGATGGCATGGAACGTCAGCGTTCCTGCGCTCTCCGTTGCATAGAAAGCCTTGATGCTGGAGTTTGTGAAGTCCAAAGCATTGTCGCTTGCATAGGTGGCATAGCCAGCAGAGCTTACGGTAACGGATTCTATACCAGTAACGCTTGTCGTGCTCTTTATGCCATTCACGGAGAAATACGTCTCCCCGTTACCACATACGATAACCTTAACACCTATCTTTGAGCCTTCATTAGTCTTACATCCCCAAGCTGTTTTCAAAGCATCAGTCGGAAGTGCCACAGGAATGCTTAAAGCAGCTGTGGGAGATGTGGTAAACTCATCTGCCAAAGCTATGTTCGCATCGGTTGTAAAATCACTTGTGCGAGGATTTTGTGTTTTGCTATTAAACTCACCAACAATATAACCAATCACATAAACACCCGTCCTTGTAACCTTTCCGGCAATCACATCAGCCACCGTGTAGGGGTTATCGAGTGTGCCCTTTGTGTTGTCTACAATGGTAATCGTATATGATGCAGAGCCAGCACGATAGGTTTCGTTGCCTGCGAAGGAGGCCGTGATGGTGACTGTGCCTTCTTCATCGCCAACTAAGACTTCACCTGTATTCTCATCAACGATGGCTAAATTTTCATCATCGCTTGAATAGGTGACAGTCAGGTTGTGTGGATTAGTCAGCGTCGGGGCAGTGAAGTCAGCACCAGGAGCTGCGGTGTACTCTGTCGTAGCAAATGCCAGCTCGGGGTCTGCCTTAGTGGTAAGGCTGACAATTTTGCTATTGTATTTGAACTCGTAGATATCACTGTATTTCATCAAATCACCACAGACAACAACAACATCGCCGACTTGTACTCCGTTTATGTCGCTAAAGTCTTCACCGTTGAGACCCTTGCCGCTATAGACCTCAAGCTGTGTGGTTGTTGTGCCATCATCAGAAATCCAGTAAGTAATAGAGCTGTAGCTGCTATTGAACTCATCTACTTGAGATACGATGCCTGAAACGTATGCACCAGATACTGTGGTGTTTTCATCAATGGCAGCAATAGCCTCAGCAACGGTCATAACAGTTGCCTTCGTAAAGGTTGCTTCTGCTACGTTGCTGTCATCAAGACCTGTCTTTGTTGCCTTTGCTTTAACAGTTGTCGTTTCGTTGATAGAAAAGGCATTTGTATAATTATTCCAGGTATTTCCTCCATCAGTACTATACTGGATAGCAGCGCCATCGGTAGCGCATGTAATGGTTACATTCGTTGAAAGATAGAAGTTATCTGTGCCCTCAATAACAGGAGTTGCAACAGTCGTGGGAGCAGAAGCAGGTTCCCATGTGATTCTGATTTCATCCAAATACATAGCACCACTTGCTGAACGCATACCAATGTATTCGTAATCGCCATTAATCGTCAGCTCCGTGCTGGTTCCCTTCACAATAGTACCAAGCAGAGTGCCTTGCGTACTGCTGTTATATAAATCTGTTGCTGCGCTATAAGCCGTGTTCTTGCCATAGACATTCAGCGTACGTCCAGTTGCTGTTTGACTATTCCACGACACCACGACCTTAGTCACCATGCCGCCACTGGTTGTCGTAACGATGCCCGAATTGCTATTATTGCTCCTAAGCTGTACACAGTCTCCTGAGTTAGAATCACCACCTGCGGATTGTCCTGCATAAACTGCACCTGATGTTCCTTCTTTCCCAGACCATGCTGTATATGATGAAGAAGAAATGCCTGCAAAGTCGTGATTCAGTATATCCACTACCTCGTTACTTTCTTCCCATTGTGCGAAGAGTTCAATATCTGCTGAAATGTTCTCAATTGTAGCAGATTCCTGATAGTCTGTTCCTGTACCGTCTGCTAAAGTATTCCACTTTGTAAAGGCATAGCCTGTACGAGTGAAAGAACAAGATGCAACAGTAACATCTTCACCTTCTGCATATTCTTCCTCTATATCATTTCCTATGCCGCCATTGGCATTATAGGTCACTGTGTAAGTCGTTGGAGTGGGTGTGTCGCCGCCAGTTGACTCATAAGTAAGTTTGTATGATAAACAATAGAGAGAATTAGTTGTTCCAGCGATTACTATTTTTAAATCAGAGGATGTTGCTGTTATTTCTACATTCTTTGAGATATCGACCGAATTACCGTCATTGTAGTTCACCCAACTCCCATTCCATAGTGATTCATTGAACGAGACACCACTTGATGATGAACCTACTATATAAGTATAGCTGCTACCTCCGTCTGTAGAATAGGAAAGTGTTCCTGCACCGGCGGATTTATTAGAAGCCATGTTAAGAGTGATGTTCGTAATCTTATAACCTTCATAGCCAGAGAGAGTAAGAGTTGCACTATTGTTTTTTGTTATCTGATACTTGTTTGAGGCTGTCGAGGCATAACTTGCAGAAGAGTTTTGTGGAGCAGTTCCCGATGTCGTGACACTTGACGTAGAAGTCACACTGTACGTCACGGTTTCTGCCCGGGCTGTGCCTGTGAAGGCAGAGCATAGAATGGCTACGAGCATGCAGATGCGTAGCCAGAATTTGTTTTGTAAGATTTGTTTCATGATTGTTTAAGATTATTGTATGAATATTGTTTTGTTGTTTCCTTCCCTGCGTCTTTAGTCCTCGTCGGGCTGTGCCGACTACGCGCGCGTACGTACATCTATATGTATATATACGCGCGAAGCGTGGAACTGAATATTCCACATCTTCAGATTGAGGTCCTAGGAAAACCTTGCCGGGAAGATACAGACACAAAACCAGTCCACGCTAACGCATGAACCGTTGTCTCTTCTTCTCTTGTCCGGACTTGAAATTTCCTAGGTTTCAATCTACAAGATCAAAGCACAACGCTTCTTTTTCTAATATGTCGGTCGCCTGTCTTTTTCAGGTGACGCTGCAAAGGTACGAAGATAATGTGGAACAGCCAAACGATTGGCAGGATTATTTTGTCTTTTTTCCTGATTTTGTTTTATTATATTTTATTGTGTACCCCCACACCTCCTTATTGCGTGAAAAGGGCTACCTCTTCAGGCAAGGAGGAACAGGTCCCTGATTTCGGCGATGCGTTACCCTGCTTTTACCTGTCTAAAGAAGGGTCTAAGGAGTCGAGGAGTCAAGGAGTATCTGATGCATACATGTCAGCTGGCGGAAACTACTCCTATACTCCTTAGACAACATCTTCTCCGTGGACTTGCGGAGTAAAAGGAGTGATGCCACCTCATTCAACAAGCACTACCTCTTGAGACAAAGAGGTAGTACTTGCCCCCGAAAAAGGGCTACCTCTTGAGCCAAAGAGGTAGTACTTGTTGCGTAAATAATTTCGTTTCTTGCCTGCTGGTTCTGACTCTGTGCAGTCATGCTGCCAGTACTTACGTGAGAAAACTCCAGTACTCTCGTGTGAGTACTGGAGTTTTCTCTGGAGAGTACTGGCTATGTCTCGTGTGTGGGCTTGGGAGATGTCTATAGGGGAGAGGCTGGAGGAGGGAGCCTTCGGGCTGTGGCCTCCGTCACCATCTTCTTGTCCTTTGTGATGCTCATCTGCAACCGTCCCATGATGAGCGTCCCGTCGTATTCCTCATAGTCTATCCGGCACAGCTTGCGTGCATCATACGACGTCATCTTGGCATAGAAGGGATAGAAGCTCAGGCCCTGACCGCCGCCCGAGGCTATGAAGACCCACGGGTTCCTCGTATTGATGTAGCTCAGCACCCTGGCCTGCTTCAGCCTCAGGTCAGCGGTATCGAAGTATGCCACCCCGCTGAATATCATGGAGTAGAGAGAGGAGTTGTCCTGAGTGATTTCCATCTTCCCGGGCGAGAAGTCGATGCGATAGACACTCCTGCCCGTCTCGTCGCTGATGCGATATGCCTTCACGTCGTATGCGTCCACCATACTTCTGATGGCAGCCGGGAGTGACGAGCCGACAGACATGGAGAGGCTCTCTATGTGCTGTAGGAGGGGACTCGTCTCAGGAATCTGTGGCAGAATCATCCTGGTGAGGGCAGAGTCCTGAGGGGTGAGGCGGTATCGGCCCTTGAAGGAGAAGTCACCTTCCAGTTCCGCCTTCCTCACTCTGAGTCCGGCACTTGCCGAGACGATGCCCTTAACCGTACAAGGTGCGGAGAGCCCTGTCCCGTAGGTCTCCTCGACCTCGTACCTGCAGGCCTTCGGCTCCTGCTTCATGTCGAGCAAGAGCTGCTTTGTGATACCTTGCAGCAGTTCCTTGGGGTCCTTGATCTGAACAATGGAAAGCGAGCTGAGCGAGTCTTCCAACTCTGTTCCGAACCATACGGAGTCTGAAAGCTCCTGTGCAGACACCTGTGCCGCACAGAGCAGGAGCAATACTGATAGGAAATGTTTCATAACAAGTGCAAAGTTACGAAAAGTTTTGAAGTAGTCCAAGCCTAATAGCGATATTTTGCATGAAGGATATATGGTGTTTAGTGCATTACTTTTCAAACACAGATTTGTCGGGCAGAAGTTCTTCCAAACGATTTATTAGCAGGGGCTTTCCAGTGAAGAAATTATCTTGGTATTCATCATTAAGTACTATCACATCACAGTCTTTGAAGTTCAGATTCCAGATGCTGTTCTCATCACGAAGTGCACAGAACCGTGTCTTGATGTTCCCGTTCTGAAGCAACCCGTCCTTCATCAGGCTTAGCGGATAGATGAGCCATGTGAGGTTCTTGCTGTCACGGAATCGTGAGAGGGAGACTTTAATCTCTTCATGATACTTTTCCATCATTTTTAGGTTTCCCGGCTTCAGGTGCGGCACTATGGCATGGTCACAATAAGGCATGAGATAGTAACCTTCTGCCTTGGTGATATACTCGGGGCAGATAAGATGGTTCGAGTTGATGATTGTCCGAGAGTAAGTCCACTCCTTGAACCTGTACCGGCCCACTTTCAGTCGGATTCCATTCTCCGTGAAGAAGTCCTCGGGGTTCAATTCCCTCATAACGATGTAATCGTCACATGCATAGAGGTAATGTTCGCTCAGTCCTTCTATGCGAGGGATATACAAGTCAATGACGTTGGAGTTAAAGACAGGCAGATATTCTTGGGGCACTATTTCCCAGTCCCAAACAATGTGTACTCTTTCATGTTGTGTGTTCAGCCATTCGGGAACTTGGGTTTCAGAGACAGACATTACGATAAATATGTTCCTTATCCAGGGCATGTAGCGTTCAATGCTGCGCAGTTGGTAGCGCAGCGTGTCCCAGTCGCGGAAACGTGTGGCGTTGTTGCTCCAGTCCCTTGTGTCAGACACATACTTCTTGTACTCCTGGAGCCATTTCCCATCGCTACAATCCACAAAGGGTATTACATAATCTATAGACATTGATTGTTTCACTGAGGTTTCAGGAGTTTTGTCCGGCAAAGCTGCGTGCCATTCATGAGTCGCCTGCATACGATACACGAGTAAACAGCAAAAGACACACGAGGATTTGATTGAATCCACACGAGGGTTTGCCCGAATTGACACGTGGATTTTCGGGACACGACACTTACTTAAAGCGCAGGGCTTTCGCCTGCTCCATGTAGCGTATAGGGTCGTCGACAATTGTCACACCGCCATAAAGATTTCCTTTGGCAGGGATGATAATCAGGCGCAGATTCGGACACAGGTAGAACATATCTTTGCTGAACAACTTCTTGCGGGTAAAGGCGAAATAAGTAAAATGTCCGTCCTGGCCGGGCTCCACCAAGTGTCCCTTGGCTTTAGTCTTTTGTCTTTTCATTTTCTTCCATTGTGCCATGTTCAGATGTATCGCCCTTTCGCTCAGCTTCTTGTTCGTATCTCCAAGAAGGAAGAAGCTGACATGTCTCAATTCCGGGTTGGGATTGCCGCCATAGTACTCTTCGACAGGGAGATATTCGTCGCTGAGATACCACGATGCTTCTGACGAAGGAACACGACCGCCCCCTCCTGTAATCAGGGTTTGATGCACATATTCGTTCGACAGTTCCGGCACGACTTTCTCCTCGGCATTCCGGATTGTCAGGTAAGGCACGTCGCTCGATACGATTGTCGCATCCTTTAGGTCAAGGGTATGCAGACTTCCGTGTCCGTCTTCCCCGGCCATCTTCCGCAGCGCCTTTATGTCGGCTGAGTTCAGTTTGCCCGTCACGACAAGATGCTGGCAAGTGTCCTGCTGAGCTTTCGTCAGGAGCGTGGAGAGCGTACCTGCCTTTGTCACGTTCACCTTGGCAGGCTCTTGGCTGAGGGCGTTCATCGCCCAAAGCAGAAACAATGTGGGAATCAAGTGTTTCATAGGAGTCCGTTTTATTTGTTATATCAAGGGAGTCGCTGAGCTCTGTACTTTGCAGTCAACTGGTTGTCCACAAAATATGTGTTTTCAATCTGTTTGACAACAAGTGTGCCGCCGACCTCCTCGAAATCAATCCGATAATGTTTGCAGGAAGTGTGGGAGAGTAGTCCTTCCTTGTCCTGTCTTCCAAAGATGTCAAAAGAGGTGGGCATGATTTTGTCTGTTTCGATTTGTTTTATACGGAGTGTGTTCCTGTCAAAATATGCTGTTCCGTTATATTTAGATCCAGAATAGCCATACCCTATGTTTTTCCTCGGAGAGAAGTCCACACGATACACACCTCTGCCGGAGTCATCGCCGATGCTATACACTTTTATATGATGCAAACCCATCATGTATTTAAAACCCTGAAATACTGACCTCTCGGAATCCGTCTGTACCAGTCTCAACATGTAATCCCCCTCAATTATGTCCCTCAAAAGAAAATATACCCTAGCCGTGTCGTAAAGGTTTCTCGGGAGTATCGGTCCCTCATAGTGGAAGGCCTCTCCTTCTTCCATTGTTTTAATCTTTATGTTTGCAAGAGCATGAAGAATGCACCTGGAAGTGTGTGGAGCATCAGTATGCAGGCCAGTAGTGTATTTTGTCTGATACTTGCAGCGAACAGGCTTTTGCTGCGAATCCCGTATGACCTGCACTATGATACTGTCCAGCAACGCCTTCGGCTTTCTGATCCGGACAAAGGACACCTGGCTGATGCTGTCCTCCATCTCTGCAAATGAAACAGAGCCCAAAGGCTCCTGGCTGTAAGCAGCGGAGCAGGCAAGCAAAAGTAGCATTATAAAGGAAGGCCTATTCATGTCAGAGACTTCTTGATTCTACATGTATTCCAAGCACAAAGGTACGGTTTTCTTTCATAATGGCAAGCCGATACGGTCGTTTTTTTATTATAATACCATGGTGAGGACGTATTTAGCCGAAAGACTTTAGGTGCGAAATGCAGTGCTTTCATTCCCACCAGGTACCATAGAAGTAATGAATTGCATAAGCGGTGTTAATGCGTCGTTGCATTTCCTCAGGCACGCCAGCCTGCATGATGAGTTTCGACTCACCGAGGCGGATGGGATAGAGGAACTCTGGTTCAACAATTCTGATGTCCTCCTTGTTTCTGAAGTCCTCGTAAGCATCAGTCAGAAGAAACGGTCCTGTCGAGTCCAGAATGTCCCCGCCGTGCCTCACGTCCCACCCGTGTTGGTGACTCATCATTCGCTTTATGACATGTTCCAAGAACGGGTGATTGGACACAGATGCCATGAGTGCATTACAGATGATGTACTCACGTCCATAGCGTCTTGCATGGTCGTAAGATTCCTTGCCTGCCACGAAGTCGGCATCCTCAAGCAAAAGGGTAAACTCTTGCTTTAGGCACTCAAAGTCGAGGTCAACATATAGGCCTCCGTATGTCTGCAGGAGAAGATACCGGATGGCATCGGCGCGCTGGATGTTCTTGGGATAGGCATCAAACTTCTCAAGGAATTCAGGGTAGTGCGTCCGTACGAACTCACGGTTCATCTCATCCGTCCAGAGCTTGTATTCCCATCCCGGTAATATATCCCGCCATGTCTGCGAGAGGACTTGAAACAATCTCGGTGGTTGGTCGTCCTTCCATGTCTGATGGATTATTCTTGGTATTCGGAGCATAGCAGAGATAATTAGATTTCTTCCCTCCAGGTGCCGGCGTGCAGATGTACGGCATAGTTGCCGAACAAGCACGTTTCCCTTCGCCCATTAGGAAGTGTCACGCTTTGTCCTGAATTATGCAGGAGTGTGATGTCTGAATAAGTTGCCTGCTTATCCCAATAGATGTCTGTGAGTAGGCCAGGACCTGTGATGTCGAGGACTTCCTGCTGCGTGCCCACCTTCACCAAGGCACGGCCCGCCATCGCATCCATTACAGTTCGCAGGAAAGGATGTCCTGCTCTGCCGCCAAACATATAGTTGGCGATGCGGACACGATACTTCAAGTGCAATGCCTCCTGTGTAGCCTTGCTGACCGTCATCTCTTCGGCCAACACAAGGGAGCAATCGGCAAGGTTGTCCAGAGGTCGGAGGGGAAGCATGTCCAAGTCCATGTAGAATCCGCCGAGGACATAGACAAGTGCCAGCCGCAGGAAGTCTGCCCGCTGCACATTGAACGGGAATGCCAGGTAAGCATTGATATATTCTGGCAGATGCTCCTCAAGGAACAGCAAGGCACTGTCCTCATCCCACAGCATAATGTCCCACGAGGGATGCATCTTACGGATGCGCTGCTCGCAGTCTCTGAAGACGGGCGGTATCGGTTCGTCCTTGCGGAGGAAGATGAGATGTATGTTCTTTTCCATGACAACGAATGGATTCTTCGATACTATAGATTGCCAATTTCCTTGGGCTTTGCTTTCTCCCCATGAGGATAGAAGCGCAAAATTAAGAAGTGTGTGTACATTGAGTCTGGAAAAGGAATATATTCTCTATATTCTCCGTCCTTATGATTCTGCTCATACGAGAAATACATGCTTTTCAACGTAACGGGCAGAGGTACTTCTAATTCCTTCATTCGTTCTACAAGGTTTTCCTCCGAAAGGGGACCATACAGGTCCGTCGTCATACGATTTATAAGCCAATAATCAAAATCCTCACTTTCAAATATCTTACGTTGTCCTTCGTATGTGTATAAACTCATGTCGAGTTCATCCAAGGGAACACCTCTGTATGCTTCATCGAACAGATAATTATATCCGAGGATGCGGCCAGGCAAGCGACATTCCAGGATTACCCACTCGTCAAGAAAACATTCGCGATGTATGTGCCCAAAATCCAAATCATTTCTACTATGGATAGCGAGGGGCAGGAAAAGTGTATCTGTCCTGTTTGAAGCACGGTGTATAAATAGAGGATAAAGGATTTTACTTATATTGGGATTGTCATCGTTGGATAGATTCAGTTGTGTGGAATCAAGACACCAAAGATTGTGCGCGTCAGCCTCATAAAAAGCAGTTCCTGCAATATGCAGAGTATCAATATACGAGCTGTCTGGGCGACGGATATAGAATGGCGTGTGGCCACGGTCGTCGTTCCACCCGAAATAGTATAATCCACCATCATCGGGACTTTCAGCACAAGATATACATTCAGTAATCAAGGATAAGATTACTCCAAGATGCCAAAATTTTGAGATTAATGAATTGTACATAGTTTTCACTTCGTTTCCAGAGTACCGTCAAAGTAAATTTCAAATTCTGTTGTTCCATAGACATGACGATTTAGCAAACCTGCTGAAATCATAATAGCTCTATTTGTTGTTCCACCTATACTTCCTATAGTTGCATCTGCGCTAATGGAAATACCTTCACTAACTATCAGGCCCAAAAGAGTCAACCAATCTCTATTTGTATTAAGTCCTCGTAAATCAAAGTCATAAGTATTATGTTCAATAGTGTATTTCTTTTCCCCTACTTTATTAAAGGAAATTTCACCAACCGTAATAGCAGTACTCATGATTCGGATTTGTTCTATAAGACTACGACCAGGCAAAACAGAAGATAGGAATTCCGATGTAAGTAGGTTAACAGAAAATGAGTCTTTATGATTAGGATTTAGAATGGAATCAGGTATATTATCAAGTCCTAACTGGTTTATGTTGAGATGTAGAGGGGCTCCTGTCGCAGAATAGTATCGGGATGTGGCCTGAACATATGACGATGTCATAACTGCGAGGCAACACTTTTTGATGTTCGCGAGGACTTCGCCTGCTACATTACCTATAATGCTTATCCATTCTTCTGAAACTTCTGGTAGAGAGTTTATAATTGGATTGATGATGCCATTGGAATCAACAAACCCGAAACTGAGGACATTTCCTCCATGCCAAGTCCCATTTGTTTTCATCGTTTGAAACTGAGACGTGGTGTAAAACTGCTCATAAGGAACAAACCTTCCCACAAAACTTGAGTTGCTGCTGTTGGTGCTGCTTCCCGTACTTCCCCCGCCTGTGCCTCCCCCACCTGTGCCTGTGTTTCCATTGTTTCCGCCGCCGGTATACCCGCCGCCACCACCAGATGTACCTCCGCCTGTATTCCCATTGGAATTATTCCCTGCACCACTGTCTGGCATGTCTGCTTCTACTATGAGTTCTTTCATGACATAACCCAATTCCTCGACATAACCACCATTCCATGTTCCGTTCTTCAACATCTCTAAGAATTCCTCTATAGAGTGTAGTATGTCGTCTGTTTGTTTGCCTGAACCAGAAGCAGAACCAGAACCAGACCCTAAACAAGAACCACTTCCGCTTCCACTACCTTGTCCGCTTCCTTGCCCGCTGCCACTGCCGTTTGATGCACAACTGCATCCGTTAGAATTCTCCTGACTTTGTATGCCATCACTCGGATAATAAAGAGATGACTCTTCGTAGACAACGTGACCACCATGCCAGTTGTTCTCTTCCTTTAGCTGTTGAAACTCAGCATAAGTGTAAGGATTTGAAAATGTACCTTTTTCCATTGTTGTAATAAATTAAGTTAATGAGTCTTGTTTGTTACTTTGTTATAATTAACACGCCTGTGTTTATCAAGTAATTAATGTGCTGGCACGAAAACGCCATGATTGGCTCTGGCACTCGCCCAGGAGTATGGCAGACTCCTTTTATGATTTGATCACGAAGACATTTTGTTGTCATTGTGCCGCCTTCCATGAACGTCAAGATCTGGGATTCTGTATCATCTAAAGGAACGGCCTCCAGTCTGTCACCCCGCAAGGAAGGATAAACGGCAATGTGGCTGAGAGGAAAGTGTCGTTCACACGCCAACATCTCACTTATTCTGTCCAGGTCAAAGCCCTGAATGTCCTTGGGAAGTTCAAAGACAGATAATCCTGTTGTTAGTTTTACCATCGTTTTATGCTCTTTCCCTTCATCATGGAACGGGAGCGTTTTGGTTCTTTGTTTTTCCTCGTATAGCAGAACATCAGTTTCCCAGTGCTTCCCACTGGCAAAACGCTGTGATATAAAATCACGGAATTCAGGAACTATCTTGTATATGAGATTGTTTGTTGGAATACGGCAGCACGAGAGGCTATTATGTATGTTTCTTGGAGTGACAATACTCAGAACGCGTTTTGTCTGATTCAGGTATCGTCTAAGCATAAACTTTTCAAAAGACCATATTGTGTCTTTATTTCTTTTATGTCCTCCGAGGAGATGTAGGAGTTTACCCTCGCAGAAATTGCTGAAGTTGCAGAATTCCCCGGCAGTATATCCGTTGTCGTTGTAGATGCCAGGATATACGGTGCTGATGGGTATGTCCTTCTGCTGGGCGAGGCTGGCAAGGAGCATCTGTTCGAAAAGTAGGTTGAAGTTGCCGTCCGAACAATCTGTTTTGTTTGCGTCGCACAGCGTCATTGCCTCCTTGCAGAACGCATGGATGAAGTCGAGGTCATTGCCTCCGAACAGTCCCATGTTGTACGAAGCAATAGACTCTTCTCTCAGGGCATCTTCCATGTATTCGGGCAAATCAAGGACTGACTCTTGCCGAAGTTTATCCATCATCTTCCTGTAATACTCTGTTCCCCTTTCCTTGTTCTGTGCGATGAGCGGCGCCCTCATGATATCCTCTGGTATCGGCCGGGGCAGGAAGACATCGCCATCAACATGTACGAAGGGCTTTGTCTGCAAAGAATAAGTCTTTATCTTCGCGTATGCCCAATGCTGCGGCAGGCAGAGATGCTCGTCATAGACGACATGGACTTCTGTGTAAGGCAGATGCAGAAGGTCGATAAGTACGTGCTTTCCCTGCTCGTCGGTATAGAGTGCCACCTCGTCGTAGTGCTCACGGAGGCTGAGGCAGCTCAGTGTCCACGACATGAGGTTGTACTCGGGACGTAACCATCCGAAGCTATGCTCCAAAGGGTTACGTCCTGCCGTCCAAAAGGTCTGCACGATGCGCATAGGTAGTCTGTGTTGTACTACTGCAATTCAATAATCGTATAAAAACAGTAAATACCTTGGAGCAGTTGCAGTTCGTACTCGCCAGAAAGGGTGTCTGGAAGTGTGATTTCGCTGGTGGAATCGGTGATTTCCTCGGAACATACCACCATGTCGTCTGTATCAACTATCTGTAATGTTGCATCGTCGCATCCACTATATATAAATAATGTGTGGTCATTGATGCCTATGGATGGTGGCACTACGGGGGACTTAGGGTAAGGGACTTGGCCTATGGTCGGGTCAATAAACTTTACTTGCAAAAAGATTGGACTAAAGGGAACGAGCTCTGATGTCGCTGTCATGAACAGACTGCTGACTGAGAAACAAATGATGCTTAGTATTCTTTTCATGTCTTTTTAATTTAGAATGACACAGCAAAGTTAGCAGTTTATTCAATATCGACCAAAGAAATGAAAGAATAATTTTACACCTCAAAGGTGTAAAATAATATGTAACAGAGTGAGTAATATAATGTTATAAGAAATTTTACACAAAAGTGGTGAAATGGCCTGAATACTTCTTTTTCATGTTCTGGATGTTGAATTCAATTCCTTTTGCACCTGTAATGTGGAAGAGCTTCATGTTTATCCGAGAACAATAGTTTGTGAGTGATTGTGGAGTGATGTCAAGCAGAGCGCCGATTTCCGACCTTGTGAAGCGAAATAGCAGAAGTATGCATATTTGTTTTTCGTTGTTGGTTAAATCATGTTTCGTGAAGTTGTTAATGTGCGACAGGAAAGCGGGATACTGCTGATGACAGGCGTGATACATCTCCTCCCATTCACTTGGTGTCACGGCGTGGATAGTGGCTGCGTACTTGTGAAGTTTCGCTATAATCGGGGTGTCTGTCAGTTCTGATATCTCTTTCCAGTTGGCTTCGTCCATTTTGTTTCCTGTAAGCGATGACAGTTCCGTTTGTAGTTTCTTTATCAGACTTTGATAGTAGTCTTTCTGGGATGAGTTTTCCTCTGTAAGGGAGGAGATGGAGGCCAGGGCAGTTCGGTACTCTGAAAGAAGTTGCAGATAACGTTGGTTTTCCAGCCGTAATGCGTTTCTTATCCTTTCTCTTCTCATCCGCATTCTTTGGAGTATCCATAAGATTGATGCGGAGAGAAGAAGGAGTATGATAGCTAAGGCATAGTAAGTTCTGCGAAGTCTTTCTCTTGCTTGCTGGGATTCCATTTTCGCCTTGTCATATTTATACATGGCGTTTGCTTGGGCCACGTCCCTCGTTGCTTTTTCCTTGTATGAGGAGTCTGTAGCTGCGGCATACAGTTTGGCGAATTTGGAGATGGAGTCTTCCCTGCCCAGCCTTTCATACACAGAGAGCAATCCTTTGTAGCCTGCTTGGAGATGGTTGTAGTTCCGATTGTCACCCAGAAGCTGGCGGTAGAATGTTTCGGCTGAATCGATGTGTCCCAGATACATCTCTGCAGCTCCTTTCTCGTAGTAATACAGTTCATGTCCAGGAACTGCCTCGTGCTCGTGTACGCATCCAGATTCAGTTTCGTAGCGCTCGAGCAATGGAATTGCCTTTGCAGAGTCTCCCCGCTCCACATAGATATGGATGACAGAGAACAGTGCCCTTGCAGCATCCGCCTTGTAGCCTGCTTTTTCGTATTCTGTGCTTGCCCACTCGCAGATACGGATGACGTCGTCATATTTGCCTTCGAGATAGTAAGATCCAGTCAGATGTTCTCTTGAGTTGATTGCCAGAAGAGTATCTCCTGCTTT
The DNA here is from genome assembly GCA_017469525.1 of Bacteroidaceae bacterium. Lineage (GTDB taxonomy): Bacteria > Bacteroidota > Bacteroidia > Bacteroidales > Bacteroidaceae > Physcousia. Next base: position 7,134 of record JAFUGG010000065.1, on the reverse strand, counting down.
CCATGCATTCTGTTCAGCATGAGCCAATGCTTCCCTTTCTTCCTCTGGCAGGCCTTGCAGATGAAAGAGAGAAGCCATTTGTGAGTAGATTCGTAGCAATAAGTTGTAATCGCAATTGGCTGCCGTAGTGTCGGCGAGGTCAGCGGCCTGCTGGTAGCAGTCGATGGCACTGGGTGCTTCGCCCATATCGTGACGGGCACGTCCAAGAAGATAGTAGGCAAGCATACGCTCGCTGCGTGTGCCGTGGCGGTCAAAGTATTTCGCAAGGGACAACTGGAGTGTGTCTGAGCGGAATACGCTGTCGCTTCTGTTCTGTGATTCCAGGAGGAGAAGATTATGGCGGGCGCGTTCCATCTTCTGTCTGCCACAGGATGTGAGCAGCAGACATGCCAGCAGGGTGGTGGTGCCAAAGCGTAGGATATTCATGGCTGGTGGTTGGTGTCAGAATCGTCTGACGTCTTCTACCTCTTCGATTTTCTTGAGGTCTCGGCAGATGGCTTGCAGGTCTTTGGCGTCGTGCACGCCGAGTCGGAGTTCGGCGGTGAAGAGGCCGTCGCTGGTGTCGATGTGTATGCTGTGGATGTTCATGTTGAGCTGCTGCGAGAGGATTCCTGTGATTTGGTGCAGGACGCCTACGCGGTCGAAGCCCACGATGTGGAGTGTGGCGGGGAAGGAGAGTGTGCCGTGTGTGTCCCAGGTGGCAGCCAGGATTTGGTTTCCGCCCGTAGCCTTGAGTCGTTTTGCGATGTCGCACTGGCGTTTGTGGATGGTGATGCGTCCGTCGTCGCCTATGTATCCGAGTATGTCGTCGCCTGGGATGGGGTGGCATTCTTCGCAGAGGGAGTAGCGGCCGATGGTCTCTTCGCTCAGGACGAGTGTCTTCTTCTTGTCGATGTGACTGGTTGCTTCGGTGCTCTGCTGTGCCTGTGCTTCCTGTTCTCCCTGTGCCTGTTCGTTGGGGTTTTCTTTCTTCTTGAAGAGGCGCAGGTATTTCTTCCACTTCTTTTCTTTGTATGTGCGTTCGCTCAGTGCGGCGAGGTCGGCCTCTCCGAGGGTGATGGTGTGGGAGCCAATCATGGAGAGGAGTTCTTCTCGGCTGTCGAGTGCGTGGTGGCGGCAGAGTTTCTGGATGTTGACGCTGGTGGCTTCCTTCTCGTTCTTTTGTAGGAAGTCGCTGAGGATGTCCTCTCCTATCTTCTGTTTTTCGCGTTCCATGCGTCGGAGGAGGGCTTCTATCTTGCCTTTTGCCTTGGCGGTGGTGGCGTGCTGTATCCAGTCTTTTTCGACCTTCTGGTTCTTCGATGTGAGGATTTCTACCTGGTCTCCGCTCTCGAGGACATGGCTGATGCCGACGAGTTTGTGGTTGACCTTTGCTCCGATGCAGTGGGTGCCGAGGAAGGTATGTACGCTGAAGGCGAAGTCGAGCACGGTGCATCCGGCCGGCATGGTCTTGAACTCGCCCTTAGGCGTCACGACGAAAATCTCGTTGGCAAAGAGGTTGAGCTTGATGGTGTCGAGGAAGTCGATGGCGTTCGGCTGCGGGTCGTCCAGGATTTCCTTGATTTGGTAGAGCCATTTGTCGAGTCCGTCGTCGGTGCCCTCTGTGCTGGGGTCGCCGTCCTTGTACTTCCAGTGCGCCGCAAAGCCGTGCTCTGCGATGTCGTCCATGCGGCGGCTCCTGATCTGCACCTCAATCCATTTTCCTGCCTTGCTCATGAGGGTGGAGTGGAGCGCCTGGTAGCCGTTGGCCTTCTTGTTGTGTACCCAGTCGCGCAAACGGTCGGGATGGGGCTTGTAGATTGTGCTGGCGATGTTGTATATCTTGAAGCATTCGTCCGTTTCGTTCATGCCTTCCGTCACTTCAAATATGATGCGAACGGCCAGGATGTCGTAGACTTCATCGAAGGTGACGTGCTTCGTCTGCATCTTCGACCAGATGCTGTAGGGTTTCTTAAAGCGAGCCTTGATTTCATACTTAAGCCCCGTCTTGTCGAGTTCCTGCCTGATGGGAGCGGTGAACTGGTCGAAGATGGTGGTGAGGTGCTCGCGGATGCCCTCGAGCTGCTCTTGGATGGCCTGGTATTCCTCGGGGTGTTCGTATTTGAAGCTGAGGTCCTCGAGTTCCTCCTTCACTTTGTTCAGGCCCAGTCGGTGTGCCAGGGGAGCATAGATGTAGAGGGTCTCGCCTGCTATCTTATATTGTTTCCCGGGCAGTTGGCTGCCCAGGGTGCGCATGTTGTGGAGGCGGTCGGATATCTTAATCAGGATGACCCGGATGTCCTCGCTCATCGTGAGCAGCAACTTCTTGAAGGATTCTGCCTGCACCGACGCTTTGTCGCCGAAGATGCCGCCCGATATCTTGGTCAAGCCATCGACGATTTGCGCTATCTTCGGTCCGAAGATGTTGGCGATGTCCTCAACCGTGTAGTCGGTATCTTCCACCACATCATGCAGGAGCGCCGAGCAGATGCCGGTGCTGCCCAAGCCGATGTCTTCGCACGCAATCTGTGCTACGGCAATGGGATGCATGATGTATGGCTCACCGGAAAGTCGTCGGACGCCCTTGTGAGCCTCCTTGGCGAAGTTGAACGCCTTGTCGATGATGTCGGTGTGCTTGCGGTGATGAGATGCCAGATAAGTGTCTATCAGGTGCTGATACGCTTCGGCCACCATCAGCTCGTCTTCCATCCCCCGAAGGTTATTGTCTTCCATATTAAGTTCCTCCTAAAGCCTCTTCCCCGTCCCCTCTCCTAAAGGGAAGGAGAGGAAGGGGATGCTTTTGTAGATTAATTCACTCTGAGCCGTTGACCGGCACGGACCGTTGTGCCTCTCATTCCGTTGAGGCGCTTGAGCTTGGCAACCGTCGTACCGTTTCTCCTTGCGATTGCGCCAAGCGTATCGCCTTTGCGGACGGTCACGGACTTGCCTCCTCGGCTGCCTCTGCCCTTCTTTGCCCGCGGTTGCTCCACGACGGGAAGGTCAATCTGCGCAGCCACTTCAGTAGGCGGAACGTAGATGGAGTCGCCAGCCTCAAGGAAGGCATTGATGGCAGAGGTGGGCATGCGGAGCGTGCAGGCGTGGGAGTCGCCCGGAATCAACGTGGTGCGGTATTGCGGATTGAGCTTCCGAAGTTCCTCCTGACTAATGCCGCAAAGCTCGGCGATGCGTTCCATGCGTACGTTGCGGCTCACCTGTATCGTGTCGGTTCCCTGCGGGAGTCTGGTGTTGATGGGGCAGATGTTGTGGTCGCAATAGTAGTTCATGATGTAGTTTGCCGCAATGAAGGCCGGCACGTAGCCGCGTGTCTCGGCCGGCAAGTAAGGATAAATGGTCCAATAATCCTTGACGCCTCCTGCCCTCTTTATGGCTTTGAGGATGTTGTTGGGCCCGCAATTGTAGCTGGCAATAGCGAGGGTCCAGTCGCCGAAGATGCCGTAGAGGTCGTGGAGATAGCGTGCTGCGGCATAGCTTGCCTTGATGGGGTCGCGACGTTCGTCTATCAGACTGGTCACTTCAAGGCCGTATTGCTTGCCTGTCCCTATCATGAATTGCCAGAGGCCGACTGCTCCGGCGCGGCTCACGGCAGTGGGGTTGAGTGCGCTCTCAATGATGGGCAGGTACTTCAATTCCAGTGGCATCTGATAGCTTTCGAGGGCTTCCTCGAAGATGGGGTTGTAGAAGTTGCCAGCGCCAAGCAGTACGGCGACCGAGTTGCGCAGCCGTCCGCTGTAGAGGTCGATGTATTTCCTGACGACGTTGTTGTATGGCATGTCGATGACATTGGGCAGCCTGCTCAGACGGTAGGCGTAGGTCTGGTCGTCGAACACAGGGTTTTCGCCTGTCGATTCGCAGTTCTCGTCGAAGAAGAGGTAGTTGCGTGTCTGCCAGTCGGCAAGCAGGCTGTCAATTTCCCTGTTCTGCAATCCTTCGGGCAGCTCTTCGATGACTTCCGGCAGGGACAGCATGTCGTCTTCTGCCTGGGCATCTTCTTCGTATTGTGCCATGGCGGGGTTGCAGGGGGAGAAGAGGCAGAGGAGGAATGCGGAGCAGTATGTCGTGATTTTTTTCATTGTAGGTTATGTGTTTTAGAAGTTTATGACACATTGCACACCTGGCGTCGTGGTGCGGTGATGCATGTCGAATCGTTCGGTTTCAATCATGGTGGGTAGCACTTGCATGCTGAGGTCGTGGGAGATGTCGAACGTTGAGAGTTCGGCATCGACGTAGGCATCGATGACGGACAGCAGGTAGACTCCTCCGAAGGCGAAGATGCTGAGGTCTCGGAAACGGCGGAAGGTGTCTCTCTTGCTCTTGAAGATGCCCTTGAAGCGTTCTTCTTTTCCGACGATGCTATAGTTTGGGGGCAGCATCTTCTCGTAGCTTTTCGTGCCTGGGTCGCTGTCCATGATGTCGAGGTAGGCCTGCGAGTAGTCGGAGAGCATCTGGCTGTTCCAGGTGAGGGCATACACGCAGCCGAGGAATCCTCCGTAGATGATGGGCAGTTTCCAGTACTTGCGGTTGTAGATTTGTCCTGCTCCGGGCAGTACAAGCCCCAGCCACATGGACCGGATAGGTTCGGGCCTGAAGCTCTTGAGGTCGCGTCGGGGTCGTATGTTCCTTAGCAGGTTGTCGCTGACGGCGAGCAGTGCGGCGGTGTCGACGGCGAGCGAGTCGGGTTGCCGTGGCTCGCCGAGGGCCTTGATGGAATCGGTGGCGGGCACACTTTTGTCTTCCTGCGCCATGATCATCGGACAATTGAGATTGAACATTGAGCATGGTGCAAGCATCAGGATGATGAGCAGGATGGTGTGCCGTCGGGTCATGGATGGGCCTTTTTAGTTGCGTAGTTTGTCGAACATCTCGATGATGCGTTCCAGTTCTGCCTCGCCGGAGAAGGGGATGGTGATTTTTCCCTTGCCTTTCTCGGAGCAGGTCATCTCCACCTTTGTCTTGAAGATTTTCCTCAAGCCTTCGCGCAGGAGGTTGTAGTCGGCGCTGAGGTTGGAGCCTTTCTGCCGGATGCGTGTGCCGCTTTGGGTCTTTACGGATGCTCCTTCGCTGAGGTTCTTCACCATTTCCTCTATCTGTCGTACGCTCATGTGTCCCTTTTTCATTTCGGCGAAGACCTTGAGCTGTGCCTTGGGGTCCGAGATGGCGAGGAGTGCGCGGGCGTGTCCCATGTCGATTTCGCGGTTGCGGAGTGCCATCTGCACGCTGGCGGGGAGCTTGAGGAGGCGCAGGTAGTTGGCGATGGTGGCGCGGTTCTTGCCCACCTTCTCGCTGAGTTGGTCCTGCGTGAGGTTGTGGGCGTCGATGAGTCCTTGGTAGGCCAGCGCCACTTCTATTGCGCTGAGGTCTTCGCGCTGGATGTTTTCGACGAGTGCCATTTCGAGCATATTCTCGTCGTCCACGGTGCGGATGTAGGCGGGGATGGTGGTGAGTCCGACGCGTTGGCTTGCCCTCCAGCGCCGTTCGCCTGCGATGATGGTGTAGGAGCCGTCGCCCATGTCGCGCAGGGTGATGGGCTGCACGAGTCCGAGCTGTCGGATGCTGTTGGCGAGTTCCTGCAGCGAGTCGTCGTCGAAGTCACGTCGCGGCTGGTTGGGGTTCGGCTTGATGTCGTCCATGTTCACCTCCGAGAGGTTCGACGAGCCGTTGGTCTGAATGACTTCTGTCTGCAAGAGGGCGTCGAGTCCTCTGCCCAGAGCCTGTCCTTGATACTTTTTCTTGATGGCCATAGATACGCCCCTCTCCCTAACCCTCCCCCAAAGGGGAGGGAACTGCAAGCAGGGGCTTGGCAGTTTTGGTGTGTTATGTTACTTTTTCTTTGCTTCCGCTCCCCTCCCATTTGGGGGAGGGGTTGGGAGAGGGGGGCGGTTGATTATCTCCTGGGCCAGTGCCAGGTGAGCTTTCGAACCTGTGGCGTCGGCATCGTAGAGGATGGCGGGGACGCCGTGGCTGGGTGCTTCGCTGAGCTTGACGTTGCGCTGGATGACGGTCTTGAACACGAGTTCGCGGAAATGTCGCTTCACCTCTTCGTAGATTTGATTAGCGAGGCGGAGCCGACTGTCATACATGGTCAGGAGGAATCCCTCTATCTCGAGGCGCGGGTTCATGCGGGTCTTGACTATCTTTATCGTGTTGAGCAGCTTGCTGATGCCTTCCAGGGCGAAGTACTCGCACTGCACGGGGATGATGACACTATCGGCGGCCGTGAGGGCGTTCACTGTGATGAGGCCCAGGCTGGGACTGCAATCGATGAGGATGTAGTCGTAGTCCCGGACGATGGGCTGTATTGTCTCCTTCAGCACGCGCTCCTGGTTCTTGAAGTTCAGCAGCTCTATCTCGGCGCCGACCAGGTTGATGTGCGACGGCACGATGTCGAGGCCCTCGATGTCCGTCGTGTAGATGATGTCCTTGATGTCCACCTGTCCGAGCAGCGCGTTGTAGATGCTGTGGTCGAGCTTGCTGACGTCCACGCCCATGCCGCTCGATGCGTTGGCCTGCGGGTCAGCGTCGATGAGGAGGACTTTCTTCTCGAGTGTGGCGAGCGAGGCTGCCAGGTTCATGCTCGTGGTGGTCTTGCCCACGCCGCCCTTCTGGTTTACTATTGCGATGATCTTGCTCATGATGACTTGTTCTTAGTGTTGGGGGTTAGTGGTTAAAGGTAAGAGGTTGGAGGAATGTTTGGGGAGCCAATCCAATTTCAAATGTATTCTCTAACCTCTAACCTCTAACCACTAACTTCTTTCTTATATTTATTTATGTCTGCAAATATACGTCAAAAGTCCGAGAAACACACTATTTTTCCCGTCCAGAATGCCTAAAGTGTTGATAACTGCTCGTTTTTGTTGATAACTAAGACGGGTTATCCACACATTATTATATATATATTCAGGTTTTTGGGGTAAGTCTGTCAGACTTTACCATTAGTAAATGGGGGCAAAACCCTCGTTAGAATGGTGACGCCAGCACTGGGCGATGCCCCCTTGTCCGGCACTCAAAAAGACCCGATTTTGTACCCAATTTTGCCCGAAATCCTAAGTTGCTCAGGCTGAGATATTACGCCAAGGTGTTTGCACATACATGTAGATGCAATTGCATCTACATGTAAATGCAATTGCATCTACATGT
>JAFUGG010000018.1 GCA_017469525.1 Bacteroidaceae bacterium | reverse complement strand
CCACCGTCCTCCGTCACTTCTGGTTCATCCTCCGAACCATTATTAAAAGGTGAAAAAGTAAAAAGTGAAAAGGTGAAGAGGTGAAAAGTGAAAAGTAAAAAGTGATGCTTGAGCCATATTATCATAAAGATGTCATTGAGGCAGGTTGCGACGAGGCAGGCAGAGGCTGCCTGGCCGGACCTGTCTATGCTGCTGCCGTCATCCTTCCACCTGACTTTAAGAGCGACATGCTCAATGACTCCAAGCAACTCAGCGAGAGGAAGCGTTATGCTCTGCGGGAGGTTATCGAACGCGAGGCAGTGGCTTGGGCTGTAGGTATCGTTAGCAATGAGGAAATAGATAAGATTAATATCCTGCGTGCCAGCATCCTTGCCATGCACCGTGCCCTCGATGGGCTGAAGGTGCAGCCTGAGGAGATTATCGTGGACGGCAACCGCTTCACGCCATATACTCCCCCTCTTTCAGGAGGTGGGAGGGGAGAGGCCCTGCCCTACACCACCATCGTGAAGGGTGACGGCAAGTACATGAGCATTGCTGCTGCAAGCATTCTGGCGAAGACGTACAGGGACGACTGCATGAAGAAGCTTCACGAAGAGTACCCCGTCTATCACTGGGACAGCAACAAGGGCTACCCGGCACCTGTTCACCGCCAGGCCATTCGCAAGCATGGCACTACGCCCTACCATCGTCTCACCTTCAACCTCCTCGGCTCGCCGCAACTGGAATTCGACTTTAAAGAATAACCTCTACATAAAAACTCAAATGAAACGACAACTATTATTCTTCTTATTCATGCTGGCTCTCTTCGCAGCAGAAGCTGGAGAGCTATGTGTCTGCACGTACAATGTCAGGTACAAAAACTCGGGCGACACCGATGCAGGCAACGGCTGGAACACTCGCCGAACCTACCTCATCAACTTCGTCAACTTTCAGCAGCCCGACCTGCTGGGCGTACAGGAAGCCACCAATGCCCAGATGAACGACATGGCAAGCGGGCTGACGGGCTACAGCTATATCGGTGTGGGCCGCACCGATGGAGGCACAAGCGGAGAGTACTCGGCCATCTTCTACCGCAAGGAGCGCATGGTGCTGCTTGACCATGGTGACTTCTGGCTAAGCGACACGCCTGGCAAGCCGTCGAAGGGTTTCCCGAGCGCCGGAGGCTCAACGACGTACTACCGCATCTGCACTTGGGGCAAGTTCTACGACAAGGAGGACAGCGTCATAGTCTATCACTTCAACACACACATGGACCTTGACGAGAAGAACAGACAGCAGTCCTACTACCTGATAAAGCAGAAGGTGGAGGAGCTGGCAAGCAGAACGGCTCCCGTCATCATTACGGGGGACTACAATGCCATACAGACTGGCGAGGCCTACAAATTGTTCTACAACTCGGGCTTCCTCTATGATTGCTACGACAAGGCCAAGCAGAAGTTCATGACGAACGGCACATGTCCGGGCTTCGATGCAGGCAACTACAGCACGGTGGAATCGGAGCTGCGCCGCATCGACCATATCTTTGTCACGAAGACTGCATTCAACATCATGCACTATGCCGTGCTCAATCCCTGCTACTATTCCACGTCTGGCACGGCAACTTATTACCAGAGGGCATACTCCGACCACAGCCCTGTGCTGGCGAAGCTGGCGTACAGGACTACCGTGCCGAAGACTGAGCTTGCGGTGACGCCGCCGCCTCTCGAGAATGGCGTTTACCAGCTTTCCACTCCGCAGGACCTGCTGGCTTTCTCCTACATTGTGGGTGGCATAGCCGGATACCGTCAGAATGCTGCTGCGAAAGCTGTATTGCTTGAGGACATCGACATGACTGGTGCGACTGGCTGGCAACCCATCGGCTCAGTGGGGAAGCCCTTTACCGGCACCTTCGACGGGCAGAGCCACGCCATCCGGAACATTACCATCAAGACCGGCAAGTCGTATGGAGGCCTGATAGGCAACGCATCGGGCGCCACCATCAAGAACTTCACCATCAGCGGCTCACTCGTTGCCGCCGAAGGCTTCAGCGAGTTTGGTGCCGTGGGATATGCCACAGGCTCTGCCATCGAGGACGTACACTCGTCGCTGACCATCACCATTCCGAAGGTATCGACCCACATTGGCGGCGTAGTGGGAAGCCTTTGCACAGGCAGCACCATCAGGCGTTGCTCCTTCAGCGGCAGCATCTCCGACACAGGCGGCAGCACGGACTGCATAGGCGGCGTAGTGGGCTACACGAACGAGAACTGCATCGTGGAGAACTGTGCCAACTATGGCAATGTCACCTTCAGGGCAGCCGAAGCCTTCGCCGGAGGCATCATAGGCTATGTGAACAACGCAAGCTTTGCCGGCCTGAAGAACTGCCTGAGCGTCGGCAAGGTGGGGAGAACGAGCGGCACGCCTACCTATAGCGGTGCCATCGGAGGCCGCATCAGGGAGTTCACGCCTACGGCCTTCCTGAACAACTACTGGCTGGAGGGCAGTGCCATCCAGGTGAGCGGAGAGAATGCCGTAGAGGGTGAGGCTGTCAGTGCAGACAGGCTTGCCAGCGGAGAGATATGCTACAGGCTCAACGGAGACCAGACTTCAATCAGCTGGTACCAGACGCTGGGCGAGGACGACTACCCCGTGCTCCTGCCCGACCACCTGCCCGTACTGCTGCAAGACGGCACATACGTCAACGACGACACCGACGGCATCAAGGACCTTATCTTCAAGCAAGGCTCGACGGTAGTCAACCTCGCCGGACAGCGACTCATGAAGGCTCAGAAAGGCATCAATATCATCAACGGCAAAAAGTACATAAAGCAATGAAAAAGACCATATCATCCATCATCATAACCCTGCTGGCGCTCTGCGCCCAGGCGCAAGACCTCTACATCGGCACCTTCTACGTCACCTCCACCGATGAGGAGGCCCTCTACGGCGACGGAGCCGACAAGTGGGCGAAACGCAAGCCCGTCATCTGCGAGATGCTCAAGTTCGAGGAGCCCGACGTCGTCGGCCTGCAGTCAGCCACAGCATCGCAACTCGCGCAAATCAAGTCTGGAGTGGGCACCTACAACCTGGCTGGCGACATCCTCTATGCGAAAGCACTGGAGCTCGACAGCACCAACGTAGTGGACGGACTGCCAGAAGGCAACACCTGCACATGGGCAAAGCTGAGGAAAGACGGCAAGGCATTCTACGTCTTCAACTTCTGCTTCGAACCCACGGCAAGCACCGCCCTGACATCGGCAACCACACTCGTTAACGCCGTCACCGCCATCAACACGGAGAAACTGCCCGTATTCCTGCTCGGAGACCTCGGCGTAAGCGAGACCAAGACTGCCTACTCCAGGCTGAAACTGCGCTACGAAGACTGCTACACAAAGGCACCGGTCAAAAGCGCCGAATACGGCACTTTCTCGGGCTTCGACCTGGACGCCAACCACGGCACCGAGCGTTTCGACTTCATCTTCGTCTCCAAAACCATCACCGTCAAAGCATACGGACAGCTGCAGTACGGCTATTACACACAGGAAAGCGATGGGAAGTACAAACGACGCCTCCCGTCCACACACTTCCCCGTCATGGCAAAAGTGACACTTCCATAGGAAAAAATCTTTACAACTTTTTGCATTTTCCGCATCGTCCGGCACGCTAAATCGGCCGAAGAATTAGGGAGGGTGAGTCCAAGCACTGTATTTCTTTGGCCAAAGAGGTACTTTGCTTGTGCTCAAGACCTACGTCGAATCCGGCGGCAAAATAGGCCCTTTTCTCACCCAAAAGCACATCAAACCTATCCCTTTTCAGAACAGGACGACAAAACGCAAAATTCTATATCGTTGAAAACCACCGCCTTGCAAAAACGCCAAAAATTGCAGCCAAAGGGTCGGTCGGGCTATCCGACGCCCATTTTTTGCAGTCACGTCACACATTTTTGGGAAAAATCTTTACAAAATTATTGCTATCCGCTAAAACATCTTATACATCCATTGTCCCTTGAGGCCTTTCTGAGTCAACTCTGATTGAATGGGGCTTGAAAATGCCTAATGGGCAAAAAGCCTGGAAGGCTTCACTTTGAGGACTCCGGCTTTGCCGCCTGACCGTAGGGAAGAACCGGGGGCGAAGCCCTCGGACAATGTGTGAGACCCTCCCAGATCCTGCCTGGAAGGCAATACCATCGGCATCTCATAGTACTGCCTTCCAGGCAGCGGAGAGCATATCATGCGCTGATTCCGAGGGCTTCGCCCCCGGTTCTTCCCTACGGTCAGGCGGCAAAGCCGGAGTCCTCAAAGTGAAGCCTTCCAGTCTTAGGACGCCTACCTGACTTTACCGGACACCTATATTACAAAATCGGCACTCCCACACACCATGTTCATACAGGTTCGCATATTGCGGTACACCGCTGCATAAATATACTTATTGATGTTGAATATTCTTAAAAACATAACATCGCGCGAACATTATATTATAATAAAACATAAATTTGCGTGCATGTAAGCAAAATTAACCTTTTTACAATAATCTTCAAAAACTAACTATCAACATGAAACAGAAACTTTACTCTCTCTTCTTGGCAGCAGCATTCAGCCTGCTGACAGTGAACGCATGGGCGGACGACTACGAGATTGCCACAGCCCAAGACCTTGCGGACTTCGCCGCAACAGTGAACGGCGGCGAAACAGACGCTAATGCCGTACTGACAGCCGACATCGACATGTCGAGCCTGACAGGGTGGACACCTATCGGCATCGACAACAACTTCGGCTACAAAGGCACCTTCGATGGTCAGGGCAAGACCATCACCGGATTCCAACTGACATCAAGCACCACCAACAACAGTTATGGTGCCGGCTTCTTCGGTCATGTTGCTGATGGGGCTAATATCAAGAACTTTACTATTTACGGCACTATCACCAGCACGGGCCAGCGCATGAGTGTTATTGGTTCTGCACAAGGTAATGTAAACATCAGCGGCATCCACAGTCATCTTAACATCACATGTACACAGACAAGACATGGTGGTATCTTGGGTGCACAAGTTGGCAATGGCACCATCAACATCGATCGCTGCAGCTTCTCTGGCTCGCTGACCACGGACAACATCAGCGGCAACTTCGGCGGCATCGTGGGACTCACGCTGAACAACGCCAATGCATACATCAACATCACCAACTGCCTGTTCGACGGAACAATTGACATTGGCACGGGTGATAATGCCGGTGGCTTCGTAGGCTACACACGCAGCTGCCAACTCAAGATTGAAAACTGCTTGTCTGTCGGCACAATTACCGCAACAAATCCAGGCCAGTTCATTGGTCAGATAAATACTACAAGCAACCAAAAGTATAGCGGGACAAACTACTATCTGGGAGATAATAAAACGCAAGGCACTGGCACCGCCACTGAGGCAGGCACGACACCTGTCAAGGTGACAGCCGAGCAGCTTGCCAGCGGCGAGATTGCCTTCAAGCTCAATGGCGACCAAAGCGAAATCAACTGGTATCTGGCACTGAAGAACACCGTCTTTACGGCACAGCAATACGTCGTAACCGCCAATGGAACGAAGCGCGACCCGCAGAACGCCAACACCATTCTGACTGAAAACGACAGAGGCTCCTACGACTTCATCCTGCCCGACTTCGTTGTCCACACCAACTCCACGGATATTCCCGTGGGCGATGTAGTACTTGAAGACATCACCATCGAGGACGACGGTACATTCAGCAAGACAGGCACATTCAACGTACCCGACGAAAACATCCCCAGCAGCATGGCAGCCTTCAAGTCATATCTGCAGAACATCCCCTATACACTCAGCGGCAAGGTGAACGGCGACAAGCTCTATGCCAACATCAACGACATCAACGTCACTCTGCCTGTGCTTGGCGCATATGCCATCTCTGTGGAAGTAGGCACAGACAACTTCGAAGCCAAAGCGCCCACAGGCGATGCATATCCCGCACCGCAAGGCACAGCCGTCGTCTATGCTAACGGCTCCTTCAACTGCGACATGACACCGAAGGAAGGCTCCACTGTTATCTACAGCAATACCGATGCCTCTATCATCGACGCCCATAGCTTCGCCGACGGCTTCTGCACCGTCTGCGGCGCCCTCGACGAGAATTATATAGCAGCAAATGCCGAAGGCTTCTTCGAGATTGCCAATGAGAAGCAACTCGTATGGTTCGCAGCTTACGTCAATCAGGTTGATGCCTCTGTCAATGCCCTCCTTGTGGACGACATCGACATGACTGGCATCGCATGGCCTAACCCCATCGGCAACAGCGTGGACGGTGCATACTACAGCGGCCACTTCGACGGCCAAGGCTTCACCATCACAGGCCTCAGCTATACCACAAACCAAAACAACCACGGCCTCTTCGGCAGACTGGCAGCAGGTGCAACCGTCGAGAACTTCACCATCTACGGAACAATCAACAACGTCTCCTATGATGCCGTTGCAGTTGTTGGCTACACCTTCGGCACAACCATCAACATCCTTGGCATCACCAGCTACCTCAACCTTACAAACTCAGGCAACGACAAGAAAGTAGGCGGTATCTTGGGCAATGGCAACCAAGGCACAACAAACGTTGACCGCTGCTCCTTCTTCGGAACCATCGAGACAACGGACAAAGCAAACTGCGGCGGTATAGCAGGTTACATCCAGAATAACTCCTCCACAAAAATTAACTTTAGCAATTGCCTCTACGCAGGAAGCATAACAACCGACGTCACCAACGCTTACTGCGGCGGCATCGTCGGCTACATCGGAGCAAACAGCTCTGTTTACACTGTGAAGAACTGTCTGGCACTGGGAACTGTTGATGCTCCCGTGGCAGGTTCCATCTTCGGTTATGTCAGAAATAAAGGAGCAGGTTCCAGCAATAACTACATTCTTGATGGAACTCAAACTCATGGCAAAGTGGCTGACAACTGCAGTACCACAGACAATCTTGCCACATCGGTAACCACCGAACAGCTCGCCAGCGGTGAGGTTGCCTACAAGCTCGGCGCAGCATGGAGCCAGCTCCTCGGCACAGACAATACTCCTATGCCCACTGGCATCTACCCCGTCTCCTATGTAGGCGAAGCAGGCTATGCTACATTGTATGACACCACGACAGGCTACGAGCTCAATGGCGATGTCAAGGCCTACGTTGCTGTCCTCAACAGCACATGGCTCGACCTCAGCGAGATTGACAACATCCCCGCAGGCACTCCCGTAGTACTGAAGGGCGGCTACTACAACAAGCAAGCTGCCGACCTGCCCGCCATCAATGTCGCCAATGACCTGAAGGGCACAGACACAGCTACCGCTGCCGACGGCACGATGTACGTCCTCGCAAATGGCTCAGACGGCATAGGCTTCTACAAGGCAGAAGGCACAATCCCTGCAGGCAAAGCCTATTACCAGAGCACAAGCGGAGCGAAGGCATTCTTCTTCACTGCCGACGATGCTACTGGCATCGTTTCTTCCCTCGGGGAGACGAAAGAGGGGGCTCCTGTCTTCAACCTCGCCGGCCAGCGCATCCAAAAGATGCAACGCGGCATCAACATCGTTGGCAGCAAGAAAATCCTTTACTAAACAAAACTAAGCTAAACCAGTTCGGGCGGACATACCATCTGCCCGAACTGATTTGACATACCATCATAAACACTCAATACCCTTTATAAATTAACTAAAACTAACCCACATGAAACAAACAATCTACTCATTTCTCCTGATTGCCCTTTTCGGCATGACAGGTATGCAAGCGTGGGCCCAAGACCTCTCGACTACGGAGATTGACGGCGTCACGTACTATGAGATTGCAAGCGCAGACGACCTCGTAGCGTTCGCCTCTCTCGTAAACAATGGCGAGGCTACCGCCAATGCTGTACTCACAGCCGACATTGCCCTTACCAACGTTTGGGAGGCCCCCATTACGAATTATAGCGGCATCTTCGACGGCCAGGGGCATAAGATCACTGGTTTCGATGCTGAGTGCTCATCCGATGGCGGCGGACTGTTCGGCTACACAACGAATGCCACCATCAAGAACTTCAGCATCGACGGCAAACTTTCTGCTATAGGCGGAACAGGTGCTGGCGTTGTAGGCTACCCAGCGAGCAGCGTCATCACAAACATTCACTCATCTCTTGAGATTGATGTTCCCGTAACCGGCGTGCATCACGTGGGCGGTGTCGTAGGCTCAGCCCGTGGCGGCAACACCATCAGCACATGCACCTTCAGTGGCACTATGCAAGTGGCAGCCGGCAGCACAGACAACTTTGCCGGCGTAGTGGCATACCTCGGAGGCGACAGCGTAGTATTCTGTGCCAACTATGGCGAGATTACATTCTCCGATGTCAACTGTGCCGCAGGTGGCGTAGCAGGATACCTCAACAACGACGTTTCATATGTGAAGGGGTGCTTGAACATAGGTTCTGTGATTTGCAACGAGCCCGATGCCACACCTAAGTACGGCGGTGCTATTGTGGGGCGCCTGAGGACTCATGACCTTGCAAAACTGGGAGGCAACTGCTGGCTTGAAGGCAGTGCCGAAAGTGCAGGCAAGGACAATGACGGTAATATTAACCTGACGCAGGCAAACTGCATTACAGCAGAACAGCTTGCAAGCGGCGAGGCATGCTATCTCCTGAACGGCGACCAGTCTGTCATAGGATGGTATCAGACAATCGGGACAGACCAACAGCCCGTGCTCAATGCCACGCATGCACAGGTCTATATGGCGGGACGCTTGCACTGCAACGGCGATTTATATGAAGGAGCAACATTCACCAACACTAATGCTGAAGCCATACAGGACGACCACGACTTCGTGGATGGCTTCTGCTCGTATTGCGGCATCTTCAATGATAAATTCCTTACGCCCAATGCCGACGGCTTCTATGAGATCGCCAATGCAAAGCAGTTATCATGGTTCGAGAAATTCGTGAACAGAGGTAATGACAAGGCTAATGCTGTGCTTACTGCCGACATTGACATGTCAGGATTAACATCATGGACAGCCATCGGCGACTGGGGCCTCGTCAGCGGGACATCAGGTTCCAGCTATAAAGGACACTTCGATGGCCAGGGCCACACCATCCAGAACTTCAACTTCGATGTTATACATAACTACTACGGCGTCTTTGGCGTCATCTCCACAGGAGCACTCATTGAGAACTTCAGCGTCGAAGGAAGCATTAACATTGACGAGGCAAACATCGGATATGCTGCTGGCGTTGTTGCATACGCAAGGGATAGCATTCTCGCCATCCGCAACGTACACAGCAAGGTGGACATCAACAGTACCTCAACAGCCAGCACTCCCAGGTTGGGCGGCGTCGTAGGTGGATGTCCTTCACAGAATAGTAAAGTAGTCATCGAAGGATGCTCCTATTCCGGCACCCTCAATGCAAACGACAAGGGAGGCAACTATGGCGGCATCGTTGGTTACATTCTCAACAACACTAATGTTTCCGTAGACATCGCCAATTGCCTCTTCGACGGAAAGTTCCAAGGCACAGTTAATTCTAACAGTGCCCAATTTGCCGGCATCATCGGCTACACCAGAAAAGGAATCGTTTCTGTAAAGAACTGTCTGTCGGTGGGCACCTTTGAGTACAAAGAAGGGAATGCCATGAACATCGGCCATATAGTCGGAAGAATCACATACGACAGCGGCAACACCGGCATCACCCTTGCCAACAACTACTATAAGAACACTGGCGTCCCGGCATCTGGCACCTCCAGCGGTGGTTCAGGTAAAGGCACAGCGCCCGTAGAGGTAACCGATGCCCAGCTTGCCAGCGGTGAGATTTGCTGGAATTTGAACGAAGAGTCGTTCCTCGACCCTGTCTGGCGTCAGACGATTGGCTACGAAGATTATCCCGTTCCCATGGGCGATGGTGCCATTGTCTTCGAGACGCCCGGCGGATTCGACTGCATCTCCGATGCTGAGTCGTTCGAGTCGTTCCGCGACAATATTATTGCCGTCGAGACAGCGTTCACAGAGAACACTGTTGCCTACACTGCTTTGCTCGAAGAATATACGGAAGATATTAATTCCTGGGAAAGCATCGACAACTTCGACGACTTCATTGCGGCCTACAAGGCTTCTATGGAGCTGAAGGATGCTATCAAGCTTTCCGCAGCCAACTATGATGCATACGTTCATGCCTGCGCTGCCGTCGCCACATATATGGAGGAGAACAGCCTCGAAGGCGAATGGGCTACCTTGCTTGCCAATTATCTCAATGATAGCGTGGAGCCCGGCAGCGACTATCCCAACGGTAGCTATTCCTACGTCATGGACTACTGCAATCTGGACGACGAACAGATTCTTGCCGAGATTGCCTTCGTGAACCAGTTGCTGGAGAATGCCATTGCCGGTGGCATCACAGCAGGCACTGAAGTGACCCGCCTGCTTGTGAACCCCTCCTTTGCGAATGACTTCGAGGGTTGGACAGAAGAGCACGATGGCGGCAGCACTGTTGTTGGCGGCAAGACAGACATCATGCCTGTGGCAGAAGCATACAACAACAACAGCGTCAACATCAGCCAGACGATCAGCGAGATGCCTAACGGTATCTACATGATGAAAGCGAACGGCTTGTTCCGTGCCGGCACGGACATCACGTCGCAGTACTATGCTGGCCAGCTCTACATGAACGGTACGGTGAACTACTTCATGACGCAAGGCGAGGACGTCATCTCCTATGACGATGCTGAGCCAGGTGTGAACTGCCTCGGCGAAGGGGGTGATGCTGATTACGTAATGGACGACATTACGGGCTGGGTGCCTAATTCGAGGGATGCCTGCTCTGTTGCCTTCAAGGCAGGACGCTACATGAACTATTGCGCCACAGAGGTGACCGACGGCACGCTGACCGTTGGCATGCGCAACCTCGGAACAGGTCTTGTCAAGGACTGGATGCCCTTCGGAGATGTACACGTCTATTACCTCGGCACAGCCGACGAGGCTGACGAGAAACTCGCCGACGTGTTGCAGGAATATGTTGCACGTGCTCAGGTCATCGTGGACTTCTTCTGGAGCGACGACCCGAACGAGTTCGCCATGTACCCCAATATGTCTGAGGAACTGAAGAGACAGCTGGAGGACGCCATAGCTGACGTAGAGACTGCCGAGACGGGCAAGGACAAGATGGAGCTCATTGGCACCTTCTCCGACCTCTTCAACCAGGTTCTCGACTGCCGCAAGGCTTATATCGCCATGTTCGACAAGGCCAACAGTCTGTTCGACTTCCTCGATACGCTCATAGGCATTGACCTCATCACACAGGAGGAATACAACGAATGGAGCGACCTGATACTTGAGGTTCAGGCACACTACATGTCGGGTGACATCTCAACGGAAGAGGCTCTGGCACTGGCCGAAAAGCTGAACATCGTGGACCATATGCTGCCGAAGGACGAGAAAAACTTCTATCAGATTTCCACGGCACAGCAGTTGCAGCTCTTCGCCCTTGTGGTGAACAATGGGCAGAACGATGCCAAGGCTGAACTGACTGCCGACATCGACATGAGCGAACTGACGGAAATCCTGCCCATCGGTACCACGACTTATCCCTACAAGGGCTACTTCGACGGCCAGGGACACAAGATTACGGGCTTCGGTACATACGACGAGGAAGGCGAATTCTTCACCCTTACCCTCTCTGGCGATGCACAGGGTCTCTTCGGCAAGGCTACCTCTGCCACTATTAGGGACTTCAGCATCGACGGTGCCTTCCAGTATAACGGCGGCACAGGCTACGGCGTCATCGGATGGGCAGAAGGCTGTATGATCAGGGACATCCACTCGACTCTCACCATTGCCTCTGCAGCCACGTCGCACCACATCGGCGGTGTCTGCGGCGACATGCGGGCCGGTAGCAAAGCCTACAACTGCTCCTTCAGCGGCATCATCACCGACACCCACAACAGCCACGACTGCATTGGCGGCATCGGAGGATACTCCAACGAGAACTGCCTCTACGAGAACTGTGCCAACTACGGTACCGTTCTCTTCAGCAATGCCGGAGCCTATGCCGCTGGCATCTGCGGATATGTCAACAACGACAGCTTCGTGGGCGTCAACAACTGCCTCAATGTGGGAGCCGTCAAGACGACCACTGACAGTGCTCCTACCTACGGCGGTGTCATCGTAGGACGCTTGCGCGGCCACGCCAACTCTACGTTCAATAACAACTACTGGCTCGCCGACAGCGGCGCAAGAGCCTATGGCGACCAGTCGGCAACGGCTACCTCTGTCAACGACGAACAGCTTAAGAGCGGCGAAATCTGCTACAAGCTCAACGAAGGACAGGTACATGTCAACTGGTTCCAGACGCTGGCTACCGACGACTATCCCATGCTTCTGAAGGACCACCTGCAGGTATTCTTCTACGAAGGAGAGTACACCAACATCGATCCTGACGCAATAGAAATGGTCAATCTTCAATGGTCAATGACGCCATCTATAATCTTGCCGGACAACGCCTCCAGAAGATGCAACGTGGCATCAATATCGTGGGCGGCAGAAAGGTGCTCGTCAAGTAACCCGACGCGACACACCAATACTTAAGGTTTAGGATATATCGCATACAAAGAAGGCGGGGACATTGTTCTTTCGAACTGATGTCCCCGCCTTTGTTTTTGCCTGGTATCAGTTGTGCACCAGCGTGCCGATGTCCTCGCCGCTGAGGACGCGGCCGAGGTTGCCAACCTGATCCATGTTGAAGACATAGATGGGCAGGTTGTTCTGCATGCACATGGCGGTGGCAGTGATGTCCATCACCTTCAGGTTCCGTGCAATGACTTCCTCGTAGGTGATGTCATGGAACTTCGTCGCCGTGGGGTCTTTCTCGGGGTCGGCCGTGTAGATGCCGTCCACGCGGGTGCCTTTCAGCATAACGTCGGCCTCAATCTCGATGCCACGCAGCGAGGAGCCAGTGTCCGTAGTGAAGTAGGGACTGCCCGTTCCTGCGCTGAAGATGACCACTTCGCCCCTTTCCATCGCTTCGATGGCCTTCCATTTGCCGTAGAACTCGCCGATAGGCTCCATGCGG
Source organism: Bacteroidaceae bacterium (assembly GCA_017469525.1). Lineage (GTDB taxonomy): Bacteria > Bacteroidota > Bacteroidia > Bacteroidales > Bacteroidaceae > Physcousia. The sequence goes on along the minus strand of JAFUGG010000018.1, from coordinate 104,607 downwards.
ATAGCCGTCATGACGCGGTTCTTCTGGCCGACAGAATCGAGCGCGCTGCTCAAAGCCAGTGAGTTGATGACTGTGGCGCACATGCCCATCTGGTCGCCCTTGACGCGGTCGAAGCCCTTGCCGGCTCCCGACAAACCGCGGAAGATGTTGCCTCCACCGATGACGATGCCAATCTGCACGCCCATGTCAGCCACTTCTTTGATTTGTGTGGCATACTCATTCAGTCGTTTTACGTCGATGCCGTAGCCTTGTTCACCCATTAAGCTCTCGCCCGAAAGCTTAAGAAGAATGCGTTTGAATCTCATATTATATATTTTAGTTGTTTGAATTCATAGCGTCGAATGCCTTTCGCATCCTGCAGGATGATGTGACCCGACTGCTCAACATCGATAATCTTGGCGCAAAAAACGCCCATTTCATCGATAAATTTATGCTCTTCACCCATTCGGTAGAGACCCTCCTTATAGTGTTCGTGCAGAGCATCAAGCACGTCATCCTTGCCCTCGTCGAGTGACTTCATGTATTGCAAGACACGTTCCATGAACTGCTCCAGCACAAGGTGTCGCTCCACGTCGTGCCCCACGATGTCCGCCAGGGAACGCGGATTGGGAGCATCACTCAGGAAGCGTCGCTGGTTGACGTTGATGCCGATGCCAATCGTAGAGCACCTGATCTTCGCTCCCTGCAGGTCGTTCTCGATAAGTATGCCAGCCACCTTGCTGTTCTCATAGTAGATGTCGTTGGGCCACTTTATGCGGAAGCCTGGCGCAAACGCATTGAGGGCGTCTCGAACGGCAAGGGCTGCCACCTCCGAAACAGCGAACATCCGTCGTACAGGCAGGTTGCCCGGCATCAGGCGAAGGCTGAAAAGGAGATTCTTGGCTCGCTCCGATTCCCATCGATTCGTGTCGGCTCCCCTTCCAGCGCTCTGGAACTCAGCCGTCACAAGCGTCGGGCGTTGGTCAACCTGCATGTCGAGCCGCCGCAGGTAGCTGTTTGTAGAGTCCACCTCATCGAGCCGTATCATACGAAAACTCGGCGAATCTTCCAGACTGAATTGCGTCTCCATTGCTCTTTTTTCACGAAAGGATAGTGCAAAGATAGTAAACTTTTCCCTTTTGAAGGCAAAGACAAAGAGGAAAAGAGCAAAATAAGACAAGTTTTTAGGCCATTTGCTTCATAATGTGCAAACTTTTATCTATCTTTGCATGGAATTGGAAGAAAACTCATTCAATATTTGATATGAAACGACAACTTTTGACGATTTTGGCCCTGCTGCTTGCCGTAATGGCAAATGCAGCGAAGAAAGATGCCCTGAAAGACTTCCCTCAGGGCAGCACGCCGCAGGAAGTGGGACGTCGCCTCGCCTATCATTTCATCGATGGCAAGCATGCGACTTGGAGCGACACGAAGAACTTGGGATACCACGAGGTGTGCACCTGGAACGGCGCCATCATGTGGGGGCGCGCCATGGGCGACGATGTGATTATCCGCAAAATGAAGGAACGCTTCGACGACCTCTTGGCAAATCACAAGGAGAACATCCCCGCGAAGAACCATGTGGACTTCAACATGTTCGGTTCCCTGCCGCTGAGTCTCTACAAGTCCTTCCCTACGGAAGAAAGCTACAAGCAGATGGGGCTCTCGTATGCCGACTCGCAATGGGAACTGCCTGCTAATGCGAAAGAGAGCGAGAAGCGCCTCGCACGCCAAGGCTACACGTGGCAGACACGAATGTGGATCGACGATATGTACATGATAACCATCGTGCAGGCCTGGGCCTACCGCACAACTGGCGACCGCAAGTACATCGACCGAGCCGCTCACGAGATGGTCAAGTACCTCGACGAACTGCAGCGTCCCAACGGCCTCTTCTATCATGCACCCGACGTACCCTATTACTGGGGACGAGGCGACGGCTGGATGGCAGTCGGACTCACAGAAGTATTGAAAGCCCTGCCCAAGGACAGCCCATACTACAAGCGCATCATGAAGGGCTATCGGAAGATGATGAAGAGCCTCCTGAAGTATCGCAACGCCGAAGGCCTTTGGAATCAACTCATCGATCAGCCCGACTTCTGGACCGAGACATCAGGTTCCGCCATGTTCACCTACGCTTTTATTCGTGGCGTGAAGGAGGGTTGGTTGCCTGCTGGGACGTATGCCCCTGCAGCTCGCAAAGCATGGCTCGCCCTTATACCTTATATTAATAATAATGGCGACGTCACCAACATCTGCGTCGGCACCGGTAAGAAGAACGACTTCAACTACTATCTGGACCGTCCCAAGATGACCGGCGACTATCATGGACAAGGGCCGTATCTGTGGTGCGCGGCAGCTTTATTAGAAGATTAATTACCAAGAGACACAAAACATAAACTAATGAAACACATCCTCTTCTCTTTATTGACACTCGTCGCAATGTTGCCCGCCGTAGCTGGCGACAGGCAGGACTACATCACCCTCGACTCTCGCCTTGGGCACGGAGGCAGCCAGACTTGGTACATGATGCGTGATGGAGAGACAAAGCTGACTGGTCGAGACATCTCGATGCCTGGCTTTAATCCGCAAGGATGGGCAGAAGCCATTGTGCCTGCAACTGTCCTGACGAACCTTGTCGAGCAGAAGGTCTATCCCGAGCCTTACTTCGGGCAGACCAACAAACTTGCCAACAACGTCATTCCCGACATTGCGAAAGTGGGAAGAGAGTTCTATACCTATTGGTTCCGAACTGAGTTCATCGTGCCGTCCGACTATAAGGGCAAGCGCATCTGGCTCGAGCCGATGGGCATCAACTACAGAGCCGAGATATGGGTCAACGGCTATATGATTGGCACGATGGCAGGCATGTTCAACAGCCAGCCGTTCGACATCACCGACCGCGCCGTGCAACCCGGGCAGGCATCGGCTATTGCCATTCGTGTCTTCCCTGTCGATGTGCCTGGGACAACTGCACCGAAAAGTTGGGGAGCCGTTGGCGAGTGGCACAACGGAGGCGATGGATGGATTGGGCAGAACGTATCGCAACTGATGACGGTGGGCTGGGACTTCACCTACGAGGATGGCATCCGCGACCGCAACACCGGCATCTGGCGCTCGATTCGACTCTATGCAACGGGTCCCCAACAACTGCGCAGCCCTTATGTCTCCTCGGAACTTTCCCATCCGAACTATGATACGGCGAAAGAGACAGTCAGTGTCGAGGTATGGAATCCCGGCACGAACGGCGGAGAATACACCGTCAGCGGAACCATCGAAGACGACGAAGCCAGAAGCATCACCTTCGTTTCCAAGAAGATGAAGCTGCAGCGGGGAGAACACGCAACCGTCACCTTCACGCCGGAAGACTACCCGCAACTCGTCATAAAGTACCCCAAACTCTGGTGGCCAAAGAACAAGGGCGAGCAACATCTCTATACGCTTCGACTGACGCTCACTGATGGCAAAGGCAACACGATGGACCGACTCTCCACGCGCTTCGGCATCAAGGAGGTCATTGCCTCGCGCGAGACGCCCGACAAATCGAAGGTCTTCATCGTGAACGGCCATAAGACTTTCGTCAGAGGCAACAATTGGATACCCGAGGCAATGCTCCGCACCGACGACCAAAGGATGGAGACCGAGCTGGCCTACACCAATCAATGCGGCATCAACCTGTTGCGCCTTTGGGGAGGCGGCATAGCAGAGAGCGACCGCTTCTACGAGTTGTGCGACGAACTGGGCATCATGGTGTGGCAAGAGTTCTGGATGACTGGCGACACGAAGCACCCCATGGACGAGCCGCTCTACTTGGCCAACGTGGAAAGCACAATGAAGCGCATCCGCAACCACCCGAGCATCGTCATCTATGTGTCGAGCAACGAGAGCACAGCCGTCACAGGCGCCGAGCAGCTCATCAAGCGTCTGGCACCCGGCATACCGTACCAGATGCAGAGCGAATGCGATGGTGTGCACGACGGCAGTCCCTATAAGCAAGTCAATCCGATGCGCCATTACGAGAACACCGCCTCGGATAGAGGCAGTCGCGTGGACGGCTTCAATCCCGAATACGGTGCTCCGACTTTGCCCATCGTGGAGAGCCTCTACGACATGATGCCACGGGAAGACCTCTGGCCCATCAATAAGGCGACGTGGGATTACATGGACGGCAACGGCTTCCACCTCATGACCACGCTCTACAAAGACATGGTGAATCAGTACGGCGAGAGCAGTAACATCGAGGAGTTCGCTCGCCGCGGACAGATGGTTGGCGCCATCAATTCGAAGAGCATCTGGGAAGTGTGGAACGAGAACAAGTTGCAGTTTGGCGACCGCTGGTGCTCGGGTCTGCTCTTCTGGTACCACAACTGCCCCAACTGGCAAGTGTGCGCCCGCATGTGGGACTGGTTTCTGGAGCCCACGGCATCGCTCTATCACACCATGCATGCCCTCGAGCCTCTGCACATCCAGTACGACTACCTGAAGAACACGGTGAGTGTGAGCAACGATTTCATCGAGCCGAAGAAAGGGCTGAGGGCTAAGGCAGAACTGTATGACATGCAGAGCCACAAGGTCAGCACCCTGACGGCGAAGGTCGATGTACCAGCCGACGGTGTGGCAAACAACGTGCTGAAGGTTGAAATTCCCGACGACATCTCGCCCGTCCACTTCATTGCCCTCGAACTGACCGACAGCAGGGGCAATTTCCTGAGCCGCAATTTCTATTGGCGCTCGAATAGCAAGTACGAGGGCAAGAATACTGTGACCGGACCTTGCACAGGCGGCTTCGAGGCCCTTGGCACTATGCCGGAGGCCAAGCCGACAGTGATGACCCGCCGACTTCCAGACAAGGATGGATACCAAGAGTGGGAGGTGACGCTGAGGAACAGCAGCCGACGCATCGCATTCTTCTGCCAGTTGCTCCTCACCGACCTGAACGACAAGCCCGTTCACGGTACATTCTACAGCGACAACTTCTTCTCCATGCTGCCTGGCGAGAAACAGGTCATCACCATCCGAACAAGGGTGAGCGACGGCACAAAATACCGCCTGCGCTTCTGCGAAAACATGGGGGCTGTGCAAAACATCTCAATAAGGTAATCCAAAGACCTATACCTCTTGAAGCAAAAAGGTATACCTCTTTGCCCCAAAAGGACTACCTCTTTGCCCAAAGACCTATACCTCTTTGCAGACAGACTACAGACAAACTTCCAAACACTGAGAAATTCTTAACCTATGAAATGCCAGGAAAGATTCCAAGAGATTTACAAGCGTGAGCCGGAGGCCATGGCTTTCTGCCCCTATCGCGTCTGCCCCATCGGTGCACACAGCGACGCGAACCTGGGCAAGATTACGGGCTTGGCCATCGACAAAGGCATCCACCTTGCCTACAGCCCTAAGCACAACGGCGTGGTGGAGCTGTGTTCCCTGCAGTTCGAAAAGCGGGCCCAGTTCCATGTCCGCGATGTGCCCCGGCACAAGGAGAACGACTGGGCCGACTATCTTCGCGGGGCTACGCTGAAACTCGGCGAGCGTTATCCCCTCACGTGCGGTTTGAGTGGCGTCATCGAAGGCACCCTCCCCATCGGAGGCCTCTCGTCGTCGGCAGCCGTGGCCCTGGTTTTCCTCAAGGCGCTTTGCAAGGTCAACAATATACAACCCGAGCCGCTGGAATTCATCCTCATCTCGATGGCTGCCGAGAACGACTATGTCGGCGTCAACAGCGGCAAGCTCGACCAGAGTTGCGAGGTCTATTCGAAGAAAGACCACCTGCTCTACCTCGACACCAAGACCGACGAGTACGAACTCATCCCCACCCATCCGTCGATGAAGCCTTACCGCATCGCCATCTTCTTCAGCGGCATCGAGAGGACTCTGACCGGCAGCAAATTCAACATGCGCGTCGATGAAGCGCGAAGCGCCGCCTATGCCATGATGGCCTACGCAGGCATGGAGTACGGCAAGTTCCCCGAAGCGAACCTGCGGGCAGTGCCTCGCGAGATATACGAGCAGTACAAGGAACGCCTGCCTGAGAACTGGAGGAAGCGTGCCGAGCACTGGTACACGGAGTTCGACCGCGTAGAGAGAGGTGCCGAGGCTTGGCGTCGTGGCGACCTCGAGACGTATGGCCGCCTCAGTTTCGAAAGCGGACAGAGCAGCATCAGCAACTGGGAGACGGGTTCTCCGGAACTGAAGATGCTCTACGACATCATGTGCCACACCGACGGCATCTACGGCGGACGCTTCAGCGGAGCAGGCTTCAAAGGCTGCTGCATGGCACTCATCGACCCCGCCTTCGAGCAAAGCATCACCGAGAAAGTCACCAGAGAATACCTCCAAGCCTTCCCTGAACTCGAAGGGAAATATAGCGTCCACATCTGCCAAAGCGCAGACGGACTGCTGTAAAGGAAATGAAAGAATGAGAAAATGAAAGAATGAAAAACACATCCTCCATCTTTCATCTTCTCATTCCTTCAACTCCCTTATTTCTCATCCTTTCATTCTTTCATTCTTTCATTTTATCATTCTTACCTATGAAGTGTCTCATCCTTGCTGCCGGATATGCTACCCGGCTCTATCCTCTCACGGAAAACTTCCCCAAGCCCCTCCTCAAGGTGGGCGACAAGACTATCCTCGACTGGCTCATCGACGACATTGACGGTGCAGGCCTGGTCGATGAATACGTCGTCATCTCCAACCACAAGTTCGCCCATCACTTCATGGATTGGGCTGCGACGAAGGCTCAGAAGGTGACTGTCGTTGACGACGGGACCTCGAGCAACGAGACGCGACTGGGAGCCGTCCGCGATATTCAGTTCGCCATCGAACAGCTCCATCTGGACGACGACATGCTGGTCATTGCCGGCGATAACCTTTTGGACTTCAGCCTGCAACGCTTCGTCCGCTATGCCAACGAGAAGCAGACCTCCTGCATCATGCGCTTCTGGGAAAAGGACGAGCAGCGGCTGCTGAAGTGCGGCGTAGTGACTGTGGACCAGAACGACCGTATCCTTCGCATGACAGAGAAGTCCCCCACGCCCGAAACCCATTGGTGCTGTCCGCCCTTCTATTATTATACGCGCCGGGACGCACACCTCGTCGCCAAAGGCATTGCCGAAGGTTGCGGCGTGGATGCACCCGGCAGCTACATCGCATGGCTCTGCACCCAGACACCCGTCCATGCTTGGGAGATGCCCGGCCGCCGCTTCGACATCGGCAACCTGCAGAGCTACGAGCAGGTTCAAAAGGATTATCAGGGCATCACCATTCTCTAAAGGTCTTGGCAGGCACAAATACTTGCCTTTCTTTAAAGAATTCAGGGTTTTACGCTATTTTTCTGCACATTTATTTGCACGTTTCGCGGAAATGACTTACCTTTGCACGCGAAAAGATGAAAGTGAGGGGCTCAGAAAGTTCCTCACTTTTCTTTAATAACTTAAAAATACTTAGACACATGATTAGCAAAAGTGCAGTGCAGCAGGCCGTAGAGGAATGGCTTGAAGGCAAAGAGTATTTCCTGGTTGACATCAGCATCAGCCCTGACGACCGCATCGTGGTGGAGATAGACCATCAGGACGGCGTGTGGATTGAAGACTGTGCCGACCTGAGCCGCCACATCGAGTCGCGCCTCAGCCGCGACGAGGAAGACTACGAGCTCGAGGTAGGCAGCGCAGGACTGGGCCAGCCCTTCCGCGTACGTCGCCAATACGAGATACACATCGGCAAGGAAGTGGAGACACAGACAGCCGACGGCCACAAATACCACGGCACCCTGCTCAGCGTCGGCGACGAAGGCTTCCAGCTCGGCATCCTCCAAAAGGTAAAAGAGGAGGGCAAGAAGCGCCCCGTCACCATGGAAGTACCCACAGACTTCCGCTTCGACGACGTGGCCTACACAAAATATCTCATCAAGGTGAAATAATAACTAAACAAAATATAATGGCAAAGACAACTAAATCAAAAGAAGCGGCGAACATGATTGAAGTATTCGCCGACTTCAAGGAGAAGAACAACATCGACCGTGCCACCCTTGTCAGCGTGCTGGAGGAATGCTTCCGCAGCGTCATCGCCAAGATGTACGGCTCAGACGAGAACTACGACATCATCGTAAACCCCGACAAGGGCGACTTCGAAATCTACCACAACCGCGTCGTCGTGCCCGATGGCGAAGTAAACGACAAGAACAAGGAGATAGCTCTCTCCGAAGCTCAACAAATCGAGGACGACTACGAAATAGGCGAGGAAGTGAGCCAGCGCGTCGAGATGTCCGAGTTCGGACGCCGTGCCATCCTCCAGCTCCGCCAGACACTCGCCAGCCGAATCATGGAGCTTGAGTACGACTCCCTCTATAATGAGTACAAAGACCGCGAGGGAGAAGTCATCAGCGCCGAGGTCTATCAGACATGGAAACGCGAGACACTGCTCATGGACGAAGAGGGCAACGAACTGCTCCTGCCGCGACAGGAAATGATACCGGGCGACTTCTTCCGCAAGGGCGAACAGGCGCGTGCCGTCATCCTCCGCGTAGAGAACACCGGCGGAAAACCCCGCATCATCCTCAGCCGCACAGCACCCGAGTTCCTGCAACGTATGCTCGAAGCTGAGGTGCCCGAGATACAGGACGGCCTCATCACCATCCACAAGGTGGCACGCATCCCTGGCGAACGTGCCAAGATAGCCGTCGAGAGCTACGATGACCGCATCGACCCCGTAGGAGCCTGTGTCGGTGTGAAGGGCAGCCGCCTCCGCGGCATCGTACACGAACTGCGAGGCGAGAACATCGACGTCGTGACCTGGACCTCCAACACGCAGCTCATGATTACCCGCGCCCTCAATCCTGCCCGCGTCAACAGCGTCACACTCAACGAGGAAGAGCACACCGCCGAGGTCTATCTCGACCCGGATCAGGTATCGCTCGCCATCGGTAAGGGCGGACTGAACGTCAAGCTCGCCAGCATGCTCGTAGGCTATACCATCGACGTCTTCCGTGAACTCGACAGCGAAGAAGAAAGCGACGACGTAAGCCTCGACGAGTTCACCGACGCCATCGAGCCTTGGATCATCGACGAGCTCAAGAAGATAGGCTTCGAGACAGCTAAGGACGTGCTCGGCGCACAGCGTGAGATGATTATCCAGAATGCCGACCTCGAAGAAGAAACCGTCGACGAAGTGCTGCGCATCCTGCAGGCTGAGTTCGAATGATATATGGATTAAGGATTAGACATTAGGGATTAGGGATTAGAAAGACCATGAGCATCAGACTAAACAAAGTAACCAAGGAGTTCAACATCGGACTGCAGACGGCTGTTGAGTTCCTTCAGAAGAAAGGCTTCGGCGAGGTTGAGGCCAATCCAAACTATAAGATTACCGAGGAACAGTATGCCCAGCTGCAAAGCGAATTCAGTTCGGATAAAGGACTGCGCAACGAAGCTACACAACTCATTCAGCAGCACATCGGCCAAAACAAGAAGGAGCGCAAAGAAGCGCCCAAGCCCAAACCTGTTGAAGAGGTGCAGATAGAAGCGCCAAAGGTTGAAGGTCCGAAGATATTGGGACACATCGACCTCGAAGGCACAAAGCCTGCAAAGGCAGAGAAGCCCGCCAAGGAAACACCCGCTCCTGAGAAGAAGCCGCAGCCCAAGCCCGTACAGAAAGAAGAGAAGGCCAAGCCTGCTCCAAAAAAGAAGGAAGAGCCTGTCGCTCCTAAGGCAGAGGTTGTCGCTCCTAAGGAGGAACCTGCAGAAACTGCTCCCGTGGAGAAGAAGGAAGAAGAAATCTTCCGCCTGACGCCTGCACCAAACGCTGCTCCCTCCCTTACCATCAAAGGTAAGATTGACCTCGACAGCATCAACCAGACGACTCGCCCCAAGAAGAAGACGCACGAGGAACGCCGTCGCGAACGCCAGGAAGCCCAAGGTGGCGGAGGAAAGAAACGTCTGCGTGTGGGCAAGGAACGTGTTGACGTCAACGATGTTGCCAACCAGCAACCCGGACAGAAGAAGAAGAATGGCGGCAACCAGCAACAGCAGAACCAGAACGGCGGCGGCAAGAAGAAACAGAAGAACCAGCCCAAGCAAGCTCCCCTGCAGCCCGAAGTGAGCGAGGAAGAAGTGGCCAAGCAGGTACGCGAAACACTGGCCCGCCTCACCAGCAAGGGCTCGAAGATGGGCAAGGGTGCCAAGTATCGTCGCGAAAAGCGCGAAGCCATCCGACAAGGCATGGAGGAGGAACTGGCCAACGAAGCTGCAGAAAGCAAGGTACTCAAGCTAACCGAGTTCGTTACGGCAAACGAGTTGGCAACGATGATGAATGTGCCCGTCACGAAGATCATCGCCACCTGCATGAGCATCGGCATCATGGTGAGCATCAACCAGCGCATGGATGCCGAGACCATCAACCTTGTGGCTGAGGAGTTCGGCTTCACCACAGAATATGTCAGCGCAGAAGTCAGCGCCGCCGTCAGCGAAGTGGAGGACGACGAGGCAGACCTCGTGCCACGCGCTCCCATTGTCACCGTCATGGGTCACGTCGATCATGGTAAGACATCGTTGCTCGACTACATCCGACAAACCAATGTCATTGCCGGCGAGGCTGGCGGCATCACGCAGCACATCGGTGCCTACAACGTGACGCTCGACGACGGACGCCATGTCACCTTCCTCGACACGCCGGGTCACGAAGCATTCACTGCCATGCGTGCCCGCGGTGCTCAGGTCACGGACATTGCCATCATCATCATTGCTGCAGACGACGACATCATGCCGCAGACGAAGGAGGCCATCGCTCATGCCACGGCTGCCGGTGTGCCCATCGTCTTTGCCATCAACAAGATTGACAAGCCGGGAGCTAATCCCGACAAGATAAAGGAAGGCCTTGCTGCCATGAACTTCCTCGTGGAGGAATGGGGTGGCAAGTATCAAAGCCAAGACATCAGTGCCAAGAAGGGCATGGGCGTGGCAGACCTCCTCGAGAAGGTGTTGCTCGAAGCCGAGATGCTCGACCTGAAGGCAAACCCCAACCGCAAGGCCACAGGCTCCATCATCGAGTCCAGCTTGGACAAAGGTCGTGGCTATGTGGCTACGGTGCTCGTCAGCAACGGCACGTTGCATGTGGGCGACATCCTGCTGGCCGGCACGAACTATGGTCGTGTGAAGGCCATGCTCAACGAACGTGGACAGCGCGTGCAGGAGATTGGTCCGTCGCAGGCTGCCACGGTGCTCGGCCTGAACGGTGCACCGCAGGCAGGCGATGCCTTCCATGTGATGGACTCCGACCAGGAGGCTCGCGAGATTGCCAACAAGCGTGAGCAGCTGGCTCGCGAACAGGGTCTGCGCACCATGAAGCGTCGTGGACTGGAGGAGTTGGCACACAACATCGCACTGGGTGGCGTGCAGGAGCTGAACCTCATCGTCAAGGGCGACGTGGACGGCTCTATAGAAGCCTTGAGCGACTCCCTCATCAAACTCTCTACGGAGAAGATTCAGGTGAACGTCATCTACAAGGCCGTGGGCCAGATTAGCGAGAGCGACGTCAACATGGCTGCCGCTGCAGAGAACTGCTTCATCGTAGGCTTCCAGGTTCGTCCCTCGGCTCCAGCTCGCAAGTTGGCCGAGCAGATGGACGTCGATATCCGCCTCTACAGCGTCATCTACGATGCCATCGAGGAGGTGAAGGACGCCATGGAGGGCATGCTTTCGCCGGAAATCAAGGAGGAAGTCACGGCTCAAGTCGAGGTGCGCCAAGTCTATCACATCACGAAGGTTGGTACCGTGGCCGGTGCCTATGTCATCGATGGCAAGGTGAGCCGCTCGAACAAGGCGCGCGTCATTCGCGACGGCATCGTGGTCTTCACGGGTGCCATCAACGCCCTGAAGCGCTTCAAGGACGACGTGAAGGAGGTGAGCACCAACTTCGAGTGCGGCATCTCGCTCGTGGGATACAACGACTTGAAAGAAGGCGACATGATTGAGACCTTCCAGGAGATTGAAATCAAGGCAACGCTCTAAACAAGTCCATAGTCCATAGTTCATAGTCCATAGTCAATGGGAGGCAGATTGTCCTGTTCCCTGTGCAGCTCAACTAAGAACTATGGACTATATACTATAGACTAAGAACTATGGACTATGGACTGACAAGTTATGGACATCCTGCTGCTTATCCTTTTGGGAGTCGGCTTTGTGAGCGGACTCTTCTCGGGAGCTGTCAAGCAAGTCATCTCGCTGACAGCCTTCGTGGTAGGCTACATCGTGGCCTGCCTTTATTACCAAAAGCTGGGCGATGTGCTGGCGAGCTTCCTGTCGATGCCCGACGTGTGCCGAGTGCTGGCCTTCGTGCTGCTGTGGGTCATGGTGCCCATTGTGGCGAAGCTCATCGCCTCGATGCTCACCTCGCTCATGGACGCGACGGTTGTGACGGGACTGCTCAACAGGTTGCTGGGCGGCTTGCTCGGCTTCCTGAAGTACGCCCTTGTGCTGGGAGCCCTCATCTGGCTCTTCTCGTCGATGAACCTGATCAAGGAGGAGACGATGCAGCAGTCGCGTCTGGCCCGTCCGCTCAAGGCTGTGCCTGAGTTTGTCTATCATTTCATACGGAAATAAGTTAAGTCTTGGGAGTTATAAGATGAAGTTAAATAAGGAGTTATGCGCTGCGCGCAGGGAGTAAAGCCAGCAAGCTGGCTGGACGATAGCTTTGGATGCTGACGGCCTATAGGCAAAAGTCCTTTTATAACTTCCATGAGCGAAGCGAGTTTACTTCCATTTTTACTTCCTCTTTAACTTCAAAACTTCAGTAAATGAATTGCAGGGACGCGCTTCGGCACGTCCCTGCTTTGTTTTCAAGCCCATTCCTCGGGCTCTGGCGGAAGGATGTCGACCTACGAGGCGCTGTCGTTCCAGTAGTCGAAGGCGTTTTGCGGCTGGGTGATGAAGTCGCTTTGTGCGTCGCGGAAGAGCCTTTCGTAGTCGTACCTATCTTTTTTGATGGAGAAAAACAGGTAGGTTTGCCCCCATGTCCGGCACTCAGAATGGCCCGATTCTGACCCCCTTTTTGCCCCAAATCCTAAGTTGCTCAGACTGAGATACTACGCCAAGGGGTTTGCACATACATGTAGATGCAATTGCATGTACATGTAGATGCAATTGCATGTACATGTAGATGCAATTGCATCTACATGTATGTGCAAACAACCCATGCTGCAACCTGGGACATTCCGGGATACAAAAACGGTTAATGATTACCCGTAATCGTACCACATTTGTATGCCACAATCAACGTCTTTTTGCGCTCCTGCAAAACAGGTGCTCAGGCGGCAAAGCCGGACTTCCCTGGGCCGAAGCTCATCTGCCTTATATGCTGTATTTAGCGGACAGTGATAATAAAAAAGGAAAAATGAAATAATCCTGCGCTCGGCAACCCTCTGTTTTCACTTTTTTTTCGTACCTTTGCAGTCGCTAAGAGAATATCATGGAAGATAAGAACAAGTTTGTGCGCGAGGTGGCGGAGAAGAAGTACGAGTACGGCTTCACTACCGACGTGCAGACTGACATCATAGAGAAGGGCCTCTCGGAGGAGGTGGTGCGCCTCATCTCCGAGAAGAAGCAGGAGCCGGACTGGCTGCTACAGTTCCGACTGAATGCTTTCCGCTACTGGCTCACGCTGGAACAACCCACGTGGGGACACCTCAAGATGCCGGAGATTGACTATCAGGCCATCTCCTACTATGCCGACCCGACACAGAAGAAACAGAGCACGGGAGACATCGACCCTGAGCTCATGAAGACGTTCGACAAGCTGGGCATCCCCCTGGAGGAGCGCATGGCACTGGCCGGAACAGCCGTCGATGCCGTGATGGACTCGGTGAGCGTGAAGACAACGTTCCGTGAGAAGCTCCAGGAGAAGGGCATCATCTTCTGCTCCATCAGCGAGGCCGTCCGCGAGCACCCCGACTTGGTGCGCGAATACCTGGGCAGCGTGGTTCCCTATCGCGATAACTTCTTTGCAGCCCTCAACTCCGCAGTCTTCAGCGACGGCTCCTTCGTCTATATCCCCAAAGGCGTGCGCTGCCCGATGGAACTCAGCACGTACTTCAGAATAAATGCCCGCGGCACGGGACAGTTCGAGCGGACACTCATCGTGTGCGACGACGATGCCTACGTCTCTTACCTCGAAGGCTGCACGGCTCCCATGCGCGACGAGAACCAGCTCCACGCTGCCATCGTCGAAATAGTGGTGAAGGAGAGGGCAGAAGTCAAGTACTCGACGGTGCAGAACTGGTATCCGGGCGACAGCGAAGGCAAGGGCGGCGTGCTCAACCTCGTGACGAAGCGAGGACATCTTCGCGGCGCAAACAGCCGTCTCTCATGGACTCAGGTGGAGACGGGCAGTGCCATCACATGGAAATATCCCAGCTGCGTCCTCTCGGGCGACGGCAGTCAGGCTGAGTTCTACAGCGTGGCTGTCACCAACAACTACCAGCAGGCCGACACGGGCACAAAGATGATTCACATCGGCAAGAACACCAAGAGCACCATCATCTCGAAGGGCATCAGTGCAGGCAAGAGCCAGAACGCCTACCGAGGCCTCGTCAAAGTTGCCTCCACAGCCGACGGCGCCCGCAACTACAGTAGCTGCGACTCGCTCCTGCTGGGCAGCCAGTGCGGCGCACACACCTTCCCGTACATGGACGTTCACAACGAAACGGCAGTCGTAGAACACGAGGCCACGACAAGCAAAATCAGCGAGGACCAGCTCTTCTACCTTAACCAGCGCGGCATCGACACAGAGGAAGCCGTCTCGCTCATCGTGAACGGCTACGCCAAAGAGGTCATCAACAAACTGCCCATGGAGTTCGCCGTCGAGGCACAGAAACTGCTGGGCGTCAGCTTGGAGGGCAGCGTGGGATAAGGATTAAAGATTAAGGATTAGGGATTAAAGCAATGTTACAGATAAATAACCTACATGCCAGCATCAATGGCAAAGAGATACTGAAAGGCATCAACCTGACCGTACGCGACGGCGAGGTGCATGCCGTGATGGGACTCAACGGCGCAGGCAAGAGCACACTCTCCAACGTCATCGTCGGGCATCCGGCCTACGAAGTGACCAGCGGCAGCATCACCTTCGACGGCAAGGACATCCTTTCGCTCAAACCGGAAGAGCGCGCCCGCGAAGGCATCTTCCTCAGCTTCCAGCAGCCGGTAGAGATTCCTGGCGTCTCGATGGTCAACTTCATGCGTGCCGCCCTGAATGCCAAGCGCAAGTACCAAGGCCTCGACCCCCTGCCGGCTGGCGACTTCCTCAAACTCATGCGCGAGAGAAGAAAGATAGTGGAGCTTGACAGCCGCCTCACAAGCCGCAGCGTGAACGAAGGCTTCTCGGGAGGAGAGAAGAAGCGCAACGAAATCTTCCAGATGGCGATGCTCGAACCGAAGCTTGCCATCCTTGATGAAACGGACAGCGGCCTCGACGTGGACGCCCTCAGAATAGTGGCCGAGGGCTTCAACAAACTGCGCACTCCCCAGACGAGCGCCATCGTCATCACCCACTATCAGCGCCTGCTCGACTATCTCAAACCAGACGTCGTGCACGTGCTCATCGACGGACGCATCGTAAAGACTGGCGGCCCGGAGCTGGCAGCAGAGATAGAAAGCCGAGGCTTCGACTGGATAAAGGCTGAGATTGGGAACAGCGTTACCCCGTTATAACGTAATAACGTAATAACGAAAGACTATGAAAGCAGAGAAGCAATACATTGACTTCTATCAGGAGGTGCGCTTTCGTCTCACTTCCCGCAGCCCGGAGGAGATGAACCTCCAGCGCGAAGAAGCCCTCAGGACGTTCGCCGCGAAGGGATTCCCCTCAAGGAAAGTGGAACGCTACCGCTATGCCAACGTCGAAGCTGACTTTGCCCCGAACTATGGCATACAGCTTGCTCCGCTCTCGGGGACGTTGCCTTCCCACTGCTTCCGCATAGCGGATGCCGAACCGCGCATAAGGGCTTTATATAATAAGGTAGCGGACACGGCCGACAGCATCGTGGCGCTCAACACGATGCTCTGCGTCGATACGCTCGTCGTACACGTCCCCAAGGCCACACGCGTAGAGCATCCCATACAGATAAGCAACGTCCTGAAAGGCGAACAGGACACGATGGTCTGCCGCCGCATCCTTGTCGTCATGGACGAGATGGCAGAGGCTGACATCATCATCACTGACCGCGCCGCCTCCGGGAACCGTTTCCTGACAAACCAGGTCATCGAGGTTGTGATGGAAGAAGGCGCACACCTCAGCCTCTACGAAGTGGAGGAAACGCATCTGCTCTGCACCCGATACAGCAACGTCTTTGTCCGCCAAGGCAAGAACAGCACGCTGCATCACTCCAACCTGACGCTCTTCAACGGCCACACACGCAATCGTCTCGACGTCCTGATGCAAGGCGAGGGAAGCGAAGTGACAGCAAATGGCTGCGTCATCGCCGATAAGATGCAGCACGTGGACAACAACACGCTCATCGAACACCTTGTGCCCAACTGCCAGAGCCACGAGCTCTACAAGTACGTCCTCGACGACAGTGCGGTCGGAGCCTTTGCCGGGAAGGTCTTGGTTCACGAAGGGGCACAGAAGACGTCGAGCAAGGAGACGAACGCCAACCTGTTGGCCACACGGACAGCCCGCATGTATACTCAGCCGATGCTCGAGATATATGCCGACGACGTGCAGTGCAGCCACGGCAGCACCGTCGGGCAGATGGACGAGACGGCCCTCTTCTATATGCGTCAGAGAGGCATCGACGAGAAGGAAGCCCGCCTGCTGCTCAAGGCAGCATTCATCACCGAAGTCATCGAAAACATTCCCCTCGAATCCCTCCGCGACCGCCTGCATGTGCTCGTGGACAAGCGCTTGAGGGGCGAGCTCAGCAAGTGCGAGGGCTGCAAACTCTGTAAGTAACGACATATAACACACGACAATGAGAAGCATCAAGAGAATCCGATTGGCCCTGACGTTGTGCCTCGTGGCCTCCGTCATGCCGCTGCGTGCGCAAATCCCTGCCGACGTGAAACCCATCCTGGACAAGGTGGAAGAGTGGTTCGACGATAAGGAAGGTATCGACGTCAACATGACGGGAAAGGTCATGACAGCGAAGGTGGCTACCAGAAGCCGTACGAAAGGCGACAAGGCACTCGTGTCGATGAGCATGTCGATGTTGGGCAAGACCTTCGAGATGCAGATGGGTTGCGACGGGAAGCAGACATGGACGTACAACCCGGCAGAGGGAACGCTCACCATCGAAAAGGCGGACAAGCTCAAGAAGAACGACAACAGCGTCGACATGAAACTCGTGTCGGAGTACAAGAAAGCAAAGATGAAGACGACGGACAATGCCTACGAGATAACTCTCACTGAGCCGAAGGACAAGGAGAACCCCAGCAAGATGGTGCTGACGGCACGGCGGAGCGACTGCCGCCCCATGGAGATGACGATGGGGTCGGGCTTGAAGAAGCTGACATTCACGATAGTCAGCATCAAGAAAGGCGTGCCGGACAATGTCTTTGTGCTCGACACGTCGAAATATCCCAATGTCAAGATTGTCAAGAAATAAACAGCTCTATGACTGAAACACTCAACATAGCAGCCATTCGCGCCGATTTCCCCATCCTCCAGAAGGTCATCTATGGGAAGTATCCGCTGGTCTATCTGGACAATGCCGCCACGACGCAGAAGCCGCGGAGCGTGGTCGAGGCCATGACGGAGGAGTACTACAACGTGAACGCCAACGTGCATCGCGGCGTACACTTCCTCTCGCAGCAGGCCACCGACCTGCACGAAGCGTCCCGCGAGACCGTGCGACGTTTCCTCGGTGCCCGCAGCACAAGTGAGATTGTCTTCACCCGCGGCACGACGGAGAGCATTAACCTCGTGGCTTCGTGCTTCGGGGAGGCGTTCATGAAGGAAGGCGACGAGGTCATCATCAGCGAGATGGAGCACCACAGCAACATCGTCTCGTGGCAGCTCGCAGAGCAGCGGCTGGGCATCAGGCTCCGTGTCTGTCCCATCACGGACGACGGACTTCTCTGCATGGATGAGTTCGAGAAACTCTTCAACGACCGCACGAAGATTGTCAGCCTGACGTATGTGAGCAACGTATTGGGCACGGTCAATCCCGTCCGCGACATTGTTCGCATCAGCCACGAGCACGGCGTGCCGGTCCTCATCGACGGTGCCCAGAGCACACCCCACATGAAGGTCGACGTGCAGGAGCTGGGTTGTGACTTCTTTGCCTTCAGCGGTCACAAGATATACGGCCCGACGGGCATCGGCGTGCTCTACGGCAAGGAGGAGTGGCTGGACCGCTTGCCGCCGTACATGGGCGGTGGGGAGATGATAAAGACCGTCAGCTTTGAGAGGACAACATTCAATGACCTTCCCTATAAGTTCGAGGCAGGTACGCCCGACTACGTGGCCTCCACCGGTCTTGCCCGCGCCCTCGACTACGTGACAGGCATAGGCTTCGATGCCATCGAGGCGCACGAACGCGACCTCACGGCCTACGCCATGCGGCGACTCATGGAGGTGGAAGGCATGAAGATTTACGGTCCAGGCGCTGAGGAGCGCGATGCCGTCGTCTCTTTCCAAGTGGCCAACATCCACCACCTCGACATGGGGACGCTGCTCGACCGCCTCGGCATCGCCGTCCGCACCGGGCATCATTGTGCCGAGCCCCTCATGCGTCGCCTCGGCATAGAAGGCACCTGCCGCGCCAGCTTTGCGCTTTACAACACAAGGGAAGACGTCGATGCACTCGTCGAAGGCATACGGCGCGTCAGCCAGATGTTCTGATACACATCGTCAGAGACTATCCAGGGTGTCCGTTTCCGAACAGCAGAGAGTGTCCGGAAACGGACACTTTCTTTTTATGCACTGCTAAGTATCAGAAGGTTATGCGTTTGGCACAGTTATTGCTAATATAATATTGTGAACTAAATTTCGGGAGTTATATGATGAAGTTAAATAGGAAGTTATGCGCTACGCGCAGGAAGTAAAGCCAACAAGTTGGCTGGACGATAGCTTTGGATGCTGGCTGCCTATGGTATTGTCCTTTTATAACTTCCATGAGTGAAACGAATTAACTCCCATTTTAACTTCCACTTTAACTTCAGAAACTTCAGTCTTGTGGGCTTTGCTCACGATGTCGTGGTAACGAAATAACGTGATAACGAAATAACGGAAAAGGGAGAAAAGACTATGAATTACATCCGACAAGCCCTCGCCATGATGCGTGAGGAGAAGTTGTTCTCCGGCATTCACATCGCCGGAACAGCCTTGGCCCTGGCCTTCACAATGGTGATGGCGGTGGTCTATTACATCAAACTCGCTCCCATCTATCCCGAGCCGAACCGACAGAGAACGGTCTATCTGAACATGATTGAGGTTCAGATGGAGAAGGACGGCAAGACGATGGGCACGACAAGCTGTTGCTTCAGCGAGAAGGCATTCGAGGAGTGGCTCCTGCCATCGAGGAACTACGAGTACTGCGCCCCAACGCTCGCGATGATAGGGTCGGGGAGGATTTCGGACTTCGATGGCGAATGTGCCGTGAAGGGAAAGGAGGAGTACATCGAGGCCATCACCAACTACACGAACGCCGACTTCTTCAAGATTTACCAATATGAGTTCCTCGAGGGCCGGCCGCTCACGGAGCAGGACGTAGAGAACCGCGAGAAGGTCTGCGTCGTCAGCCATGACTTTGCCGAGCGTTACTTCGGTCGGGGCGTAAGTGCCGTAGGGGGGACGTTGGAGACCGAGAACCGCGAGGCGGTGCGCGTCGTGGGTGTGGTGCGCGGCACGAGCAGTCTGACGCCCGACAGCCATATACAGGTCTTCAAGCCCTATACGCTTCGACAGACCGCACACAGCGACAATCCCTACTGCGGCTCGCTTGGCATCGTGCTGACGGTAAAGGACGGCAAGCAGCTGCAAGCCCTCAAGCGCGAACTGGACGAGATTGCGGCGCGGCTCACGCAATCGGAAGCGATTCGCGTCGGCTGGATGGAGGAAGGCGCAACAAGGACTGTCCGGCTGACAAATGCCATGGAGACGCACCCGATGCACACCTTGCGGAACGAGTGCTCCAATGGTTCGTTGCTCGAGGAAGTGTCCACCTGGCAGGTCGTGAAGCACTACGCCGGCCTGCTCTTCATTCTGCTCTTCGTGCCGGCGCTCAATCTGTGCGGCATCGTGGCAGGCAGGATGGAACGACGCACTGCAGAGATGGCAGTCCGCAAGACCTTCGGCGCCCGTCGCTCCGCCTTGCTCTGGCAGGTCATCATGGAGAATCTTGTGCTCACCGGCATAGGCGGCCTCATCGGTCTTGTAGTGGCCTGGCTCAGCATCTATGCTTTCCGCTCGGACCTGCTGGGCTTGTTCTTCGACAGCAGCGCCGTCGGTTCGTCGCCCATCGTCACGGGCGAGATGCTCTTCGCCCCGTTGCTCTTCGTCGGAGCCTTCCTTGCCATCCTCATCATCAATCTGCTATCTGCCCTGCTGCCAGCGTGGCTCAGTCTGAGGAAACCTATTGTTGAATCGATGATGGAAAAGAGGTAAACAGCCCATGCCCCTGAGGTCGTCTGTTTGTCTCACACGTGAGACAAGTTTTTCTCACACATGAGACAGCTTTTTCTCACACGTGAGACAAAGCAACCAGACGTGGAGCGTTTGCCAAGACTCTATTCTGTCACGTCCTCACAGACACATAACAAAGAACCATTAGAACTATGAAGAAAAGAGAACATTCCCAGTGCATGAAGTTCCTCCCCATAGAAGGAGAGGTCCGGAGAGGGTCCGTGTGGCTCTTCCTCGAACTCGTCGTGATAACCGTCGTCGCTTGGGTCGTCGTGGACCCGGCTGTCGTGAACCTCTACTACATGAACCAGCCGGTGGGCTACGACAGCGACCGCCTCGTCCTGGCCGAGGTGACGCGGATATACGACACCGACGGCACAAGCTCCTCCGATGCTATAGAGCGTGTGAACGAATACCTGCCGAGGCTCGCGGAGAAACTGAAAGCCACGGACGACATAGAGAATGTCTATGGCTACGAGAACCCTTATTCGGCAATTTCACACAGATACGGCAGACAGCGGCTCATTTGCCTGGAGCATGACACGATAGGCATCTACAGCGTCACCTTCTGCGAAGGCTGGCATTTCTTCGAGACCTACGGCCTCAGGACCTTGCCGGGCAGCCCCTCGGCGGAAGAGCTTTCGGAGCTGACAAGGACGTCGCGGCAGGCGGTGCTCTCCGAGTCGGCAGCCAAAGCCATCTTCGGCACGACGGAAGGCGTCGTCGGTCGGAGCATCAGGGAGCCAGGTCAGGGAGAGAACACGCCGGAGCCCATGACGGTGGCCGGCGTGGTAGAGGACGTGCAGCATGAGCGCTTCGGCTCCACCCGCAGCACGCTCTACACCCCAAGCCAGGCCTACTACTATACCAAATACCTCGTGCTTCGCCTCAAGAAAGGCGTGAAGCCAGCGCGATATGTAAACGAACATGCCGGCGACGTCATGGCTCTGGCGAAGACACCCTTCATGCGCATCAGCAAGATTATGCCCTACGAGGACTCACTTCTGGCTGACGACCTGAAGGATGGTCTGCCGCAGGAGACGAACATGAACCTCGCCCTGGCCTTCTTCTTCCTCGTGAACCTGAGTCTGGCCGTCATTGGTACGGTGTGGCTGCAGGCCAAGCGTCGGACCGAGGAATGCGGCGTGCGGCGTGCCTTCGGAGCAACGAAGGTGCGACTGCTGCTGTCGTTCCTTGCCGAAGGCGCCTTGCTGACCACCGTCGCAGTCCTCATCGGATGCTTCATCTACTTCAACTATGCCTACAGCGGATACGAGGTGCAAGACGGACTGGAAAGTTTCAAGATGTACACCTCGCAGCTGAACATGCCGCCACGCTCCGACCTTACCTGGGTGGACCACTTCATGCCGCACTTCCTCATCGTGTCCGCCGTGGTATACATTATTATATTATGTACCGTCCTCATCGGCACAGCCATCCCTGCCCTGAAGATAGTCGGCACCAAAGTCACCGACGCGCTGAGGGATGAATAGAAGCCTCACCCCCGACCCCTCTCCCGTGGGAGAGGGGAGAAAGGAAGAGAATTACCATGTAACATTAATAATTTTAATTATTACAAATATGAAAACAAACGAGAATGTAACAACGAATCAGAATTCAACGAGTCAATCACTATCTACACCCCTCTCCCACGGGAGAGGGGCTGGGGGTGAGGCTGTAATCCGTCTCAGAGAGATCAACAAAATCTATCGTACCGAAGAAGTGGAGACACAAGCTCTGGAGAACGTGAACATCGATGTGCATAAAGGCGAGTTCTTGAGCATCATGGGACCCTCCGGCTGCGGCAAGTCGACATTGCTCAACATCATGGGCCTCCTGGACGAACCCACGAGCGGCACCATCGAGCTGTGCGGACAGATGATCGACACGCACATGAACGACAACCGCCTTGCCGAGATTCGCAACCGAACGCTTGGCTTCGTCTTCCAGAGCTTCCATCTCATCCCGACACTCAACGTGCTGGACAACGTGCAGCTGCCCCTCATCTACCGTGGCGTACGCAGCAGCGAGCGCTTGCGTCTGGCAAAGGAGATGATTGCCCGCGTCGGTCTGAGCCATCGCATGAAGCATCGTCCCACACAGCTCAGCGGCGGACAGTGCCAGCGCGTCGCCATCGCCCGCGCCGTCATCGGCAATCCCGAGATACTCCTTGCCGACGAGCCCACCGGCAACCTCGACTCCAAGATGGGTGCCGAAATCATGGAGCTGCTCCACCGCCTCAACGAGGAGGACGGCCGCACCATCGTCATGGTGACGCACAACGAGAAGCAAGCCGCCGAGACCAGCCGCATCATCAAGTTCCTGGACGGACGGCAAGTTTTCTAAACAACGGATTAAACGGATTGAACGGATTGGCTCTACTGATGCTATTGCTTTATATAAATAATCCGTCAAATCCGTTAAATCCGTTGTTAAAAAGAAGAAAGACTATGAGTAAGTTCATCTTATTTTTGCGTCATGCGATTGCACTGGTGCGTGCCGACAAGCTGTTCTCCACCATCTACGTTGCGGGCACAGCCGTTGCCATTGCCTCGGCTATGGTGGTCGCCATCTTTGTACACATCGTAGTCGGCGACATCGCACCCGAGTCGAACCGCAGCCGCACGCTCTACCTCAACAACCATTTCCGCAAGGCATCGATGCAGGAAGGGGAGTGGCACTACTACGGCTTCTCCACAGAAGCCATCGACTCGTGCTTCCGGAAGATGAAGTGCGTAGAGGCCGTCGTCGGCTTTACGCCAGGCTACAGATATACAGGCAATAAGGTCAGCGACATGGAGAGGCAGCGCGAGATGCCTGTCACCTTCATTCCCACCAATCCCGACTTCTTCCGCCTCTACGACTTCACGTTCCTCAGCGGGCGTCCCTTCTCCGGGCAGGAGTTCCAGAACGGCGAGCCCGTCTGCGTCATCACGGAGAGGCTGGCAAAGACCCTTGGCCTTGGCCTCACCCCTAACCCCTCTCCCGCAGGAGAGGGGCAAAACCAGCAACCCACTCCCCTCTCCCACGGGAGAGGGGCTGGGGGAGAGGCTCTTCTTCTGGGCGGCAAAGCCTTTCGCGTCGTGGGAGTCGTCAAGACGGTAAGCTACATGATGATGACCGCTGCGGCAGACGTCTATTTTCCCTACACTGAGGAAGCCCTCAATCTTGGCCTGGGCAGGCAGAGCACCTATGCATACGCAGGCTTCCTCGATGTCATGATTCTCCTGCGGAAAGGCTTCTCGCAGCAGGACTTCATGCGCGAGCTGGAGCCGCTGCAGAGGAGGTACGAAGCCGTGGCGAGCAGTCAGGCTGGCGAAGAGATAAGCTGGCGTGTGACGGCAAACAGTCAGTTTTTCAGGTTCCTCAACTTCTTCGGCAGAAACTCAGAAGGAAAGGAGAGCCCGTCGCTCATGGCCATGAACCTCATGCCGATTGCCTTGCTCATGCTGCTCTTCCTGCTGCTGCCTGCCATCAACCTGAGCGGCCTCGTCAGCAACCGCATGGAAGCGCGACGGGCAGAGATGGGCATCCGCAAGACCTTCGGTGCCAAGCGGCGCTGGCTGCTGCGCGAGGTTATCAACGAGAACCTGGTGCTGACGCTCATAGGCGGTGCCGTGGGCTGGGTGCTGTCGTGGCTTTTCTTCAGACTGACGCTCCACACGAGGGAGTTCTTGACGCTGTTCCAAAGCGAAGACATCAAAAGCTACGAGTTCAGCCTCGACCCCGCCATGTTCTTCACGCCTACGCTCTTCCTCGTCTGCTTCCTTTGCTGCGCCGTGCTCAACCTCATGGCAGCCCTCATCCCGGCATGGCGCTCGCTCAGGAAACCTATTGTTGAATCCTTAAATCAGAAGAGATGACACTTAAAAACCTTTGGGCACACCGCGGGAAGAACGGCTTCATCTTCGTCGAGATAATCCTCGCCGCCGTCTTCAGTTTCTTTGCCCTCGACGCCATTGTCGTCGTCACATACAACACCCACATAGCACGTGCCAGCGGCGAGTTCGAGAAGGAACACCTGCTGGTGGGCGAAGTCAGCCCCCTCCCAACCTCCCCCGATGGGGAGGGGACGCGTTCGGACACTCTCGGCGTATGGGGGCTCTATGCCTTGCGCGACCATGTGCAGAGCCTGCCCGAAGTGCAGTCCGTGAGCCTTGCCAATGAAGTCTTTGGCGGACGCTATCAGGAAAGTTCCTGGGACAGCGTGCGCACCGAGACCGGCACGCAGGCCCTGCTTGCCTACGAGCATAGCTTCCTGCGCGGTGAGCATTTCTTCGAGACGCTCGGCCTGACATCCGTCGAGGGCAGTCCCTCTGTGGAGGAGCTGTCGGAGGCAAAGGAGGAGTATGGTGTCGTCATCACCCGCAGCCTGGCCCAGGCGCTCTTCGGCACCGAGAAGGCAGTGGGCAGGCGCATCGTGTACGGCGGGAAGTACAATTTCGAGGAGAACAGGAAGCACCTCATCGTCTGCGGCGTGGTGGAGGACGTGAAGGCCATAGAGAACCAGCGATACTTCTACAGCATATTCTACCCCAGCGACCTGTGGGACAACAGTCCGTCCATGCTCATCCGCCTCAAACCCGATGCCGACGCCGAAGCTTTCTTGGCGCGATACGACATGCCGGACATGCGTCTGCAGGAAGGCACATACAGGCTGACGGAGACAGAGACGTTCAAGGACTACCTGAAGCATCACAACCGTTTGAGCGAAGGGCACATGCTTTTCACCGTGTTCAGCATCTTCCTCAGCATCCTGCTCGTGGGCGTCGTGCTCGGCACGCTGGGCACCTACTGGTTGCAGATACGAGGGCGCATGGAGGACATCGGCATCATGCGAAGCTTCGGTGCCAAACGGCGCGACATCTTCCGGATGATATGGCAGGAGGCAGCCTTACTCACCTTCGTGGCCTGCGTCATCGGGCAGATTATCTGGCTTCAGTTTGCCATGAACGACCTCCTCTTCATGGGAGAGAAGCATGGTGCGTTGGAGCGCGAGACGGACTGGGTGGCGCAGTTCTGGCCGCACTTCTTCACCGTCTGCGGCGTTCAGCTGCTACTGATGCTCCTTGTCGTCACGCTCGGCATCACCATCCCTACCCTGATTGCTATGTATACGAAACCCGTAGAAGCGTTACGTCATGAGTAAGGCCCCCTCCCCGCTCCAAGACCCCCCGTCCCCCTTTAGGGGGAGGGAGTGCCTCAATCCCGTTGAAACATAAAATATGAATAGGTTATTTACAAAACTGATTACCCTGACGTTGCTTGTCATGCAGCCGTTAGCAACCAAGGCAAAGGCACTCCCCCAAAGGGGGAGCGGGGAGGGGGCTTTTATCCTCTCCCTCGACGACTGCATTGCGATGGCGCGGCGGCAAAGCGTGGATGCGGCTGTGGCGTTGGGCGAGCTGAAGTCGGCCTACTGGCAATGGCGCAGCTACAAGGCTGACCTGTTGCCGGAGGTGTCGTTCTCCTCGTCGGGCAGCTACAACAAACGCTACACGAGCTACCAGCAGGGGGACGGCGGCGTGTCGTATGTGCGCAACGACTACCTTGGGCTGAACGGCTCGCTCTACGTCACGCAGAAGATTTGGCCTACTGGCGGCACCATCTCCGTAGAGTCGTCGCTCGACTTCCTCCACCAGTCGGGAACGAGCGGGGGCAATCAGTTCATGTCGCTCCCCATTGCCGTCACGCTGTCGCAACCGCTGTTCGGCGTGAACCACCTGAAGTGGAACCGACGCATCGAGCCGTTGCGCTACCGCGAGGCACAGGCACGTTTCCTGACCGAGACGGAGCAGGTGGCGATGGAGGCTGTCAGTCTCTTCTTCAACCTCATCATTGCAGGCGAGCAGGTGGGCATTGCCGAGCAGAACCTGCGGACGGCGGAGAAACTCTACGACGTAGCGCTGGCCAAGCGACAGATGGGCACCATCAGCGAGAACGACGTGCTGCAGATGCGCTTGGGCGTCTTGACAGCCCGCAGCTCCCTCACCAATGCGGAGAGCACGAGGCAAGCCTGTCAGTTCGCCCTCCGCTCGTTCCTCGACGTGGAGACGGACATCGTGCCGATAGAACCAAAGGTGCCAACCCGGACCCTCCCCCAACCCCTCCCTTGTAGGGAGGGGAGCAATTGCCAACAGACCACAGAGGAGGCAGATGTAAATACTCCCCTCCCTACAGAGGAAGGGCAGGGGGTGGGTCTTCATCTTGACTATGAGGAAGTCCTCAGCCATGCATTAGAGAACAACGCCCTTGCCACCACGATGCGCCGACGGCAGTTGGAGGCCGACTACAACGTCGCTTCGGCCAAGGCCAACCGACGCAGCGTGACGCTCCATGCACAGCTTGGCTACACGGGCATGGCTGAGAGCATCGGCGGCGCCTACCGCGACCTGCTGAGCAAGGAGGTGGTGCAGGTGGGCTTCTCCCTGCCCATCCTCGACTGGGGCAAACGCAAGGGTCAGCGCAAGATGGCGGAAAGCTATCGGGAGATCGTGCGCGGACAGCTCCGGCAGCAAGCGCAGGACTTCCGGCAGGACCTCTTCGTCCTGACCGAACAGTTCAACAATCAGGCCGAACAGCTACGCATCGCCTGCGAGGCAGACACCATTGCCCAGCGACGCTACAACACCAACGTAGAGACGTTCAAGATTGGGTCCATCTCCACCCTGGAGCTTTCCGACTCGCAGACGGCCAAGGACCAGGCACGACTGAACCGCATCACCAGCCTCTACAACTACTGGAAATACTACTACCAGCTCCGCTCCATCGCCCTTTGGGACTTTGAGCGAGGCTGCGACATACACGAGGACTTTGAACGCATCATACGCGACGAGTGATTGTCTCACGTGTGAGACAAGTCTGTCTCATGTATGAGAAAACATTTTCTCACACGTGAGACAAGCCGACGCCACACTACGCGTAAAACAACACTACACAAGAAAAAGATGAAGAACGACAGTCAGACAATGGACAGACAAATCCCTGTCAGCGAACAGAGAAAACGGAAGATGAGGCAGGCAGCCCTGTGGACGGGCGATTTCCTGCTGGTGATGGGCGCCGCCGCATGGCTCGGAGGGCAGATGCTCCCCACGCTGGAGCGGGACAAGCTCGTCATCTCGGAGGTGGACCGCGGCACGATAGATGTCAGCGTCTCGGCCACGGGACGCATCGTACCGGCCTTCGAGGAGGTCATCGTCTCGCCCATCAGCTCACAGATACTCGAGGTCTATGCCCACAGCGGCGACAGCGTCGACGTGGGTACGCCACTGTGCCGGCTGGATCTCCAGTCGGCCGAAACGGACTACGCCAAAGCCCTCGACGAGCGGGAGATAAAGCGGCAGCAGATGGAACAGCTCAAGGCGAACACCGAGACGCAGCTCTCCGACCGGCAGATGCAGATTGAGGTGGACGAGATGAAGGTGTCGCAGCTGGAGGCACAGCTGCGCAACGAGCTCTACCTCGACAGCCTCGGCTCCGGCACACGCGACCGCGTCCGGCAGGCCGAGACAGCCCTCCGCACGGCACAGCTGCAACTCCGACAGCTCCGGCAGCAGTACGAGAACGAGAAGCGCGTGAAGCAAGCCGACCTGCGCATGCAGCAGCTACAGAACAGCATCTTCGAGAAAGGACTCGGCGAGAAACGTCGCACCCTGGACGACGCCAAGATACGTTCGCCCCGCCGCGCCACCCTGACCTACATCAACACAGAGGTCGGCTCCACCGTCTCCGCTGGTCAGAAGCTCGCCATCGTCAGCGACCTCCGGCACTTCAAGGCCGAATGCGAGATAAGCGACACACATGCCGACCGCGTCCGCGTAGGCGGAGCCGTCATCCTGAAGATAGGCAAGGAGATGCTCAGCGGCACAGTCGGCACCGTGACGCCCTTGAGCCAAAGCGGCGTCATCACCTTCACCGCCGTACCTGACAACATGAGTCACCCGCGACTGCGTTCCGGACTTAGGACAGAGGTGTTCGTCATCACCAGCATCAAAGACGATGTCCTCCGCATCCGCAACGGCTCGTTCTACAGCGGCCCGGGGGACTATACGATGTTTGTAATGAAGAATGAAGAACTGAAGGCAAGAAACGTCAAGCTCGGCGAATGCAACTACGACTACATCGAAGTGGTGGAAGGCCTGGAGCAGGGCGAGCAGGTCGTCGTCAGCGACATGACAAAGTACAAGGGACGCGAGAAGCTGAAGGTGAAATAGGAAGCAGAGCCGCGTCATCACGACCGTTCTGGCGGATTTGCAATCCGCCAGATGCGAATATAGGCATTTGAAATGCCGACATCAAGACATTACGGGATTGCAAATCCCTATATTCCTTACGGTCGGATTGCAAATCCGACCGAACAAAGAGAGAAAGAAGTCGTCATAACAAAACAAGAAAGAACAAATGAACAGACAGAATCCTATTCTCCCCCTAAAGGAGGCCAAGCTCTACTCCGCCCTCTACATCCTGGGCACGGCCCTCGCCATCGCCTTCACGATGCTCATTGCCGAGGTCTATTACGTGAAGACTGCTAACATCGCACCCGAAGTGCGTCGCAGCAAGACGTACTATCTGGATATCATGAGAACGAAAGACAACTCCAAAGGCCTTATCATCCCGCCTGCCATCTTCCGTGACATGTTCCAGAAGATGCAGACGCCGGAATGCATGACAGCCGTGATGAGTTTCTATACAGGCGATGGAGACTACATGAAGCTGCCCGACGGCATCCACGACCACGAGGTGAAGGTGAAGATGACGGAGCCGGGCTTCTTCCGCTTCTTCCAGTTCCGCTTCACCGAAGGCAATCCCTTCACGAAGGATGACTTCGACAGCGGCCGCCGCAACGTCGTCATCACGGAAGAAGTGCGCAGCCTGCTCTTCCCGAAGGAAGCAAAAGCCGTGGGCTCCACCGTCACCTTCCGCCACCAGGACTACCGCATCTGCGGCGTGGTAGAGACGCCGAGCGAGCTGACGGAGAAGTGCGTGGCAGACATCTATGTGCCCTACGCTGCCGACGGCCTGATGCAGGAGTACAACTGGAACAGCTACGAAGACGGTTGCGTGGAAGTCTATTTCAGCGTGCCCGCCGCAAAGCGCAAGGCCTTCATGCAGGAGATGAAAGAGGTGGAAGCACGCTACAACGCCATGCATGCCAACGAGCAGGTGGACATGACAATAGACATGGAGTCGCACTACGCCACGGTCTGGAAGAGTCTCGGCTATGTGTTCGATGCCTGGGGCGACAGCATCATCTGGTACGTCCTGCCAGGCGTTCTGCTCCTGCTCGTCGTGCCTGCCGTCAACCTGAGCGGCATGGTGGCCAGCCGCATGGAGCGTCGTCTGCCCGAAATGGCTATCCGCAAAGTCTTCGGAGCCAAGCGTCGCACGCTGCTCTGGCAGGTTGTCATGGAGAACCTCATGCTCACGCTCGCCGGCGGCCTCTTAGGTCTGTGCCTCGCATGGCTGGCGCTCTATGGCTGGCGCGACTGGGTGTTCGCCATCTTCGCCACGAATGCGGAGATGTATGCCGACGTGCCGGTGCTCAAGGGCGAGATGTTCTTCGGCCCCGCCGTCTTCCTCATCGCCCTGATTGTCTGCTGCACCCTGAACGTGCTGGCTGCAACCCTGCCCGCATGGCTCAGCCTCAGGAAACCGATTGTTGAATCTATGATGATAAAGAAATGAAACAGATAAAAGAGATATTTCGTCGGAGTTCCTCTCTCTGGTTAATTATGGAACTCATCCTCGTCACCTTTGCCTGCTGGTGGGCCTTCGACCCTGTCATCGTCACAAGCTACGTGGCACGCCTGCCCTTAGGCTACGACATCGACCGCATGGTAAAGCTGCAAGTCGCCAGCTCTGTGGGCTGGGAAGAACGGGACGCAGACCAATACGCCATCATGCAGGAAGAGGAACGTCTGCTCGGGAAGGTGCAGGAGATGGACGGCGTGGAGCAAGCCTATCGCGCCAAATGCGTTCCCATGGGTTTTGGCTCGGTCGGCTCGATAGAATTCCTATTTAACGACAACGGAGACTCCATTCAAGTTTACGGCTTTCGCTTCGAGCCTGACTCGAAGATGTTCGAGGTCTATGGCATGAAGTCGCTGACGCCAAGCGTGCCGACCAGCGAGCTGACGCACAACTGCGAGTGGGAAAAGAGCATCATCATCACGCGCTCGCTGGCAATGGGACTCTTCGGCACCACCGACGTGGCAGGTCGGAACGTGCTTGTCCGCTATTTTGGCTGGGACGAGGAGAAAATGGAATCAGGCTGGCTCAAGAAGCATTACAACATTCGCGCCGTGGTGGAGGACGTGCGCTATCAGTCCTTCGACCACAACTATGCGACCGTATTCCTTTGCAGCGGTGGGGTGAACCTGAACGTCCCCATTATCGTCCGTCTTCGCGAAGGCGTGAATGCCGACCGTTTCGTGCAGGAACATCAGCAGGAGGTGCAGCGCGAGCTGGTGACAGAGCATTGCTATGTCCGCCAGATGCTGACGGCTCGCGAGGCGTTTGAGAAAGGTTATGGGGAAGTCAGGATGAAGCGAATGACGCGGCGCAACCTGCTCATCGCTGCCTTCTTTGCCACGAACCTGGCTTTCGGCGTGCTGGGCACATTGCTGATGTACACGCAGCAGCGCAGGGAGGAGGCAGGCGTGAAGCGTGCCTTCGGCGCTACCCAGTGGCGTGTCTTCTGGGACTTCATCCGCGAGGCATGGCTTCTTACCACCGTCAGCGTCGTCATCGGCTGCGTCATCTACTTTCAGTTCGCCGCCTCGCACGGTCTCTTCTGGATGGAGAGCAACGTCAATCCTGCCGTCCACTTCTGGTTCTACGACTTCGGCAAGCACTTCATCGTCGTGTCCCTCATCGTATACATTATTATATTATGTACGGTCCTCGTCGGCACCGCCATACCTGCCTGGCACATCTGCCGCAGCAAAATAACGGAGTCCTTGATGGAAGAATAGCAGGGAAAAAGCGTCAGATGTCGAAATCTTTTCTTAACTTTGCACCCACAGAAAGGCTAAAACTTGAAAGAAGACATGAAGATTCTCGTAGTAGACGACGACAAGAACATATGCTACTCGCTGCGTCGGTTGCTGGAGTACAATGGCTACGAAGTGGTGCTGACCGAAGAGCCCAAGGCTGCCATACGGGTCTTGCAAGACGAGCCTGCCGTGGAACTTGTGCTGATGGACATGAACTTCAGCCATTCCACCGACGGCGAGGAAGGCCTGACGTTGCTCAAGCAGGCGAAGTTGTTCCGTCCTGACGTGCCTATCATCCTGATGACGGCCTGGGGAAGCATCGACCTTGCCGTGCGAGGTATGCGGGCAGGAGCCTTCGACTTCATCACGAAGCCGTGGAACGCCGACGTGCTGATGGAAAGGATAAGGACGGCGAAGAGCCTCACCCCATCCCCTCTCCGAGGAGAGGGGCTTTCTGCCGCTAAGGACTCCCCTCTCCTCGGAGAGGGGCTGGGGGTGAGGCTGCCTTCTCTGTCCTGTATTTACTCCACTATGAGCCGCATCGCTCCGACGAATGCGCCTGTCCTCATCACCGGGGAGAGTGGCACAGGCAAGGAGCTTGTGGCCGAAGCCATCCACAGGCAGAGCAAGCGAGCCGGCGGACCGTTCGTCAAGGTGAACCTGGGCGGCATCTCCTCTTCGCTGTTCGAGAGCGAGATGTTCGGCCACAAGAAGGGAGCGTTCACCGATGCCCTTACCGACCGCGCAGGCCGTTTCGAGCTGGCCAACGGCGGCACGATATTCCTGGATGAGATAGGCGAGCTGTCGCTTGCAAGCCAGGTGAAGCTGCTGCGCGTGCTGCAAGACCAGACGTACGAGGTGCTGGGCGACAGCCGGACACGCCGCACGGACGTCCGCGTCATCTGTGCCACGAATGCCGACCTGCGTGCGATGGTCAGGGAGCACACCTTTCGCGAGGACCTCTTCTACCGCATCAATCTGGTGGGCATCCACCTTCCGCCGCTGCGCGAACGCAGGGAGGACATCCCGATGCTCGTGGAGTATTTCCTCACGGGGGCTTGCCAGCAGGCGGGCTTGCCTGTGCTGAAGGCCTCGACCGATGCCATCGCCTACCTGCAGTCGCTGCCCTTCCCCGGCAACATACGCGAGCTGAAGAACATGGTGGAGCGTGCTGTGCTATTAGCCTCACCACAGCCCTCTCCAAAAGGAG
Organism: Bacteroidaceae bacterium; assembly: GCA_017469525.1. Lineage (GTDB taxonomy): Bacteria > Bacteroidota > Bacteroidia > Bacteroidales > Bacteroidaceae > Physcousia. Next base: position 71,808 of record JAFUGG010000018.1, on the reverse strand, counting down.
AGGGAGAGAGGTTACTGACTGCCGCTGATTTCATGAACGAGGCAGCGCAGCACTTCACCCCTCCTTTGGAGGGGACGGGGGAGGCTTCCAGTCGTTCCCTCTCTTCCGTGGAGCGGTGTACCATCGCTGCCTGCATTGCCCGCTGCGGCGGCAACCTCTCCCTGGCGGCAAAAGAGCTGGGCATCAGCCGCGGCGCACTCTACCGGAAGATTGAGAAATATGGACTATGAAACTCAAATACTACTTCTACGTCCTTGTGCTGGGCATTGCGACGCTCTCTGCCATAGCTATTTATGCGTTGTTCGACGAGCGCTCCTGGCTGTTCTACACATCGGAGTGCCTCGCCGCGGTGCTGCTGCTCTACTTGGGCTATTTCTACCGCAAGGTGATTCGTCCGTACGAGACACTCGTCGGCGGCATGGAACTGGTGCGCGACCTGGACCTGACGACGCGGCTTGCTCCGTCTGGACAGCACGAGACGGACGTCATCGTCCGCACTTTCAACAACCTGCTCAGCCGTCTTCGCAGCGAGCACCTGCGCCTCGAAGAGCAGTATTCCTTCCTTAGTCTCCTCATCGAGGCCTCGCCTATGGGCGTAGTGCAATGCAACCTGAGCGGCGACGTCACCTCGATGAATCCTGCTGCCAGCCAGATGATGTCGGCCGACATCGAGAAGGCCATGCAGACGTTGCCGATGGGAGAATCGACGACGGTGCGCCTGCCGGGCGAACCCAAGCTGTTCCGTGTCAGCCATCTCTCCTTCCCTGACCGAGGCTACCAGCACCCTTTCTTCCTCATCGAGTCGCTGACCGACGAGGTGCGCCGTGCTGAGAGAGCCGCCTACGAACGTGTCATCCGCATGATGGCACACGAGGTGAACAACAGCGTGGCAGGCATTGCAGGAAGTCTTTCGGACGTCGAGAGGGAACGACTCCTGGCGCTTTCCAAGTTCGTGACACGTTTTGCCGAGGTGGTCAAGCTTCCCCGTCCGCAACCGCTCCTCTGCGACCTGAGCGAGGAGGTGGACGCCTGTCGGCCGTTCCTCGAGAGCCTCTGCACGTCGTCCGGCATCACGGTCGGCTTCTCGCTGGCCGACGATGCCATCCCCGTACAGCTCGACGCCGTACTCTTCCAGCAGGTGCTCATCAACATTGTGAAGAACTCTGTGGAGAGCATCGCTGGCCGTGACGGACACATCAGCATAGTGACCGCCGCCGTCCCTGCCGAGGGAGGAGAGAAAGAGGCGGGGATGCTCGTCATCAGCGACAACGGGCACGGCATCTCGCCCGAGGTCAGCTCGCAGCTCTTCACACCCTTCTTCTCCACCAAACCGCAGGGACAAGGCATCGGACTGCTACTCATCCGCGACATCCTCACTGCTCATGGCTGCAACTTCAACCTGCTTACGAGCCCCGACGACCACCTGACGCGCTTCACCATCCACTTCCCGCCCACTTCCCTCTCCCATGGGATAAGGGCTGGGGGTGAGGCTCTACAAGAATGCAGGCTGACAATCCCTCATTCCGGTTCAAAGGGAAATGACTTGGCTGGAAGCCAAAACCATGAGTAATCGAGGGCATTGCCACCGGTTACCGCAAATCGTGGCGATAGGACATTCTGGGATGTCAGGCTGTAAATGCCATGCATCATGTGTAATATTGTAAGTAAAAATGCATGAAATGCTGTCAAAGTGTCAGAAATTGCACACTCAGAAAAGTGTCGAAAAAGGGCACTTTTTACGTCGACTTTGCCGACTCGACATGAGGCCTTTCAAAAGTTCACACGTGAAGTTTGAAAAGTTCACGTGTCGCGTTCGAAAACTTCTCATGTGAATTTGGTGGAAACTTCACATCGAAAAGTGTGCAATTTTGGGTCAAAACGGCTGTTTTTGCCATGTATAGTTGGCAAAATGACGAGTCGGAATAAAATGGCAGTCGTGCGAAGGTTCTTCTAACACACTGAGGCAGAGTTTGTTGACAAGTCGCCTTCGATTTAAGGCCATATTTTTGCTCGGGGGTCGAAAAACAAGGTCGGAGGCAAAAGAAGCGATTCTGACGCGTTCAGGAAAAATTCGACTGTAAGCAAAACTGCCGAAATGCTTTCATTTTGTCAAAGTACCAGAATGGCACTTCAAATTACAAGCGTCAGAAATAAAAGCGAATTTCATCATTAACGCAAGTTCGACGAATTAGCATTTGACAAGCTAATTTCATCGAACTCACGTTAAATTATATTACCATTTATTTTTAAACGACTCTTCTACCATATGTGTCGCGACGAACTGTACCCACCAGCGCCTCGGGCACTTCTTATGACTTCTTCATTAGAAGAGGACTTTTTTGCCTTTAATAATGTTGATGCCCGACTGCATCTTCTGGATGCGCTGACCAGCAAGATTGTAAGCCTCTCCTAAGTCCTCCCCTGAAGGGAAGGACTTGAGGCTGATGCCGGTTGCATCGTCCTCATCGAAGCCATAGAAATCCTTGACATTAGCAGTGGTAACTGACAGGTAAACCTTGCGGGCAGGGATAGAGGTGCCCGACTTGACCATATAGAAGCCTACGCCTGATGCCAAGTTAGATAGACAGTACTGAGTGCCGTCGGAAACAAGGGCAACCGGAGAGAATGTCAGGTTATTTGTAACTCCACTTAAAGTTCTGGCAGCGTCGGTATTGTTATAATAGTAATTGCCCTCTGCACCCTTTACAACAAATGCGTTGTCGGCAGGCACTTCTGTAACCTTCTCCAGATGCAGATACGAACCTTTGTTCTCCCCGACATATACCTCAACGCCTGCAGGAATGGCTGCGACATTAACCTCAGGCACGAAGGAAGCGTAGCCGGCATCGCTGACGGTAAGCTGATAGACACTCGGCTTGCTCGTGTCGAGGACAGGATAAGCGTCACCGCCTTCACCAAGAACCTGACGGAAGGCACTGCCAAGTTTATAGCAAAGCTCGCCGGAAGATATGCTCGCGGCACTGATTTCTGTCGTCAGGCCAGCCTGCGAACCAGCTTCGGTGGTGTAGCAATTGGTGCAAGTGCCGTTGTTGCCCTGCACGAACTTGCCTCCGGTAGCACCGGATGGACCTGTAATAGCACCTGTATTGTACACATTTGTATATGTGCTCGTGCCTGAACCATATCCTCCCATTACGCTGAAGTTATTGCCGCCGCTTGTTATGTTGCCCGTGTTATAGCAGTTCGTAATGACTATCTTTGTATTGCCCCCGCTGTTATTGCCAAGGAATGCACCCACATAATTGCTCGTGGCATTTACGTTTGCCTCGCAGCCCACATTACTGATTGTAACAGTTCCGCTGCCATTCGTCTCACCGACAAGGGCTGCCACACAGTTGGCTTTGCAAGTAACGTTACCTTTGATGATTAAATTACTGAAGCTGGCTCCACCTGTTGCGCAGCCGAAGAGGCCCTGACACTTGTCAGCATCACTCGTGCCCGTTATATTCATATCCAGCGTGACGCTGTGCCCCTGGCCGTCGAATGTGCCTGCATATTTATAGGTGCGGTTGCCTATTCGTGTGAAACTTTTACCCGTCAGGTCAATGTCCGCTGTCAGAGTACCGCTAAGCGTGGTCTGTCCTTCGTTGACCAACCCCGCAAAATAGATTAAGTCCTCTGCAGAACTAATGGTAATGACACTTGGCACGAGCGACAATGTGATGCCAACAGGTTGCAGGTTCGCAGCACTTGCATAGACTGTCACTTCTTCAAATCTCCTTATCTCTATGCCCTCGACCACGGTAACAATACTCCCGTTGATGCTGACCTTGTCGGAAGATGTGGTGTAGGTCAGACGCGCACCATTGCCGGAGACGTAATATTGCGACAGGTCAACTTGTTCGCCAGCCTTCAGTGTAAGCACGGGACGAAGCTGGGAAAGGTAAACCAGGGCAGTAGATGTCTGCGCCGCCTGCTGCCAACCGAGCAGAGGATAGGTACCTTCATGCCACTGCCAAGCATCTTCGTCGAAAGTCCATGTCAGCTGGTCGGTATAGAAAGCCTGCTGATGCAACTGTTCCTCGCTGGCATCGATGCCACGTTCGGCATCAGTACCGTTGGTGCTGGTAAGCGTGCTCAAAGCATAGTTGTTGGTCATCGTAGAATAACCGCTTCTGACACTTGCCACACGATACGTCTCAGGACATACCAACTCGACAGCTGCCGAGAGACTGTTCTCGATAGTGAGCTGGTCGTTGGTATCCTGCAGGGCAACAATGCCACTGGCTCGCTGACTTACAACCTGAACTCTTCCTGCAAAGTAGCTGTTAGAGACCTGACCGCCACCGCCTGTAGTTGTTCCTACGAGGCCACCTCCCTGATAGGAAGAGGAATAAACATTGGTTGCAGCGTAGCAGCCTGTGATGTGCGATGGCGTACCCTTCCAAGCTTCCAACTGACCTACGAAGGAAGCTACATGGTCGTAGCCATTGATGGCACTATTAATAATGTAGCAGTTCTCGATGGTAGAGCCATGACTCTGTCCTGCCAGCATACCCACAGCCTGTCGGCCAGTGACGGTAGATTCCTCAATGCCCAGGTTCTTTATGGTCGCTCCATAGAGATGACGGAACAGACCTATGGCGTTGGTGCTGCCCTTGTCGATATTAATGCCTCGCAGCACATGTCCGTTGCCATCAAGACTTCCATAGAAACTCTCTGCAATGCCCGAACGGAGATTGATGCCCGAGAGGTCAATGTCGTTCGTAAGGATATAGTTGCCGTCGGGTTCAATTGCCAACAACTCTTCTGCCGTGGAGATTTCAATGACCTCTGTACTGGGTGTCGATTCATAACCTTCTATCTGCATGGCATTGATATAGTAGAAACGATTGACATTCGTGTTCTCTTCGCCAGGGCTGACAGTAAGCAAGATTTGTCCGTTATCGTTCGGGCGAACATTCTTGACTGTTACTGTGTTCGTGGAATTGCTTGCTGCATCAAGATAACCGGCATGAGTGTATTTGCCAGTCAGTGTGTAAGCCGTCTCGCGATTGTCACTGCTGCCACTTCTCGAACCGAAGAATGTGAAGTCATAGGCGAGGTTCTTGTTAAGATGACTGATGGCAAAGCCGCCTGTGGGCTGCTGAGCCTGGTTGTCGAAGTTGCCCAACGCATAACCCCACAAACAAGACTTCGACACATCCGACGGCATGTCGAGGACGGTTGACGTAGAGGAAGCACCGCTGGTGTTGGTGCCATTGAACTCATCACTCAGCACCATAGCTATCTCCGTAGCATTACCGCTTGCATCCTTCAGCGAAGCTATCATCTTATTGCCAGGCGTAATACTGTTCCATGCAGGGGCCGACACAACAGAGGCACCAAAGTTAACCTTAACCACATCTGAAGGTATGATGGCATTGTCGCCATCGTATCCTTCGTTAGACATGTCGGTCACACTATTAGGATTGAGGATAGCATTGTGTGCGGCGTTCTGACCAATCGTCGCCATAAGGTCGTCGATGGAACTGGGATGATAATTCTTGCCCACCGCACTCAGTTCCGTGACGGCTTCAAGCCAAGTGCATGCTGCAATATAGCGGCCAATACCATAGTCCAGATGGTAACCGTCGCGATTCAAATTGTCGCCGAGGATACTGGTACGTGCATTCTGTATGGCCGTCCCTGAAGGAATCACGAAGGTCAGCTCGTCGTGATTAGCTACAGCTTGGTTGACAGCATCAACAATGGCATTATACATCGTCATCTGATTGTTGCCATAATTGGCAAAGCCACCATGCGTGCTGTTCTGCGCATAAGCCCACGTCTGATGCATTCCCACCTTGACATTAGGATTGGTGGTAAGTCCCAGCAAGTAATCAATGAGATTACCAAGGTACGGCTCGTATGTGTCGGGACGACCCGAGTCCTGGCTTACTTGTTGGAAAGTAACAATGTCCCAGGGCTCATCGGTGATGATAGTGCTCAGAGCCTGCCCTGTCGTATTGGTGCGCGAGCCTTTGACAATCTTTCGGTATTCAAAGGTGTTGGTGTTGTTTTGTATGTCATTCCAATGGGAATTAAGTCCCTGTCCGCCCCGATAAGCATTGCCGATAACGAGTTCAAGTCCTTCCTCGGCAGCAAGATTATAGAGGTATTGCTCTACAGCATCTTCCGAGAAACTATTGCCTATTGCCAACACGCGCAAGGGTTCCGGCTCAACTATCTCTTCTTTGTGAGCTTTCAATTGCAAGGCATTGATGAAATAGAACTTATTGGCGTTGTTATTGTTCTCGCCTGGACTGCAGACAATCTTGATCTCACCATTCGCATCAGGATGGATATTGGTGAATTCTGCCAAATCAGAAGCATTATTCGAGCAACTGAGAACAACAGATGCTGTCTCTGCTCCTATGATTTCATATTTCGTGTCACGGTTGTCTGAAACATTCTTTCGAGAACCGAAGACACTGATATCATAGACAAAACTCTTGTTAAGCCCTGAGAGGACGAAACCGCCCGTCGGTTGCTGAGGGCTACTGCCAAATGTTCCGGCTGCATAGCCATAAAAGGCACTCTTAGAAACATCGGCAGGCATATTCAAAGCTGTTGTAGTGGTTTGTACGCCTTCTGTGTTGGTCGCATTGAATGCATCGTTTAGCGATATGGTGGCGCCTGTGGCTTTACCATTAATGTCGTTTAGCGCAAGCACAACTGCATTCTCGGAAGTTGGATTTGTGTAGTTGTTCCACTGAGTGTCTGTTGTAGTCACATTGCCGGCACAAAAGTTTACATTAACCGTCGTGCCGTTGACTATCGCAGGTTCATCGATGACGGAGCTGCCAGGGCGAGGCGTAATCTGCATCGTGTTGATGTAGTAGTAACGTACGGAATTATTGTTGTTACTGCCTGGACTGACAACCAGTTCTATCTCACCATTCGAGTTAGGGATAACGCCTGTCACGGTGGCAACCTCGGTGGCATTGCTCGAACAGTTCAGCAAGCCTTCCTTCTCATTTTGTCCTATGAAAAGATAAGAAGTCTCGCGATTGTCTGTCTGATTCTTGCGAGAACCAAAAACGATAAAGTCATAAGCACAATTGGTGTCCAAACCACTGATGACAAAACCCGCTTGCGACTTATTGACAGTACCATTGGAGTTGAGAGCCTGAGCCCAAAAGGCAGAATACGACTCTTTACTGGTCATGCCCAACGGTGTTGTTGTAGTCTGAACGCCCTCGGTGTTTGTTCCGTTGAAGGTCGCTTTCAGTGTCATCGTGACATTTGTCGCATTGCCTTCAATGTCCTTCAACACTAAACTGCTACCACTGGAAGTGCCCGTAAAATTGTTCCATTCGCTGTTTGTCGTAGTCACATTGCCAGCGCAGAAATTCACCTTGATGGGCTTGACCTCATCTTCTGCATTGGTCTGTGCAACGGCTTGCAGGCAAAACAATGCAAAAAACAATAGATAATAACTGATTCTTTTCATAAACGCTAATACTTTTTGTATGCTAATTAAAAATTCTGATGCAAAGATATGATTTATTGATATACCTTATATATTTCAGTAATGCGTCGGTAAATATCGAACTATATCTATAAGATTATATACCTTATTGTCAGAAACTTACAAAGAGATACAAAAAAAAGAGGTAAATATCTTGACATATGAGAATATTTACTATCTTTGCACAAAGGTTGTCAACAGAAGCATAAATATATGAAAAGAGGTTTGTTCCTTGTTTTAGTATTATTCGCCATGCTTTCTTGCCATGCGAATTATGAGAGTTGGCTTGTCAGGCTGGATAGTGTCATTGCACAAAGGGGCACATTCGATATGCAGAAGGAAACCATTACTAACCAATTGAAAGCCGATTTGCAGAGGACGGCTGGCAACAGACAGAAGTTGGTCTTGCTCGAAAAGATATTCGACGAGTACTACTCCTACAGTTTCAACGATGCGATTGACTATGCTGAGCAAGGTCTCCAACTTGCCTATGTACTAAAAGATACCATATACCAGAACCTTTTCGGGATATATAAGGCTAAGACTTTGCTTCGCGGAGGTTTATATCCTGAGGCTGAAAGAACAATAATGGCTGTTGATACGCTTCTTCTACAGGACACAAAATTTGAATACTATCATACGCTGACAGCACTTTACAGCCTTTGGGCCGATTACTGCAGAGGCACAAGTTATGAGTCCGAATACAAGGAGAAAGCACAACGGTACCGGAAGGAAGGCATCAACTACCTTAGCACGGATCATGTTGATTACAACTTCTACATGGCCGATTATTATCAGGCAACAGGAAATAGGACGCTGGCAAGGCAGCATTACCTTAAGCATATTAAGACCGTCCCAGAGAACCGCCACACCTATGCTATGGCCTGTTATTCATTGGGATACGAGAGTGGACAGCAAGGTGAAGACGAGCAGGAGATTGAATATTACATTCGGGCAGCGATAAGCGATCAGTTGGCCATCAATCGCGAATCGGCGGCCTTACGGAAGGTTGCCACGCTGCTGATGGAGAGAGGCACTTCCGATGCAGAAAGGGCTGAGCACTATATCCTCACGGCCATGGAAGATGCCCGGTTCTACGACGCAAGGCTCCGAACTCTTGAGACTGCCCTCGACTATCCCACCATCAATCTTACCTACCGAAACCTTACGAACGAACGGCATAAGATGCAGAAGGGCGTGATTGTGTTTGCCTTCCTGCTGGCTCTTGTGGCCATTGCTTTCTGCCTAGTTGCATGGTGGCAAAACAGAAAACTGAATGACAGACGTCGCAAATTGGCTTATAGTAACAGCCAATTGGAAGAACTGAACGGACGCCTTAATAGCCTGAACGACAGATTGTGCTACACGGCTGGCTGTCGAGAGAAACTGGCAAAGGTTTTCATCGACCACAGTGCGACGCAGATTATCCGGCATGAGAAATTCAAAACGCTTGTAAAGCGGAAGTTAACACTAAACAGGACTGGTGAACTTCTCTCGGAGATATCATCGTACAAGCAAAGTGAAGAAGATGCGTCCTTCTTCCTCGACTGTTTCGACAACGCATTTTTGGAGTTGTACCCCACATTCATCGACGAGTTCAATGCCTTGCTGGAAACGGGGATAGAGAAGAGGCATACGGGCAAGCTTTCAACTGCGCTCCGCATATTTGCGCTTATCCGTTTGGGTGTTACGAACACTGGTGAAATAGCGACTCTGCTCTACTTGTCGCCACAAACAGTATATAACACCCGCTCGAGAATCAAGGCTCAAGCCATAGACAAGAACGATTTTGAGTATAACGTCGGGCAGCTCTGTCCCGGATAACCCGTTCCTTCTTTTAAGGCTCACATAGAGGCGTCTTCAGATCCCCTATAGGGCGTTGAGCATTCCCCTATAGGGCGTTGGCCATTCCCCTATAGGGCGTTGAGCATTCCCCTATAGGGCGTTGAACGTTCCTCCGTCGCGAGTGGAAACTCGCTCCCCTTTGTGGGGCCGAAGCCACATTCAGTGGCTTCTCCGGAGCATACTCCGGACCCCAGTCGCCCCTATAGGGCGTTGAAAAAGAAAGCGTGCTCCTCCGATTGGAAGGGCACGCTTTCATTATTTAGAGACTATTGCTTCATTCTGCAGCAGGCTCTTCGCCATGCTCGGGACGGGGACGGCGTTCGCCACGCTCACCACGTTGGCTTTCGCCGTGCCTTGCTTCGGGACGAGGACGACGCTCGCCACGTTCGGGACGGGGACGGCGTTCGCGCTCACGCTCTACATAGCCTTCGGGCTTCTCAATCAGGGCACGACGGCTCAGCTTGAACTTGCCGGTCTTCGGGTCAATCTCGAGGAGCTTCACCTGAATCTTGTCGCCTTCCTTGATGCCAGCCTCCTCGACGGTCTCGAGGCGCTTCCAATCAATCTCACTGATGTGGAGAAGTCCGTCCTTGCCGGGCATGAACTCTACGAAGCAGCCGTAAGGCATGATGCTGCGGACGGTACCTTCATAGACTTCGCCAATCTCGGGAACAGCCACGATAGCCTTGATCTTAGCCATAGCAGCGTCGATGACTTCCTTGTTGGGACCGCTCACCTGTACCTTGCCGACGCCGTCTTCCTCGTCGATGGTAATGGTGGCACCGGTCTCCTCCTGCATTCCCTGGATAATCTTTCCGCCCGGGCCGATGACAGCACCTATGAATTCCTTCGGGATAATCATCTGCTCGATGCGTGGTACGTGAGGCTTCAACTCTGGACGTGGCTTGTCGAGCGTCTTCATCATCTCAGCGAGGATGTGCTCGCGACCAGCCTTTGCCTGCATGAGCGCCTTTTCGAGAATCTCGTAGGAGAGGCCGTCGCACTTGATGTCCATCTGAGTTGCGGTCAGACCATTCGGTGTGCCTGTGGTCTTGAAGTCCATGTCGCCGAGGTGATCCTCGTCGCCCAGGATGTCGGAGAGTACTGCGTACTTGTCTTCACCCGGGTTCTTGATGAGTCCCATGGCGATGCCGCTGACGGGAGCCTTAATGGGAACACCGGCATCCATCAGTGCCAAGCAGCCTGCACAGGTGCTGGCCATCGAGCTGGAACCGTTGCTCTCCAGGATGTCGCTCACTACGCGGATGGTGTAGGGATAGTCCTTCGGGAGCTGACCTTTGAGGCCGCGCCATGCCAGATGGCCGTGGCCTATCTCGCGACGACCTACGCCGCGCTGTGCCTTCGCCTCGCCGGTGGAGAAGGGAGGGAAGTTATAGTGGAGCAGGAAACGCTGGTATTCGCGCACGAGGACATCGTCGACAAGCTTCTCGTCAAGCTTTGTGCCGAGCGTACAGGTAGCCAGCGACTGTGTCTCACCACGGGTGAAGATGGCGCTTCCATGAGGTCCGGGCAGCGGGCTCACCTCGCACCAGATGGGACGGATATCGGTTGTCTTGCGGCCGTCGAGGCGTATGCCTTCGTCCAGGATGCAGCGACGCATGGCATCTCTCTCTACATCGTGGTAGTAACGGTCAATGAGTGTGTTCTTTTCCTCGAGCTCTTCTGCCGGCATGTCGGCGTGAGCCTCGGCGTAGGCAGCCTTGAAGTCTTCGCGGATGGCTTCGAATGCTTCGGCACGAGCGTGCTTCTCGAGGCCTTGCTTCGTTACGTCGTAAGCTTTCTGGTAGCAGGCCTGCTTCACGGCTTCGCGGAGTTCGTCGTCGTTCACCTCGTGGCAGTACTCGCGCTTCACGTCCTTGCCGAGCTCTTTGCTCAGTTCCTTCTGGAGGCGGCACATGGGCTTGATGGCCTCGTGGGCTGCCTTGAGGGCTGCGAGGAGGTCGCTCTCCTGCACTTCCTTCATCTCGCCTTCCACCATCATGATGTTCTCTTCGGTGGCACCGACCATGAGGTCCATGTCGGCCTCCTCAAGCTGTTGGAAGGTTGGGTTGATGACAAATTCTCCGTTTATACGAGCCACGCGGACCTCGGAGATGGGGCCTTCGAAGGGGATGTCGCTGCAAGCCAGTGCTGCAGAGGCGGCAAAGCCAGCCAGAGCATCGGGCATGTCCACGCCGTCGGCTGAGAAGAGGATTACATTTACATACACCTCAGCATGGTAGTTGCTGGGGAAGAGAGGGCGCAGGGCGCGGTCTACGAGGCGACAAGTCAGTATCTCGTCGTCATTTGCCTTACCCTCACGCTTCGTGAAGCCGCCAGGAAAACGACCTGCGGCAAAATACTTTTCTCTGTACTCAACCTGTAAGGGCATGAAATCTGTGCCGGGAACGGCATCTTTGGCTGCGCAAACAGTGGCCAGGAGCATCGTGTTGTTCATGCGGAGCATCACGGAACCATCGGCTTGTTTGGCAAGTTTCCCGGTCTCGATGCTGATGGTTCTTCCATCAGGCAACTCGACTGTCTTTGTAATTACGTTCATCTTGATTTGTTTAACTTATTGTTTTCTTAACGTCACACATATGATATAAAAAATCGCGCAAAGATACGCATTTTAATTCATAAATCACAATTCATCATTCATATTTTTTCTTTTTCTTGCAAAACTTCGTACCTTTGCACACATTATTATATATATAAAGGGAATGAAGAAGGCACTATTCATACTTTTAGCCGCCATTTTGCCATGCGGCTGCAAACACGCGAGAAGATTCATCATCGAGGGCTGCATCAGCGGAGCCGACTCGTCTGTTCTCTACCTGGAGCACTTGACCCTGGGCGAGGGAGTGGTACGCATCGACAGCGTCAGGCTGGGTAAGGACGGCACGTTCCGCTTCGAGAAAGCCGGCACGGGCAGCCCCGAGTTCTACCGCCTGCGCATCGCTGACGGCGGCATCAACCTTGCCATCGACAGCACGGAGACGGTCCGCGTCAAGGCCGACATGAAGGACCTGTCGTTCGGCTACACGGTGGAGGGCAGCGCGGCGTGCGACTCCATCCGACTGCTATGCCTGAAGCTGGCCGACATGGAGCGTGAGGCGCGCCGAATCTCTGCGGACCGCAACTTCACCATCGCCGAGCGGGACAGCATGATACAGCGTCTGGTGGACCGCTACAAAGCTGAGGTGAAGAAGGACTTCCTGCATGGCCACTACGACAGGACGTACAGCTACTACGCTTGCTTCCAGACGCTCGGCGGCAGCCTTATCTTCAATCCGATGAACGACAGGAGCGACCTGACCTGGATGCGCGCCATTGCCAACGCCTGGAACGAGAGGTATCCAGAGAGTCCGCGCACCCAGAACCTGGTGGCCATCATCCAGGAGTGCCGCAAGAACCAGCAGAAGCCGCGACAGATAGTGCTCGACGTGGACGGCGACAAGGTGCGAGAGCTGGGCATCATCGACATGACTTTCCCCGACATCCACGGACAGGAGCGCACACTCAGCGACCTGCGCGGACAGGTCATTTTGCTCGATTTCACCGCATTTTCCATGGACGGCAGCACGGAACGAACGCTGCTCTTGCGCGAGATTTACAATAAGTATCACGACCAAGGCTTCGAGATTTACCAGGTCAGCCTCGACCCCAGCCAGCATCTCTGGAAGTTGGCGAGCGAGGCACTGCCCTGGGTCAGCGTCTATTGCGAGGAGGGTCTGGAGAGCGACATGCTTACGCTCTACGACGTAAACCACCTGCCCCAATACTTCCTCATAGACCGCAACTGCGACCTCCAGGCTCGGCAGGAAAACATACCCGACCTCGAGGAGGCAATCAAGGCGTTGCTCTGACCCTCCCGGCACTCTTCCCCACCCCATTCTTTACACCAAAGAGTTTGCACATACATGTAGATGCAATTGCATATACATGTAGATGCAATTGCATCTACATGTATGTGCAATCAAAGAATCATAACTCTTCAACCATTCCCCTACGTTATTTCTTGCAACATTTTCTGCCGGAAGGCACAAAAAAAGGCAGGGAAGCTGGTCGCTTCCCCGCCTTGAGGGGTTCCTTGCATAGAGCCGGTGGCACGGGGGCTACTGTGTGATGCGCTCCCGACGGGCTTCTCCCGTGTTGATGTCCGTGCCGTAGATGTCCACATACTCGCACCGGAGGGCCGGTTTCATCTGTGCGAACATCTTCTTGAGAATCATCTCGTGGCCGTTCACCTTGACGATGCCGACCCACTTGCCCTTGTGCTTGCAGATGCGGATGACGAGGGCCTTGTAGGCCGTCATATGTACGCGTGCCTCGTTCTCGCTGGTGCTGACCACCTTGATGCCGAATGCTATCTTGCGCTCCAAGAAGGAGAGTTCGCCCAGCCTCGTCTCGTCGTCGAGCACCCAATAGCCTTTGAGGGGTGCCTTCTGGCAGAGCTTACCGCCCTGGAGGTTGATGTCGTAGCAGACATAATTGGAGTTCGTGCTGCGTTCGAAGCGGAAGATGTGCTCCTTGGGAATGACAATGGCCTGCAGGGTGAGGCAGGAGAGGGTGCACAGGAGAAAGCTGATGAGAAAGTGCTTCATAGGGGGGAGTGTGTCTTGTTAGAAGGAGAATGTCAGGTTGAAACGCACGCCGTTCTTCTTCACGCCACGATTGTCGAGATAGTTGAGGCGGCGCACGTAGTCCACGCCAAAGAGTTTGAAGATGTTGCGCACGCCCACAGCCAGCTCCATGTAGGGTTTTGAGCCGTCGATGGCATAGGAGCCTTCGGGGAACTCGTAGAGCATGTCGTCGCCACCGTTCTTCAGTGGGTTGTTCTTGTCAGTCAGGCTTCCCCAGACGCCCCTGAAGGCGAAGTACTCCCTGAGCTTGAGTTTCTTGAACAGGGGAATGCGATTGAAAATCTTGCCGTTCATGTTCCAGGCAATGGACCAGAAGACTCGGCGGTCCATGAAAAACTCCATGTTGCGCATCATGCCCAGCGTACCCTCCTGCTCAACGTAGGAGATACACGTGGGCGGAGTAATGAGCAACGGGAAGGGCACCTTGTTCCACTGTATCGCACCGGACGCATAAAGGTCGATACGTCCCCAGCTGCCCAGCCACTGACGCTTGAAGACGCCCACCTCCGTTTGGTTCGAAGCATACTGGCCTCCCAGGATGCCCTTGAAGCAGATGGCGTGACGAATCGTGAACTCGGGGCGGTCCTTGTCGATGGGCCAGCGGTCCTGCTTGGTATTGATGTACGTCTGTCCCGGGCAGAAACGGACCTCGGCGTTCCACTCCGTGGTGCGCATACGGAAGTCCTCCCTGCGGTCGGTTACATGGACGAAGTGCAGGTCGCCGCGAGGCTTGTTGCTCTCCGCCACGATGTTCGTATTGAAGTTCAGGCCGTAATCCGTCTCCCATACGAAGCCCAGGCGCTGCCTGTTGTTCAGGTAAAGCATGTTCACCGTCTCGGTCTTGAAGTTGACGAACAGATTGTCCTTGCTGTTCTTGAGGAACCTATCAGAGACGGACGTCACGTCGAGCGAGCTCTCGAACACAACCATTCGCTGCGGAAACTCGAAGTAGGAGTTCTTCTTCTTGTTGAAGCAGTACGTAATCATGCCTCCGTAGTAGTTACCCCCCGACTTGAAACCGTGCGTATAATGACCCTCCAGGAAGAGGTGCTTGTTGAAGGCAGCCGTTGTCTGACCGCCTCCACGCAGACGGAAGCCGTCGTAGAAGTTGCTGGAGAAGGTGCTGATGACGGGTCCGATGTCGAACTTGCTCGGCTTGCCAGCCTTGGATGTCTCAATGTAGTTCTCGAAAAGCGTCTTCACGATGAACAGAGGAATACGCATCGCCTTTGACTTCGCCATGAGCTCCATGAAGCTGTTCAGGCCTCCCTCCTTCTCGGAAAGCTCCACCGCCCTGTACTCATTCCAGAAATCCTCGTCCTGGTTCCTCGAGTCAGCCATGCGCTTCACCTTTGCCGTACCCTTGAACAAGTTCTTGTGCAAAGGCTCGAAGCTATAGTCGCTCAAGCGCGTATTGCGAACCACCAGCACGCTCTTGCCCAGCAACGTCATCTCGGCCCACATGTCGTCGGTGGTCAAGGCCCACTCTTCGTTAGGCAGCTGGCTGTACACCTGGTCGATATGGAGGGAGCTGACAAAGTTGACGTCGCTCTTCTTCGGAATGCTGAGGTGACACTTCTTGACGTGAAGCGTAGAATCCTTCAATATATATATGTCACCATCGAATCCGATGTCCTGGGGGTTGTTTGGCGTGAAGGTAAGATGGTAGCACGAGTCGCGCTCCACAAGCACGGTATCCACGATATAGTATCTGTAGAACGACGTCGCCCCGGCACCAATGGGGCTCAGGAAGGGGAACTTGAGCAACTTGACATAGTTGTCGTAGATGTCCACATCTTGAAAGACCTCCTTCAGCGTGGTATTCACCATATCGCCAGTTGCCACGAGCTGGTTCAGGCCAGAACTCTGCTCGCCGGTGATGATGTCCTTCTCCGACCTCGGGTCCTTGCGGTAGACATGCTTCGTAACCGTCTCGTCGAGAGACAGTGGCACCACCATCTTATTATTATAAGGGCTCAGCTCAGCCTGCTGCGTCCACTTGACCTTGCCAGCCTTGACTTCTGTGCTGTCCACCTCCTTGACCTTATAGTCATTAAGGGCCATCGACAACTTCTGGTACTTGTTGTACATGTAGTAGTCATGGTTCTCCAGTCTCGTCTCCTTCTTGGCCTCAATGACCCGCTTCATAAGCTCCACCGCAGGATTGTCCTTGCGGACATAACGCTTCTTTTCCGCCTTGATGACAATCTCCTGAAGGCTCTTCGTGTCAGGCTTTAACTTGATGGTGAGACGACTTGGAGTAGCCTTGGTAACATTGACCTTCTCATCTTTATAACCCATACAGGAGAAAGTGAGTGTCGCGCCATTGATACGTGTGATGGAGAAGATGCCGTCCAGGTCGGCTATAGTGGAAGTCTTGCGCTCCTTGTAACTTACTCCTGCCAGGGAAAGGCTGTCACCAGTGGAGGCATCAAGGATGACTCCAGTAATCTTCTGTCCCGCAACATTCATTATGAAAGTCAGAAGCAATACAAGGGTTGCAAAGAGTTTTCTTGTCATATCTTGTTTATTATCTCGCGTTGTCTTGCGTTATCCTGCTGCACGTCTCAAAGGCTGTCATGGTGACGCCCTCGATACCAGGCAAAATAATGTTCTGCCCGGTAAGCAGCAGATTGGGAAACGGTGTCCCAACGGAATGGAAGCTGAGCATCGAAGCACGGCAATCCTTGCGCAGCCCGAAAGCACCGCCTTCGGGACTCCCCAGATAGTCGCGATAGGTGAGCGGAGTGCTGGTATAGCATTGCTCCACCATCTCGTGAAGATTGGGTATATACTGCTCTGCCAGTGCCATGCATTGCTCAGTCTTCTTCTGGCAGAATGCCTTATAGTCAGCGCCACGGCGGCCTACCCTGGTCTCTGTCCAAGGCTTGCATTCGTGCCAAGGCATGGGCGTGAGGAGGTCTATCTGTCGGAGCTCATCCGAATCATCCTCCGGAACCCTTGCACTTATCATGACACCCTTCACGGGGTCGTTGTCTTCTGTCATCGTCCAGACATTAGGCTTGTCATAGACGAAGACGTTGTGGGCAAAGTATCTTAACGCACCATGCTTCAGTTTGAGCTGTGCAGTGAACATGCCGCAAGTATTCTCCCCCGATGTCATCCGCCTGCGGAAGGCCTTCCTTACTGAAGGACAATCCTCCAACAGCTGGCATAGGACAGCAGGATGTATGTCGGAGATAAAGTACTCCGCTTCGTAGGTTTGTCCGTCGGCACAGATGACATTTGCTATGCAGCCATCCGCCTCAACGAGGCTTACCACCTTGCTGTTTGTCCTTATCTTGCCGCCCGCTTCCTCAATAGTGCTGATGAGTTTGTTCACCAGCAGGTTGCCATCTCCTTTCAGCCGCCAACTGCTTTCGATATAGCTGGAGCATGTATGGGCGAAGTTGAAAAGGGGAAGCGACTCGCGACGAAGCTCTGTCTTCATTGCTGCAGCGCTTACCACATTCAGAAGCAGTTCGTCGGAGAATGTCTGCCTAAGGTAATCATAAGCACAGACATCCATATCGTCTGCCGTAATGTTCTGCAAACGTTGGACAAAGGCTTGGAGTGCTTCTCGCTGATGCGGGAAGTCCTTTGCCAGTCCTTCGACGAATGCTTCGTAGCCTTGATGGAAAGCGAAGTGCCGACCGCCGATGATGACGTGGTCGAAGTCTTCGTCCATCCTTTGCCATGGCAAGTCAAGCAGTCCGAGCTCTTCGAATGCATGATGCATTGTTTGCCCTGGAGCCAGACCGCCCACATAGTGCAGTCCTGTATCGTAATGCATTCCGCCTCTGCGGAAGCTTTGCATGCAGCCTCCTGGTTGATTGGAACCTTCGAGCACGAGCACCTTAAGCCCTCTTCTGGCGAGCAGTGCGCCACATTCCAGTCCGCCCAGTCCGCTGCCGATAATCAGGACGTTATAGTTCATAGTCCATAGTCCATAGTCCATAGTCCACAGCTGTAGGGTGTTAGGGCATAGCCTAACTATTAACTATGGACTTTGAACTCTTAACTATTTCTGGTGCTGCTCGATGTAGTCGTAGAGCTGAGCGAATGTCTTGATGGTGGGAAGCTCAGCCTTGGAGATGAGCACGCCATACTTGGTCTGTACGATGCCGATGAGGTCCACGAGGCTCAGGCTATCGAGCTCAAGGGTCTGATAGATGGGAGCATCGGGAGTGATGGTAGCCTCGTCGATTTCAAACTCTTCTGCCAGTTCGGCATTGATCTCTGCGATGATTTCTTCTCTTGTCATTTTGTTCTGATTTAGTTATTATTGATTAATGCATTAATTGATAATATGTCTTAGACATTCTTCACGATGATGGTGGAGTTGGTGCCGCCGAAGCCGAAGCTGTTGGAGAGGAACATGTCGAAGTGTGTCTCCTTCGTTTCGGGCAGGACGTTGATGCATGCTGTCTCTTCGTCGGGCTTCTCGAAGTTGATGTTGCCGGCGATGAAGCCATTCTTCATCATCAGGGTCGAGTAGATGATTTCGCTTGCTCCAGCCATCCACATCTCGTGTCCTGTCTGACTCTTTGTTGAGGTAACGGGAACGGTGCGCTCGCCGAAGAGTTGTGCGATAGCCTGAGCCTCGCGACGGTCACCTATGACGGTGCTGGTGGCGTGTGCATTGATGTAACCCACTTGCTTGGGGTCGATGCCACCGTTGCGGAGGCAGAGTTCGAGTGAGCGTGCCGGTCCTGCCACGTTGGGCGTAGAGATGTGGTCGCCGTTGCCTGAGAAGCCCCAGCTTACTATCTCTGCGATGATGTTGGCTCCACGCTTTACAGCATGCTCATAGCTTTCCAGAACGACTGTTGCGCCACCGCCGCTGGGTACGAGTCCGTCGCGGCTTGCATCGAAGGGACGGCTTGCTTTCTCGGGTTCATTCTCACGGATGGAGAAGGCCTGTATGCCGTCGAAGGATGCGATGCCGTACATGTTGTTCTCTTCTGCACCGCCGCAGACCACGCAATCCTGCAAGCCTTGCGAGATGAGGAGTGCTGCCAGGCCGATGCTTTGCGAGCCTGATGCGCAGGCTGCCGATGCTGTGAGGTTGATGCCACGCAGTTTGAAGAGGCAAGCCAGGTTCATGGTGATGTTGGAGTTCATGCTTTGGAAGATGGCTCCACTGCCGCAAGCCACTGTACTGCCAGCCTGACGGAACTTGTCGAGGCTCTGCATGGTGGCTTCTGCCACTGAGTCGTTGCCGTAGATGATGCCTACTTCGTGGGTGTTGAGGTAGTCTTCGTCGATTCCGGCATTGTCGAGTGCCTGCTTGGTTGCGATATATCCGTACATGGCCTCTTCGGGCATGAAGTTGCGGAGATTGCGGGGGACGTAGGGCTTGAGGTCTACTTTGGGGACGTTGCCCACGAGTGCCGAACGGAATCCGGCGTCCTTACGTTCCTGGCTGAAGATGATGCCACTCTTGCCCTGATAGAGTGCGTCGCGCACTTCGTCGAGGGTTGTTCCGATGCATGACCATATGCCCATGCCTGTTATTACTACTCTATTTGCCATTCTTTTTTATGTTTTTTATTCGATTTTGCTTTATTGTATTTCTTTGCTGAAGCAACGGCGGCGCTTGTAGGTAGTGGGGTTAAGTGCTTTCCACTGCGTGAGCACCTTGAGGTTGTCTTCGAGCATGGGCCCTGTCTCTGCGTACTGGAATCCCTTTTCATTGAAGATGGGGATGAGGTCAGCAAAGATGAGGGCGTTGATGCCCAGTGCTTGCCATTCGGGATGGACTGCTATGAGGAGCAGTTCCACTTCATTCCCGTGGTGCCACTTGAGTGCTTTGAGCAGGTGGTACCATCCGAGGGGGAACAGGCTTCCGCCGGTCTTTTGCAGTGCCTTCGATATGTTTGGCATGGTGATGCTGCATGCGATGAGGTTGCCTTCGCCATCCTCTATCATGGGTAGCATCTTGAGGTCGAGCATCTTGATGTATTCCGAGACGAAAGCGTCGGCTTCCTCTTCGTCGTGGGGTGCGTAGCCGAAGAGCTGGCTGTAGGCTTCGTTGAGGAGCCGGAATATCTTGCGCCCGTAGTGCTCCTTGAATACTTCGTGCGGGGTGAGCTTCTTGACCTGTAGTCCGTACATCTCTGTGACGAGCTTTTTTACGCGTGCGAAGCGTGCCGGCACGTCTTCGGGGATGGCTATCCTCACCTGCACCCAGTCCACTTCCTTGCCGTAGCCGTGCCGTGCCATGTGCTCGGGGTAGTAGGGCGGGTTGTATATGGTGATGGTGGAGCCCACCTTGTCGAAGTCCTCCACGAGCATGCCTTCCTTGTCGAAGTCGGAGATGCCGAGCGGTCCCTGTATGGAGTCCATGCCTTTCTGGCGGCCCCAGTCCTCGACGGTCTTCAGTAGGGCGGCCGAGACGTCGGTATCGTCCACGAACTCTATCCAGCCGAAGCGGACGCAGCTGCCCTTCCATATCTGGTTGGCCTTATGGTTGATGATGCCGACGATGCGCCCCACGGGTTCGCCCTTCTCGTCGTAGGCTACGAAGGGAACCACCTCGCTGTGCTTCAGCCCTGGGTTGTGCTTGGGGTCGAACCAGCCTCTGACGTCCTTGTCCAGGTCGGGAACATAGTACGGACTGCCCTTGTAAATCTTCCGGGGAAGCTTCACAAAGTCGGTCATCTGACGTTTTGTCCGGACGGTCTCGACGGTGCACTTCATGCTTCTTTTCTTTATATGCGTGCGCGCATAGTGCGCACTTTTCGGCTGCAAAGATACACATAATTATGCGAACATGCACTATTCGGGTTACTTATTTTGCACTATTGTTCCTTTTTTCGCAATAGAATAAGTGTTTTTGGTTGCTGAAATACGAATTTAAGAACACAAAAAGAGCAAACTTCCTGCTTTGAAGACTATTCTTCGGGCAGGAAATTTGCTCTCTTCTGTATAGGTGGTTTCTTGTTCCCCTATAGGGCACCGGTCAAGGTATTAGTATTCTTTGGGCAAAGAGGTATAGGTCTTTGGGCAAAGAGGTATAGGTCTTTGGGCAAAGAGGTATAGGTCTTTAAGCAAAGAGGTATAGGTCTTTGAAACTCCCTTGCCAGGGGGCATTCTATTCCTCTCTCATCTGTTCGTCGACGGCCTTGATTTTCTGAGCCAGGAGATTGAGTTCGCTGCGGAGCTTCTCCACCTTCTTGTTCATGGCTTCTACGAGTGAGTTGCCCTTCTTGCTGCCGGCGTTGAGGAAGCCTATGTTGTTCTCGTAGGTCTTGATTTCAGCCGTCATGCGCTCATAGGCACGCTGCATCTTCTGACGCTCGTTTTCGAGCGAGCTGCCGGCGTTCTCCATCTTTTCCGCCAGATTCTTGCGGAAGCCGTCGAGGCGACGCTTGGCCTGGCTCACGCCGTAGGCATCGTAAATCTTGTCGCAGAGTTCGCGGTACTCCTTATAGAGCTTCTCCTTGTCGCGGAAGGGCACATGTCCCACCTCGCTCCACTTCTGTTGCAGCTCCTTGACCTGTGCTATCACGTTCTCGCCCTCAGTCTCGGCGAGCTGCTTGAGCTGGTCGATGATGCCGAGCTTCTGTTCCTTGTTGGCCTTCTCCTCGTTGCGAACGTCGGCTGTTGCTGCCTGACGCGCCTCGAAGAAATGGTCGCAAGCCGACGTGAAGCGCTTCCAGAGGTCCTCGCTATACTTGCGGGGAACGGTGCCAATCTCCTTCCACTGCTTCTGCAGGTTGATGAGGATGTCGCCTGTAGAGCGCCAGTCGGTGCTCTCCATCAGAGCCTCTGCCTTCTCCACCAGTTCCTTCTTCTTGGCCAGATTGGTGTTCAGCTCCTCCTTGAGGTCCTTGAAGAAGGCGTTCTTCTTCTCGAAGAAGGCGTCGCAACCCTGACGGAAGCGCTCGAAGATGGCAGTGTTCATCTTCTGAGGGGCAAAACCTATGGTCTTCCACTCAGCCTGCAACTCCTTAATCTTCTGCGTGATGCCGTCCCAGTCGGCAAACGTCTTCAGCCCATCAGTCTCGAAAGCCTCGAGCTGCTCGCACAGGGCAGTCTTCTTCGTAAGGTTCTCCTCCTCGCGAGCCTTGATGGCATCGAAGTAAGCCTGGTGCTTTTTATTGATGATGGTAGAGGCCTCCTTGAACTTAGCCCACACGTCTTCTCGGATTTCCTTTGCTACAGGACCCGTCTCCTTCCACTCCTGATGGAGTGTCTGCAGCTGGTTGAAAGCCTGCAGCACATCGGGATTCTCGGCGAGGGCCTCAGCCTGCTGGATGAGACGCATCTTGGTCTCGAGGTTCTTCTTGAAGTCGTAGTCGCGCAGCTCATGACCGAGCTTCAGCAGGTCGTAGTACTGCTCTATGTAAAGCTGATAGTTCTTCCACAGTTCCGTAGCACGCTCTGCTGGCACAGCCTTTATCTCCTTCCACTCCGTCTGCAAAGCCTTGAACTCATCGAAGTTCTGGTTGGCTTCCTCGGGCGTAGAGGCCAGCTGCTGGATGCGCTCCAGTATCTCGAGCTTGCGTTTCAGGTTATCTTGCTTCTGCTTCTCCAGCGTCTCCTGGATAGCAGCACGGCGTTCGCGGATGGTCTGCATAGCTTCGCGGAATGCAGGCTCGGCCTGGTCAAGCTCCGGCATAAACTTATCCTCTTCGCCACCAGCCTCGACGAAAGCCTTGAAGGCCTCCTGCACCTCGGCATTGTGGAACTTGTAGAAGAGCTGCTTCAGTAGATTGAGCTCAGCCCTGTCTCCGGCTTCGCCACTCTCAGCAATTTCCTTCACGCGGGCAACCACCTCGTCCTTCGTCTTGAAGGTCTGCTCGATGGTGTGCTGCTCAGCCTCACTCACCTCCACCTCGGGCTTGGTTTCCTCAGCCTCGGGAACAGCTGCTTCCACTGCGGGCTCGGCCTGTTCAGCAACTTCAACTGCGGGTTCTACCTGTTGTTCATTCGTAATCTCAGAAGACTGCTCAAGGGCAGTAGTCTCATTAGTCTCTAAAGAGTCCATCATGTCATTTACTATTTAACTATTTACGATTTACTATTTACTCCCTTCCCTTTAGGGGAGGGTTGGGGAGAGGCTTAGCGGTCGCAAAGTAAACAAAAAAAGCCCTAACCTGCAAGGAAAGAGCTTGTTTTTTATCACGATTGTTGAAATTTCAACTCTTAATTATGAACTATGAACTATGAACTATGACTCAAATCCACGTTTTTCGCTTGAAATACCACAGGAACGAAATGGTGACGCTGATGGAGAGGACAAGCGCAAGCGGGAAGCCCCACTTTACACTCTCCATGCCATTGACCAGGTTCATGCCGAAGAGCGAAGCAATGAGCGTGGGGAACATCAGGATGATGTTGATGCTGGTGAGCATCTTCATGACCGAGTTCATATTGTTGTTGATGAGGTTGGCATAGGTGTCCATCGTGGAGTCAAGGATGTTTGTGTAGATGTTCGTAGTCTCGCGGGCCTGGCTCATCTCAATGCCTACGTCCTCTATCATGTCTGCATCCAGTTCGTCGATAGGCAGCTTGAACTTAAGCTTCGAAAGCAGGTTCTCGTTGCCACGGATAGATGTGACGAAGTAGGTCAAACTATCCTGCAAGCGGCTCAGAGCAATAAGGTCGGCGTTGCTGATATTGCGGTCGAGGTTCTGCTTGGCCTTGTCTATGCGGGTACTGATCTGCTTGAGGCGCTTCAGGTACCATACGGCACAACAGAGGAACAGGCGGAATATCATATCCACGCTATCTACAAAGCCCAGCCCACGCTTCTGCTGGTAGGAGACGAAGTCTATCATCATGTCGGTCTCGAAGTTGCAGACCGTGATGAGCACATCGCCCTTCATGATGATACCCAGAGGAATCGTCGTGTAAGGCGTCCGGCTCTTCGTCTCCTTGACATACGGGATACGCAAGATGATGAGCACCCAGCCCTCGTCGATGTCGTAGCGGGCACGTTCGTCCGTATCCGCAATGTCGCCAACGTAGTAATCAGGAATCTTGAGCTCTTGCTCCAGGAATTTCTTATCTTCCTCTGTCGGGCAGGTCACCTGCACCCAGCAGCCTGGCTGCCATTCTCCAATGGTACGCAGACCATTCGAAGTGTTCCAGTATGTTCGCATCGTCTTGTTCCTCCTCTGCTTTTTTGGGGTTCTTGCACATAAATCCTCGGCTCCTCGTGGAGCGTGCAAAGCGATGCAGACTCCAGAGCACTAAGAACTGTAATTATCCGCGTGATAGTCGTCCATTGTGATGATAGAATTGTAAAATGTCTTTATGTTTGAAAAAGGCCGCACTTCCTCAGCACAGCCTTTACCTTTCAGCGTTGGGCTACCCGGACTCGAACCAGGAAAGGCAGGACCAGAATCTGCAGTGTTACCATTACACCATAGCCCAATTGCGCTGCAAAGGTACGGCATTTTTATAAACTCACCAAATATTTTGGCAAAAAAAACTTAATAATTTTGCATTTTGCGTGCTTATTTGTAACTTTGCACCCAATTCTACATATATACATATATTATATATTGCCAATGAAGGAAAAAGAACATGAGCTGGTGCAGGCCGTAGTGGAAGGACTGCAAGAGAAGAAGGGACGGGACATCGTCGTGGCGGACCTGACCAACATCCCCGATGCCATTTGCCAATACTTCGTCATCTGTTCGGGTGGCTCACCTCAGCAGGTGGGGGCTTTGGCACACTCTGTCGGTGACATTTGTCGGGAGAAGGTTGCAGCCAAACCCATTGCCGTCAGCGGACTGGGCAATGCTGCTTGGGTGGCAATGGACTATGCTGACGTCATCGTACACATCTTCCTGCCTGAGCTTCGCTCATTCTATGACATCGAACATCTCTGGGCCGATGCCGACCTCAAAAGCATTCCTAACCTCGACTGATTATGAACGATAACAAGAATACCAACAAGAATAAGAAGGACAAGAAACCTGGCTCACCGATAAGCCTGACATGGGTCTACCTCATCATCGCCATCACGCTGGGCTATCTCTTCATGAGCGGCGACAGTTCTCTGCTCTCGGGCGGTTCATCGCGAAACGCAACGTACAGCCAGTTCAAGAGTTATGTGGAGCAAGGCTATGCCTCGCGCATCGTCGTCAACAAGAAGGAAGGGGCTCTGCAGATGTATGTCGAGCCCGAACACATACGCGACGTCTTCAAGGAACAGAAGGTACAACAAGGCACACGGCCTTATGTCGTTGTGCAAGTTCCGTCGGCCGACAAGCTCGAAGACTTCATAAGCGAACAGCAGGCTCTCGAAAACTTCAAAGGCGAAATAGAGTATCGTCAGGGAGAAGACGACTTCATGCACTTCTTCTGGAGCTTCGGTCCGCTCATCTTCATCATCTTCTTCTGGATATTCCTCATGCGAAGAATGGGCGGAGGAAGCGAAGGAGGCGGACCGATGGGCATCTTCAACGTGGGCAAGAGCCGTGCCAAACTCTTCGAGAAGAACGACGAGAACAAGGTCACCTTTGCTGATGTAGCAGGACAAGCTGGCGCTAAGCTTGAGGTGCAAGAGATTGTGGAGTTCCTCAAGAACCCGCAACGCTATACAGAACTGGGCGGCAAGATTCCCAAAGGTGCTTTGCTTGTTGGCCCTCCCGGAACGGGTAAGACGCTGCTGGCGAAAGCCGTGGCGGGCGAAGCCGACGTGCCGTTCTTCAGCATGTCGGGCAGCGACTTCGTGGAGATGTTCGTGGGCGTCGGTGCAAGCCGAGTACGCGACCTCTTCCGTCAAGCTAAGGAGAAAGCTCCCTGCATCATCTTCATCGACGAGATTGATGCCGTGGGCCGTGCCCGCAGCCGTGGCGTCCAGATGGGAGCCAACGACGAACGTGAAAGCACACTCAACCAACTCCTCACCGAGATGGACGGCTTCGGAACCAACAGCGGCGTCATCATCATGGCTGCAACAAACCGTGCCGACATCCTGGACAAAGCCTTGCTTCGTGCCGGACGCTTCGATCGTCAGATACATGTTGAGCTTCCCGACGTGAACGAGCGCAAGGAAATCTTCCAGGTTCACCTGAAACCCATCAAGACCAACAGTACGCTCGATATCGACTTCCTGGCTCGTCAGACGCCTGGCTTCAGTGGTGCAGATATCGCAAATGTCTGCAACGAGGCGGCTCTCATTGCTGCGCGTAACGGAAAGAAGGCTGTGGACAAGGATGACTTCCTGGCTGCTGTGGACCGCATCATCGGCGGACTGGAAAAGAAGACCAAGGTGATGACTGCCGAGGAGAAGCGCACCATCGCCCTCCATGAGGCGGGTCATGCCACCATCAGTTGGCTCCTCCAATACGCCAACCCGCTCGTCAAGGTCACCATCGTGCCGCGAGGCCGTGCCCTCGGTGCCGCTTGGTATCTGCCTGAGGAACGTCAGATAACGACCCGCGAACAGATGCTCGACGAGATGTGCGCCACCCTTGGAGGCCGCGCTGCCGAGGAACTCTTCTGCGGTCACATCAGTAGCGGCGCCATGAACGACCTGGAGCGCGTCACAAAGCAAGCCTTCAGCATGATAACCTACATGGGCATGAGCGACAAACTGCCCAATCTCTGTTACTACGACAATCAGGAGTACGGCTTCCAACGCCCCTATTCCGAGGCGACGGCACAACTCATCGACGAAGAGACAAAGGCCATGATTGCTGAGCAATACGCCCGTGCGAAGGACATCCTGCAGAAGAATGCCGAAGGTCATGCAGCCCTTGCCCAGCTACTCGTCGAGCGAGAGGTCATCTTCGCCGAGGACGTGGAGCGCATCTTCGGCCCGCGTCCCTGGGCCAGCCGCACCGAGGAACTGCTCGACTCAAAGCCTGCTTCAGAAGGAGAGACCAAACAAGAAGAAACGAATACTAACCAATAACCCGCTCTCCTGCTCTCCTCCCCTTTGGGGGAGTCGGGAAGGGGGCTGCAATTTATGAAGAACCTCATCATCCGTACCTTGACTGGTGCCGTCTATGTGCTGCTGCTCGTGGGTTGCACAATCTATAGTCCCGTCAGTGCCTTCTTCTTCTTTGCTGTCGTAGCAGCAGCCGCATTATGGGAGTTCAGCACACTAATGAACACGCATCTCGAAGCCAGGATGCCTCGCCCCATCAATGCGATGACTGGTGTCGTGCTTGTAGCTGCCGTATGGCTCAGTGCCATTGCCAGTCCGCAGACAGCACAGATGTTCGCACTTTATGGCCTATTGATGCTCTACATCCTCATCAGCGCACTCTACCGCCACAGCCGCGAGCCGCTGAAAGGCTGGGCTCTCTGCTTTGCCTCACAAATCTACATCGCCCTCCCCTTTGCACTGCTGCCCTTGCTTAGCATCGTCTATGACGAGACGACAGGCAGCATGGCCTACAACTGGATTTATCCGCTTGCCCTGTTCATCTTCCTTTGGGTGAACGACACATTCGCCTACCTCTGCGGATGCACGCTTCAGAAGTACATCCCCTATAAGCTCTTCCCCCGCATCTCACCCAAGAAGTCGTGGATAGGAAGCATCGGCGGCGGACTCTTCACCCTGCTGGCAGCCGTCATCATCTGGAGGTTGGACAATGGACAATGGTCAATCCTCAATCCTCAATCCTCAATGTCTCTGCTTCACTGGCTTGGCTTTGCTTTCGTCATCGTAGTCTTCGGCACTTGGGGCGACCTTGTGGAGAGCCTCATCAAGCGTCAGCTCGGCATTAAGGACAGCGGCCACGTCCTGCCCGGTCATGGTGGCATGCTCGACCGCTTCGACAGCGCCCTGCTCACCATCCCCGCCTCCGTCATTTACTTCATATTGACGTGATAATATCGCAGATTAAAGATTAGAGATTAGTGAATAAAGAATAATTTTTTACTTTTCACTTTTCACTTTTCACTTTTTTTCTTACCTTTGCACCCGCAATTAGCGAATTGTACCTGCAAGGCTGCCCAGATGGTGGAATTGGTAGACACGAGGGACTTAAAACAAGAGTGCTCATCGGGAAACCGATGAAGTAGAATTGCCCTAACAAACAGAAACCTTTCTGTCGGCGACGACAGATGTGGCGATGGCTCACTAAATTCAGCACAAAGCTGATAAATGGCGTAGAGACTATATAGGCAACACCTAAACCGCTCCCGTGGCATGGTGAAGAAATAGTCCAGACTACAACATCTCTCTGAGATGGCTTGTGTGAAAGCAAGAGTAGTAAGAAAATCCCTTGGCCAGTGATGGCCGTACGGGTTCGATTCCCGTTCCGGGCACGAGCGAGAGAAGAGGATGAGCCGTTGGGTTCATCCTCTTTACTTTTAGCTATTTACCTTTGCCTAATACAACAATCCCCGCCGCAGAAAGACCTAAGCGGAGATTTGTTTTGTAGTGAAGAAAAATGTAATTTAAGTAATCACGACCTTGCTTATCGTTCCGTCTGAGTGGCGGAGTGGATTCTATTGTCGCTCCTGGTATTCTTCCTGCGTGATTACTGTACTATAGCCGCCTACAAGTTGTTCTCCTGCGTGGCGGTCAATACCTGAATAACTTAGGCTATTGTCCTCATAGCGTTTGAACTTATAGACAGCATCATTCATCAGAGCTTCATTGAAGACATTCAGGCTTACCAGAAGAGCAAAGTCTTGTTTTGTCAAGCCTGTCACACGCTCGAACAACATAGGCTCTAACTGAAGGATTACGTCTTTAAGCGAATACTCGCGATAGTCTGTCAGATACATAAAGATAGGTATGCGCGTGGCAAACTTCATCAGTTTCTCTTGTATTTGCCTGCGTTTGCTCTTGATTTCCTTTTCTTCGTCCGACAGTTGTTTCTTCTCTTTCTTTGAAAGACCCTCTTCGTGCTCTTTGCGCTTCTTCTTGATGGCATCCGATTTGTTGATAATGGTCTCAATATCTTGATTAAGTGAGCGGAAGCCCTCTATCTTCATCAAAGCATCCATCGCCTCCTTGTTATTCATCAGCCGTTGGAGCGTGAAGTTATCGACATTCACGAGCAAAGCACTTTCCCATCTTCGAGCCAACAGGGTAGCCGAAGTGTTGTTCATCGCCATGTCTAGAACGTCACTGGCCGAGAGTTGTTTCATCACGCCGTTCTCGTAGCAGAGCACAGGCAGGAACTTGATGAAGTCGTCCACACACTTCTCCGGGTTGCCTTCCTCTACGTTCAGTTGACAGGAATATTCCGAGACCTTTCGCAAAGCTCTGTTGGGAGCGAAGTCAAAGACGTAACACACTTTCTTCAGTATCTCCACCTGATTGGGATGAAGTCCGTCGCTGTTGGTAATTGTCCAAGGTGACTGGACGCGGAAAGCCGACTGGAAGTAAGTCTCTGGCGACGAGGTGTCGCGAAGCATGAAGATACCAGTCCAAGGACGAACCGTTACACCTGTCGTCAGCTTACCACAAGTCAGAGTAATGGTTTTACAATGTAAAGGGTCGGGATGTGCCATCGCTTTCTCCACAGGAGGCAGAGCCTGCTGCCCTATTCCTGCCTGAGTGCCGGCGCAGACAATCACACGATAATCGCGATAGAACGTGTTCTGGAATTCCTCCAACAGGTTCTTCATGGCAAAGCACGAAGCCACATTTGGCAGGAACCAAAGCGTGTGATTCATATTGGAATAGAGATCACCATTCAGGAATGGCAAAGGCGGCTTTCTGTTGCCTGCCTTCAGGTCGTTGACGGAAGTAGGCAGATACTGACCTCGCAACATGTCGAGCCACTTCTGCACCTCGTCGTGATGCTTGAAGACGGCTTTATCACCTTTCCCTACTGCTTCGAAGAAAGTGTTCAAGTCGAACTCGTCAAACTCGCCTTCTTCAGCCACTCTGGTAATTTCGGCAGGCAGCTGATAGGTCAGCAGCACCATCTTGGGCAGCGAGGCGTAGGGATTGTCGGGCTTGTCGCCCCATTTCTCCTTTTCCCTCTGTTCGTCGGAGTACGTCCAGTTGTATATCTGCTCCTCGATAAACTCGCCCGATGCAATGGCACGGAAGGGTGTGCCCGAGAGGTAAAGGTAGTGGTTGGAGGTGATGGGAATCATGTCCTCGTCGAAGTAGTCGGGGTTCTCTATCTCGCCCCCCAGGTCCTCGCTTGCGCCTATCAGCTCCTTGGCATTCTCGCGCCATGCACCATAGTGATACTCGTCGAGCACGATGCAGTCCCAGTTGAACTCCCTTGCCCATTCGTGCTTCAGTTTCATGCCGCCGCTGGCTGTGTTCTTGCCGAGGAAGTCCTGAAAAGAACCGAACACCACCATCGGCCGCCTTTTGTCGGCATGTTCGAACTGATAGTCTATCGTCGCTTCCTGACTGCGGGCGATGAACTGCCAGCCCTCGAAATCGACGTGTGTCATCAGGTCTTCTTCCCAAGCCTGGGCAACGGCGGGCTTAAAGGTCAGCACCAAAATGCGTGTCCAACCCATGCGCTTTGCCAGCTGATAGGTGGTGAAGGTCTTGCCGAAGCGCATCTTGCAGTTCCAGAGGAAGTGAGGTGTGCGACCTTGCTCTTTGGCATAACTCTCGAAGTAGGCTGCTGTCTTGTCCACCGCCGCCTTCTGCTCCCCACGCATACCGAAAGTTTTGTCGCGATGCCAGGCAATGTCCTTGCGTTCCCTTACGGCTACCACAGCTGCCCGTACCTGTTGAGGCGTGCAGCGATACCACTCGCCCTCAATGTGTTGGCAGCCCATCTTCACCAAGGCACGATGCACGTCGTGGTCGAGGAACGAAGTGCCGTCCTGCCGCATCGCGCTTTCCTCTACCAATATCCTGTAGGGAGGCTCGCCTGGGCGAACAATGTTGTATTGCTGGCGCACACGTTCCTGCACGCCAATCGTGGTATAACCCACCTTCAGGATGCCCTTCAGGTTCGGGTCGTACTTGTCTTCGTAAGCATAAATCATCGGAGCCGACTCCGACTTCTTTGGGAAATAGTTTGTTGCCATAACGCATTTCTGTTATGGCGCTCACATTAAAGAAAATGATTAGGAGTACTGTCTAAGAAGTTCCTCTATTACAGTTCTTAGCTTTGGCAAATCCTCATTGATGGCTGAAATAATGATTGCCTCATCTATGTTTGCATATTCATGGGAAATAATGTTTCTCAACCCATAAATAGCATGCCAGGGAATTTCCGTATATTTGTCCAAGGGCTTGCTTTCTTCTTTCATCAGTTTGCCCACATGCTCGCCAAT
Organism: Bacteroidaceae bacterium; assembly: GCA_017469525.1. Lineage (GTDB taxonomy): Bacteria > Bacteroidota > Bacteroidia > Bacteroidales > Bacteroidaceae > Physcousia. The sequence continues at coordinate 40,656 of JAFUGG010000018.1, read as the reverse complement.
CACTTGCAGTCTCATCACACAGGCATTGAAAGCCATCACTCGGTTTGGAGAAATCATGAAGTCATGCAATTCAGTCATTCCCTTACTCCATTCCTGAATCAGATCAATGGATTCAAGAATGTCCTCCAGTCTGTCTCTTATTTCTAAATCCTCACTATACATACACAGCATCGTTTAAGATGTTCGACTTAAACAGAGGACGAAGAGTTGAACGGAACCTGACTAAATCAACATTACAATTGAACAGGTTTTTCAAAGCCTCCTTCAGCTCATACATCAAAGAGAGTGTGGGCTTTTCAACCTCTATAACGATGTCAATATCACTGTCCTCGGTATTCTCCTGTCTGGCTACAGAACCGAAGATGCCGAGTTTCGTTATACCATACTGCTTGCCAAAAGCTTGCTTAAAAGCAACCAGTTTATGAGTACAATCTTGAAGTTCCAACATCGTTATATAGTTTAACCGAGTGCAAAGGTAGCGAGGTTATCCGAAACTTCCAAACTTTCCAATCAAAATCTTGTCAAAGAGCGCCTAAATTGTTATACTCTTGTTTTTAATCCCCTTCCTTTAGGAGAAGTTAGGGGAAACTTTATTCCATTGGCCTTATCATCGACTCGATGAACTGAATCTCTTCTTCTGTCAAGCCGTACTTCTTATAGAGTTCTTCATCCGTCCAAGGCTTGCTGAAATCTTGAAGGGGGACGAATTGATATACAGATTGACCGCAACCTTGATCGTTTTTCTTCATACCAAGCATCGTCCTGAAAAACTTTGTCTTCATGTAAGACCAACAATTATACATTTCCTGTTCATTATCAAAGCCTCCAATTACTACAAATGTCTCAGTACACAGTTCGTTAGGTTTTGCAAAAACAGGAGGGACAAAAGTCTCACCTAAAATACCTTCTCCTTGATTACGTGACATAAAAAGTTTAAACTTCTCTATGTCATCCTTTTTAGGAAGAGGATAATTTATAGGAATATATCTACGACTTCGTTTCATCTTTTCATCCAAGCCATATATTACATATCCATCTTTGATAGGTTTTTCGCTTATCGCTGGTAGCCCATATTTTTGTGGACTTTTGAAGAAGTCGCCTCGTAAACCATAAGGTTTCATTGAGGAAACAATATCAGAGAATGACCTCTCTTTTCTTGAATTAACCTTTCTATAAATAGTAATTAAGTCATTGTTCCTAATAAACACATCGCACCCCTTTTCTATTAGTGGACGCTTACATTCTTTCACTTCATCACTGCCATTATCATTTATAATTAAACATAAAGGGGAGACTTTATCTCTTTCCCATAGGAAATAATTAACCCCGCCCTTTATTTCCACACCTGAAAAACAAAGAGAAGCATCCTTAAAGTCGTGAATAACAGAAAGCCTATTGTCTGCAAGAAAAGTTTTCCTAAAATCATCCAATCCTCTACCTCCAGTCATCCACCTTGAAGGAATAATCATCGTCAAATATCTTGGCTTCAGTTTGATTGCCTGAGTGATAAATTTATGATAAATAGGGATTGCGCTTGCACCATTTCCTCCATCACTCAACTGATACGGCGGGTTGCCTATTATTACATCGAAAGTCATATTATTATATAATGTATTAGTTTTGTCTGTGTGGATAAACTCGTAGGCATGGGATTCAAGGTCGTCGCCTCGGTCATAGACTTCTTGCGAGGCTCCGCAGTACTTGCATTTCCCATTTTGCCAAGTGTGGCGAATGTCTTTGAAGCGGATGTTGCCATCTTCTGTGCCGAATTGCGAGAGGGCGTACTTCCCGCTTGCATTCTTCGAACAATAGAGGCTGCGGCGGCTCATCAACGAGGTCAGGCGGGTGATGGCGATGCCATAGAGCTGATGGTGCATGATGTGGTCGATACGTTCCTGCAAATCGGGAATCTTGTCTGCCAAGCCTGCAATCAGTCTTTTGGCAATCTCGCGAAGAAAGACGCCGCTCTTCGCGCAAGGGTCAAGGAACTTCGTGTCAGTACTACGGAACAGCTCCTGCGGCAACATATCCAACATCTGGTTGGCAAGACTGGGCGGCGTGAACACTTCGTCGTTGCTCAGGTTTGCCAAGCACGACAGCACATCGGGGTTGTAGTTCAACTTACTCATAGTCGGGTAGTTTTAGGTAGTCAGTCAAAGGGTATTCGCGCTTGGGCAGAGGCATGAAGACTGGTTCGTCCAAGTCGCTGAAGAGGTTCCCATATTCGCCGGGCTTAGGCTTGTCGAACTCCACATTACGAAGAAGTTCAGCCAGTTCAAAGTCGCGCCGCTTCACCTTGCCGTCCATGCCGATAAATGTCCATTCGCAGAAGGTGATGGGTGTCCCGTCCTCCTGAAGCATGGTCAGGGCGTCGCCACAAAGAATGTTCTTGGTTAACAGGAAACGGATGCATCGCTCCAACTCGGGCGAAGCATCTGCAGAAAGGTGCTGACGGTAAGTGTCGAGATACTGCACAAGAAGCCTTCCTCGGCAGTTCTCCACATTGTCGGGCAGAAGTTCGATGCCATAAATCGAACTGACGGCCTGTGCCGAGGCAAGGTCATACTCGAAGCGGTTGCGGGCAAAGCGCCTCTTCACCACTTCCATTTTACGGTTAAGAATCTCTACAAGGAAGTTCCCCGTGCCGCATGCGGGTTCCAGGAAGCGGGAGTCTATGCGCTCCGTCTCTTCCTTCACCAGGTCGAGCATAGCATTGACCTCGCGCTTGGCTGTATATACCTCGCCATGGTCAGCTACGCGTTGACGTGAAACTACCTGTTTTTCATTTTTATCGTCCTTTTGTGTCATTTGGTCTTTTTAGCGTGAAACGATAAAGTACAGATAGAAAGAAAGTGTACCACGTCCATATACACTCACGCTAGGAGACCAATCCCTGAAAGATATATATGAAACAGGTACACCTAATACAAGGTGTATCCGAATTCCATAAGGCTCTTTCAGTTAATTTTGGTCTTATTTAGCGTGAAGCCTACAGAATATAGATACAACTATCTATTTACCAATAAAATATATGGGCACCTCCGCTGAGGCTATTATTGCCCATTCTTGGATGCATTTAGCACCAAAGCGCTCCTTCTATGAGCGGAACGCTCTGCAAAGATACAAAAAAACATATATACAAAGAAAGAGAAAACAGGTTTTTCTTTCTGTCTTCTCTTCTTTTATTCCTCAAAGGGCCTATTACTGGTTCTCCTTTTCTTTCTTTTTCTGCAAATATACTATTTTTTGACAACTGGAGATTGCAAAACCATGTTTTTTTGCATCTTTTTGGGGCCTTGGGGTTAAAAAAAAGGGGGGTGCCCTGTATATAAAAGCGTGAAGGTTCTGAAAAGTCAGACCGAAAATCATGTGAAGTTTTTTATCGACTGCAGTCAAATTGGCCATCTTCACATGTGACGTTTTCAATATCCTTTAGTCGCGTTGGCCATAGGGACGTGTCCCGTTGGCCATAGGGACGTGTCGCGTTGCCAATAGGGACGTGTCGCGTTGCCAATAGGGACGTGTCCCTTTTGGAAACATTTCGTGTCATCTTTTCAGCCTACACATGCGAACTAATTAACCTATTAACTATTAACCATTTAAAATTTACTATTATGATTAATTACAGCATTTCCATCAAGAGTGCAAATCCTGGTACTAAAAAAGCCGACATCACCGAGACAAAAGCCTATGGCGCAGCACAAGTTGACGAGGTTCTCTCTTTCGACACTTTCTGCAAGCACATTGCTGACCATCATTCGCCTTTCTCGAAGGGCACCATCAAGGGCGTCTTGACCGATGCGGTGGCTTGCCTTCGTGAACAGCTCTTGGCTGGCAACAAGGTGAAGATTGGCGACCTCGGTGACTTCCACGTTGAGCTTGCCACTAAGGGTGCGAAGACTACCGACGACTTCAACATCAACTACATCGAGGATGTGAATGTGCGCTGGACGCCTGGCAAGAGCTTCGAGAACCTCCGCAGCGAGGCGACCTTCCAGCTCGTGCCTTCGCGCAAGGCACAGGCCGACGCCATCGAGGTGATCAGGAACGAGGACACGATTCAGGGCCTGGAGTAAGCCTACCCCCGTCCCCTCCCTGAAGGGAGGGGGGAAAGGGAAGCCCTGAAAGGGCAGAAAGCAGTCAGCTCGGGGCGTGTGCTCTGGGCTGCTTTGCTTCTAAGGGCCTTGAGGACTTTTGAGACGTTAGGGACCTTAAGGACCTTAAGGACTTTAAGGACGTTAAGGGCTCTAAGGACTCTAAGGACCTTAAGGACTCTAAAGATTCTAAGAACCATAAAGCCCCCGCCGTGATTGGCGAGGGCTTTATTTTTTTCTTTATCTTTAACTTTTAATTATTCCGGAGCGCAGTAGGCTTCGATGCCGGAGATGCAGAGCGGACCTCTGGATTCGAGGAAGTTGATGCGGATGGATGTGGCCTGAATGGTGGCGAAACGCAAGATGCGCTTGTAGCCGATGTTGCCGAAGGGCTCGCCCGGGTCGATTGCTGTCCATTTGCCATCTATTAAGGCTTCTGCCTCGAAGCGTACTACCCTTTGTCCCAGAGGGATGAACTCTTGCAGGAGGAGGCGGTTCATGCGGGTGGGCCTGGTGAAGGTGAAGGTGACGGAGCCTGTCGTCTCGCCGTCTGGCGTTGCCCAATAGGTGTTCCACTTGCCGTCGTTCAACTTCTTGGCTCTAAAACTCTTACCGCGCTCACTGCTGGCTGTGACCTTGGCTTTACGCAGGAGATTCGTCTTGAACTCTGCATCGATTATCTGACGGAAACGGACGGCGTTGGTGCTGTCGATGGCATTCACCCTACCCTCTCGGTCGACGGGGAAGTTCAGCAAGAAGGTCGCGTTCCTTCCGACAGACTTATAATAGATGTCAACCAGTTGCTCGGGCGTCTTCACCTTGCTGTCCTCCTCGGGATGATAGAACCAGCCCGGACGGATGGAGACATCGCACTCTGCAGCCACCCAGATGTCGCCATCGGGGAAGCCGCTGCCCAGCACCTCGCTGTTCGGCATGCCTGGATAGACCTCGTCCTTCTTGAGGAACGACCAGTTGGGGATGCCCGCTTCGCCTCGCTCGTTGCCCACCCAACGACAACCGGGACCTCCGTCGCTGAAGATGATGGCCTGGGGCTGGTTTCTGAGGATGATGGAATGAATCTTGGGTAAGTCGTAGTAGCCCCGACGGTCTATCTTCCTCGTCTCGCGTGCCCCGCCGTAATAGCCGTCGCCACCATTCGCGCCGTCGAGCCATACCTCGAAGAGCGGACCGTATTCGGTGGTGAGCTGTTCGAGCTGCTGATGGTAGTATTCCACATAGGCCTGGCGACCGTACTCGGCATGGTTCCTGTCCCAGGGCGAGAGGTACACACCCATCTTGAGGCCATACTTGTCGCACGCTTTTCGGAGCTCAGCCAGCACATCGACTTTGCCGTCCTTGTTCTTCGGCCCATCGTAGGAAGAATGTGTGATGTTGTAATCGGTCAGCGGCGAGGGCCACATCGTGAAGCCATCGTGATGCTTGGCCACGATGATGACGCCCTTCATGCCCGCCTGCTTGAACGTGCGCACCCACTGCTCCACATCCATCCGACTGGGGTTGAACGCCTTAGGGTCAGTATCGCCATAGCCCCATTCCTTGTCGGTAAAGGTGTTCAGACCGTAATGGATGAAGGCATAGGTCTCCATCTTCTGCCATTCCACTTGCTGGGGCGAGGGCAGCGGACCAATCGGCTCGGGCGCATTCTTCTGGGCAGCGATGAATAATGAAGAAATGAAACAATGAAAAAATGAAAATACTATTCGTTTCATGGTTGTTAGTTTTTCTTTATTTGAACCTTTATGCCGTCTGGAGAGTTCTCGAACGAGAGCCAGAAGAGTCGGCCGGCCAAGGTGTTGGCGGGAGCCGTTATGACCTTCATTTCGTGGTTGACCGTGTTGCCTTCCGCATCGGTCAGGGTGAAATGGCCTGACTTGTAGTCTTTGGGCAGATAGAGACAAACGATGTTGGTGGTGTTCAGAGGCGACTTGCATGTGAAGCTGAAGCCATCATCGGTCGTCTGCTCGTCATACTGACGCGAAGCAGCTGCAATTACCTGCGGACGTTTCTTGTCGATTTTGGTTAAATCGAAGAAGAAACCTTGCTGCCCAGGCATGACATTTATCTCTGAACGATAAGCAAGTTCAGGTGAAAAAAGTTCGATGAAATGGCCTTTTTTTGTAAATGGAGTGTTGCTGACAATCCCTTCGTCGAGCACGGCGACAAGGGTGTAAGGGCCTCGTTCCAGATAGAAAGAGTTCTTCTGCTGCAACTTGTCATATGCCTTCTCTACCACCTCTACGAGTTTCTTGTCGCCCCCCTTCTCGAGAACATATTCCTTCGGGTCGTGCCTCAAAACATAGACCTTGCCCTTACCATATTTATATATGCCCTCGGTTGCTTTCTCGGGAATACCCATCAAGGAAAAGAGGTGCTCGGAAGGAGCGGCATAGTGCATCTCACCTTGGTTCCACCACTCCTGCACTCCTTGATAAGTGTCGTCGTCACGTCCAGAATATACGATGAAACCGCCCTTTTTTACCCATTCAGCAAGATAAGTATGTGCATCGGGCGAGAGGGGTTTCATGTTGCTGTAGGACATCAAGAGCACCTGCACGTCCTTCCAAGTTTCCGGATAACCCACGTTTTCGATGTGCGTGATGCTGACGGGAATGCCTCGTTTCAAGAGGGGAAGCGCCTCGCCGTAAAAGTTGGAGAGCTGCGGATCGTCGTAACCTTCCACTGGTCGAGGCGAGCGTTGGAACATCATGGAATTCGACATCAGGACAGAGATGCCTTGTGAGCCGCTGACCCGATTCTGGGAAAGTGGCATGTGGTTCAGCGTGTTAATCATCACCTGCATCTGCGTGGAGTAGAAACGAGGGATGTGGGCTCTTTCGTTGCTATTGGCGCTCACTTTATACAAGCCTTCGTAGATGCGGTCGGGCCATGGCATCACCTCGTAGTCGGCAATCTGCGGGTATAGCAACTGGGCAGTGAAAGTCGCCTGATAGTTGCGTTTGTAATCCTCCCAATCCTTTGCTCTGTCCTCGATGGGGTCGGTCAGGAAGAACATCTTGCGGCCTGTGGGTCGTGTCATGGACTCCATACAGCCGTACTCCAGAAATGCCGTCTCGAAGACACGTTCCTTGGCTTTGCCGTTGAAGTAGTTAGGCTCGCGCGATGTTCCCGTCCATACCTGTGCGATGTAGCCGTCGCAGCTCTCCATCGAAGCAAGCGAGGCTTCGGGCGAGACAATCTGCCATTGGGAATAGTTGAGCAGGGAATGCGTCGGCACATAACAGCGTACGTTCATCCCCTTCTCGCGCCCATACTGCTTGGCATACGCGAAAGCCTCATCGAGAGCACGATAGTAGAGGTGGTACTTGAGTTTGTTGGAGAGGTAGGTATTCTCCGCACTCTCGTGCTGAGGTCGCCAGGGAAAGCCGTAGTAGTCTTGCCATTCGCGCTTGAAGGCCTCGCTGTAGCCAGCCCTTGCCCAGAACTCTGGCTCCTCGAGGAAAATGGCATCTATGCCTGCGTCTATCACGGGCTTGATGTGACGTTCCTTGAAATAAGCGAGGTAGTTCTTCGTGGGTATAATATAAGGGATGAGTCGTCCGTGCCAGATGGTGTCACCCTGCATCGTCTTCTGCCCTTCGTCGAGGTGCCACTTGCCGTCCCACTGTCCCGTGAAATAGTCCTGATAGTCGCCCCAGGCAATGCCTGTCATGAAGTGCGTGGTATAACCTCTTTGCCGCCACGACTCTACACGCTCGCGAAAGGTCATGCGTCGGTTGTCGGTGGCACCATAGACCATTACAAGGTCGGAACGGATGTCCGTGACCGGCTTCCAAGGTCCTGCCGTCTGGAAGGTGGTCTTCTCGGATGCTTTTACACCAAGGCGCGCCCCTAAGTCGCGGAGCTCCTGTGCCGAAGCAATTAAAGTAAAGAAGAACAGGAAAAAAGATGCAGATATTTTCATACCTTTCCCTCGATTTTATCACACTTCGGGAGACAAAGGTACAAAAATATCTGCAAATAAGCAAAAAAGCGTTCTTTTATTTATTCTTCCAGCAAGGCTGTAGAAAGGTAACGCTCGCCTGTGTCTGGCAAGAGGACAACGATGTTCTTGCCCGCAAACTCAGGACGCTGGGCCACCGTTGCGGCTGCGTAAGCTGCCGCACCAGAGGAAATGCCGACAAAGAGGCCGTCTTCCTTTGCCAAGGCACGCGCCGTGGCGAAAGCATCCTCGTTGCTGACGGGCAGTATCTCGTCGATGAGAGGACGATCGAAGTTCTTCGGCTCGAAGCCTGCACCGATGCCTTGTATCTTGTGAGGACCGGAAGGTTGACCGGAGAGGACGGCACTTGAGGCTGGCTCGACAGCCACGATGCGGACGTTAGGATTGTGGCTCTTGAGGGTCTTCGCAACACCTGAGACAGTTCCGCCTGTGCCTACGCCTGCCACGAACACATCTACCTTGCCTTCTGTGTCCTTCCAAATCTCCTCGCCCGTTGTCTTGACGTGGATGGCAGGATTGGCGGGATTCTCGAACTGCTGCAGGATGACGGCTCCGGGGGTGCTGTCGCGCAGCTCCTCAGCCTTGCGGATGGCGCCCTTCATGCCTTCGCTGCCAGGCGTCAGCACGATTTCCGTGCCGTAAGCTTGAGCAAGTTTGCGGCGCTCGATGCTCATCGTCTCGGGCATCGTCAAGATGACTTTGTAGCCACGGACTGCTCCGACGAGCGACAGGCCTACACCCGTGTTGCCGCTGGTAGGCTCGATGATGGTACCTCCCTTACGGAGGATTCCTTTCTCCTCAGCATCGAGGATCATGCTTAGGGCAATACGGTCCTTGACGCTGCCACCCGGATTGAAATACTCTACCTTAGCTATTACGTTAGCTTTCAGGTCGCGATTCTTTGCAAAAGCATTAAGTTGAACCAACGGCGTACTGCCGATGAGTTCCGTGATTGAATTGTAGATTGCCATAATATTAACTTTTTAATGATTTACTATTTAATTTTGCTCCTAAGCACTCCCCCAAGGGGGGAGCAGGGAGGGGGCTTATATATTAACGTATTTAATGTCTATTTTATTGCATTGAAAGCCTGTTCGAGGTCTGCTATGATGTCGTCGATATGCTCCACGCCGACGCTCAGACGTATGGTGGAGGGGGTGATGTGCTGTTGGGCAAGCTCTTCGGGCGAGAGCTGCGAATGCGTGGTCGTTGCAGGATGTATGACGAGGCTCTTCACGTCGGCAACGTTGGCAAGCAAGGTGAAGACCTTCAGCGCATCGATGAACCGCCATGCGGCCTGCTCTCCGCCCTTTATCTCGAAGGTGAAGATGCTGGCTCCACCCTTGGGGAAGTACTGCTCATAGAGCGCATGGTCGGGATGAGAGGCAAGAGCCGGATGATTCACCTTCTCGACGAGCGGATGCTTGGACAGGTAGTCGACCACCTTCAGGGCGTTCTCCACGTGCCGCTCAATACGGAGGGGAAGCGACTCGACGCCTTGCAGGAGAATCCAGGCATTGAAGGGCGAGATGGCGGCTCCTGTGTCACGAAGGATGACGGCACGTATCCTTGTCACGAAAGCGGCTGGCCCTGCCACGTCGGCAAACACGGCTCCGTGGTAGCTGGCATCAGGCTTGGCAATGCTCGGATAACGGTCTGCGTTGGTTTTCCAATCGAACTTTCCGCCGTCGACTATCACGCCGCCGAGCGACGAACCGTGTCCGCCAATGAACTTCGTCGCGGAGTGTACCACGATGTCCACGCCATGTTCGAGCGGACGGACAAGGAGCGGAGCGAACGTATTATCGACGATGAAGACGATACCATGCCGATGTGCCACCTCTGCCACTGCCTCCAGGTTCAGGACATCGCTGTTGGGATTGCCCAAAGTCTCGCCGAAGATGACTTTTGTATTAGGTTGAATGGCTGCTTCGAGGGCATCGAGATCGTTTAATTTCACGATGGAATGGGCGATTCCTGACGCGGCGAGGGTGTGCGTGATGAGATTGTAGGAGCCTCCATAAAGGTTATCGGCAGCCACGATGTGGTCCCCTGACTGCAACACATTCTGCAATGCGTAGGTGATAGCTGCAGCTCCGGAGGCCACGGCCAGTGCTGCCACACCGCCTTCCAAAGCGGCTATGCGCTCCTCCAGCACGCCCTGAGTGGAGTTGGTCAGGCGTCCGTAGATGTTTCCCGCGTCGCGCAGACCGAAACGGTCAGCAGCGTGTTGGGAGTTGTGGAACACATAACTTGTTGTCTGATAGATAGGCACTGCACATGAATCTGTCGTGGGGTCGGCCACTTGCCCTGCATGGAGGGCGATAGTCTCAAGGTGTTGTTTCTGTGTACTCATAATATCATTTACAATTTAACGATTTACCATTTATTTAAGGTTTCTGCCCTATACATTATATATATATTATAGAAGTTTCCTTTCTCGGTAGCAAATTCTTCACTTTTCTCTGTCCACTTTTATGTTGATTTCCGACTGCAAAGTTACGGCAACATTAAAAATCTTCCAAGAAGAATCGATAATTCAGAAATTATTCCTAACTTTGCAACGCAAACAATATAAAACCACCTGCCACGGGGAAAGAAACCTACCTCTGGCAGGAAAAACATTCTTCAAGCAACATGACGACTCAACTCGACCAAACGGACTTGCAAATCCTCAGTTTCCTTCAAGACGATTCCCGACTGACCAACAAGGAGTTAGCTGCAAAGATTCACCTCTCCCCCACGCCAACATTCGAACGCGTGAAACGTCTGGAGCGCGAGGGATACATTAAGAAATACATGGCGGTGCTCGACGCGGAGAAGATCAGCCGCGGCTTTATCGCCTTCTGCAACCTGCGCATGAAGCAGCACAGCTACGAGAATGCGCAGCGCATCATGGAGGCCGTGCAGCAAATACCCGAGATTGTGGAGTGCTACAACATCAGCGGAGACTACGACTTCATGCTCAAAATCTACGTCAGCGACATGAAGGCTTATCAGGAATTCGTGCTCAGAATCCTCGGAGACCTTGACTGCATCGGATCGCTCGGCTCGTTCTTCGTGCTCGGGGAGGTAAAGAATTCGCACCAACTGCCGTTGAGTTGAAAGTCAGTTCCAAAGCGTCGCAAGAAAACTACACGTTAGTAAATCGCCAACTTCTCGTTAGTAAATTGCCAACTTCTCGTTAGTAAATCACTAATTACACGTTAGTAATTTTCTGATGACAGCAGAGATGTGAGTTTGAAGTTCACTTCACGGCACCGCTTGTGGCTTGGCTCAGAGTGAGAGGAACATAAACCATATTGAAGATGTAGGGTTCCTCTTCGTAGAAGAAGGCGATGCGGCCATCCTTCTGAAGGCACATTGTCGAGTAGGCGGAACGTTTCTTTGTGACTTGCAAGCCCAGCTTCCAGTCCTCGGCAAACTCGGCGGAAGTGTACTTCTTGTCTTCCTCGAGGACTTTATAGAAGATGGACACGTCGGCTCGGGTATCGGCTTTCGGCAGACTTTGAAGTGCGACGTGACAACGCTTGCCTGTCTGCGTGAGCCTTCCCCTCACGATGAGAATCTCGCCGTTGCAGCTATTGGCGCCCACCTTGATGCCCGTCGGGAAGTCGTGACTATTGACGGGTGTGTCCCAAGAGCCTTCCGTGATGCTCCCTTCGGCAAAGGTCCAGACGTTGAACGTACGGCCGTACCACTTCCTGCCGCTCAGCACGATTTGTCCCGAAGGCAGTTCCTCCACCTTCGGCTCATCGCTGTCAGGGGCCGCCTGCACCGTCGCGTCGCCTCCAAGCAACTGCCACGTCATGCCCATGTCATCGCTATAGACGACATACGCGCCCTTGAGTCCCGTGCCGCGAAGCAGCAGGGCGGCGTAGAGACGGTAGTAGTCGCCGACTTTCGTCACACGGCTCTGCAGGATTTTACCACTGCCGAAGAAGCCTGCCCATGCAAAAACGCCCATTCCATCGTCACTTTTGCCTTTTTGGAAGAGCGCACCTTCCCGTCCCCAGAACTGCTGGGTGATGTCCTCCGGCGCACTCCATGTGTGTCCGCCGTCTGTGGTTATCTGCCTGGCAATGAACGGTCTGTGGTCTGCTTTAGCATAGCCGTAGATGCATTTCCCACTGACGGTGATGAGCACGCCACGTCCTGATTCGCGGTCCAAACACAGGGCCGGGTCGCCGAAACCCACACCGAAGACGTTGTCATTTCCGCCCATTCCATCGGCAATTTTAGTCTCTTCGGACCATTTCCGCCCGTTGTTTCGGGAGATGCGCATCACCTGATCGACCTCGCCGAAACCAATGTCGGTGCCACAAACACGGTAATCGTAGATGGCAACCAACTCTCCTTTCTTGTTCTTGGCGATGGCCGGGATGCGATAGACATCGCGGGTGCTGTCGTTGCTGTAGGCCAGGATTTGTTTCTCGGCACGCATCTGAGGGTATAGGTCCGAAGCACCAGTGGTGGCATCGACGTCTTGTGCGAAGGAAATCGCCACATTCATCGGCAAAAGCAGAAGCAGGAGGATGTGGGCTGAACAACAATCCTTGTTGCATCCATCACAGCAACTGCACTTTTTGTCGCTGTGGAGGTAGCGGTACAAGACGTAGGCCGCCACCAGGATAACTACTGCTAATAGAATGATACTCTGTATGTTCATGGTTATAGAAGTGAGATGATTTGTTTAGTTAGAAATGCCACGAGCCATGCCACGGCGCACTGTCCGACCATGATGAGCAGCATCCATCGGGTGCCGAGCTCGCGTCGGATGGTCGCCATCGTTGCCATGCAAGGCGTATAGAGCAGGCAGAAAACGAGCAAGGTGAACGCCACGGCGGGCGAGAAGATGCTGGTTATCGCCACACCGACAAAGAGTGTGCTGAGCGTGCTCACTACCACTTCCTTCGCCAACAAACCGCACACGAGAGCCGTCACAATGCGCCAGTCGCCGCAGCCAAGTGGCTCGAACAGAGGCGCAACGAGGCTCGATATCTGTGCCAGCATACTTTGCGAGACGTTTTCCTCCGTCACCATCTGCAGATGGAAGTCGAACGTCTGGAGCAGCCACACGAGGATGCTGGCCAGGAAGATGACGGTGAAGGCTCGCGTCAAGAAGTCCTTCGCCTTGTCCCACAGCAGATGCCAGACGTTCATCAGTGCCGGCAAGCGATAGTTGGGCAGTTCCATGACGAAAGGCACCGCTTCGCCCCGGAAGAGGGTCCGCTTCAGGACGAGCGCCACGACGATGCCCGTGAGGATGCCAATCACGTAGAGCGACATCATCACCCACGCCGCGTGCCTCGGGAAGAAAGCCGCCGCGAAGAAGGCATATATGGGAATCTTGGCCGTGCAGGACATGAAAGGCGTCAGCATGATGGTGAGCCGGCGGTCGCGCTCACTGGGAAGCGTGCGGCTGGCCATGATTCCTGGAACCGAACAGCCGAAGCCTATCAGCAGCGGCACAATGCTTCGTCCGGAGAGGCCCAAGCCTCTGAGCAGCCGATCCATGACGAACGCGATGCGTGCCATATAACCTGTGTCCTCGAGCATACTGAGGAAGAAGAACAGACAGACGATGAGCGGCAGGAAGACGAGCACGGTGCCGACGCCGGAATAGATGCCGTCGATGATGAGCGAATGCACGGGCGGCGCGATGTTCCACTGCGTGAGGAGGGCGTCGGAATAGTCCGTGAAGCGGTCGATGCCGTCCTGAAAGAGGTCCTGAAGCCAAGCTCCTATCGTGTTGAAGGTCAGGTAGAAGACCAATCCCATGATGAGCAGGAAGGCAGGGATAGCGGTGTAGCGGCCGGTGAGGACTTTGTCGATGCGGACACTCCTGCGGTGCTCCTGGCTTTCCTCTGGGTGGACAACGGTCTGGCTGCTGACCTGAAGGATGAAGTTGAAACGCATGTCGGCCAGTGCAGCACAGCGGTCGAGGCCACGTTCCTCTTCCATCTGGCGGATGATATGCTCGATGGTTTCCTGCTCATTCTGAGTGAAATGAAGTGCCGAAGCCACGAGCTTGTCGCCTTCTATCAGTTTGCTTGCGGCAAAGCGGACAGGGATGTCGGCGGCCTGAGCGTGGTCTTCGATGAGATGCATGATGGCATGGAAGCAGCGATGCACAGCACCTCCGTGCTCCGTGGGACTGCAAAAGTCCTGACGCGCCGGGCCTTCGTTGTAACGGGCCACATGAACAGCGTGCCTCACGACTTCGTCCACGCCCTCGTTCTTCATGGCGCTGATGGGCACGACGGGTATGCCGAGCATCCTTTCCATCTGGTTGATGCGGATGGTTCCGCCGTTGCCTCGCACCTCGTCCATCATGTTGAGGGCCAAAACCATAGGGATGCCAAGCTCCATCAGTTGCATGGTGAGGTAGAGGTTGCGCTCTATGTTGGTGGCATCGACGATGTTGATGATGCCGTCGGGATGGCTTTGGAGGATGAACTGGCGCGAGATAATTTCCTCGCTGGTGTAGGGGCTGAGGCTGTAGATGCCGGGGAGGTCGGTGACGGTGCAGTCGGGATGGCCTTTGATGGTGCCATCCTTGCGGTCGATGGTCACGCCGGGGAAGTTGCCGACGTGCTGCTTGCTACCCGTCAACTGGTTGAAGAGCGTGGTCTTTCCGCTGTTCTGATTGCCGACGAGGGCAAAGGTGAGCGGTCCCTTTTTAGCCGATGAAATGGGATGAAATGCATCTTCATCGTGGTAGCGACCTTCCTCGCCGAAGCCAGGATGCGGCCCCCCTCCAACCTCCCCCCTCGGGGGGAGGCTTTTCTTATACATACTTCTGCTCCTCTCCTCCTCGGGGGAGGGGTCGGAGGAAGGGGCTTCTATTTCTATCTGCTCTGCATCGGCCAGTCGCAAGGTCAGTTCGTAGCCGTGAATCCGCAGTTCTATCGGGTCGCCGAGGGGTGCGAACTTCTGCAGCGTGACCTGCGTGCCGGGTATCACACCCATGTCGAGGAAATGCTGACGGAGTGCTCCTTCGCCACCCACCTTCAGTATGACGGCCGACTGCCCTTTGCCAAGTTCTCTCAGAGTCATCGTTCTGCCTGTTTATGCCTATTGCTTTGCAAAGGTACGAAAAAAGAGGCACATAGCAAGCAGCCACATGCCTCTAAATGATAAAATTACCTAAAAACGATGAGATGCCGAGGTTATCTTCCAAAAGAGGTATACCTTTTACGTTAAAGAGGTATACCTTTTGGGCCAAAGAGGTATAGCTTTTGGGCTAAAGAGGTATAGCTTATTGAAAAGATAGGTTAGCCCTTATTCCTCCTGCTCGCTGGGAGCCTCGTTCTGCTCCTCTTTCTTCTTGGCCAGATATTCGGGCAGCGCCATGCCAGCCTGATCGAAGAGTTCGGCCAAGGGAGGCACCGACTTCATCAGTCCGGCCAGGAAGTTGGCCGTGCTCGTCTTGCCGTCGCCGCCAGCGCCGCCGTTGTCCCAGACCGTCACCTTGTCGATGTTGATGCCCTTGATTGCTTCGACTTGCGTCTTGACAAGTTCCGGCAACTTCTCCAGGAGCAGTAGCGTGTAGGCCTTCGTAGCGTCGCCGCCGGCCGCCTGAATCATCTTGTCGTAGCCCTCGGCCTGCTTCGTCAGTATCTGGAACAAGCCCTTTGCCTCGGCTTCCATCTTGGCGAAGATGGCATCAGCCTCACCTTTGGCGTTGACGCGCTTCTGTTCTGCCTCAGCCTCGGCAGCGATGACGAGTCGTTTCTTCTCTATTTCCTGTGCCACGATGACGTTGGCCTGCTGGCTCGCACGCTCCTTGTCGGCACGTGCATTCTCGGCTTTCTGCTCGGCAGCATACGCTTCTTCGAGAGCCTGAGCGTTTGCCACTTTTTCTGCAGCCACAGCTTTTCGCTGAGCTTCTGCTTCCCGCTCACGACGCACGGCATCCGAATTGGCAATGGCAATCTTGGCTTCATTTTCACCCTTCACGGCTTCAGCATTCGCCTCGGCAGTACGGATACGCGTCTCACGCACAGCCTCAGCCTTACCAATCTCACCGTTTCGCTCCTGCTCGGCAACGCGAACCTTGGCTTCATTGATGGCTTTCGCAGCAGCTTCCTGACCAAGAGCTTCGATGTAGCCACTCTCATCCTTGATGTCCGTCACGTTAACATTGATGAGACGCAGGCCGATCTTCTTCAACTCAACCTCGACGTTGGCCGTGATAGCCTCAAGGAACTTGTCGCGGTCGCTGTTCAGTTCCTCGATGCTCATTGTGGCTATGACCAGACGCAGCTGTCCGAAGAGGATGTCGCGGGCAAGCTCTTGAATCTGCTGAGGCGTCTGTCCGAGCAGACGTTCTGCAGCTGCAAGCATACTCTCGGGTTCCGTGCTGATGCCCACGGTGAAGCGGCAAGGCACATCCACACGGATGTTCTGCTTCGACAGGGCGTTCGTCAGGTTCGCATCGATGCCGATGGGCGTCAGAGAAAGATAAGCGTAATCCTCGATGATAGGCCATACGAAGGCACCGCCGCCGTGGACGCATTTGGCACTCTTGCTGTTACCGCGGTTGCCATAAATCACCAATATCTTGTCACTGGGACAGCGACGGTAGCGATTGATAATGGCCATGAAGAGAAAGACGAGTACGATGACTCCAATCACAAGAAGAAAGAATGGTTCCATAAGGCAATTTACTATTTAATGATTTACTATTTACTGTTTCGTTATGACGTTATGACGTTATGACGTTAAAACGGTTCAGGTCAGAGGCTCCACTACCAGGATGGCCTTTTCGATGACCCTCGTCACCCTGACCTTCGTGCCGCTCGGGATGGCGTCGCCTTCCGTCTGAGCCGAAAGCTCCTGCACCGAGCCGTGGAAACTCACTTGCACTTTGCCGCTGCCGCTGAACTGAGCAGGAATTCTGATATAGACCTCGCACACCTGTCCCACGCTCTCTTCGATGCGGTAACTGCCGTTTCCCTCCAGTTTCATCAGCTGCCGATACATTAGTATAAAGGCTCCCACCATGATGCAGCCGCACAGAAGGGCTGCCACGGCGAGCAGCAGGCTGTTCTCAATAACGCTGCTCAGGCAGACACCGCCCCATCCGACGCCCAGAAGAAAGTTCACCGTGTTGCGAATCGTAAAGAGTTGAATGGCTCCGCCCGTGTCCATTGTGTCGCCGTTGCCGTCGCTCATGTCGGCCCCACCCGTGTCGAGGTCGCCCATGTCGCCGCCCGCATCGGTGTCTCCCAAACCGATCAACGTCAAAGCCATCTGGATAAGAAAGACGACAGACACAACGATGGCTATCGTCCAATAAGCACGCAGGTAGGGAGGCAACGCTCCGTACCAGTCAAGAAATGATGTCATCATAGTTTACACAATTGGTTGTTCTGTGAGACAAAGTTAGGCTTTTTCGGCTTAATGGGCAACGATTTGTTGCATTATATCGCACTTTTTGCTACTTTTGCAAACAATAAGTATCAAAACAATGGCTGTTACGGAAGGAAAACATCTGCTGCACGTCTTCTCCCACTGCCCTAAATGCGGGTCGGAGAGGTTCGTCGCGGACTCGGAGAAAAGCAAGCGTTGCGAGGCTTGCGGCTTTCAGTATTTCATGAATCCCAGTGCCTCGACGGTTGCCATAATTGTCGATGAAATGGGGCGTTTGCTGGTTGTTCGTCGAAGCAAGGAGCCTGCGAAGGGCACCCTCGACCTCCCCGGCGGCTTCTGCGACTGCCACGAGACGGGCGAGGAGGGTGTCAGGCGGGAAGTGATGGAAGAGACCGGGCTCGAAGTCACTGAGGCGCGTTACCTCTTCTCCCTGCCCAATATGTATCGATACAGCGGCCTCGACATCCCGACACTCGACCTGTTCTTCCTCTGCAAGGTAAAGGAAACGGGCGGCGCGACGGCGATGGACGATGCCAGCGAAGTGATGTGGCTGCCCTGGCAGAAGGTCAAGCCGGAGGACTTCGGGTTGAAGTCCATCAGCCTTGGCGTGCGTCGGTTGCTGGAGATGCAGGCTTCGGGCTCGGCCAACGCCCGCTGAGCCACGGAACGCGCTCAATATAAGGCACAAGCCAGGCACAAATGCAGAAGATGACCGGCACGAGGATGAGCACGTCGTCCACCCTTCCGTAGATGCTTCTGCCGAAGGAAAGATGCGTGAACTTATAGAAGTAAAGCATCGGATAATGTGAGATGAAGAAGACCATGCTGTGCTCTCCGATGAAGCAAAGCAAGGGGATTCGGGGCACTTGGAGCGTCAGAAGCACTCCCGCCAAACCGCAAAGCACCAAGGTGGCATTGACGACTGCCATCAAGGCATTGCCCGTGAAGAGGTTCTGGCTCATGTTGTAAGTGCCGGGAGCCATGAGGCCGAGCACGACGAAGGCTGCCACCATCAGCCACGAGGCCGTCATCACCTGCTCGCGACTATACCTTTGCATCACCCAGTGCCACAGTCGGCCGAGGTAGAAGAAGTAGCACGCGATGAAGACATTGCCGAGGCTCATGGGCACGTTGTTGCCCGTCCGGTATGCCCAGTAACTGATGGCAGGAAAGAGCACCGTGAGCCAGCAGAGATACTTCACTTTGTCGATGTACCGCACCATCATATAGACAGTGAAGAACGAAAAGAGGAACCAGATGGGGGAGTTGCCGTAGAAGCCGCTCTTCATCCAGATGTGGTCCCACTCCAGCGGTTCGACAAACTTCTTGTATCTGTCCACGAGAGGGAAATAGAAACTGAAATAGACCGTAGCACCAATGATGCCACTCATCAGGTAGGGCACCAGCAGACGCTTGCTCCTGTCCTTCAGGTAGTCGAGGTCTGTGCCGCTCGACGTCCCCTTGTTGAAGTATCCGGCCTTGAAGAAGAAGAAACTCATAAAGAAGAAACTCCACTTCATGACTTCGAGCCACCATTCTTGATGCTCCATGCCACAAAAAGCCATGATGTGAAGCGTGACCATGCGGATGATGCAAATGCCACAAAGGATGTCGAAGGCGTGGTTTCTCTGTTTCATAACTATTCCGGAAAGGCTAATTCTTCGGGCCGATGGCTGACTTTCATCTCGTCGGGAATGTCCTTGCGGACTGTGCCGTAGTGATTGTTCAAGTAGAGCAGGAGGTCGCGGGGCGCTTTGACTTGCAGCGGGCCGAGTGTCACGGTCTGCGCCGCCTTGATGTCCTCGATGGGCAGATGCTCGCTCTTCGTGACGATGTTCTTCACCTCGTCGAGCTGCAAGCCGTTGAACATCGTCTGCACCCTATACATTATATTATATATAAAGCATTTCGGGAGGACAGTAATGAGCAGTCGCGTCATCAGACACGGCAGCCAGCCGCGCTTCCTGGGCACAGGGATGTCGCACTTGCCGCAATGCTTCCATTGCCATATCTCCGTAGCGATGAAGAGTCCGTTGAGCGTCTGGAAGAGCGTGTATTGCAAGCTTTCGAGCCATCGCTGCCTGGGGATTTTGTCGAAGGGGAATATGTCGACGAAGATGCCTTGGTGCATCTTGATGTGCCGGAACGTGGATTCCGAGAAGCGGGAGCCATTCATACGGACCTTCATGAAGAAGAACGGCGTGTGCGGCTCCGTGTCGGGTGTCTGCAGGAAGAAGCGGTCGCCAAGCTCCTTGGCAGCGACTTCAGCAAAACGCTCATAGTCGGGACGCATCATGCCAACGTCGACGTCGTCGTCCCAAGGCAGTATCTTCTGCCAGAAGTACGCACCGACAGCCGTCCCGCCCGTCACGAAGTAGCGGATGCCATGCTTCCTGCAGATGCGGTCCACCTCGGCAAGCGTCGTGTAGAGCGCTTCCTGAAGCTGCTGAAGTTCCTGCTCTTGGTAATTCATCTTCTCGTTTTGGTGTCCTCCCCTTTGGGGGAGTTAGAGGGGGGCAACCTTCTTCGTCCCCAAAGCATTCATGTATTCCATCTCGCCGGCACCTTCCCAGTTGTCGGTCTTGGCACTGAGATTGTCTATCATACTCACGACGATAGCCTCTTGGGTGCATGGCACGACGGGGCTTCCGAACTCCCTCTGCCCGTGATGAGACAGCACGCAATGGACGATTCGCTTCGTCTCCTCCTTGTCCATTCCCTTGTTGTCGAGGATATTATTCAGCCAGTGAGCGCCGATGTAGATGTGTCCGAGCAGATACATGTCTGGCAGCGACTCGCCCTGCTTGCTGTATTCGCTCATCTTGCCGCAGTCGTGGAAGAGTATCGCAAGGATGCAATGTTCCACTTTCACCTCATATGGCAGACAGGGATAAAGTCCCTCGAGCATCCGCAACATCTGGTGCGTATGGTTCAGCAGCCCGCCGGGATAGGCATGATGCATAGATGTGGCAGCCGGATAGAGGCTGAACGGCTCGTAAAAACGTGCGGCAAATTCCTCGATGATGCCCATTAGGGTTTTGTCCGAGCAATAGCTGAGGAGCTTCTTTATCGTGTCGTCCCAGACATCGCGACGCACAGGCCGAGGCAAGAGGTTGTAGAGCGGATGGTCGAGCAGCGGTTCTCCGCCGCACTTCAGGTCGCGGAAGTCGCACGACTTCTTGCCGTCGTTGTCCTTCAGATTATAGAAGAAGACGAGTTGTCCGACCTGCGGCTCGGCCGTCGGAGCCATGTCCCAGACCGCCACGTTGATGGTCTCGGTGAGGTTCGCCACCTTGAGCGAAGCGTATGGCGACCCGGTTTTCGTCGTCCCGTTACTGCGACTGATGACGAGGTATTCCTTGTTGTTCATAGCACAATTTGTTTCTAAATTCTTCGCAAAGTTACGAAAAAGCCCGTAATAAACATCGCTCAATGCGAGTTATTCTTAAATATTTTGTATCTTTGTTCCACAAAAGCTACAAATACGAACTCTTACAAAAACATTACTATACCAATGCAAGAGAACGAGATAGTGCTCTATCAACCGAATGATGCCATACACTTGGAGGTAAGGTTAGAGTCGGAGACTGTCTGGTTGAATAGGAACCAAATGGCTATTTTGTTTGGACGCGATGTCAAGACCATTGGCAAGCACATAAACAACGCGCTCCGCGAAGAACTGCAGGACATGGCAACTGTCGCAAAATTTGCGATAGTTCAAAAAGAAGGTGGGCGTCAAGTTACACGTCTTGTGGAATTCTACAATTTAGATATGATTCTGTCTGTCGGATACAGAGTCAAGTCAAGCCAAGGTATCCTTTTCAGGCAATGGGCCAACAATGTGCTGAAGGAATACTTGTTGCGCGGCTATACCTTCAATCAGCGATTAGAAAGGCTTGAGCAACGCGTCAGCCGCACGGAAGAAAAGATTGACTTCTTTGTCCGCACGTCGCTGCCGCCTGTTGAAGGCATTTTCTTCGACGGTCAGATATATGATGCTTACGAGTTGGTGAGCAAGCTGGTGAAACGTGCCAAGCATAGAATCGTATTGATAGACAACTATATCGACGAAAGCGTGCTGACCTTGCTGGATAAGCGAAGGGCAGAAGTGACGGCAGAAATATACACTAAACATGTCAGTGCACAACTGCAACTTGACATTCTTCGTCACAACAGTCAGTATCCTCCTATACCCGTCCACAGCATGACTTCCTCGCACGACCGCTTCCTTCTGATTGATGACGAAGCCTATCATGTCGGGGCCAGTATCAAGGACCTTGGCAAACGTTGGTTCGCCATCATGAAGATGGAAGAGACGAAGGCTGACAACATCATCCGACATCTTTGATAATCAAAATGGTAAACGACATATCATGACAAACGACGTTGACAAATTCTACATGAAGCAGGCGCTGGCGGAAGCGGTGGAGGCGTACAGGCAAGGCGAAGTACCCATCGGGGCAATCGTTGTTTGCAGGGATAAGATCATCGCAAAGAGCCACAATCTAACCGAACTTCTGCACGACGTGACGGCTCATGCCGAGATGCAGGCCATCACTTCCGCGGCAGAGCATCTGGGTGGAAAGTACTTGAACGACTGCACGCTTTATGTTACTGTTGAGCCTTGCGTAATGTGTGCAGGAGCCCTCGGGTGGTCACAAATCAGCCGAATTGTCTATGGAGCACCCGATGAAAAGCGCGGTTATTCTCGTTTTGCCCCCCAAGCCCTGCACCCTCGAACAGAGGTCACGAGCGGCGTGATGGCCGACGAATGCATAGAACTGATGCAACGCTTCTTCAAGGAAAAGCGATAGAAGCCTGACTTCTTTTTATAGTGAAACCTTGAAGTAGTCAAGCAGCTCCTTGTATGCGTCTTGAGCTGTCAAGCAAGTATCCATCAGATAACCATTTATGTGTCCCCATTCTCGCAGTCCACGATAGTAGAACATCTTGAGTTCGTCTGTGATAATAAACGGAACGATGCTGTTTGCCAGACATTCCTTGAACATCAACAGCCGCCCAACTCTGCCGTTTCCATCTTGAAAAGGATGAATTCGCTCGAAGCGAACATGGAAGTCGAGGATGTCCTCTAAGGTATGTCGACGGCTATTGTTATAGCCGCTCAACAAGGTTTTCATGTGTGAGGACACTTCCTGGGGCAGACTTGTCTTCTCCCCAGCAACCTCGTTAGGCAGTTTCTTGTAGTCACCCACAGCAAACCAATCCTTGAGGCTGTCTGAAGTGCCCGACTTCAAAAGCAGATGTAGTTGTTTGACGAGCCCTTCTGTCAGCCTTTCTTCTGCGTGGTCGATGATGAAGTCAATGCAACGAAAGTGGTTGATTGTTTCAACTATATCGTCCACATTGACAGACGAATCGCTGATGCCGATAGTGTTTGTCTCATAGATGAAGCGGGTCTGGTCGTGCGTCAGACGACTACCTTCCATGTGATTGGAGTTATAAGTCAGGTCGATTTGTGTGCGATGATAGATGCCGCCTTTCAGCCTCGAAGACTTCTGTTCCCTTAGTGTTTTCAGTAATGGCGAGACCTTCTCCCTGGCAGAGCCGCGCTTTGGCAGAGCCGCATCAGCAGGAATGTTCCACGTCTTTCCAGTCAGGAAAGCACCTTCTATCTTTCCACCCGAACAATAGTTGCGGACAGTCCTCTCCGAAATGCCATACTTCTCGGCAAATTGTATCACTGAAATATACTCCATAATATCCTCTATCGGCAAGTTTTTGCTGCATTTTCTGCTGCAAAGATACAAATTTTTGCCGATACCGGCAAGAGAAGAAACAAAAAAGAGCCTGCTTCGATTGAACAGGCTCCTTGATATTTCAAGCAAGAACTAAGCCTTGCTCTATAAAAAGCATATATTATTTATTCTATTTCTTCCTCGTTATCATCTGATAAATCATCAGATTTGAATCGTTCTGGCATCATTTGTGAAGCATCTATTACGGCATCGTTGCCGTAGAGGAAATTTCCTATTCTGATTACATTTGGGTTGCCTGCTAAAGATGCAGCGCAATTCATAGCGAATATATCATCAGGGTGGGTTTCTATCCTTTTCAAGCATGTATGATAACACATCCTTCGGAATTGATTATAGAACGGATTGGGTATTACCGAATCTTTTGAGGCCCCACAATAATAGAACTGACAAAGTGTTCGCCATGTTATCCATATCCGATTAAGATTGGGATTATAGTTGCCACTCTCCATCAACTTGTTTCCTACAGCCACCAGCCAAGCATCAACTCCTTCGGACTCCTTGCTATTAGCCCATTTCCTCCAAAGAGAACACTGTTCATCAAAATTTGCACATGTGTTCAACTCTGACAGCATCACGCTCACTTGTTCATCCTCATTGGAATTAAGGTAATGACTGAATTTGTCATCCCCCATTCCTTCTGCATATTCAACAATCTTATTATATCTGTCTTGAAACTCATCTTTATCGTCATAAAACCGGCATGCCTTTTTAGCTATCGCATCGTTATATGTACCGCGCACATTCCATGCGTTGTGGGCATCATCCCAATCGTCAAGACCCATCGACATCAAAACAAGAATGGAATCTCGGTAGCTTTGGGCAGCTTTGCTGAGTTCAGCATCTCTGATGATGTTTACATCGAAGGCTCTTATGCTTTGAATGACGTCTTTGTCGTTTCGCAAATCTCCTGCCGTATGACCACGATACCAGACTTCAAAGTTGCTCCACATATTCCATGCAAACGAACAATTATTGTAGAATTCTTCTGCAACAGCCAGGAAAGGAATCTTAAAATCCCTATACTCTGGCAAACGGATAACAAAAGAAGTATCTTCGAACAAAGTCACTTCTCCTTCGCACATTTCCTCATCCACAAAAGAGAACAGAATAGACTCCTGTTCATCAGCGCTACTCTTTTGATACAACTCGTATGCTTGAAGGATATCCGTCAAGTCAACAGGCATGCTGTATTCAAATGAACTTGAACGATTTTCATTACTTTTTGCGACTTCTACATCTTTTGTGTTTCCTTTGCTCGCTCCAGAGCAACCTGACAGAGCCATCGCAGACAAAAGACAGAGGGCCAAACCTGTTGACCACATCCTAAAAGAAATGTTTTTCATATTTGTTTAACGGTTAGTCTATATTCCAATGCCGGTCTTTTCTTCGTCTAAACAGAAGTTCCTTACCTCGTAATCCAAGGCGAGTTCTCTCTCTTCGTCAACGCCGCTGTATATCCACGAGGTATAGATGTCGTTGAAAGAAGTTTATCTTTTTCAATATGTAATTGCTAAAATACTTCACAATCTAAATGAATTTTCCTTTCCACTCCATCTGCTAACCCCAAAACGGTATTGTACCATTTATCAGGAACCCAGAAGTCCATATTCAAAACTCGATGCTTGATATCTTCATAAAGTGATGGCCTCATAGTTGTCAAGAAAACCTCTGAGTCTTTATTTTCTACTATTTCACAGGTCAACCCATCGGCTCGGTTCGCGACGATACAGATACATTCTCCGATACCATCAAAATAAGTGGTTGATAATCTCACAGGAAGATACTTAGAAGCTTTGTCAAAGTCAATTAGCTTCGGATAAGTGATGTTGATTTGCATAATATATTAATGTGTTTAGGTTAGATTTTGTATAGTAGTTTTATGCATAATTATGTTCTCATTAGCGCTAAATTCTGTTGTAAAGCTCATGTTCAAAACACCATGATTCATCCAAGGTCAATAGATATAATATTTCTCTATACTTCCCTATTTAAGCCCAATCAAATAGTGCCTGCAGTTCACGACGCGGTTTGACTTTTTTCTCTTTTCTCTCATTAGTTTCCATTGTAGTAGTATTAAGCGATTATGCTCAGATAGCGAATGCCTTCTATCACAGATACGAAATCATCTTGGATTGCATTAAAAACTGTATTTCCATTTTTAACTGATGCAATATCCGTTTTTATTTCTATCATCAAAAGAATTGTCATTTCCGTAATAGTCATCCTTGTCTTGCGGTTCTCCAATATGATTTGTGAAATTGGATGTAATAATAAACATTGGAAACAGCATTCGAATTTGCTTAATGGCTTCTTTGCTTAAAGTAAATTCAGCAATGTTGTTTATACACCAGTAAACATATGATTCTTCCTTAGATATTACGCTCCACAACGGTCTACCACAATATTTGCCAAAACGAAATACAGTAGAGATGTCTTCAAAGTAATATGAGTTACTCGTCTTCATCTTCTGGTTGAACTCTTATTGTATCATCAGATGTCAAAACTACATAGCAGGGAGTGCCTTTCACCTTATTTATATATGAGCATAGGCAAAGGAAGTTACAGGAAATAGCTATCATGTTCCCAAGTCCATGAGATAGCTCTATTTCTCCCTCGCCTGCTATATAGTCATATTTGTCCTTTTCTTCTTCTATCAATACTCCTTTCTCCTTTAATACTCTCAAAAGTTTTGTTTTGTATTTAAGAAGTTTTAGTAATTGAGCGCTATCATAAGGCATCCTAATTTCCTTGTGATTAAATTCATATAATGGTGCCTTGTCCAGGATAGGGTCAAGATAGAGATTCTCATTTAAATTATATTTCTTTCCATTAGCTTTAACTATCTTTTTGAAATATGGGTATATTGGAGTGTCTTTTGAAAATTTGACAAGATTTGGTGCCACATACAGATGACCATTCAAGTCAATTCCCATGCCAATATCCTTTTGAAGCAAGTAGTTGTCAGTATAGGGTATAAAGCCTATTAGAGACATTTCTTCCATGAGGGACTTTGATCGAACACGACCTTCTGCATGTTGTACACCTGTTTCTTGCAGCAGGCCAAAGATGCTGGATTTCTGCAATTCTGAGTCCATAATAATCGTATGTTAGTGATTAGAGATTGTTCTCAATAAAGGTTATTTCCTCGCACATACCAGCCAATTTAGAAGCCAACTCATTATCCGAATCATTGAGGAAAACCTTCCTGGAAAGGAATGCCTTCTTCAATTCGCCTGCAAGGTACTTGACATTAGGGAGGAACATCATTAGATAAGCAGTCGTTTCATCACTACTCATACCCAAATCTTCAAATTTGCCATAATGGTAATGAACAAAAAGGTATATGACAGGACATTTATAGATGTTGTATGCAGCTATTGCTTCTGCCGCCGATTTTGCTCCTTCCTCTCTCAATAACTGTGCCGACAATCGGGCAGCATAATTGCCGACCCTTTCATACACTGAAACATACTCTTCTTTTGTCCATGGGGATTTGCGCCCCATATTGATTCCTTCAGCCATAATTGTATTTTAATATTATTGTTTAGAATAAAGTTCAATGTCTTTCCGCAGTCTTCCGCATATCCTCTCAAAAACTATACCACCTAGTTCTTCCTGTCTATCTAAAGTGAGACGTTCATCACAAAACATATTACAATTCTCAAGAACGTGGCTCTTTACATTCTCAAATGCTCTTCTTTCATTGGCATTGACAAACTCATTACTGACATTTGATTTATCTATAATTCTATCATAAAGATGATATGCCGTGAAAAGCATCTTTGTATTTGTTGCCATAGGCATGTCGCTTGGCATGTCGTCATCAAGCATGCCAAAGAAGCTATAAGGATTGGCATTCTCGTTTTGACATGACTGCTCAACCTTGCTCTTCAAATGTCTTTGATCTCGTATTAGAAGCATCATTAATCTTGCTGCTGCTTCATCATGAACATTTGACTTATCTGATTTCAAAGCTTGCGAAAAGCATATAAATGCATTTTCTGCTCTCACCTCCTGTATGTCTTCATCTGGTTCTTGGAAGCCTAGACATACTTGGAAAATCTTTCCTATTAAAAGAGGATTATCCAATTTTAGGATTTCACTCGCATTGTGAACGAAATAATTGTAAATATCTCTTCCATGTCGTTCCAAGCCAGAATAGTCTTGAGCACCGAAAGCTGTCCATGCCATAAGGGCATTAAAGTTTAGTTGATCGTTCATCTTTTTTATAAGATTTGCCCTCTCCTGTTCCACGAAGAGACGGTTAATATATGCAGAAGCGTGGAACTGTATGTCCCATCTTCAAACTGAAGGCCCTAGGAAAGCCCGAATAGAAAAGATGATGTAAAGCAGTTCCACGCTAACGCATGAAGCCGCTATGTCAACCTTCTTCTATTCAGAGTCATTACTACAGGACTCCGGAGATTCTTTGCAATGATGAAAGTTTCCTAGGTTTTCAGTTTGCAAGAGAAGAGCATAACGCTTCGTTTTTTTCCAATAAGATTAAAAAGGGCACCTCCGCTGAGGGTATTATAGCCCTTTCGAGGGACAAAGATACAAAAAATATGAATTCAGAAAAGTAAAATATGAAAAAATATTTCATGAGACATTACAGAGAGTATTTAACACCTCACAAGGACTTGTGAAAATCCTCGTGAGGATTTGGCAAAATCCACAGGAGGATTTGATGAAATCCACACGTGGATTTGGGCAAAAGGACGTGTCCCTTGGGGAATAGGGACGTGTCCCTTCGGGCTTAGGGACGCGTCGCTCTGGGCATAGGGACGCGTCCCTTTTTTTGATTTTTGCAAATGCCTGGAAAACAGAACTATAGAAAACCGCAAAAATTACTGCAGAGAAGTTGCCAAAGTTGACTGGCGTCGAGCTAAAACTTCTGCAGAGAAGTTGGGCATTTTCTCTGCAGAAGTTTTAGCTTGACACCTGTCAACCGATAAGTCGATGTCTGTCGAGTCTGGAGACTACACTTTTTGAAAAGTCACTTCAGGAGTTTGAGATAGGTCTCTATTGCGTGCTCAATTTCGCAGAAATCCACGAATTCATCGGCAGAATGACTGCGGCTGCTCTCGCCTGGACCAAGCTTGAGGCTGGGGAACGGCATGAGGGCTTGGTCGCTCAAAGTGGGCGAACCGAAGGGTTTGCCGCCAAGTCCGATAATTTTTTGCACAAGAGGATGGTTCACGTCTATGCTCGAAGAACCCAACCTGAAACTGCGAGCCTTGACCTCAGACTTGACATTTTTGCCGATTTCATCGAATAATTCGCGGTTCGTATAACACTCATTCGACCGCACATCCACAGTAAAAGTGCAGGTGTCGGGCACTACGTTATGCTGCGTGCCTGCATTCACAATGGTGACCGTCATTTTGACCGGACCAAGCAAGGACGAGACTTTCTCGAACTTATAACTGCGGAACCACTCGATGTCGTCGATGGCGTGATAGATGGCATTGTCTCCCTCGTCGCGGGCAGCGTGTCCGGCCTTGCCGTGAGCCGTGCAGTCGAGCACCATCAGACCTTTCTCGGCGATGGCTGGCTGCATGCCTGTCGGCTCTCCTACGAGTGCAACATCAATCTTCGGAAGTAAGGGCAAGACGCTTTCTATGCCGCCTTTTCCGCTCACTTCCTCTTCTGCGCTGGCCAGGAAGACGAGGTTAAGCCCCCTCCCAGCCTCCCCCAAGGGGGAGGAGATTTGTGTCAGAGCGGCGAAGACATGGAGCAAAGAGACCAGGCTGGCACCGTCGTCATTCGACCCGAGGCCGTAGATGCGGCTGCCTTCGCGCGTCGCCTTGAAGGGGTCTCGCTGCCAACCACTTACAGGTTTCACGGTGTCGATGTGGGCATTCAGCAGGAGCGTCGGCTTCGTGGCGTCGAAGTTCGGCTGAAGCGACCATAGATTGTTGCCCTCGCGCCTCACCTCGAGCCCCAGTTCGTCCTGCATGTACGCCTGTAGCAAATCGGCTGCCGCCTTCTCCTCCCTGCTCACGCGCGGCGTCTCGATGAGTCTGCAAAGCAACTCTATCGCACGCTCCGCGAGCTTTGAACATTGACCGTTGACCATTTTCATTTCTCTGAATTCTTCATCATTCGTTTTGTCGCCCTTAGTTCCCTCTGTAACAGTTCCATACGTTCCTTCAGTTGTTCCTGGGTGGGCAACATGTCCTTGATGCGTATATTGTTATAAGTGGCCACTCCCAAAGGCGCAGTCATGCCTCGAAAAGACCATTGGACGTCCGTTCGGTTCATGTCGGAACAGATGAGCAGACCTATCGTGGGGTTGTCGTCCGACGCTTTCAGCAATTCATCTACAGCACTGACATAGAAGTTCAGCTTGCCTGCAAATTCGGGTTCAAAAGGCTTCACCTTTATTTCACACACAATGTAACAGCGAAGACGGACGTGATAGAACAGCAAGTCAATCCGCCTGGAGCGCCCTCCCACAACAATCTCCCTCTGTCTTCCCATGAAAGCGAAGCCCGTCCCCATCTCCAACAAAAGCCTTGTGACATCACTCGTAAGAGCATCCTCCAGTTCACGTTCCTCAAAAGGCACATGGTCGACAGCCGCAAAACCAAAGTTGTAATTCTCCTTCAGTACTTCTTGCACAAGCCTGCTTTGCGCTTCCGGCAGATGGGCAGAAAAATTATTGACGATATTACCCTGGTGTTCGAACAGATTTGCCTTCATGCAGCTAATTAACGCTGAACGGCTTAATCCCTGGTCGACGATCTGTCGGATGTAAAACAAAGCCTCTTCAAGGCTCTTGCTCCGTGTGATTATCTCGATATGTTGCCCCCATGGAACGAGTGCGAACGACTGCGGAAAAGCATTATCATCAGGGTTTTGAGCCACCTTCTGGATTTCTGCAACGGGTTGTTGCAATTTTTTCAGATTACCACTCCAAGCCGTCTCTGCCATGATTTCTGCAACAGGTCGTTGCAGTTTTGCTGCTTCGCCTGTATAAAACGAATACCATTGCTTCATGTAATGCAGATTACGAACAGAGAAACCTTCTTCGTGAGGAAACTCCTGTCGAAGGTCCAGGCTGACTTGCTCCACGACACCAGCCCCCCATCGCTCCTCGGCTTTCTTCTGGACAAGGTCGCATCCCATCTGCCAGTTGAAGAGAAGCTTCTCGCCATTCACCTTCACGGCTGCCTTCACCTGTGCCGAACGATAGCGATGCTTCACTTCTGCAATCCATTCTGCATAGTCCGCATCCAGCATCACGTCGTGCGACTTCACCATATATGGTTCACCGATTTCCGGCATCCTATTCTCCTCTGCCATATATCTTTCTTTACGGTTTCACGCGACAAAGATAAGAAAAAAAACAAATAATTCAGCATTCTTCACTCTTAATTCTTAATTTATTTGTATCTTTGTGCTATCAAAGCACAATATGACCATGCAGAACCCCAGTCCCCTACCCTCGCTCATCCAGAGCCAAGCTGCCCAGTACGGCAAGCGAGCCGCTATGCTTTATCGCGACGACGAACAGCAGAAATGGAAGGAAATCTCGTGGGAGAGCTACACCCGGACGGTGAGCCGCGTGTCGGCCTCACTGCTCGAGCTGGGCGTCGGAGTGCAGGAGAACATCGCCGTCTTCTCGCAGAACATGCCGGAGTGCATGTACGTCGACTTCGGCGCATACGGCATCCGGGCCGTCACCATCCCCTTCTACGCCACAAGCAGCGAGATGCAAGTGAAGTACATGGTGAGCGATGCCAAGATACGCTATATCTTCGTCGGCGAGCAGTACCAGTATGACACGGCCTACCGCATACTCAAAATCGAGCACTCCATGCGGCGGCTCATCATCTTCGACCCTTCCGTGGAGAAAGACCCACAAGACAACGTGAGCCTCTACTTCGATGAGTTCCTGGCACTCAGCAATGGTAAAGACCACAAGGAAGAAATAGAAAAACTCATCTCCGAAGTGCAGGAGGACGACCTCGCCAACATTCTCTATACGAGCGGAACGACGGGCATCAGCAAGGGCGTCATGCTGACGCACAGGATGTACAATGCAGCTTTCCGCGGACACGTAGGGGCTCTGCCGCTCTCCGACAGCGACCTCGTCATGAACTTCCTGCCATTCACCCACGTCTTCGAGCGCGGATGGTCGTATCTCTGTATCAAGACAGGCTGCACGCTGGCTGTAAACCGACGTCCGCAGGACATCCTTCAGAGCCTGCGCGAAGTGCATCCGACGTGCATGTGTGCCGTGCCTCGCTTTTGGGAAAAGGTGTATGCCGGTGTCCAGGAAAAGATAAACTCGTCGTCGCCGATACAGAAGAAGATGATAGAAGACGCGCTGCGCATCGGCAAGGCCTACAACGTCGATTACAAGATGCGAGGCCTCGTGCCGCCGCTCGCCCTGAAGATGCGCTATCTCTTCTACGAGAAGACGGTCATCGCCCTGCTACTGAAGATGTTGGGACTGGAGCGGCACAACTTCTTCCCTACTGCCGGAGCAGCCATCCCGCCTGTCATTGAGGAGTTTGTTCGCTCGGCAGGCATCATGATGATAGCAGGCTACGGACTCACCGAAAGCACAGCCACCGTGTCGTGCGACCGCTGGAACAAGCCCATCACACTCGGCTCCATCGGCCGTCCCCTGAATGGATTGCAGATTAAGTTCGGCCCGAACAACGAGATCCTGCTCAAGGGCGACACCATCACAAAGGGTTACTACCGCAAAGCCGAAATAACGGCCATGGCGATTGACGAGGAGGGGTGGTTCCACACGGGCGATGCCGGCTACATGAAGAATGGCGAACTCTTCATGACGGAACGCATCAAGGACCTCTTCAAGACGAGCAACGGCAAGTACATCGCCCCGCAGATGCTCGAATCGAAGTTCTGCGTGGACCGCTACATCGACCAGATTGTCATCATTGCCGACCAGCATAAATTCGTCTCGGCTCTCGTCATTCCTGAATACAAGCTGCTCGAGGACTTGGCAAAGAAGCGGGGAATCGACTTCAGCAGTCGTGCCGAGCTCTGCAACAACCCACAGATAGTGCAGTTCGTCATGGACCGTATCGAGACCATTCAGCAGGACTTGGCCAGCTACGAGCAAGTGAAGCGCATCACACTCCTGCCGGAACCTTTCAGCATGGAGCGCGGCGAGCTCACCAACACGCTGAAGGTGAAGCGCCCCGTCCTCAATGAACTCTACAAGGAACAGATAGATAAAATGTACGAAGAATGAGCCACGTCTCATTTTTTCATTATTTCATTATTTCATTTCAAAAATGATAACCCAAGAACAACTAAAGGAAGTAAAAGACCGCACAGAGCAACTGCACCGCTACCTCGACATCGACGGCAAGAAGATACAGTACGAAGAAGAACAGCTTCGCACACAGGCCCCGGGCTTCTGGGACGACCAAAAACGCGCCGAGCAGCAGATGAAACTCGTCAAAGGACTGGAGAAATGGCTCAAGGGCTATGCCGAAGTCAAGACGCTTTGCGACGAACTCGACACGGCTTTCGAGTTCTACAAGGAGGAACTCGTCACCGAGGAAGAGGTGGATGCCATCTATGCCAAGGCCATCGAAGCTGTAGAAGCGCTCGAACTCAAAAATATGCTTCGCCGCGAGGAGGACGCGATGGACGCCGTCCTGAAGATAAACTCCGGCGCAGGCGGCACGGAGGCTCAGGACTGGGCTCAGATGCTGATGCGTATGTACATGCGCTACGCCGAGACCCACGGCTATAAATGCGTGGTCAGCAACCTGCTCGACGGCGATGATGCCGGCATCAAGTCCTGCACGCTCGAAATACAGGGCGAGTTCGCATACGGCTACCTGAAGAGCGAGAACGGCGTGCATCGTCTGGTTCGCGTCTCGCCTTATAATGCCCAGGGCAAGCGTATGACGAGCTTCGCATCGGTCTTCGTCACCCCGCTCGTCGATGATACCATCGAGGTGAACATTGAGCAGGCCCGCATCTCCTGGGATACTTTCCGCTCGTCGGGTGCTGGAGGTCAGAACGTCAACAAGGTGGAGTCGGGCGTCCGTCTGCGCTATCAGTACAAAGACCCCTATACGGGCGAGGAGGAGGAAATCCTCATCGAGAACACCGAGACACGCGACCAGCCCAAGAACAAAGAGAATGCCCTCCGACTGCTGCGCTCCATGCTCTACGACAAAGAACTGAAGCACCGCATGGCGGAGCAGGCGAAGGTGGAGGCGGGCAAGAAGAAGATTGAATGGGGAAGCCAGATTCGCAGCTATGTCTTCGACGACCGCCGCGTCAAGGACCACCGCACAAACTACCAAACAAGCGACGTCAGCGGCGTGATGGACGGCAAGATAGACGCCTTCATCAAGGCCTATCTCATGGAATTCGCTGAATAAAGCCCCCTCCCCGCTCCCCCTTTGGGGGAGTGCCCACATAGCCCATTAAACTCATTAGCCCCAACAGCTCCAATGTATCGTCTTTAACTCCCTTAACTCCTTAAAACCCCATGCCCCTCATTGAAATCGAGCGCAAGTTCCTCGTCACAGGCGACTTCCGCAGCCGAGCCGTCAGCTCTACCCACATTGCTCAAGGCTACATCGCCTCGGGCAATGGCCGCACCGTACGTGTCCGCATCCGCGGCGACAAGGGCTATCTCACCATCAAAGGCCCGAGCAACAAGGCTGGCCTTGCACGCTTCGAGTGGGAGAAGGAGATTCCTCTGGACGAGGCAAAAGCCTTGATGAGCATCTGCGAGCCTGGCATCATAGAGAAGACGCGTTGGCTCGTGCCTGCCGAGGACGGCAAACATACATGGGAAGTCGATGTCTTCGAGGGCGACAACGAGGGCTTGATTATGGCGGAGATAGAGTTAGAAAGCGAGACAGATGATTTCAAAAAGCCCGATTTCATCGGTCCAGAAGTTACAGGCGACCGCCGCTTCTACAACAGCCACATGCGTCGCTACCCGTATAAGATATGGAGGGACAACATCTGAAACACAGTCTCAAAAAGGCCCGTCTTTGTACAATAATTCGGCTGCGCTTTCCGTTATATTAGCATACACACTAAAAGCTTCACTATGAACAACCGCATCGTTATCACCCTGTTTGTAATGTTCCTGGGCATTCAAGTCTATGCGCAGGATGGCGCACCAAAGATTCTTTCCATCAACGACGAAACTGTCATAGACAATGGCTATGCCACGCTCTACGACTACAGCTTCACCGTCTCCTACGTCGGGGCTTCGTCCGTCACCATCGGTGTGGAGCAGGAATACAGTTCCTATTATGAGATTCATCATGTGAACGAGCCGACCCTTGCTCATGTTTACCTCAAGTACCTGAGCCGCGGCAACAGGGTGTGGATTGATGTGAGCGTGGAGAACGAGTACGGCGAGGACAAGCGCACCATCGAGATTCCTGTCCAGACGCCGACCGCGATAAGTGAAGCGTCAGCAACAGAGGCCGACCACATCGACGTCTATTCTATGAGCGGCACGCTGCTGGGGCGTGTGAAGAGCCTGTCTGAACTCTCTGCCTATCGCTCCTGCCCCCTCCTGCTCCGCTACATGGACAAGAATGGGCATCAGATACAAACCAGAAAGGTGCTGAAGAACTACCATTCATCGTCCCACTGATTGCTGTGGGACTTCACAAACTGATTGTCTGTATTGTCGTTAGTGGGTAAGTAATCACCAACAGCCCCTCCATTAGAGAGGACGACGCCACTACCTGATGTCAAAAGGCCTTCGTTCAGGCCAAGCACGACAACCAAAGCAGAAGGTGCAATGTAGTGTTTTCTCAACATTGTGTCAATGTTATTTACCCACATACTTTCTGCCTCCTCTTATGTATACACCTTGTGAAGGTTTGCTGACGCGCTGACCTGCAAAATTGTAAATATCGCCCATTTCATCGACAAATTCCGTTGGGAAATGTACCGCATCTTCATCGGCTGCGTCGTCCAAGACATAGCCTTTGACGCTGCTTGAGCCTGGAACATACAAGTAGGCTGTCCCCTCCTTGCATGAGAACGTACCGCCATCCTCAGCGCCCCAATAGAAGCCAAGACCGGTGCGGTTGGCATAGTCATCGTAAGCCAGCTTGTAGAACTTGCCGCTGCCCGTCATTTCCTCCGATGCTGGCTTCAACATGTTGTCAGTAAGCGCGTCGAGCGTCTCGCCTTCGAGCGAATAATAAGACGCACCTTCATTGGGAGACGACAAGAGCACGCCCGTATTAGCCGGCACGTAACAACCTGTCGTACCAAAGCCCTTCTGCGTTTCCAAAGCCGTTACCACCAAGTGCCCGTCATTGACCGACACCTTGCTCACAGTCACATCGCTTGGAAAGAAAGTCGCTTTGTCGCTGCTGAAAGTAGCATAGTGCGTCTCACCATTCTGAGCAGGAAGCGTAACGTTGTCTTCTGAAATAACGATGTCAATACGATGGAGGATGATATAGTTTGGATTATTTACCTTAATCTGTAACTTAGGGACCGAATTGTTAATACTAATGGAAGGAAGTGCATAGTTTGAGGATTCTGGCAAAGAAGAATTGTATTCCATCATATCCTCAAAGCTTATTGACTGAGTAATATCTTTTGTCAAAACACTCATCACAGCAGTTGTATTTGTTGTTCCCCTTGAAGCATAGATGATGACCTTCTCAATAATCTTGCTTTGTATATCACTGCATAAAGTAATTAATAAAAATGATGTACCTGAATTCTTCTGAACACCAATTCGAACACCACACCCTCTCTTATTGCTTATATCATAATATGAACAACCATCGGCTGAATATTCGGATATGTAATCAGCACCTCTTTGACAGAATGCCGCTGCATTATTACTTGGCAAAGAAGAATAATTGCCAAAATTATTGTAAGTTCCCCTATTGAAGTCGATGGTATAGACCTCAGCCCGGAGGTTCGTTGCGCAGAAGAGGGCGAAGATGAGTCCTAAGGTTGCTGCTCGCTTCATAATCCTATGATTTTATCCTACCTGGCTGCCGCCTTTGACGGGGTTGAGGACAGTGGTGACGCTGAGGTCGCCGTTGTAATTGACGGCGCTGAGTATCATGCCCTGGCTCTCCTCTCCCATCATCTGGCGAGGGGCAAAATTAGCGATGAAAAGGACGCTTTTGCCAACAAGCTGCTCGGGCTCGTACCATTGTGCTATGCCAGAGAGGATGGTGCGGTCCTTGCCGCTGCCGTCGTCGATGATGAACTTCAGCAGCTTCTTGCTCTTCTTAATCTTCTCGCAACTCTTGACGATGCCGACACGGATATCGAGCTTCTCGAAGTCCTCAAACGAGACGATGGGCTTAACGGGCGCTGCCTTGTAGGCTGCTGCTTCGTTGGCCTTGAGCGTGTCCTCAAGCTTCTTCTTTTGTGCAGCCACAACCTCATCTTCAATCTTGGTGAAGAGCAGTTCTGGCTTGGGCAGCTGTTTACCTGCAGGCAGAATGTCGGTGCGGCCGAGCATCTCCCAAAGACTCCCCTTCCCTTCAGGGGAGGGGTTGGGGGAGAGGCTT
Source organism: Bacteroidaceae bacterium (assembly GCA_017469525.1). GTDB lineage: Bacteria > Bacteroidota > Bacteroidia > Bacteroidales > Bacteroidaceae > Physcousia. The sequence goes on along the minus strand of JAFUGG010000018.1, from coordinate 3,899 downwards.
ATCATCTCTCTCAGCCGCTTGCTGCTGAATGGCAGGAAGGGCTCGAAGGCAATGGCGAGGTTGGCCGTGATCTGGAGGCTGAGGTAGATGATGGTCTTGACGCGCTCGGGGTCGGTCTTAATGACCTTCCAGGGCTCACAGTCTGCAATATATTTGTTGCCAATGCGGGCGAGGTTCATCGCCTCTTTCTGCGCCTCGCGGAACTTAAAGCCCTCGAGCAGCTGCTCCAGTCGAGCCTTCACGTCGCAGAACTCCGAGAGCGTCTCCTTGTCGTAATCGTTGAGTTCGCCGCACTCGGGCACTTTTCCCTCATAATACTTCTGCGTGAGTTGCAGGGCACGGTTCACGAAGTTGCCATAGACGGCCACCAACTCGTTGTTGCAGCGCGCCTGGAAGTCGTCCCAGGTGAAGTCGTTGTCCTTCGTCTCGGGAGCGTTGGCGGTAAGCACGTATCTCAGCTCGTCCTGACGGCCGGGGAGCTCGTCGAGGTATTCGTTGAGCCAGACGGCATAGTTCTTCGAGGTCGATATCTTGTTGCCTTCCAGGTTGAGGAACTCGTTGCTCGGCACGTTGTCGGGCAGGATGTAGTCGCCGTGTGCCTTGAGCATAGCGGGGAAGACAATACAATGGAACACAATGTTATCTTTTCCGATGAAATGGACCAATCTTGTCTCTTCGTCCTTCCACCACTTCTCCCAGGAGCCGTACTTCTCGGGATGGGCATCGCAAAGCTCCTTTGTGTTGGAGATGTAACCGATGGGGGCGTCGAACCAAACGTAGAGCACCTTGCCCTCGGCCCCTTCCACGGGGACGGGAATGCCCCAGTCGAGGTCGCGCGTCACGGCACGGGGCCGCAGTCCGCCGTCGAGCCAGCTCTTGCACTGCCCATAGACATTGCTGCGCCACTCCTTGTGCTCCTCCAGTATCCACTTCTCGAGCCAAGGCTGGTCCTTGTCGAGGGGCAGATACCAGTGCTTGGTCGGCTTCTTGACGAGGGGGTTGCCCGTCTCGGCATTGTAGGGGTTGATGAGTTCCTCGGGCGACAGCGTGGCGCCGCACTTCTCGCACTGGTCGCCATACGCTTCGGGAGCATGACAGCGCGGACACTCACCGCGGATGTTGCGGTCGGTCAGGAAGTGGCCCGTCTGTTCGTCGTAGAACTGCTCGCTCACTTGCTCGATGAACTTCCCGTCGTCGTAGAGCTTGCGGAAGAAGTCGCTGGCCAGCTTATGGTGAGTCGCACTTGTGGTGCGACTGTAGATGTCGAAGGAAATGCCGAAGCGCTCAAAGCTGTCCTTGATGAGGTTATGGTAGCGGTCCACGACCTCCTGCACGGTGATGCCCTCCTTGCGGGCACGGATGGTGACAGGCACACCGTGCTCATCCGAGCCGCCGATGAAGATGCACTCGCGGCCCTTCAGCCTGAGGTAGCGCGCATAGATGTCGGCCGGCACATAGACGCCAGCCAGATGACCGATATGTACTGGTCCGTTGGCATAAGGCAGAGCGGACGTGATGGTGGTTCTCTTGAAATGTTTTTCCATGTGATTCTAAAAATTTGTGCACAAAGTTACGAAGTTTTTTTCGCCCAGCCAAACAATCGTGAACCTTTTTATTCATTAACTTCATTCGCCCCGCAGCATGACACAGCAAGCTTGGTTTTTGGATGCTTCATCGCCAAGGCGAACTTAAAAGAGCACAGAAGGGACAAACATGGCACGCCGAGTTGACAAACATGGCACGCCGCACCTCCAAACATGGCACGCCGAGTTTGCAAATTCGACGTGCCATGTTTGAGGATAAGACTGGCCTATATGAAGCCGGCACTATTTCACCAGCACTTTCTTGCCGTCCTTGATGACGATGCCCTTGTAGCCTTCGCCTACCTTCTGGCCGGCCATGTTGTAACTTTGTCCCTCCTCCTCGGGGGAGGTCAGGAGGGAGCTGACGCCCGTGATGTACTCCTCGTTGTCGATGACCACCCACTCGCCGCCGGTGATTCTGCTGCCGTCGGCATGGAGAGGTTCATGCTGCTCTGCATCCCAGTAGGCACCTTCGGGTGCGGTCACTTCGTGCTCGTTCTCAAGCAAAAGCTCCTTCCAGGATTCTATGCCGGGGCTGATGCTCCTCATGGCCTTCACTGTAGCGAAGTCTGTTATGCGGAGTGTATTGTACCAGCTTACGCCGGCGCGGCGGTATCTCTGAAGCCCGACTATGCCTCCGTCGGCTTCCACCATCACGTTGCCGCCGATGGTCAGCGTGTCGCCCGTGCTGTTGTCAAAGAGTGCTATGTAGTCGCTTACGAGCTTCAGCGTACCGTCGCCCGCGATGCCCGACCTTCTGCATCCAGAGCCGAACCACAGGGCATTGCACTCCGTGTCGCCCGTGACGGTGCAGATGCCCTGCACGTCGATGGTCACGTCGCTCTCCTCGATGTAGATGCCTGTGCCTCGCTCCGAGACATCGCCCGTGGCGGAACCCGAGCCTTGGATTGTGGCGTCGGAGAGGTGAAGGGTCTTGGTCGCGAAGTCATAGTTGATGGTGCCGTCGCCAAGCACGTCGGCGTTGTTCAATTCGTTTATCCGTTTACTCGCAATCCAGACGTTGCTCTCTTTGAAAGGCTCGTCGAGACTGCGGATGATGACTTGGATGGGATTAGGCAGATTCTTATACCCCCAATATTCAGATGCGATAAGACTCCCGTCTTTGTTTACCCACATCCCTTTCTCTTCATCGTAATATACGCCAACGGGATAGACAAAGCCCCAGCCTTCGCTGAAAACCAACGAATTGGTTCCAAAACCGTCATGATAATCGTTTGCAAATTGATGGGCGATAATCGTAGCCCTGTTGATATAGTTTTTTGCACCATAATAACTCTTAAAGCAACGTCCTCCCCCCGTATGTATGTCAAAATCAACGGTAAGTGATTCAAAATAGAGGTCTGTGTTGCCATCATATTCTCTTGTCACGTCTGTACCCATGCCGCCTTCTATGTACAGCGTGTCTGCGGGCGTCCCAATGATGTGGGTTTCTCTACATGCGCTCACCGCAGAATAACCAGAATCAAAGATGGCATTTACCAACTTGCATGCACCTTTCACGACTATGGTCAGATTCTGGCATGATTCGTTTCGGATACCATCTTTTCCAAAGGGATATCGGACGTAGGCATTGTCGAGGGTCAGCGTGTTTGTCTCGGGCGCATAGTCGATGTTGCCTGAAAGCAGAAAGTTTGCCCACTTCAGCACATTGTCGAGCTGGAAATAGTTCTCGTCGCTTACCTGAATGCCGGCAATGGAGAAACCGAATTTCTCTTCGGCACGCAGCCCTGTAAACATGAACATCGTGGCGAGTATAGCGAATAGGATAGCACATCTTTTCATGATTGTAGTCTTTTTTTGTTTTTATAAGAAAAGGAGATGTTTTATAGAGGGAGACAGAGGAAGATAGAAGGAGATAAAGGAAGATAGAGGAAGATATGCGGCTTCGCCGCGAAGATAGAGGACGATACATTTGTCAGTTGCCAAAACTAATGTCTTCTATCTCCTTCTATTCTTCTATCTCCTTCTACCTTCTTCTATTTTGCAATGAGCAGGAAGTACTTCTTTTTGCCTTGCTGCACGAGGAGGTACTTGCCGTCGAGGAGGTCGGCTTCGGTCACCATCTGGTCGAACGAAGCGAGCTTCTCCTTGTTGAGGCTGACGACGCCGCCTTGTGTGAGCTTGCGCATCTCGCCCTTGCTGGGGAAGCACTGGGTGTGCTCGGCAAAGAGGTCGACTGCCTTCGTGCCTTCGCCGGCAAGCAGTTCCTTGCTGATCTCAAACTGAGGCACGCCGCTGAAGACGTCGAGCAGCGTCTGCTCGTCGAGCTTCACGAGGCTCTCCTTCGTACTCTTG
>JAFUGG010000017.1 GCA_017469525.1 Bacteroidaceae bacterium | reverse complement strand
GAATTTTTCATGAATATTATTGCTGTTAGGTAACTAACTCCCCGTTCGGCTGGATTTGCAATCCAGCCGTAAAGAATATAGGGATTTGTAATCCCGCCATTCTTCCATTCCGAATTATTATCGCATTACAAATGCTCATATTAAGCCCGGGCGGATTTCAAATCCCCCCGACCCCGAGGAGTCAAATCCGCCCGAACCCCAGTAGCCCCGATAATTCATGACAATTCGTGGCTTATTCGTGGTAATTCGTGCTAAACATATAATTGCCATGAATTACCCATGAATTACCCATAAATTATTATTGCTGTCCGGTGAAGCCTTCCAGGCTTAAGAAGTCAGCCACAGTTCAGACATACTATAACCTGCTTTTAGGCTGCTTCTAAGCTGCTCTTTGAGTAAGCCTAGAAGCAGGCTAGAAGCAGCCTAGAAGCAGGCTAAAAGCAGCTTAGAAGCAGCCCAGAAGCAGGCTGAGAAGAAATGCAAAAGAGCATCGTGCTGGTCTAATGACCGATTGGGGTTTATGCTTCCTCCCATTGCTGGCGGAGGAGCTGTACGGCATTGGTCAGGACGGTCTTGCGGTCGCCTTCGCAGCCGCACTCAAAGCTGACGAATCCTGGGTAGCCAATCTCCTTGAGGGCACGGAAGCCGTCGCGGTAGTCATCCTTCTCGCCGTCCTCGCCTGGCGTCAGACGTCGGCCGCGGCTGGCAATGTGGACGTGCTGCAAGTATTCCTTGCCGGCAGCCATGAAGGCAGCGTAGTCGGAAGGTTCCTCCTGCATGTGCCAGAAGTCGCCCATGCACTTCACGCCCTTGCTGTCGGCATCGCGTGCTATGGCAGCAGCATCGGCCACCAGTCGCATGTAGAAGCACTCGCCACGGTTCAGCGGCTCAAGGATGACGGTTGTGTTGTTCTGCAAAGCAAACTCGCCCAGCTTGTGGAGCTCCTCGCAGAGGTAGTTACGCGTGTCCATCGTGTGCGGACGGCAAGGCTGCTGGCCGTTGAAGGCAGGCACCATGATGACGCCGCAGGAGTTCAGTTTTCCTGCAGCCTCGATGATTTCGCGCATCGTGCGGTCGAACTCATCCTTCTGTCCGTCTTCGGCAAGAATGAAGCCGTCGAAGCCGGCACAGATGGCGCCCATGCGGATGTTGCGTCCCTTGAGGGCACCCATTATCTCGTCCACGCGACCAGCCAAGCCGCGACCGCCCACCTCAAAGCCTGTCACGCCAAGACTTTCGATGAAGTCCAGCTTCTCCTGAAGCGTATCGCCCGGGGTGACACCTTCCTGGAAGCAGAGGTTAAGTGGAGTGTCTGCGTCTTTCTTGGCCTGCTGCTTCGGAGTGCAGGAAGCCAGCAGCGTGGTGGGAGCCAGCGTCGCAGCCGCAGCGCCGGTCATAGAGGTCAAAAGGAAATTACGCCTTCTCATTATTTACTATTTAGCAATTTACTATTTACAATTTATTTACGGTTTGATAATTTGTCAATTTGAGGCACTCCCCCAAAGGGGGAGCGGGGAGGGGGCTTTTTACTTCCCCGGTACAGGCACAGTCATCGAAGCCAGGTCGAGGGGACCAAGCTCAAGCTTCTCGGGCAGGAAGTCCTGATCTGCCTGCGTCATCTCGTCCCATGTGACGGTCTGTCCGGTGTAGGCAGCTTCTCGTCCCATGATGCCTGCCATGCAGGAGATGGCGTTGTCGGTGGCCTCTTCGTGAGCCGTTCCCTTGCGGATATGGTTCACCCAATCCACGTGCTCCAGCGTGTAGGGATCGTGCTGCTGGAACTCCTGCTTAGCCTTCTCCTCGTCGTACTTCCAGATGACGTTGCCCTGGAGGTCCTTTATCTCGTTCGTCTCGCTGTCCCAGCTGCCCTTGCTGCCCTGGATGAACTCGCTCACCTTGCTGCTGCAGCCGTCAATCTGGCGACACATCGAGTGCATGTGTATGCCATTCTCCATGGTGAAGTCCGTGCTGAAGAAGTCGAACTGGTCGCCCGTGACGCGGCGCTGGCGCGAGCCGAATGCCGTGGCGGATACAGGCTTCAGGCCGCTCATCCACAGGAAGACGTCGATGTTATGCACATGCTGTTCGATGATATGGTCGCCCGAGAGCCACTTCCAGTTCACCCAGTCGCGGATGTTCCACTCCATATCCGTCCAGCCGGCCTCGCGCTGACGATACCAAAGCATGCCTTGGTTCCAGTAAACATTGCCGCCGGTAATCTCGCCGATGAGTCCTGCCTGAATCTGTTTGTTGGCTTCCACATAGCGACGCTCGTGGTGGCGCTGCGTGCCTACCACAACGCTCAGACCCTTTGCCTGTGCCTGCTTAGCCGTTGCCATCACGGAACGATAGCCCTTGGCATCAACGGCGATGGGCTTCTCGAGGAAGGAGTGAACGCCTTTCTCTGTGGCATACTTGAACATCTCGGGACGGAAGACGGGAGGCGTGGTGAGGATCACCATATCGACACCAGAGTCAATGACCTGCTTGTAGGCATCGAAGCCGACGAAGCACTTGTCCTCGGGCACTTCCTGGCCGCGTTCGTTCTTCAGACGTTCGCGCACCTCGTTCAGTCGGTCAGCAAAGACATCGCCCAGAGCTGTGACGGTGATACCGTCGGCAGCATCAAGCAGGTTGATGATGGCACCGCTTCCGCGTCCGCCACAACCGATGAGACCCACCTTCAGTTCTTTGCCTTCGATGGCCTTGTCGGGCAGTTCGGGTACATAGTATTCGCCTTCTTTCTTGAGAGGCGTGAGTTTGTTTCCGCCAGAACAGCTGGCGAGCAAAGCTGGAGCAGCCACAGCAGCAGCTCCCACGGTAGCAGCACCGGTGAGGAAGCTGCGACGGCTCATGGATTTTTCTTTCATAGTTATTTGTTTTTTTAGGGGTTGTGTTTTCTTGTTTTTTCTAGTTTTAACGAGTTTCAACTAGTTTTGACTAGTTTTCGCTAGTTCTTTCGCAGACGACTCGGAAGCCGATGCCTTTCATGTCGCTAAGCCACCAGATGCTCTTGGGGTTCTGCGGGTCTGTCTTGAGCCAAGCCTCGTAGTCACTGTGGCGACGTGCGGCGCAACGCAGTTCGCTGGCATCGTCGTTATAGCAGCCTCCGCGCACCACATAGTCGGTTCCCGAGGCCGGTCCTTTCGGGTCGACGGCACTTGCGCCTGCCTTCTCGTAGGCATCTTCCGCATACCAGTCCTGGCAATACTCCATCACGTTGCCCAGCATGTTGCGGAGGCCGAAGGGATTGGCAGCGACGCGTGAGGGCTCCTGCGTGCGGTTCTTGCTGTTGAGGGCATAGATGGCATAGCGGTTGATGTTGGTCGTGTCGGTGCCGAAGATGCTGTTCCAGAGACCTTGGCTTGAGTAGGCAGAGGGCTTTCCTTCGAAGAAGTAAGGCGTGTCTGTGCCTCCGCGAGCCGCATATTCCCATTCGGCTTCGGTGGGCAGACGGTAGTGTCGGCCTGTCTTGAGGCTGAGCCATTGGCAGAAGGTTTCGGCAGCATAGTGCGTCATAGTGATGGCGGGACGCTTTCCCATGCCCCAACCCTGGTCGGGCATCCCGAAGGGTGGGGTAGGACCTGACACGGCATCGACGTCCGGACGGCTGTTGTTTGCATAAATCTTCTCGGGTGGCGTGCGGCCTTCCGACATTGTCTCGACGTAGAAAGCCCAGTACTGGTCCCATGTTATCTCCGTTTCTGCCATGAAGAAGGGCGAGACGGTGACTTCGTGTGCAGGGTATTCGTCCGGCCGACTAAACTTGTCTCCCTTCTGGCTGCCCATCGTGAACTTGCCTCCGGGCACGGCAATCATGCTGATAGAGGCGCGCGTGCCGGGCACGGTTTCTGTGAAGTTGGCAAACGACGTTACCGTGGCCGGCTCCGTAAAGACGGGTCCCGTGGTATCGACGGGTGCGACAGTCATCTTTTCGTGCTTGTATCCGGCAATGAAATGTCCTGCGTCGAGGTGGCAGGAAACGCATTGCAGGCCCAGTTTCTGCTCGTTCTCCTCGTAGTAGAGGTGGGCAGCTACGCCGTCGTCCGTGATGCCTTCGGGGAAAAGATTTGCGTGGCATTTCTTGCACGACTCGTTGAAGACGATGCGAGGAGCGTATTCCACGGTCCGTTTGCTTTCGAAGTCGAAGTCCTCCTTGTCGTGAGTCAGGTACATCCAGATGTCGTGGAGGCCGATTTTAACCTTTGCCCAGTAGTATTGAGGCGTGCCTTGAGGCGGCAGATGGCATGCAGCACAATCTGTCTGCACACCGCTTCCGTTGGCGAAATGCTTGCTCTGCTTCCAGCTGACCTCAGCCTCGGGATGCACATGGCAAGCCGCACACGACTCGTTGGTCGAGGTGACGTTGCTGGTGTAGAGTGCAGAGAGCACCAGGATGATGCCGAACAGCATTCCGCCAAGGATTGCCAAAAGATACTTTTTATTATGGTTGTAGTGCTTACTCATAATGTGTATTATAAAACAACGGATTTAACGGATTTGACGGATTCCTTTTCCAACTTCAGTCCATGTAAGTGTTAGAGAGAGGAGATGTCCGTTTAATCCGTTCAATCCGTTGTTTTTATATAGCAATGTATTGTTCATCTACTTGTCTTTCTTCATTTTCAGTTCCGAGGGAATCTTCACGAGTTTCTTCCCCTGAGCGCGTTTCACGGCGTTGTATCCCAGGAACTTCAACTGCCATGTGCTGTCGGCATTCTGCGTCAGCGAGAGTTTCTGGTCCTCGCTTCCCAGGTCGTTGGCGATGGTGATGGTGGCGTTGCGGTCGTCCTTGATGTCAAATCCCACCACGTACCAGACGCCATAGATGTTGCCGTCCATGTAGCCGTTCATCGGTCCGAAGTCCTCCAAGCCCGGCACCTTGATGCTCTCCTCGTAGAGGTCGAGCGTCAGGTTTATCTTCTCATCCGGGCTGGTGAGCCGCATCTTCCAAGGCTGCCAGCCCAGGGCTGACGTGAAGATGCCAAGCATCGCAGCTATGATTGTCAATCGTCTCATGTGTCGTTCTCAAATTACTCACGTGAAGTTGTCGGTTTTCTCCAGAGAAGTTTCAAACTTCTCTGGGGAAGTCTTAAACTCCTACAAAGATAGCGAAAAAATCATTAACTTGTAGCGCAAACCCTATACATTTATATATAAAATGTGTGAAACGTTTCTTTTTTAACATAAATTGTCGTACCTTTGCGCGCGAATTTAGGAACAAAAGGTTGTTAATGAGAGAAAAAAGATTGGTTCCCGACTTTATTTTCGAGAGCAGTTGGGAAGTCTGTAATAAGATGGGCGGTATCTACACCGTTCTCTCCACCCGTGCCAAGACGCTGCAAGAGCAGTTCCCCGACAAGTTGGTGTTCATCGGTCCCGACGTCTGGCAGGGAAAGGAGAATCCGCTTTTCGTGGAAGACAGGAAGTTGTGGCCTTCGTGGGTGAAGAAAGCCTCGGCAGAAGGACTCCGCATCCGCACCGGCCGATGGAACATCCCCGGACAGCCCCTCGTCATCCTCGTGGACTTCCAACCCTATTTCGACAAGAAGAACGAGCTCTACGGCAAGGCCTGGGAGGACTTCGGCGTGGACAGCCTCCATGCATATGGTGACTACGACGAAGCCAGCATGTTCAGCTATGCCGCAGCTCTCGTTGTGGAAAGCTTCTTCCATCATAAGCTCAGCAGCAAGAAGAAGGTAGTCTACCAGGCTCACGAATGGATGACCTGCCTCGGAGCACTCTACATCCGCAAGCACGTCCCCGAGGTCGCCACCATCTTTACCACCCATGCCACGAGCATCGGACGCAGCATAGCCGGCAACGGCAAACCCCTCTACGACTATCTCTGGGCGTACAACGGCACGCAGATGGCAGAGGAACTCAACATGCAGGCCAAACACAGCGTCGAGCGACAGGCGGCTCACAACGTGGATTGCTTCACGACGGTGAGCGACGTCACAGGTCGCGAGTGCGCCGAGTTGCTTGACAAACAGCCCGATGTTATCTTGCCCAACGGCTTCGAAGCAGACTTTGTGCCCGCAGCAGGAACAGCCTTCACGAAGCGTCGCCGCAATGCTCGCGCCAAGATTCTTCAGGTGGCAGGCGCCCTGACCGGTGCCGAGTTCACCGACGACACGCTCATCGTGGCCACCAGTGGCCGCTATGAATACCGCAACAAGGGCATCGACGTCTTCCTCGAGGCAGCCTATCGCACCCTCTACGACAACGACCTCCAGCGACAGGTGCTTATGATCATTCAGGTTCCGGCGTGGATGGAAAGTCCGCGAACCGACCTCCAGGAACGCCTCAGACAAGGCGGAACATACACCGAGCCGCTTCCCGAGCCCTTCATCACCCATAATCTGCACGAGTCGTGGAACGACCCTGTGCTGAACTTCCTGCGTTCCCACGGCATGAGGAACGACAAGCAAAGCCGGGTGAAGGTCATCTTCGTGCCCTGCTACCTTGACGGCAACGACGGCATCTTCCAGATGCCTTACTATGACCTCCTCATTGCCGATGACCTTGCAGCCTATCCCTCCTACTACGAGCCCTGGGGCTATACGCCGCTCGAGGCAGTCGCCTTCCATGTTCCATGCATCACCACGTCGCTCAGCGGCTTTGGTGTCTGGGCAAGCTCGAGCATCGGACACGACGGCAGACTGAAGGACGGCGTGGAAGTCATCACGCGTAACGACTACAATGCACAGGATGTGGCAGAGCAACTCAGTGCCGCCATCGTCCGCTATTCCACGTTCGACAAGAAGACGACCGACAAGTGCCGTCGCAGTGCAGCACGCCTCGCCGAGCAGGCACTCTGGAAGAATTTCATTACATACTACTACGACGCCTACGACTTCGCTCTGCGAAAGGCACAAGAAAGAATAATCAAATAACCAATTAGAGAATATGAAGATTAAAGCAAGTAACGCAAACCAGCCGAGCTGGAAACCAGTAATCGTCAAAGGAAGCATTCCTGCCGAACTCAGTAAACTCGAGGAACTCTCCCACAACATGTGGTGGGTATGGAACTACGAAGCCCGCGACCTCTTCCATGACCTTGATCCCGAGATTTATCATGACGTAAAGCATAATCCCGTGATGCTCCTGGAACGCCTGAGCTTCAGTCGCAAGGAAGAGATTGTTAAGGACAAAAAAATGATGAAGCGCATCAACGATGTCTATACGTTGTTCCGCAATTATATGAACGTAGAGCCGGACCATACGCGTCCTTCTGTAGCTTACTTCTGCATGGAGTACGGCATCCATTCCGCCCTGAAGATATACAGCGGCGGCCTGGGCATGCTGGCAGGCGACTATGTCAAGGAGGCATCCGACTCCAACGTTGATATGTGCGCCGTCGGTTTCCTCTATCGCTACGGCTACTTCACCCAGAGCCTGGCAATGGACGGTCAGCAGATTGCCAACTACGAGGCACAGAACTTCGGCTCGTTGCCCATTGAGCAGCAGCTCAACAAGGACGGCACGCCGATGGTCATCGACGTTCCCTATATGAACTATCACGTGCATGCCTACGTCTGGCGTGTCAACGTCGGTCGTGTGAAGCTCTATCTGCTCGACACCGACAACGAGATGAACTCGGAGTTCGATAAGCCCATCACCCACGCCCTCTATGGCGGCGACTGGGAAAACCGCCTGAAGCAAGAGATTCTGCTTGGCATCGGCGGTATGCTGTTGCTCAAGAAACTTGGCATCAAGAAGGACATCTATCACTGCAACGAGGGACATGCAGCCCTCTGCAACCTACAGCGTCTGTGCGACTACATCCACGAGGGCATGACGTTCAATCAGGCCCTCGAGATTGTTCGTGCCTCTTCTCTCTACACCGTTCATACGCCCGTGCCTGCCGGTCACGACTATTTCGACGAGCAGCTCTTCGGCAAATACATGAGCGGCTATCCCCAGATGCTCGGCATCAGCTGGGATGAGTTCATCGGCATGGGGCGCACAAATCCCGACGACCACGCCGAGAAGTTCTGCATGAGCACCTTCGCCTGCAACACCTGTCAGGAGGTCAACGGCGTGAGCTGGCTGCATGGCGAGGTCAGCAAGAAGATGTTCAACAACATCTGGAACGGCTATTATCCCGAGGAGAGCCATGTGGGCTATGTCACCAACGGCGTTCACTTCCCCACATGGTGCGCTACGGAGTGGCGTAAGCTATATGCCAAGTACTTCGATGCAAAGCATCTTAGCGATCAGTCAAACGAAGAGATTTGGCACGGCATCTACAACTGTCCCGACGAGGAGATATGGGAAACCCGTCAGGCATTGAAGTCAAAACTCTTCAGATATGTCGGCGAGCAATACAAGGAGACGTGGCTGAAGAATCAGGGCGACCCGCAGCGCGTGGTCAAGCTTCTCGAGAGCTTCAACCCCAATGCACTTGTCATCGGCTTCTGCCGTCGCTTTGCCACCTACAAGCGTGCCCACTTGCTCTTCACCGACCTTGAACGTCTCAGTAAGATTGTGAACAATCCCGACCGCCCGGTCATCTTCCTGTTTGCAGGCAAGGCACATCCCGCCGATGGAGCAGGCCAGGGTCTCATCAAGAAGATTTACGAGATAAGTCAGCGTCCTGAGTTCCAGGCAAAGATTATCTTCGTGGAGGACTATGACTTCCTGCTGGCCCGTCGCCTCGTCAGCGGTGTGGACATCTGGATGAACACTCCGACTCGTCCCCTCGAGGCAAGCGGTACATCCGGCGAGAAGGCAGAGATGAACGGCGTGGTCAACCTTAGCGTAAAGGACGGCTGGTGGCTCGAAGGCTATCGCGAAGGTGCAGGATGGGCACTCACAGAGAAGCGTACCTATCAGAACCAGGAGTATCAGGACCGTCTCGACGCTGCAACTATCTACTCGCTGCTCGAGAACGAGATTCTTCCCTTATATTATAATAAGGATAAGAACGGCATCTCGAAAGGCTGGATCAAGGTCATCAAGAATTCCATTGCCCAGATTGCTCCGCACTACACCATGAAGCGTCAGCTCGACGACTACTACGACAGGTTCTACAACAAGCTTCGCGAACGTTCGCAGCAGTTGCAGGCCAATGGCTATCAGCTCGCCAAGGAGATTGCTCTCTGGAAGGAAGCCGTTGCCGAACGCTGGGATGCTGTGAACGTGGTCAGCATCAAGAAGAACGACGACGCCATCAATGGCAACATTGAGGCAGGCACGAAGTACGACATCGAAGTCGTGGTCGACGAGGCCGGCTTGGATGATGCAATTGGCGTAGAAGCCGTTACTCTCTATACCGATAAGGACGGAGAGGACCATGTCTATCAGGTTGCACCCTTCGAGCTGAAGGGTCGCGACGGCAACAGATTCACCTTCGTTCTTTCCCATAGCATTGACAATGCAGGCAGCTTCAAGCTTTGCTACCGTCTGTTCCCGAAGAACGACAAACTGCCTCACCGTCAGGACTTCTGCTACGTAAAGTGGTTCGCATAAATCTGACACATTATAAAGACCTGCTGCGCATCGGCGTACCAATCATGATGGGGCAAATGAGCACCATCGTGATGGGTTTCGCCGATACGCTCATGGTTGGACGCTACGGCACGAACGAGCTGGCGGCGGCAGGTTTCGTGAATAACATCCTTGGCCTGCTCATCATTGGCGGCATGGGTTTCTCGTATGGCATCACGCCTGTCGTTGGAGCCTTGTTGGGCGAGGGAAGGGTGCATGGCATCGCAGGCAAACTCAAGAACGGACTCTTCGCCTGTTCCGGAGTCGGCTTTCTGCTGATGTTGCTTGCCGGTGTGCTTTGGGTGACGCTCCCTCTCCTCGGACAGCCCGAGGAACTTCTGCCTTTGATGCGTTCCTATCTGTTCATCCTGTTGCTGAGCTTGTTGCCACAGATGATGTTCAATGCCTACAAGCAGTTCAGCGATGGTGTGAAGGACACTGCCATGCCGATGTGGATTATGCTTGCAGCCAATGTGTTTAACATCGTTGGCAACTGGTTGCTTATCTTCGGCCATTGTGGTTTGCCCGAGATGGGCTTGCTTGGAGCAGGCATAGCCACGCTCATAAGCCGCACGGTGCAATTCCTGCTGATGGCAGGCGTGTTCCATCTGACGAAACGTTACGAGCCTTATCGCTACGACTTCCCTGAGTCGTCGATTACCAAGGCCGACCAGAAGGAGTTGCATCGTCTGGGGTGGCCTGTGGCGTTGCAGCTTGGCATGGAAGCCGCTTCGTTCAGTTTCAGTGCCCTTTATGTTGGATGGCTCGGAGCAACGTCGCTGGCAGCGCATCAGATTGTGATTACCATCAGCCAGTTCTTCTTCATGCTCTACTATGGTCTCTCGGCAGCTGTTGCCGTGCAGGTCAGCTATTATCGTGGTGCAGGAGAAGTGGCACAGACGCGTGATGTGGCTGCTGCTGGTGTGCATCTCTGCTGGTTTATTGGCTTGTGCCAAGGTCTTCCCTTGTTCCTGTTCCGCCATGAAGTGGGGTACCTGTTCACGCCTAACACGGAAGTTGTCGGACTGGTGGCGCTGCTCATCATTCCTTTCCTCTTCTTCCAAGTGGGCGATGCTTTGCAATGTACCTATGCCAATGCCCTTCGCGGCATGGCTCGCGTGAAGGCTATGGTGTGGATTGCCTTTGTGGCATACGTCGTCATCTCCCTGCCTTTGGGCTACATCTTCGGCTTCGTCTTCGACTGGGGACTTGTGGGCGTATGGATGGCGTTCCCGTTCGGCTTGACTACAGCCGGCTTGCTCTATTACAGAGAATTCAGGAAATAAGAGAATAAGATGGTGTGAGACCACCTGACCGATGAACTATCAACTGACTCCCATAGCCCACATCGAGACAGACTTCCCCACGAAGTTCGGCGTGCCGCGTCAGAGCGGATTGGTGAAAGGACTGAAGGGCAGGATAGTCTTCGAGCCGGACTATCGTGAGCCTGAGGCTTTGCGAGGATTGGAAGGTTTCAGCCACATCTGGCTCCTTTGGGACTTTAGCGAAGCGCGAAAGACCTTCTCTTTTCGTCCTACGGTTCGTCCGCCGCGGCTTGGCGGTAATCGTCGGGTGGGAGTCTTCGCCACGCGTAGTCCTTTCCGTCCCAACAACATCGGCCTCTCGTCGGTGCGCATTCTGAGCATCGACCTTCATACGTCCGACGGCCCTGTCATCGAGGTGGAGGGTGCCGACCTGATGGATGGCACACCTATCTTCGACATCAAGCCCTACCTGCCTTTCACAGACTGTCATCCCGATGCCTGGGGAAGCCTCACTCCAGACCTCTCTCCTGCAGATGAGGCACGAACCGTCCGTTTCTCGGATGAGTTGTTGTCGGCATACGACGCGGAGCACATCGATGCTCTTCGTCAGGTGCTCCTTTCTGACCCGCGGCCTCATTACCATGACGACGAAGAACGCGTCTATGGCTTCGAGTTCGCTGGCAGGGAAGTGAAGTTCCGCATGGCGAAGGATGTCGTCGAGGCATGGATAGAACACACATAACTTACTGAATACGATGAAAACAAAGAAGAAGAGCACCTGCTGCCTGAATTGCGGAAACACCTTCGAGGGCAACTTCTGCCCCCATTGCGGCCAGAGTGCCAAAGTCAAGCGCCTGCAGGCAGGCGAGATGCTGAAGAATGCCATCGGTCCCTTCGTGGGCGGCGACAACCGCTTCCTGCGGACTGCCTGGCAACTCATCACGCGTCCCGGACACCTCGTGCGCGACTATCTCCTCGGAAAGCGCATCCGTTACTACCATCCCCTGCAGATGTATGTCTTCCTGCTCACTGCCTATGCCATCACCTGCTACGTCCTGGGCATCAATATCTCTATCTTCGACCAGTCCTCCGACATCAGCTTCGGCGACTATGAGCGCGACGGCCTCGTACTCGCTTCCGTAAGAAAAGTTGCAGACTACTTCAACTTTATCGAGAACGACAAGCTCTACGGAACCCTTGCCGCTGTCATATTTGCCGTGCCGGTCTTCACGTGGATATTTCGCAAGGTGCATCTTCCCAGGCCCGACGGCACAAGCCAGCCTCTGTGTGCCACGGAGAATTTCTATGCCCAGATGTACAGTTCGTGCATCGACCTGCTGCTGTCCACCTTTTTGCTCCCGCTGAGTCTCATAGAAGGGATAGGGGATTGGCTGTTGAATGCCTTCGGTGCCGTGACCTTCGCCTACGTCATCGTGCTCTATCGCCAGATGCTCGGGCTGAAGTGGCCAAGGGCGATCCTGCTCTGCGGCATAGGCTTCGCGCTGACCCTCGCGCTGTTTGTCTTTGTCATCCTCGCCATTGTCCTCATCGCCTTAGGTCTCGACCTCCTGATGAGGTAGCGGTGTCTGCTCCGTGAGGACTTCCTTCCTTGCTTTCTGGCACACTGTTTAGTTCGTTCCATGCGCATGGAACCATTGACCCATGCGCATGGAACGAACCCCACGGCGTGCAGAGTTTGGCATCGCGCCCTGCCGTGAGGCCCGACGCGGTGCGGGGAAAGGGGGAACGAAGGCCTTTAGTGAATGAAGAGCATCTCGCGGTACTTGGGCAGAGGCCATAGTCCGTCGTCGACGATAAGCTCGAGCTTATCGACGTGGCGGCGTATCTCCTCGATGAGAGGCGCCACGGTGTCGTGGTAAGCGATGGCGCGTTCGCGGCTGTCCTTGATGCGGTTGGCCACCCGACGGGCTTCGATGAGTCGCTCCACGCCGTCGATGATAAAGGCGTTGTGCTCGCCTTTGTCCTGTTCGTGGCAGTCATGGTCGTCGGCGCCCTGATAGTGGAAGAGCTGATGCAGTAAGCCGTCAGTAGTCTGCCAACTTCACGTGAGAAGTTTGCCAACGACTCGTTAGTAGTTTTGCGATATACGAAAAAAGCTTCTTGCCTTTTTGCTTTTTGATATTCTTTTCGTAAATTTGCAAGCAGAAACACACATTATATATTATTATATGGCAAACATACACGAACGTGCTGAATTGCACAAGACGATATGGAAGATAGCCAACGACCTGCGCGGCTCGGTCGATGGCTGGGAGTTCAAGGCATACGTGCTGGGCAGTATCTTCTACCGCTTCATCTCGGAAAACATCTGCGACTACATCCGTTCGCTCATGGCTGAAATAGGTCAACCCGACTTCGACTATGCTGCCACGCCCGACATTCAGGCCGAGAACATACGCCGCAAAATGGTGGAGGAGAAGGGTTACTTCATCCTGCCTTCGCAACTCTTCCAGAACATAGTGAAGACTTGCGACAGGGACGAGAACCTGAACGAACACCTCTCCAGCATCTTCCGCAGCATCGAGGCTTCGGCTATAGGAACAGACTCGGAGGACGACCTGCGTGGACTCTTCTCGGACTTCTCGGTTGACGACACCAAGCTCGGCTCCACCGTCATCAAGCGCAACCAATTGCTTGCAAAAGTCTTGAAAACGGTCAGCACGATGGACCTCGGCTCGCGCTACGACGACACCCAGAACGACACTTTCGGCGACACCTACGAGTTCCTGATGCAGATGTACGCCAGCGAGGCAGGCAAGAGTGGCGGCGAGTTCTTCACGCCCCAGCAAGTGTCGGAACTCTTGGCCAGGCTGGCTTCGTGGCACAACCCGGGCATCCAGAAGGTTTACGACCCCGCTTGCGGCTCGGGTTCGCTCCTGCTGAAGTTCGCCAAAACGATAGGCAAGGAGAACGAGCACCTGAAGTACTACGGACAAGAGGTGAACCCGACGACATACAACCTCTGTCGCATCAACATGTTCCTGCACAACGTGAACTTCGACAACTTCGACATTCGTCTGGAAGACACTCTGCTCAGGCCCCAGCACATGCAGGATGCACCCTTCGACGCCATCGTCAGCAATCCCCCGTACTCGCTCAAATGGGACGGCAAGGAGAACCCCATCCTGATGAACGACCCGCGCTATGCTCCAGCAGGCGTGCTTGCGCCCAAGAGCGCAGCCGATTTGGCCTTCACTATGCACATGCTCTGGCACCTGAGCGAACGCGGCACGGCAGCCATCGTGGAGTTCCCCGGCGTCCTCTATCGCGGAGGTGACGAGAAGAAGATACGTCAGTACCTCATCCAGAACAACTATGTGGACTGCGTCATCCAGTTGCCGGCCAACCTCTTCTTCGGCGTAGGCATCGCCACCTGCATCATCGTACTGAAGAAGAGCGCCAAGACGGACTCGAAAGTGCTCTTCATCGACGCCAGCAAACTCTTCACCAAAAACGGCAACAAGAACATGCTCTTGCCCGAGCATCAGGACAAGATCATGCAACTCTTCCAGGCTCGCAAAGACGAGCAATACTTGGCCAAACTTGTCTCGAACGACGACATCCTGGAGAACGACTGCAACCTCAGCGTTTCGGCTTATGTGGAGCAAGAGGACACCCGCGAAGTCATCAACATCGAGGAAGTAAACGCCAGCCTCGAAAGCCTGATAGCAGAAGGCACAGCCCTGAACGAAAAGATAGCAAAGATAGTTAAGGAATTGGGAGAATAGCGTATGGTTGAGTGGAAGAAGTTAGGGGAAGTTTGCGAGGTCTTAGATTCTCTGCGTAAACCTGTTGCGAAAGACAAACGTAATAAAGGGGATTATCCTTATTATGGAGCTAATGGCATACAGGATTATGTTGATGATTATATCTTTGATGGAACATTTCTTCTTTTTGGCGAAGACGGAAGCGTCATTAACGCAGATAAGTCTCCTGTCCTTCATTGGGCAACAGGAAAAATTTGGGTAAACAATCATGCACACATATTAAAGGAAAGCCCCAAAGCGCGTTTACGTTATCTTTATTATTGTCTTCAAAGCACAGATGTGTCTGATATAGTTAGAGGTGTTCCTCCAAAAATTAATCAGGCAAATATGCGTGATATCCCCATCCCCCTTCCTTCTCTTTCTGAGCAGGAGCGTATAGTTGGGATATTAGATACTTTTACTTCTTCGATAGAGAACTTGAAGGCTCAAATTTCCCTTCGCCGCAAACAATACGAACACTATCGCGACAAACTCCTCGACCTCGAAGGAAAACCAGGAGTAGAAATGAAAACACTGGGAGAGGTTTGCGAGGTAATAAATGGAAGGGCTTATAGCCAGCCAGAACTTCTGAGCGAAGGAAAATATAGGGTTCTTCGTGTGGGCAATTTCTTTTCAAATGATAGTTGGTATTACTCAAACTTAGAACTGGAAGACAAATACTATTGTAATAAAGGAGATTTACTTTATGCATGGTCAGCATCATTTGGACCACATATATGGGAAGAAGAGAAAACTATCTACCATTATCATATATGGAAGATGAATTGCTCCAATAAGATTTATATGAAATATATGTATTATTGGTTGCAGTCAGAAGATATGAAGGGAAAGGCTTTTGGAAGGCTTCATGGCGCGACAATGGCACATTTAACAAAGGCTTTGATGGAGTCTTTGCAAGTCCCTCTCCCTTCCCTTGAAGAGCAATCTCGCATAGTCTCCATCTTGGATGAGTTCGAGGCGAGCATCAAGAACCTGGAGGCTCAGCTCGAGGCCCGCGAAAAGCAATACGAATACTACAGAAACAAACTCTTAACATTCGAATAAACATGAGCGACAGCCCTAATCCACTCCCCAAGGTGCTGCTCAACGAGGTGCAGTACGAGGACCTCTTCTTCTACCAGAAGAGCGAGGTGCTCTACGCCTTGACCTTTCACTTCTGCAAGCGCTTCCTTCCCAGCAAAGGCGACCGCACCGTCGATCAGATGGTGCAGGCTGCCCGCTCTGGCAAGCAGAACATCATAGAGGGCTTTGCCGACGGCATGACCTCCACAGAGATGCAGTTGAAACTGCTGAACGTGGCCCGCTCGTCGCTGAAAGAACTCAGGGCCGACTACGAGGACTACCTCTCCACCCGTCACCTTGTCGTCTGGGATGCCTCACACCCCCGCTACGACACCATGCTGCGCTTCTGTCGCGAGCACAACAAGACGAGCGACTACGAGCCTTACTTCGTCCGCTGGAACGACGAGGAACTGTGTAATGTGGCCCTCACCCTGCTCCACATCACAGACAAGATGATGAAGACCTACCTGAGCGGTCTGGACCAGCAGTTCGTCACACAAGGAGGCATCAAGGAGCGCATGTACGCAGCAAGGACGGGCTACAGAAAAGGCCAGGACGAAGAACTGCAGCGCCTGAGAGAAGAGAACAAAAGCCTCCGCCAGCAAGTGCCCATCCTGGAGCAGAAGATAGAAGCGCTGGAAAGGGAAAAACACCACCTGGAAGTGGAGCTGGCAAAAGCAAGGGCGAGATATTAACTAGAGCTAGGGAGACTAGTTTTGACTAGTTCTAACTAGTTCTAACTAGTTTTGACTAGTTCTAACTAGAAACAACCAGAAAAATTTCATTTTATGGACGACTACAAGATTATAGTGGAAGAGCAGCACCAGACCGTAATGGCGCATTACGAGGTGCAGGAACGGCCTGCTGAGGGCTACCAAAGCGAGGCGCAGCTGGAGACGGCCCTCATCAATCAGTTGATGGCGCAGGGCTATGTCTATCACGTCATCCACAACGAAGAAGGTCTGCTCCGTAACCTGCGCGAACAGCTGGAAGCCCTGAACGGCATCAAGCTGAGCGATAGCGAATGGGCGCGGCTGCTCCCCTTGATTTCGAACGAGCAGATGACCATTCAGGACAAGACCGAGATGCTGCAAGGCAAAGGCTACATCCTGGCCCTCACGCTCGACAATGGGGAGACGAAAAACATCCGACTCATCGACAAGCAGAACATCCACAACAATCGCCTGCAAGTCACCAACCAATATGTGGAAGAGGGAGGGGCATTCAAGAACCGCTATGACGTCACCATTCTGGTGAACGGCTTGCCAATGGTCCACATCGAACTGAAGAAGCGAGGCGTCCCCATCAAGGAAGCCTTCAACCAAATCAACCGCTATCTGCGCGATTCGTTCTGGGCAGGAAGAGGAATGTTCGACTTCGTCCAGGTCTTCGTCATCTCAAACGGCACAGAAACGAAATACTACTCCAATACAACTCGCTACGCCAAAGAGAGAGAAGGGAGCAAGGGGCAAGGAGCAAGGGGCAAGACCGACGGCAACACCTTCGAGTTCACCAGCTATTGGACCGACCAGGAGAACCACAGGCTGACAGACCTCAGGGACTTCACTACTTCGTTCTTTGCCAAGCATTCCATCCTGAACATCCTGACCAGATATTGCGTCTTCAACGTCGATAAGCAATTGCTGGTGATGCGTCCCTACCAGATTGCAGCCACAGAGAAGATACTGCTGCGCATCCAAACCGCCATCAACAACCGCTGGCAAGGTACAACAAAGGCTGGCGGCTACATCTGGCACACAACAGGCTCGGGCAAAACGCTCACCTCGTTCAAGACGGCACAGCTAGCCTCGCAGATGCCCGACGTCAGGAAGGTGCTCTTCGTGGTCGATAGGAAAGACCTGGACTACCAGACGATGAAGGAGTACAACAACTTCGAACCCGACTGCGCCAACTCGAACACATCGGCCAGAGTGCTGCAAAGGCAGATGAAGGACGACAATTGCCACATCATCATCACGACGATTCAGAAACTGTCGAACCTGATGAAGCCCAGCATCTACGACAGCGACGAACAGCTCCGCGAAGTGCTCACGAAGCAGAACATCGTGCTCATCTTCGACGAATGCCACCGCAGCCAGTTCGGCGAGATGCACCAACTCATCACACGCAGGATGAAGCGCTACATGATGTTCGGTTTCACAGGTACGCCCATCTTCGCCATCAACGCCAATAAGGGCAGTAAGTACTCCACCACAGCACAACTCTTCGGAGGCGAACCAGACCAGGACGGACAGCCCACACGAGCCCTGCACACCTATACCATCATTAACGCCATAGGCGACAACAATGTGCTCCGCTTCCATGTTGATTACGACTCGACCATGAAGATGAAGAGCGATGTGGAGCGCAAGCAGGTGTGGGGCATCGACACGGAAGAAGCCCTGCACGACCCTCGCAGAATCTCTATCGTCACACGCTACATCATAGAATCCTTTGCCACCAAGACCAAGCAGGACAAAGACATCTATACGATGAACCGTCTGCTGAATGTTCAGGATGTGGTCAAGAAAGGCAAACATGTAAAAGAGAAGAAGCAGACCTACAAGACACAAGGCTTCAACAGCATCTTTGCCGTAGATAGCGTGAAGGCAGCCATCATGTACTACAACGAGTTCAAGAAGCAACTCGCAGCAGAAGGCGCTCCAAACCTGAAAGTAGCCACCATCTTCACCTATTCAGCCAACGAAGAAGAACAGGACGAATGGGGCTTCGAGGACGAGAACCCCGAAGGAACGGAAGGACTGGACCTGCAAAGCAGAACTGCTCTGGAAGCAGCCATCAAGGACTACAACCAGATGTTCGGCTGCAACTACTCGACAGATGGCGACAACTTCCAATCGTATTATAAAGATGTGTCGCTCCGCATGAAGAACAAGGACATCGACATCCTCATCGTGGTGGGCATGTTCCTGACAGGCTTCGACGCCAAGACGCTCAATACGCTTTGGGTCGATAAGAACCTGAAGCTGCACGGCTTGCTGCAAGCCTACAGTCGCACAAACCGTATCCTGAATGCCGTGAAGGACTGCGGCAACATCGTCTGCTTCCGCAACCTGAAGGATGCTACGGACAAGGCACTCTCCGTCTTTGGCGACCCTAACGCAAAGGGGCTCGTCTTCATGAAGACCTATGAGGAATACTACAGTCTGGGCTACGAAGATGTGAAAGGCCGTCAGCACGAGCCCTATGTGGAACTGATAGCCCGACTGCTCAGCCTTTACCCGTTGGACAGGATGGGCGACATCATCGACGAAGAAGAGCAGAAGGCTTTCGTCCGACTGATGAGCGAAATCCTCAGGCTGAGGAACGTGTTGAGTGTGTTCGACGCCTTCGACGAGAAAGCCAAGATCATTCCCGAGATGGACTATCAGGACTACAAGGGATGGTACATGACCATCTACGAGAAGATACGAAACGAAAAGCCCGACAAGGACCGCGAGAGCATCAACGACGACCTCATCTTCGAGATAGAACTCGTCCGTCACGACCAGATAAACATCCACTACATCCTTGCCCTCGTGCAGAAGTATCACGACTCGAACTGCTCAGATAAAGAGATTATCGTGCAGATTCGCAAACAGATGGATGCGAGTCCAGACATGCGCGACAAACGCGAACTGATAGAGCACTTCATCGAAATGATGACGCCAGAAAAGGGTGGAGATGTGGGCAATCAATGGGAAGACTACATCGAACAGGAGAAGAAGAAAGAACTGACGGCCATCATAGAGGAAGAAAACCTGAAGCCCAAAGAAACGGCAGCCTTCGTGGAACGCGCTTTCCGCGACGGCTATGTCACAGAAACAGGTACAGGAATCGCCAAGATTCTGCCGCCATCGAATCCCTTCCTGCCAGAAAGCGGGGAGAAGAAGCAGACCGTCATCGGAAAGCTGAAAGCCTACCTCAACAAATTCCTTGGCACAAGCGAGAACGAGGGGACTTCCTATCGGGTGGCAGAGGAGCCACAATACCTCATGGCTGCGGAGGATAAATAGAGAGGGCTAGCTTAACTAGCAAGAACTAGTAGAACTAGTTGGAACAAGTTTAAACTAGCCTAGTGAATAAACAGCATCTCGCGGTATTTGGGCAGGGGCCAGAGCTCGTCGTCGACGATGAGTTCCAAATGGTCCACGTGATATCTTATCTCCTCGATGAGGGGAGCCACGGTGTCGTGGTAGGCGATGGCACGTTCACGCTCGTCCTTGATGCGGTTTGCCACTCGGCGTGCTTCGATGAGGCGTTCCACGTTCTCTATGATGAAGGTGTT
Organism: Bacteroidaceae bacterium; assembly: GCA_017469525.1. Taxonomy (GTDB): domain Bacteria; phylum Bacteroidota; class Bacteroidia; order Bacteroidales; family Bacteroidaceae; genus Physcousia. Next base: position 10,236 of record JAFUGG010000017.1, on the reverse strand, counting down.
GTGCTCGCCCATTTGCTTGATGAGGCTTATGTTGGTGCTGTTCAGGCGGTCAGCTGTCTCGGCAGGAAGAATCTGCTGCATCTTGTGTACGTTGTCGATGAGCTGTGTCTGGTAGCGGGTGGCGACGGGGATGATGTGGTTCATGCAGATGTCGCCAAAAATGCGTGCCTCGATCTGAACCTTCTTGATGTAAGTGTCGAGCTTGATTTCGTTGCGCGCCTCAAGTTCTGCCTTCGAGAGGACGTTCATCTCCTCGAACATCTTGATGGTTTCAGGCTTGAGGTATTGGTCAAGGATGATGGGAGCGCTGGTCTCCACGTCGAGGCCTCGGCGTGCTGCCTCTTGTTTCCAAACCTCGCTGTAGCCGTTGCCGTCGAAGCGTATGGGTTTGCAGGTCTTGATGTCCTCGCGGACGATGCGGAGAATGGCCTTCATGGGTTCGATGCCTTCGCCGATGAGGGCATCGACGCGTGTCTTGAAGTTCGTCAAGGCTTCTGCCATCGCTGTGTTCAACACTATCATCGATGCGGCACAGTTCTGCTGGCTGCCCACGGCACGGAACTCGAAGCGGTTGCCTGTGAAGGCGAAGGGCGAGGTGCGGTTGCGGTCGGTGTTGTCCTGTGTCAGTTCGGGAATCTGAGGAATGTCGAGGCTGAGCGAAAGCCTCTTTCCAACCTTCTCTAAAGGAGAGGGAGAGTCGTCGCCGAGGTTTACCTCTCCCTCGGAGGGGGCAGGGGAGGCTTCCAGTTTCTCGAGCAGGTTGCTGATTTCCTTCCCGAGGAAGCTCGACACGATGGCTGGCGGTGCCTCGGCAGCTCCCAAACGGTGGACGTTGGTGGCACTGATGATGGAGGCCTTGAGCAAGCCGTTGTGACGATAGACAGCCATGAGCGATTCGACGATGAAGGTGACGAAACGCAGGTTGTCGAGCGGTGTCTTGCCTGGTCCGTGAAGCAATATGCCGGTGTCTGTCGAGAGGCTCCAGTTGTTGTGCTTGCCGCTGCCGTTGATGCCAGCGAAGGGTTTTTCGTGAAGGAGGCAACGGAAGCCGTGCTTGCGTGCCACTTTCTTCATCAGACTCATGATGAGCATGTTGTGGTCCACGGCAAGGTTCGTCTCCTCGAAGATGGGAGCCAGCTCGAATTGGTTGGGCGCCACCTCGTTGTGACGTGTCTTGCAAGGGATGCCGAGCTCAAGGGACTTTATCTCGAGGTCCTTCATGAAGGCTGCCACGCGCATGGGGATGGAGCCGAAGTAGTGGTCGTCCATCTGCTGGTTCTTGGCGCTGTCGTGTCCAAGAAGCGTGCGGCCGGTCATCAAGAGGTCGGGGCGAGCCGCATAGAGTCCTTCATCCACGAGGAAATACTCCTGTTCCCAGCCGAGGTTGCTGATGACCTTCTTGACGTCGGGATAGAAGTATCGTGCAACGGCAGTAGCAGCTTTGTCGACCGCCTTGAGCGACTTCTTGAGGGGAGCCTTGTAGTCGAGGGCTTCGCCTGTATAGGAGATGAAGATGGTGGGAATCATCAGTGTGTCGCCAAAAACGAAGACGGGGCTTGTGGGGTCCCAGGCACTGTAGCCACGCGCCTCAAAGGTACTTCTTATCCCTCCTGAGGGGAACGAGCTGGCATCCGGCTCTTGCTGAACGAGCTGCTTGCCCGTGAACTCTTCTATCATGCCGCCCTTGCCGTCGTGCTCCACGAAGCCGTCGTGCTTCTCGGCAGTGCCTTCGGTGAGAGGTTGGAACCAGTGGGTGCAATGCGTCGCGCCGAGTTCCATTGCCCATTTCTTCATGCCTGCGGCAACGGCGTCGGCTGTGGCCATATCAAGCGTGGCGTCACCTTCGATGACATCACACATCTTTTTATATATGTCGGCAGGAAGATACTGCTGCATCTTCTGCCTGTTGAACACATACTTGGCAAAGAACTCGCTGGGACGTTCCTTGCGGTTGGGCACTTCGACGGGCTTCTTTGTGAATGCCTCGCCAACTATCTTGAACCTGAGTGTGCTGGACATCTTCTGTATTTACTATTTGACGATTTACGATTTACGGTTTATTCCCCCTAAAGGGGGTTAGGGGGTCTCGATGAAGCGGCGGGCGAGGTCTTGGTAGGCATCGATGCGGCGGTCGCGCAGGAAGGGCCACCATTGGCGGACGCTCTCTGTGCGCTGAAGGTCAACGTCGACGACGACGGCTTCTTCTTCCGTCTGGCTTGCCTCGAAGAGGAGTTCGCCCTGCTGACCTGCGACGAAGCTGCTACCCCAGAATTGTATGCCGCCTGTCGTGCCGCTCGGGTCGGGCTCAAAGCCTACGCGGTTGACGCTGACCACTGGTATGCCGTTGGCAATGGCGTGGCTTCGTTGGATGGTCATCCAAGCGTTGCGCTGGCGTTGCTGTTCTTCCTTCGTGTCTGAACTCTCGTAGCCGATGGCGGTAGGGTAGATGAGGAGGTCTGCTCCCTGCAAAGCCATGAGGCGAGCGCCCTCTGGATACCATTGGTCCCAGCAGACTTGCAGGCCGAGCTTGCCAAGGCTTGTCTGGATGGGATGGAAGCCGAGGTCGCCGGGCGCGAAGTAGAACTTCTCGTAGTAGGCAGGGTCGTCGGGGATGTGCATCTTGCGATGTATGCCGGCAATGCTGCCGTCGGTGTCGAGGACGACTGCTGTGTTGTGGTAAAGCCCGGCAGTGCGACGCTCGAAAAGACTTGTGACGAGCACGACACGGTTCTGCCTTGCCACCTCGGAATAGAACTCCGTAGCCTCGCCCGGAACGGGTAGGGCATAGCGGAAGTTGTCGGTATTCTCCGTTTGGCAGAAGTAGGGGCTGTCGTGCAGTTCTTGCAGGACGACGAGCTGAGCGCCCTTGCTTGCCAGTTTTTCGATACTTGCGGCCAGCTTCTTGCGGTTTTCTGCAACGCTGGCAGAGCAACTTTGTTGTATGATACCTATCTTCATAATGCTTCCTTTGGGAATTGCATGGTGCAGCAGTGCAGGCTGCCATGCTGGATGATGAGTGGCCGGCAGTCGATGCCGACGATGTCGTATGTGGGGAAAGCTTTTTGGAGCTGTTCCTTTGCCTTGAGGTCTGTGGCCTCGTCACCGTAGGTGGGCATCAGTACGGCTCCGTTCGTGATGAGGAAGTTGGCGTATGTGGCAGGCAGGCGTGTGCCATCTTCATCGTAAATGGCCTTTGCCATCGGCAATGGGATGAGGCGATAGGGTTTGCCTTCCATTGTACGGAACTCCTTGAGTTGTGCTTCCATCTGAGCCAGCTCGACGTAGTGCTCGTCGTTCGGGTCGAGGCACTTGACGTAGGCAATCGTGTCGTCGGGACAGAAGCGTGCCAGCGTGTCGATGTGGCAGTCTGTGTCGTCGCCGGCCAGATAGCCGTGGTCGAGCCAGAGGATGCGCTTGGCATGAAGCATGTCGAGCAGTCGGGCCTCAATCTGTTCCTTTGTCATAGGTTGGTTGCGGTGCGGTGCGAGGAGGCACTGGCTGGTAGTCAGGATGGTTCCCTTGCCGTCGCTTTCGATGCTTCCTCCCTCGAGGACGAAGTCGAGATGGCTTTCGTAAGTCCCTTTTAGGATGTTCTGCTCTGCCATCCTTCGGCATATCTCATTATCGAGGTTGGCAGGGAACTTCTCTCCCCAGCCGTTGAACTTGAAGTCGAGCAAATGGGGGCCGTCATTGGCAAGCAATGTGATGAAGCCATGGTCGCGAGCCCAAGTGTCGTTGGTGGGTGCTTTGCAGAAAGAGATGTGGGAGAGACTCCTGACAGACAGTTCCGTCTGCAATGTCTGGCGGATATGAGCAGGCTCTGGCGACACTATAATAATATGTACGCGCGTAGAGAGCGTCTTCGCCATGTCAATATAGCAGCGGTTCACAGCCTCCAGAATGGGGCGCCAATCTGTGTTGCTGTGCGGCCAGGTGAGTTGCACAGCACCTTGTTCGTGCCATTCGGCTGGAAGGAATGTGAGACTGTCTGGCATAAGGAAACTATCTGTTCTGGGGTGCAAAGGTACGAATAAAATGAGAATTAATCCAAATAAATTTGGAATTTATCATGGAAAGTCGTACCTTTGCGCCCAATAACATACGAATGTATGAGCGTAAGAGTTCAAGACGTTATCGACGCCCTTGAAGATTTCGCGCCTCTGCCCTTGCAGGAAAGCTACGATAATGCTGGCTTGCAGGTTGGATTGACAGAAGCGGAAGTGTCAGGGGCTTTATTGTGCCTGGACGTCACGGAGGAGGTGATTCGCGAGGCAATGGAGCTGGGATGCAACCTGATTGTGTCGCACCATCCTCTCATCTTCCACGGGTTGAAACATCTGACGGACGGCGACAGCGTGCAGCGTTGCGTGCGCATGGCATTGCAGAACGACATTGCCATCTATTCGGCTCATACCAACCTGGACTCAGCTGTGGACGGCGTCAACTACATGATGGCCGAGCGACTCGGGCTAGTGGACGTGGTGCTGCTGCAGCCTCGACAGGTGGCTATAGGCTTGGGGACGAGTGCCCGGACGGTGCAGGCCGGTTCCGGCGTGATAGGCTATCTGCCCGAGGGGGAAGACTCGTTGGCTTTCCTGCAAAGGGTGAAGCAGGCTTTCGGTGTGGAGTGCCTGATGCACAACGAGCTGATCCAGCGTCCCATAGAGAGCGTCGCCATCTGTGGCGGGGCAGGGGATTTCCTCTTGGATGAGGCCTTGAGAGCCGGTGCGGATGCCTTCCTGACCGGAGAAATGCACTACCATCAGTACTTCGGTCACGACGGACAGATACAGATAGGTGTGCTCGGTCACTATCAGAGCGAGCAATACACGATGGACATATTCAACACAATAATAGGGGAGAAGTTCGACAGGCTGCCGCTCTTCAAGACGACAGTATGCACCAATCCCATCAAATACTTATAAATATTATGGCAAGAGAAAAAATCAAGAAAGACCCAGCTGACTACAGTGTGGAGGAGAAGCTGAAGAACCTTTATGCCCTGCAGAGCATGCTATCAGAGATAGACAGCATCAAGACACTGCGCGGCGAGTTGCCTCTGGAGGTACAAGACCTCGAGGACGAAATCGAGGGTATGACGACGCGCATCGAGAAGATTACAGCCGACATTGCAGAGCTGAAGAAGGAAATCAGCGAGCGCAACGGCAAGATTACCGAGAACAAGGCGAACATCGAGCGTTACAACACGCAGATGGACAGCGTGCGCAACAACCGCGAATACGACAGCTTGACGAAACAAGTGGAGTATGCCGAGCTGGACAACCAGTTGCACGAGAAGAAGATACGCGAGGCTAAGGAAATCATTGACGCAAAGTCGGCCGAGATGACGCGTTGCAACCTCGACGTGAACGAACGCCGTGTGCTCCTCGAAACGAAAAAGGAGGAACTGGAGGAAATCGTCAGCGAGACGAAGGCCGAGGAAGAGAAGCTCCGCGAAAGGGCTAAGAACCTGGAGCTTACCATCGAGCCGCGTCTGCTGAATGCCTTCAAGCGCATCCGTCGCAATAGTCGCAACGGTCTGGGCATCGTCTCCGTACAGCGCGACGCCTGCTGCGGTTGCTTCAACAAGATACCGCCACAGCGCCAGCTCGACATCCGTAGCCGCAAGAAGATTATTGTCTGCGAATACTGTGGCCGCATTATGATTGACCGCGAACTGGCCGGACTGCCTTCCGAGGCACAGGAGGCCGCAAAGAAGACTACCCGTAAGCGCACCACGAAGAAGAAGGAAGAATAAGCCTTTCCGTTTCTGGAAACAAACAATGGCGTGCCGTCATAAAAAAGACGGCACGCCATTGTTGTAAACGCAGCACGCCATTGTTGTAAACGCAGCACGCCATTGTTGTAAACGCAGCACGCCATTGTTGTAAACGCAGCACGCCGAGTTCGGGAACCTCCTATGCTATCCTGGTTTATTTGATTTCGTTGTATGTCGGGATGTCCTCGACGAACTGGTAGGTGCCGCTTTCGTAGTCTATCCGGCAGCAGTAATGTTGCAGCCCGTTGCTCACGATGAGCCACTTCACTCGAAGCCGGATATTGTATCGGCTTATCTGTTCGAAGACCTGCTGCGTGATGTCGACACTTGGGGCTTTATACTCGATAATCATCAGCGGCTCAGCCTCCCTGCCATATACCACCGAGTCGCAGCGCTTCCTGGTGCCGTTCAGGGTGATGGACACCTCGTTGCCGATGCACTCTGCAGGGTAGCCTTTCTGGCCAATCAGATAGTGGACGAACTGCTGGCGAACCCATTCCTCGGGCGTCAGAGCCACATATTTCCGCCTCAGATGATCAAAAACCTGGGGCTTCCCGTCCTTTGTCGTGACCTTAAGCTCAGTTTTCGGAAGGTTAAGTACCTGCATATCGATTTTTTTCGTATCTTTGCTGCAAAATTACATAAAAGATGAAAACAAAGCAAGAAATTGTCGAGAATTGGTTGCCAAGATACACGCAAATGCCTCTCGAGAGCTTCGGAACATACATTCTGCTCACGAACTTCAACAACTACGTGGACATCTTCTGCGACAACTTCGGCATAGAGAAACCCGCCTACACCTCGAATATGCGGTGCGCAACAGCTGACGGCATCACCATCATCAACTTTGGCATGGGTAGCCCCAATGCTGCCATCATCATGGACTTGCTGAGCGCCATCAAGCCGAAAGCCTGCCTGTTCCTGGGCAAGTGCGGCGGCATCTCGACAAAGACACAACGAGGAGACCTCGTCCTTCCCATCGCTGGAATCAGAGGAGAAGGTACCAGCAACGACTACTTCCCGCCCGAAGTGCCCGCCCTCCCCGCGTTCATGTTGCAACGTGCTGTCAGCTCTACGATTCGAGACCTTGGTTTCGATTACTGGACAGGCACGGTCTATACCACCAACCGACGCGTCTGGGAACACGACGACAAATTCAAAGAATATCTCCGTATGACGCGTGCAATGGCTGTCGATATGGAGACGGCAACGCTTTTCACATGTGGCTTCGCCAATCATATCCCGACGGGAGCGCTCCTCCTCGTCAGTGACAACCCCATGACACCCGAGGGAGTCAAGACAAGCGAAAGCGACAAGCAGGTCACGGCTGGCTATGTCGTGGACCACGTCAACATAGGCATACAGGCCCTCGAAATGATAAAACAGGACAAGAAGACTGTCCGTCACCTGAAATTCGACTACTGATGGCAGCAAGAGGCATTACATACGACGACATCCTTCGCGACCTCAAAGCGCAGAAGATAGCTCCCGTCTATTATCTGATGGGCGAGGAAGACTATTACATTGACAAGCTGAGTGACGCTATCGTTGATGCTGTGCTCACTAAGGACGAACGAGATTTCAACCTTGATGTCGTGTATGGAGCCGAGGTGAACATTGACAAAGTCATCGAACTGGCCCATGCCTATCCCATGATGGCAGAGCGACGCGTCGTCCTGGTGCGTGAAGCGCAGGCCATCCGCTCGCTCGACGGCCTCGAGGCATACCTCGAGCATCTCACGCCGACCACGGTTCTTGTCTTCTGCCACAAGCACGGCAAGCTCGACATGCGCAAGGCTGCGGCCAAGGTCATGCAGCAAGTGGGCGTCGTCTTCGAGAGCAAGCGCCTCTACGAAAACCAGCTTGCACCCTTCATCTCCCGTTACTTCAGCCAGCACCAGGTCGACATCGAGCCGCAGGCAATACAGATGCTTGCCGGACACGTGGGTGCCGACCTGAGCCGCCTCACGACCGAGATGGACAAACTCCTGCTTGCCTTGCCCGCCGGGAATAGGGTAGTGAAGGCCGTCCTCGTTGAGGAGCAGACCGGAATGAGCAAGGACTTCAACGACTTCGAACTGCAGGCGGCACTTGCCCAGCGCAATATCTTCCGCGCCAATCAGATTGTCAAATACTACCAAAGCAATCCTCGCAGCTTTTTCATCACGAAAACCCTGACCAATTTATTTACATTTTTTTCTGACGTCATGCTGTCATATTATGCTCCCGACAAGACAGATGCCGGCATAGCCGCCTGGTTGGGGAAGACGGAATGGAAGGTCAGACAGGACATCGGGCCGGCTCGAAGAAACTACTCCGGCGTGAAGGTGATGCAGATTTTAGGCGAAATACGCAAAACTGACGCCAAAAGTAAGGGGGTAGGAGGCGACAGGATCCCCCAGGAGGAGCTCTTGCAGGACTTAATCTTCTTTATTTTGCACTGATTTTTCTCTATTTTGTTTCGGTCCGTGAAAGCATTTTTCGCGTGTTATTTCCTGAAACAAAACGGCTTAGATGCTATTTCACCCTTCTGAGAATCGCGCGAAATTCCCCGACCCGTCCCTCGGCTTGAAAGAACGCAAAAAACGCCGTTTTTCGTGATTTTAGCCGTTTTTTCGCATTTTTGGCTTGTTTTGGTTTGCAAACGTAAATCGTCACATTTATAGACAAAACCAAACGAGGCGTACGGAACGATTTACAAAACTCCCATATACGTTATCATAGAGTTTTGCATACAAAACCACAACGTCAAAACCAAAACCAGCCGATTTGCATATCAAAACGAAATAATATGCAGTAAATATTTAGTCGCATATGTTGCTATAACCCAGTAAGTAATGCAGAATTATTAAAATAATGCGAACGAATAATTGCTCAATGCTGACGTTTTGTGCTGTTTTGTGCGAAGATTTGGTGTGTAAAACATAATAAGACGATGCATTCCGTATTCAAACCCAAAACTTTGCATGTTTATTGCGAAACTGCTCTACTTTAAGCTGATTTTGTGGCAGATAGGCAAGTTTGTTGAATAATAATTTTGAACAAGAAATAAAGGTTTTGTTTTGTAAATATGATTTTGTAAACGAATTTGTTTGTGAAATTTATAAATTTTCAAAGTAAAAGTTTTGTAAATTAAATATGATTTTGTATCTTTGCATCGGTTTAGATATCAAAACAGACAAACAAAACTACACATATACACCCTATGAAGGACCGTATCAGAGCTCTCATGAATCACATGGGAATGTCACAAAAGAATTTTGCGGAAGAGATATGTATTTCGCCGGGAACACTCTCGAGTATCTTCAGTGGCAGAAACAAACCGACCCTGAACATTCTCAACAATATCCACGAACGTTTTCCGGAAGTAAACATGGACTGGCTGATGAGCGGAAACGGCGAGATGTTTGCCTCGTCGGCTCCAGTTTCGCCTGTAGCCGATGCCGGAGAGACGGGTTCGCATGCAATGCAAAATCCGGCCTCTGGACTGCCCATTCAACCTGGGTTCATGGATCAGCATTTTGCACACCCGCAGACGGCACCTCAGACATCACTTTCTGCACTTGAAGGAAAAATATTTGACAAAACTGCACGAAAAATAGCAGAGATAAGAGTCTTTTATGACGACGGGACGTACGAGACATTTTCTCCGAAGGCGTGAAGCATTAGCAGACTTCACGCCGGACGCATGTCGTTCCCTCACGCCCTAAGGCACATTCGCTATAGTGCTATTTTCCAAAATGTAAGCAAAAACGTCGTTTTGCTTACACTCCCATTTTGTTCGGAGGCGCGAGAATCGTCTCAAACGCCCTCGGACGATGTTTTCCCTGTTTTTGCGAAAAGAAGCGCTCAAAACGAAATGATTATGTATTTTATTGATTCACAAATTGTTTGGTGACAGATTCCCTTTCTTCCAATCCGGCTCATCTTTTGCATTTGCCAACTCTATGTTGCAAAAACGCCCTTTTTCTTCAATTTTTGCACACTTTTTCACGCCAATTTTCGGCTGACTTCTGCAGAGAACTTTGCAAAGTTCACACGTGAACTTTGCAAAGTTCTCTGCAGAAGTTTGGCAATGACACGTGAGTCATCGGCAGATTTCATGCGTTTCGGGCTCTTTTTTGCCATTTTCGGGTAGTGTGCAAAAATAGCAAAAGGTAAGCAACCAGAGCAGATTGCTTACCTTTTGTGTTTGCCGAAATGCCGGCAGTATAAGAATGGCTCACTCGCTCCTTTGGATTAGACGGAGCAGATGTGCCTGAATGTAAGACGTTTATTCGTCCTTTTTGACCAAGTTGAATTTCAAACTAATATTGTAATTAACGTGAGTTCGATGAAATATAATTGTCTATAAATTTGGTGATTAGCGAAAATTGTTGTACCTTTATAGTGCTCAATTACAAAGTAGTACAAACAATAATCGCTATGTTCACCGAAGACAAAGTTACAGAAATTTT
>JAFUGG010000064.1 GCA_017469525.1 Bacteroidaceae bacterium | reverse complement strand
GTTGCCTGTTGTCAAGATGTAGGACGTTGCCTGAATGGGCAGCGATGTCTTGAAGATGCACCACATATCGTCGGTAGCACCGCCTTCCCATTTGGCATTGGTACCGTCAACAAGATTTTTGTTGTTGTTGAAGTCACCCACGTATGTCAGGGAGACTGCAGCATTAGCATTCTGAACGCCCAGCATCATCATGGCTAAGGCGAACAAAGTTAATAGTTTTTTCATAAAGATAACTGTTTTATAAAGTTAATAATGTCTTTTTACCCTATTATTATTTACGCGTGCGCGTGCGGGATGTGCACTTTGCGATGCAAAGTTACACACTTTTTAATAACTACCCCCCCCCACTTGTTAAATCATGTTAAGAGAGGCTATTTTGTCTCTTTTTATGTGGAAAAGTGATGGTTTTGCATCGCTTTTGGGAGAAAATGTTGTAATTTTGCGGCCGAAAAGAACTAAACTTCAGATTTAAGATGCAGACACTTCTTACTTTGAGCCGCTGGTTGGCTCGCTACACGAGTTTATTCATCATCCTGACTGCCATTGTTGCCTTCTTTGTGCCTGACGCTTTTGGCTGGGTGCAACAGGGGCAGCGAGCATCCATCATTCTGGGACTTATCATGTTGACAATGGGCTGTACGCTCTCTATGGAGGACTTCCGCATCCTGCTCTCCCGTCCGATTGACATCCTGATTGGTGCCGTGGCGCAGTACACCATCATGCCGCTTGTGGCGTGGGCACTGGCCAACCTGTTCCACCTGAATGCCTTCATGACGGCGGGCATCATACTGGTGGGCTGCTGCCCGGGAGGTGTGAGCAGCAACATCATGAGTTTCCTCTGCAAGGGCGACGTGGCTTACAGCGTGGGCATGACGACGGTGAGCACTTGCCTCTCGCCCTTTGTGACGCCGCTGCTGGTGCTGTGGCTCGCAGGGGCGGAGATTGATGTGGATGCCTGGGGGATGTTCCAGAACATCCTGCTCGTGACGCTTCTGCCGGTGACGCTCGGCGTGGCGTTCAACTATTTCCTGGGAAAGAGGAAGGACTTCCAGACGATTCAAGGCATCATGCCTGGCGTGAGTGTGCTGTGCCTGGCCTGCATCGTGGGCGGCGTCATCTTTACTGTCCATCCGCAACTCAAGGAGAACGGCCTTCAACTGATAGCCTTGACGCTGGCCGTCGTAACCTTGCACAACGGCACGGGCTACCTGCTGGGCTACCTCGTGGGTAAAGCTTTTGGCTTTACCACAGCCAAGCGTCGCACCTTAAGCATCGAGGTTGGCATGCAGAATGCAGGCATGGCGACCGTGCTGGCACGCAACTTCTTTGCCTCGCCAGCCATTATTGCCATGAACCCAATGGCTGCCCTGGCCGTCTTCCCCTGCGCCATCTCCTGCGCCTACCACAGCATCTCGGGCACCTTGCTGGCTGGTTTCTTCAGTTGGCAGGACGAGAGAAAAGCAAAAGCCATATAGAATGATTGCACATACATGTAGATTCCATTGCACATACATGTAGATGCAATTGCATATACATGTAGATGCAATTGCACGTACATGTATATGCAAACTCTGCACCTTGCCATGTTGAGTGACTTGCATGGGGAAGTGAGGCAAAAAGATGTGTTTCGCTTTGATTAGAGATACAAAAAAAGCGAGGGAGGCATGCCCCTCTCAATCGTACCTGATTGAGCCGTGGCTTGTCTCCCTCTCTTGTGTGGGCTAAGTCTTGCCGAGGACTATTCGTCGAGCTTGATGCGTACGTTGCGGTACCAGACGTCGTCGCCGTGGTCCTGGAAAGCGATGTAGCCGCCGTCCTTCTGTCCCTCGACAATCATCATGTCGTAGGCTGCAGGGAACTCACCGCCCTTGCAGAACTTGCTGCCGTCGAGCATTTCCTTCCACTTCGGCGTCCAGAGATGGTACTCCAGCACTTCTTCTCCGTTCTGATAGTGCCAAACGCTGCCCTTGAAGACACGGATTTTCACCGTGTTCCACTCGCCGAAAGGCTTGGCGTTCTGCGGCACGGCGGGAATCATGTCGTAGAGCGAAGCAGCCTGACGGTTGCCGTCCTTGCCCTGGTTGGCGTCCTCGTGGTTGGCATTGTCGAGGACCTGATACTCGGAACATGATTGCCAGATGGGCAGGTAGTTGCCGTCCTTGCCCTTGGCTTCCTGAGCCAGGTAGAAGATGCCCGAGTTGCCGCCCTTGCTGATCTTATACTCGCACTCGAAGGTGAAGTTCTTGAACTTGTGGGCAAACAGCAGGTCGCCGCCGCCTTCCACCTGAGCTTCGCCCGTGCCGCTACCCTTCAGATGGATGCAACCGTCGGCGTTCTCCCAGCTGGTGGGCACTGCGTCCTGTCCATAGCCACGCCATCCGTCCAGGCTCGTGCCGTCGAAGAGGACGTAGTAGCCATCGGCGTCAACCTTCAGGGAAGCCAGGTCGAACTGCTCGTTATCGATAATAGTGGCACTGTCCTGAGGAGCGTTGGGGTCTTGCTTCTCGATGCAATTACGACAAGCCTCGCAGTCGCAGCTGCACTTACACTTGTTCTGGCAACATGAAGCCAGAAGCATTGCTGCCAAGGCAGCAACAAAGATGATTGATTTCTTCATTTTTATGGGGTTAATGGGGTTAATGGGATTGTAGGTTCTCCCCCTTGGGGGAGTTAGATGGGGGCCTTTACTTCCAGTCGCTCAGGTCTTGTGGGTTCTCGATGACAGAGGGAATCTTCTCGAAGATGCGCTTCCACTTGGCTGTATCGAACTTCGGACGACGGTCATAATAGTAGACACCGTTCTTCTCCTGCTCAACGTCTGTAATCTGCGTATAGCAGAAGCCGGTGATGTGCTTGCAGGCGATGATGGCATCAACCTCTTTCTCAAGAATCTGGAAGAAGTCGTCCTCGGTCTCAATCTGTGCGCCGTAGCCCCATGAGTTGGCACGTTCGTCCTTCGGAATCCAACCCAGTCCGCCGAACTCATCCAGCATGTAAGGCTGTCCGTTGTAGTTGGCAAGGAACTTCTTGTCGCGCATGTTGCGGTAAGGCTCTACGCCGGCCTTGATGGTGTGGTTGGCTACGAGGCGGTCATACTCGCGCGTGTAGTCGTGAACCGTCCAGAGATCTGTCTTGACATGACTGTCGCCGCTGGCATCGTTGACGGGGCGAGTGGGGTCAATAGCTTTGGTGAGGTTGTAGAGGTCGTGGACGAAGCGTACATAGACGCCGTCGCGTGCGCCCCAAGTCTCATTGAGAGGCGTCCAGGTGACGATGCTGGGATGGTTGCGGTCACGCACCACCTCTTCGGCCCACTCCGTGAGGAAGTTGCGGACGGCCTCCTCGTTGTTCACGTCCAGGCCCCAGCTTGCCTGCTCGGCCCAAGTGATGTAACCCAGCTTATCGGCCCAGTAGAGGTATCTCTCCTCGAAGACCTTCTGGTGCAAACGAGCGCCGTTGAAGCCCACAGCCTTGCTCATCTCGATGTCATGCTTAAGGGCCTCGTCGCTGGGAGCCGTCCATATGCCGTCGGGATAAAAGCCCTGGTCGAGCACGAGACGTTGGAAGTAGGGCACGTTGTTCAGGTAGAAGTAACCGCCTGCCAAGTGTATCTTGCGCATTCCGGCATAGGACTTCACTTCGTCGAGCACGCCACCCTTGGCATCGCGAACCACGTATTTCACGTCATAGAGGTTGGGCGTCTCGGGTGTCCACAGCTTGGGATTCTTGATGGGCAGCACGATGACGGTGTTGTTGGTGGCGGGAGCCTGCTTGCTTGCCACGACCTTCTTGCCGTCGAGCACCTGCACGGTGAGCGTTGCGCCATTGGCCTCCTCGTCGTAGAACTCAGGACGAACCACGAGCTGCTGCTGGTCGATGTCGGGCGTGGCAAAGACTTGCTTCAAGGCATTCTTGCTGACAGCTTCCATCCAGACCGTCTGCCAGATGCCTGTGACACGAGTATAGTTGCAGCCTGCGCTATAGAAACCAATGCTCTGCTTGCCTCCGGGCTGCTTCCTGTCGCGCAAGTTGTCCTTCACCTGAATGACGAGGTTGGCGCTACCGCCTGCCTTGACGAACTTAGTAATATCAAGCGAGAAGGAAGAACCTGCACCGCAGTGGCGTCCCACCTTCTTGCCGTCGATGTAGATGGTGGCGTCATAATCGACTGCACCAAAATTGAGCAGGATGGTCTTGCCGTCCCAAGCAGCCGGCACACTGAGGGTGCGCTGATACCAGAGGCAAGGGATGAAGTCGGTGTACTGCACGCCTGAGAGGCTGCTCTCGGGACAGAAGGGGACGGTAATCTTGCCATCGAAGCCCTTGCTGTTCTGCCAGTCTCTCTCGGCACCTGTCTGGCCGAAGTCGAAGCTATAAGTCCATGTGCCATTGAGGTTAACCCAGTCGGCACGCTCAAACTGAGGACGTGGATACTCGCTGCGGGGGAGGTCCGCAGCCTTCACATTGCTGCTCAACCCGAGCAGCAGGGTTGCTGCCATGAGCAGCTTGCTGAAATGTTTAATCATAGTTTTATATTTATATTAGTTAGGTTGTAATCAGAACATTCCGTCGAAGAGGTCACCTTGTACCGACTTCTTTGGAGTTGTCGTCTCTTTCTTATAGAGTTTCTGCAAGGCATTAACGGCCTGACGCACCTCCTCGCGGAAGCTTTCGGGAGCCAGCACTTCCACATCTGTCCCAAAGCCGAGGAAGAAATTGTTCAGGCCTGCACTCATGGGCAGCTCCACCTGAATGGTGACGGTGCCGGTCTTGCTGTCGGTACTGCGCTGCAATATCTCAGGATTGCCGAGATGCTGACGAATGGCATCCTCGTTCTTGCTGATGCGAAGAGTGACAGCCGTGAGGGGACCTTCGGGCAAGGCAAAGAGTGCCGGAGCAGCCTCATCTTTGTCGTACTTAAGGAAGGAGGCAGCCTTGAGCAAGGGGTTCTTCCATTCCAGGTTGATGTAGCGCAGGATGCGTTTATGGCCGCGGCGGAAGCTTGGCTCGAGCTTTGCACCCTTCTGCTTGAAATAGGCCACATCATTCTGGAGCATGCGCTTGCTGCAACTGAAGTCTCGGTTGACAGCCTTGAGGCGCTGGTTCACATAGTGAATCAGGCTGCGGGTATTGCCTGTCTCGTTTGTCTTGGTACGTTCGCCCATGAAGTATTCCATCACGGGGTCGCGGAGAGCCTCGTCGAGAATCATCCAACGAAGGCGTTGCAAATCATTCTGTATCATATTGGAGCTAATTAAAAATTCTTCAGGAATTCGGGGATGTTCTTAATGGTATTCGTCACGCGGCGGAATATGGTGGGCTGCGTTTCAGTGAAGGTCTTGTGTGCCTCAATGGTGTAGGTGCCCGAGCCGACACACAGGCAAATGTCGTCACCCTCTATCTCTGCGCTGGCCCATCGCAGGCTGTGCATGCCCTGAATGGTGTATCCGCTGGGGATGTGAATACGAGCCGACGTGTTGGCCGGTAGGTCAATCTGCCAGATGATGCCTTCCTCCGTGCGCTTCCATTCGCTGCTCACGCGGCCATAGGGTGTGTCGTGCGTGGCACGAACGTGGTTCAGGTCCTCGGGCATGCTGAGGGACATATCCAGTTCCTTGTATGCACAGCTGTTGGAAGACTGACGTATGCCGGCCAGGTTGCCATACATCCAGGGCAGGACATCGCCAAGGAGCATGACGTGGTTGCCGCTGTTCATGGCCGGGTCGGCAGTATTGCCGTTCCAGAGTTCCCAGATGGTCGTGGCGTCGTTCTCTATCATATAGCCAAAGCTGGGATAGTCCTTCTGGAGCATGAGCTGCATGGCCTGGTCGAGGTGGCCGCTTCGTGTGAGGCACGTCAGGAGATGCTGCATGCCAATCACGCCGCAGCTGATGTGGTTGCCGTAGGTCTTCTCCGTGACATCGACGATGTTCTGCAGCACTTTCTCCTCGTCGCCCGTGGGCACGAGGTCGAACACGAGCGACAAGAGATTAGCCGTCACCGTATTGTTCGCATAGCTGCCCGACTCGGGATGATAGAAGTGGCGGTTGTAGGCATCCTTCAGCCTTTGCTGACGCCGGTCGTAATCCAGCATGTCTCCCTCGCGTCCGAGGCGCATCGCCATCTGTCCCATCATCGTGAGCATGCTGTAATACATGGCTGTGGAGATGAGTTTGCCGTCCGTCTTGCGAGCCGGATCTTCGCTATGAATCAGGTCGGGGCGTTCGGGGGGCATGCACCAGTCGCCGTAGTTATTGCCCGTCACGATGCCGTCCTGCAGGTTGCGTTCCAGGAAGTTCATGTAGTTCTGCAGGAACGGATAGTACTTCTGGACGGCCTGCACATCGTTGTATCGGCGATAGAGCATGAAGGTAGCATAGACCGAAAGCGCCCCCCATGCCACATCATTGCCACGCACCACCCAGTAGCCGGGTGCCACGTTGGCAATCATGCCGTCGTCGTCCTGTGTATCCCAAACGTCTTGCAGCCACTTGTAATAGAGCTGGCCGTTATCGACAACAAGGTTCTCGCCATAACATCCCATGGCGTGATCGCCCAGCCAGCCCATTCTTTCGTCGCGCTGAGGGCAGTCGGTAGGCATGCCATGATAGTTGCCGATGATGCCCCAATAGGCATTCTTGTGCAGTTTGTTGAGGAGTTCGTTGTCGCACCAGAAGGTTCCCTGGTCGTCCATCTGGTCGTAGATGACCATTCCGGTGATGTCTTTCAGCCTGGGCTCTACGCTGATGCCGCTTATCTCCACGAAGCGGAAGCCTTGATAGGTGAGCTCGGGCTGATAGGTGAACGTGCCGTCGGAGGCGGGGATGTACGTGTCGGTACATTTGGCCGAGCGGAGGTTTGCCACGGAGAGCTGGTCGGGATTGCCCGGGTCGAGTATCTCGGCATGGCGGATAACGACGGGCACATCCTTCTTTCCCGTGAGGCGTACACGAAGCTGCCCCACCATGTTCTGTCCCATATCGATGATGTAGCGGCCGTCCGACGTGCGGCGGACGCTCTTGGGCTTCAGTTCTTTCTGTACTCTCATAGAGGGGCTTGGCTGTGGCTGCATGATGCCTGCGGGAGCCTTCAGTGTCTGAGCTGGCTTCCAGGCGCTATCGTCGAAGAAGGCCGTTGCCCAGCCTTTCATCTCGCGGGCAGCCTCGTAGCGTTCGCCGTTCCAGAGGTTGTTGCGCTGTATGGGGCCTTCCGTCGTGACTTTCCATTCCGTGTTGGACACGATGGTCAGCGTATCCTTGTCGGTTTCCACGACGAGTTGTGCCTTGAGGCGTGGCAAGCCGTAGGACGTACAGCCCGCGTTGAAGCCGAGTACATAGCCGTTGCCGAGGATGGAGCCGATGGCGTTGTTGCCGTGACGCAGGAGCTTTGTCACGTCGTATGTGTTGTAATAGACGGTCTTGGTGTAGTCTGTCTGCAGCGTGCCGAAGACGTCCGGGCTGACCGGCTTGCCGTTGATGTACGTCTGGCCGTATCCCATGCCGCTTATATAGAGGGTGGCGCGGCGTGCCTTGCCGCCTACGAAGAAGGCGCGGCGCAGGTAGCGTGCCGGCAAATCACGGCTGTCGTTCTCGCCCTTCACGATATGGTCAGCATCGTCGATGCCTATCCATTGTGCCTTGGCGTCGAACGTCTTGAGTCCCGTCAGGAAGCTTTGCACGGGGCTGACGAGGTGCTCGCCTGTGCTAAGCCATACCTCCACCTGCCAGAACACGCGGCTCTGGTAGGGCAGGCGTCGTCCCTGATAGGGCACATTGAGGCTCTCGTCGCTGTTTGTGCGGCCGCTGTCCCAAAGGAGGTTGCGCTCTTTTTTGAGGTCGGCCTCGGACGTTGCCACGAGCACGCGGTAGGCCATCTGCTTCACATTGGGCTTCTGGCTCACCGTCTGCCAGGTGAACTGTGCGGTTCGGGTGATGCCGGCGGGTTCTTTCATGCGACAAACGCGGTAACCTGTCAGGTCGCTTCCCGCTGCACTCTGTATCATCATAAATAATGCCACCAGGGGCATGAATAAACGTCTCATATTGCTCTACATTATATGATATGCGACACAAAGTAACACTTTTTTCTTCAAATATGAAAGCATTTGCCAAAAAAATACTTAATTTTGTGGCAGGAACGATAGTTTAACAACATAAAGCGTATTAGTTATTATGAAAAAATTGCAACTTTTGGCAGCCACGCTGCTCATGGCTTCTGCGGTTGAGGCACAGCAAGCCATTTTCGAGAGACACGACACCCGTTCTCCTGAGTTCAACGGCGACGGGACCGTCACCCTTCGCATCAAGGCTCCCGAGGCCAAGAAGGTGGGCATCATCGGCGACTGCATAGAGAACGGCAGGGCTGAAATGACGCAGCAGGACGGCATCTGGACTTACACGACGAAGGTCCTGCCTGCAGAGCTTTACAGCTACCGCTTCTATGTTGACGGTGTGGAGACGCAGGATGCCGGCAACATCGAGCGTAGCCGCGACGTGCGCTCCTTCATGAGTACATTTATTATAAGTAAGGAAGAGGGCGACTGCGGCTGGCTCTACCAGAACCACAACGTGGAGCACGGCGACGTCAGCCACGTCTGGTACGACAGCCCAACGCTGGGCATGAAGCGACGCATGAGCATCTACACACCGCCAGGCTACGACAAGGGGAAGGCCTATCCCGTGCTCTACCTGCTGCACGGCGCAGGTGGCGACGAGGAGGCCTGGCTTACGCTGGGACGCACGGCACAGATCATGGACAACCTCATCGCTCTGGGCAAGGCGAAGCCCATGATTGTGGTGACGCCCAACGGCAACGCCTCCGACGATGCCGCCAAGACCCTCTCTAACTCCCCCTTAAAGGGGGAGAAAACCCTCCCTTTAAGGGAGGGAAGGGGAGGGTCTTTCGAGGAGAGTTTCCCCGACATCATGAAGTACGTCAAGGAGCACTACAAGATTAAGAAAGGCCCCGACAACACGGCCGTCTGCGGCCTGTCGATGGGCGGAGGACACACCTTCAGAATCAGCATGCAAAACGCCGGCACATTCGGCTACATGGGCCTCTTCTCGGCTGCGGTACGTTTGGAATGGAACACCAAAAAGAGCCTCGAGCAGCAGTTCAACGACAATCAGGAGGCAGCGGCCCAGATGAAAGCGCTCTTCGCTGCCAAGCCCCATCTCTATTGGATTGCGATAGGCAAGGACGATTTCCTCTTTCAGCAAAACGTAGAACTGCGCCAATACCTGGACAAGATGCAGTATCCCTATGAATACCACGAGAGCGAAGGCGGCCACATCTGGCGCAACTGGCGCATCTACCTCTCAATGTTTGCACAAAGGCTCTTCTGAGGAAAGCCTGAAACTTAAGGGGCGTGCTTCGGCGCGCCCTCTCTATTTTGTAAAGATTTTTCCTTGACAGACGCGTTTTAAGCGCGTTTTTTTCGCTTCGCCATAGCCAGAGACCCCCGAAATCGAATTTGAGGCTTGTTTTGCAACACAATGGCATTCAGGCTGTTACAAGAGCAATTTTTCTGAACAAGATGTAAAAACGAACAAGTTCCAAGTGTTTTAGGACAAAAATCGGGCTATTTTTTCGATGAAATCGACACAGTGGATTTATAAACACAATACTATTGATTTGCAAAATCGACTGCATTCTTTGAGAAACGCCCCTGCATTCTTCGACCAATCCGACCTATTAGACGACATCATTCAGACAGAAAAATGTAAAGATTTTTCCTGATTTTTCGGTAACAAAAATAGATTGTTCCACTCACACCCGACGCAAGATTCTTTTCTCTTCTTATTTCAGTTTGGGAGTTGCGACTTGGCTGAAAGCCAATACCATGAGTAACCGAGGGCGACGCCCTCGGATAAAAAGCGACAACGCGAAATTATGTCTGGAAGACATTACCCTTTCTATATCATATCATTGTACTGTCTTCCAGACAGGTTCACGGTGCTGAGTCATTGCTTCCGAGGGCGTTGCCCTCGGTTACTCATAGTAAAGTCTTCCAGACTATTGCCTCCGAAACTTTATGCTTCACCTCTTAATTTTTTATTAAATTTCGTACCTTTGGGGCAAGCCCCTAAAGTACTTCCGCTCGGGAAATTAAAGAAAAACTTCCGTTTTCCTTTTGTTTTTCGCTCGCTTATTCGTACCTTTGCACCCAAATTACACATAAACTTTAATAAACACAATTATGAAAAAGATTTTATTTGCAGTCGTTGCCCTGACCATGTTCGCAGGCAACGCAAAGGCTTTAGAGTTCGAACCACAGGAAGGTTTCACATGGATGGGAATCTTCGGCATGAACGTATCCAACCTCAAGAACCACGATTTCGGTGCCAAGGCAGGTGCCACGATGGGTGCCAGGGCAGACTATGTGCTCCCGAAGGCTCACGGAACCTACCTGACAGCAGGCATCGACTGGACCATGAAGGGCGCCAAAGGCTCAGAATATCACGAGGTCAACGGCGAGGGCTATGAGCCTACCGCCAAGTATGCACTCCACTACTTCGAAGTGCCCATCCGCGTCGGCTTCCGCTACAACATCACCGAAGGCATCGGCTTCTTCGGCGAAGTGGGCCCATACTTCGCAGTGGGCGTGGGCGGACGCCACAGAATCAGCTTCAGCGAAGACGGCAGCGAGTTCAGGGATGCAGAGGACGAGAACTCCTACAAGGCATTCAAGAACTACGGATACCCCACCGAATCGTTCCAGCGCTGGGATGCTGGCATCGGCTTCCGCATCGGTGCTGAATACAACCACCACTACAACCTGATGTTCGGCTGCGACTGGGGCCTGGCAGACATCTACCGTGTTAGCCTTCGGGATGCTGTAAAGGACAATGACGGCATCAACCTCCCCAAGGTTCGTAACTTCAATTTCAGCATTACATTCGGCTATCGTCTCTGATAACTGATAATAACCCCAAACGACTAAACGACCAATCTTCCAATCTTCCAAACGACCAAATGGCAAAGGAATATAACTTCAGAGAAATAGAACAGAAGTGGCACCGCCTCTGGGTGGAACGCCAGACATACAAAGTAACCGAGGACGAACATCGGGAGAAGTTCTATGTCCTCAACATGTTCCCCTACCCCAGCGGTGCAGGACTCCACGTGGGACACCCCCTCGGCTACATCGCCAGCGACATCTATGCACGCTACAAGCGGCTGCAAGGCTTCAACGTCCTCAATCCCATGGGTTATGATGCCTACGGTTTGCCTGCCGAACAGTACGCCATCAAGACAGGTCAGCACCCCGAGAAGACTACCTTCGCCAACATCGACCGCTACCGCGAGCAGCTCGACAAGATAGGTTTCTCCTTCGACTGGGACAGAGAAGTGCGCACTTGCACACCCGACTACTACCATTGGACGCAATGGGCCTTCCAGAAGATGTTCAATTCCTACTTCGACGAGGAACTCCAGAAGGCTCAGCCCATCGAGAAGCTCATCGAGAAGTTCAAGCAGGAAGGCACCTGGCCAGCCGACGAGAAGGCTCAGAGCGACCTGCTGATGAACTATCGCATCGCCTTCCTGGGCGAGACGATGGTGAACTGGTGCCCGAAGCTCGGCACAGTGCTCGCCAACGATGAAGTGGTGGAAGGCGTCAGCGTCCGTGGCGGCTATCCCGTCGAACAGAAGAAGATGCGGCAATGGTGCCTGCGTGTCAGTGCCTACAGCCAGCGCCTCCTCGACGGCCTCGACACCATCGATTGGAGCGAGAGCATCAAGGAAACACAACGCAACTGGATAGGCCGTAGCGAAGGAGCTGAGATAGAGATTCCCTATACCCTCTCCAAAGATGGAGACGAGGCAGGTTCCTTCACCATCTTCACCACGCGAGCCGACACGATGTTCGGCGTTACCTTCTTCGTCTTGGCTCCCGAGAGCGAACTCGTCGATAAGGTTACTACACCCGACCAGCGTGCTGCAGTAGATGAGTACCTGAAGTACGTCAAGAGCCGCACCGAGAGGGAACGCATGATAGACCACACCGTGACGGGCGTCTTCAGCGGTGCCTACGGCATCAACCCCATTACGGGTGACAAGTGCCCCATCTATATCGCAGAATACGTGCTTGCCGGCTACGGCACAGGTGCCATTATGGCTGTGCCTGCACACGACAGTCGAGACTATGCTTTCGCCAAGCACTTCGACCTGCCCATCATTCCGCTCGTGGAAGGAGCCGACATTTCGGAGGAAAGCTACGATGCCAAGGAAGGCATTGTCTGCAATTCGCCCATCACGCCGGACAAGAGTGTCGAGTATGACGGAGAGCGTCTCTGCCTGAATGGCCTCACTATTAAGGAGGCAATTGCCGAGACAAAGCGCTTCGTCAAGGCACACAATCTGGGTCGCGTCAAAGTAAACTATCGCCTTCGCGACGCTATCTTCAGCCGTCAGCGCTACTGGGGCGAGCCCTTCCCCGTCTATTACAAGAAGGGCATCCCCACTATGATACCGGAAGAGTGCCTACCCATCGAGCTGCCACAAGTCGAGAAGTTCTTGCCGACGGAAACAGGCGAACCGCCTCTCGGCAATGCCCAGATTTGGGCTTGGGACGAGAAGAATCGCAAGATTGTCGATAAGAAACTCATCGACGAAGCTGCCGGCATCTATCCCATCGAGCTATATACCATGCCTGGCTTCGCTGGTTCGAGTGCCTACTATCTGCGCTACATGGACCCGCACAACGACCAGGCTCTGGTCAGCGACCGTGCCGCATCATATTGGCAGAACGTCGATCTTTACGTCGGCGGCTCGGAGCATGCCACGGGTCACCTTATTTACTCACGCTTCTGGAACAAGTTCCTCTTCGACCTCGGCGTAAGTAAGAAGGAAGAGCCCTTCAAGAAGCTCGTCAACCAAGGCATGATTCAAGGCCGCTCCAACTTCGTCTATCGCATTAAGGAGACTAACACGTTTGTCTCTTTAGGCCTCAAAGACAAGTACGACGTCACGCCTATCCATGTGGACGTAAACATCGTGAAGAACGACATCCTCGACCTGGAAGCCTTCAAGGCCTGGAGTCCGGAGTACGCTACGGCAGACTTCGTCCTCGAAGATGGCAAGTACATCTGCGGCTGGGCCATCGAGAAGATGTCTAAGTCGATGTACAACGTCGTCAATCCCGACATGATTGTCGAGAACTATGGGGCAGATACGTTGCGCCTTTACGAGATGTTCCTCGGTCCGGTCGAGCAGTCGAAACCTTGGGACACCAACGGCATAGACGGTTGCTTCCGCTTCCTCAAGAAACTGTGGGCGCTGTATTGGGACAAAGACGGCAACCTCGCGTTGACCGACGACGAACCCTCTGCCGACAGCCTCAAGACGCTGCATAAGCTCATCAAGAAGGTGACAGGCGACATCGAGGCGTTCTCCTACAACACGAGCATCTCGGCATTCATGGTCGCAGTCAACGAGTTGAGCCAACAGAAATGCAGCAGCCGCACCGTACTCCAGACGCTGCCCGTCCTCATCGCTCCCTTTGCACCGCACATCGCAGAAGAGCTTTGGGAAGCACTCGGCGGCGAAGGAAGTGTCTGCGACGCCAAATGGCCGCAGTACGAAGAGAAGTATCTCGTTGAGACCAGCGTGAAGCTCGGCGTGCAGTTCAACGGTAAGGTGCGTTTCGACATGCTCTTCCCTGCCGATGCAACACCGGAGCAGATGATAGAGATTGCTACCTCAGCACCCGAGGCAGCTAAGCATCTTGAGGGAATGGACATAGTGAAGACCATCGCTATCCCTAAGCGCATCGTCAACATCGTCGTAAAGCCAAAAGCATAATGCCAAAGGTAAACTATCGCAGGATATGGGAGTTCACGCTGGACTTCCTGGCCATCAACCTCGGCATGGCTATCTATGCCTTGGGTTGGGCCGCCTTCCTGCTGCCCTATCATATCACGACGGGCGGCATGACAGGTATGTTCGCCATCCTCTATTATCTGACGAAGTTCCCCATCTCGGCTGCCGTGCTTATTGCCAACGCCATCCTGCTCATCATTGCCCTCAAGCCACTTGGCTGGAAGTTCGTCGGAAAGACGGCATACGCTGCCATAGCCCTTTCCTCCTTCCTCGAGCTGGGACAGCAGATGATGACAGGCGACGATGGGCAACTGATGCAGATACTGGGCGAGGGACAAGACTCGATGGCCTGCGTACTGGGAGCCATCTTGAATGGACTGGGCATCGGCATCGTGTTCCTCACAGGAGGAAGTACGGGCGGATGGGACATCATAGCGGCCCTCGTGAACAAGTATCGCAACATCTCCTTCGGGCGAGCCTTGCTGATTCTCGACTTTGTGGTCATTGCTTCGTGCTGGCCCATCTTCCATGATGTCAGGATGGTTGTGTTTGGCTACGTGACTTTGGTTGTCTATACTTATGCCTTGGACATGCTCATCAACAGCGCAAGACAAGACATCCAGTTCATCATCTTCACAAGGAAACCCGATGAAATCAGCCAGCGTATCATATCAGAGACCTGCCACAGCGTCACTTCGATGGACGGCGTGGGTTATTACAGTCATCAGGACATCAAGGTGCTGATAACCATCGTGCACAAGCGAGAGTCCGTCAAGATATTGCGCATGATTCAAGAGACCGACCCTGCTGCCTTCGTATCGCAAAGCCGTGCCGAAGGTGTCTATGGGAACGGATTTAATGCCATCAAGCCATGACGATAAAGGACATCATAGGACCCTCCCCATGGCAACTGCTGCGCGACTACTTGCAGATGCTCCTGGGCACAGTCATCTACACGATTGGCTACGCCTGCTTCCTATTGCCTTATAAGATAGTCAGTGGAGGCGTGACAGGTATCTCCACCATCATCTTCTATCTGACAGGCTTTCATGCCGGCAACACCTATTTCATCATCAACGTATTCCTGCTGTTGCTGGCAATGCGCATCCTGGGCTGGCGCTATCTGGTGCGCACCATCATCGTCACCTCGCTCATATCTGTGGCCATCGGCCTGATGCAGACTCTTCTGACTGAGACTGCTCCTGATGGCACCGCCACCCTCATCCACATCTTGGGCGAGCAGAAGTTCATGGCGTGCGTCATAGGCGCCTTCCTCGAAGGACTTGGCCTGGCTACCATCTTCCTTGCAGGAGGCAGCACAGGCGGCACTGACATTATCGCCAGTTCCATCAATAAGTACTGGAACATTTCCTTAGGTCGTCTGCTTCTGATGCTTGACATCGTCATCATCGGCTTCAGCTACATCATCGGCCATGACATAGAGACAGTGGTTGTCGGTTACTTGGCAATGTTCATCAGCACCAACTTCCTCGACTATGTCATCAACTCAGCAAGGCAAAGCGTGCAGTTCATCATCATCAGCGAACACTATGAGGAAATAGCAGAGGAGGTCAATACAAGGCTCGAGCGAGGTGTGACCGTCCTGTCGGGCGAAGGGTTCTATAGCAAGGAGAAGCGGCAGGTGCTGCTCATCCTGGCCAAGAGATACGAGAGCCGCAGCATATTCCAACTCATCAAGCGGCTCGACCCGCAGGCATTCGTCTCGATGAGCAACGTGGAAGGCGTCTTCGGCGAAGGGTTCGATGTGATAAAAAGGTGAAAAGGTAAAAGAGGGGGGGCGAAGATGAAAAGACAACTCGTCATGGCAACGAACAATGCCCACAAGCTGGAGGAAGTCCGGCAGATACTGGGCAGCCCCTTCTCGGTGAAGGGCCTGAGCGACATCGGTTGCACTGAGGACATCCCTGAGACGGCCGACACGCTGGAGGGCAATGCCTTGCAGAAGGCATGGTATGTACACGAGCATTATGGTGTGGATTGCTTTGCTGATGATACTGGGCTGGAGGTAGATGCCCTGGGCGGAGCACCTGGAGTCTATACGGCTCGCTTCGGAGCCATGAACGGATACGGCGAGAGCCATGATGCCGATGCCAACATCCGGTGCCTGCTGGACAAACTGGAGAACGCCGACAGCCGCAAGGCTCGCTTCCGCACCGTCATCGCACTCGTACAGGGAGACAAAGAGACACTCTTCGAAGGCATCGTCGAAGGCAAGATACTGACCGAGCGTGCCGGCGAAGGAGGCTTCGGATACGACCCAGTCTTCGCTCCCACTGAAGCAGGTGGCCTCGCCTTTGCCCAAATGAGTGCCGAAGCAAAGAACAGCATCAGCCATCGAGGGCGAGCCACAAAGAAACTGGCAGAATATCTTGCGGCCAGAAGCAATAATTGACCTGACTCTTCCGTTATTATATATATAAGAGGTGTATCAGATAAGAAGGCCACAAAAACCCTCCACAGGGGAATGAACAACGCCCTATAGGGGAATGACAAGCCCCCATATATCGCATAGAAAACATAACTTCATACCATAACCGAACAACGATGATAAAGAAAATATCTTCCCTGGCACTACTCCTATGCGTGCTTTGCCTTACGGCCACTGCCCAGCAATTGGGCACATGGCGCATGTACCTGAGTTATCAAATCGCCACCAAGAGTGCTGTCAGCGGCAGCATTATCTATTCGCTGATGAACGGAAACCTGCTTTCCTACGATACGGAAGATGGTGAGGTGCGAACCTACGACCACCTAAACGAGCTAAGCGATGTGAACATCGCCTACATTGCCTATAGTAAGGAGGCAGGCAAGTTGCTCATCGTCTACAGCAACAGCAACATTGACCTGCTCGACGGGGAAGGCAACGTCCAGAACCTCTCTGCCCTGAAGGACAAGAGCATCCTGGGTAAGGAAATCTCCTATGTCTCCATCAACGGCTCTATGGCTTATCTTGCCACAGGTTTCGGATTTGTTGAAGTCGATATGAAGGAAGGTGTGTTCCGCAATACTTACAAGTTGGGCAAGGCATTACAATGCATTGCAGCATCCGACGATGAGGTGTTCTTTGCTACAAGCGATGGTGTCTTCCAATGCCCCAAAAGCAACAACATGCAACTGGAGAAGAACTGGACAATGAGAGCTACATGGCATACCGTGACGGATATGTGCTGCTTTCAGGGCAAAGTCATGGCAATGACAAACGCCACGCTCTACGCAATGGACCCCGCCAGCACTATCAACACGGCATATGACAGAGGAAACTATACTTACCTAAAAGTCTCTGGAGACCGACTCTTCTGGGGCAACAATACCCAGCTTGGCATGACTGCCGACCCCACGGACAGCCCCACCATTCTCAACACACCTGCCAAATGGAGCGACGTATCCTACGTCGGAGGCACATATTGGATGAGCGAGCAAGAGAATGGCCTGCGAGGATACAAGATAAACGACAGTGACATCGTGCCTACGGGGGAAGTCATCCAGCCCAGCAGTCCTATCCACGACCTGGGTTACAATCTCAACTGGATTGGAGACCGCCTTCTCGTGGCAGGGGGCATCAATACAGTGAGCGGATTCAGCAATCCCGCCACCGCTATGTACTATGAGAACGGAGAATGGACCAACTTCAAGGAGATGGACATTCCTGCTGAATACCCAAAGCTCAAGATTATCAACACCACGGATTTGGTGCAAGACCCGACAGACGACACCCATCACTTTGCCAGCCTCTACCGCGCGGGACTCTGCGAGTACAGGAACGGCAAGTTCGTCAAGAACTACAACCACGACAACTCTCCGCTTCGCAGCGTGATGCCAGGCCTTTCACAATACTACAACTACGTCACCTGTTCCGCCCTGAGCTTCGACGAAGAAGGCAACCTCTGGATGGCCTCCACGCTGAAAGATACTGCGCTGCACGTTCTCAAGCCCGACGGGAAATGGTTCAGTCTCTACTACGAAGAAATCGACGGCGTTTCGCTCATCGACAAGATTCTGCATCACAGCAGCGGCATCAAGCTCATCTCCAGCCGACGCATTGACTTTCGTGGTGTCTTCTGCCTCGACACGAAGGGTACGGAACGCACCACCGACGACAAGAAAGTGCTGCACCAGACCATCATCAATCAGGACGGCACATACTACACGCCCGACCAGTTCTTCTGCCTCTGCGAGGACTTGGATGGCATTGTATGGGTAGGCACGTCGTCGGGACTCTTTGCCATCGAGGATGTCTCCAAGGTCTTTGACAAGGACTTCCGCTTTACGCAGGTCAAGATCAACCGCAACGACGGCAGCGGCTTGGCTGACTATCTGCTCAACGATGTCTCCATTGGCTGCATCTCCATCGATGCTGCCAACCGCAAGTGGATAGGCACGCAGAACAACGGAGCACTCCTCATCAGTGCCGACGGGCAGGAGATGCTTTACCACTTCACTACCGAGAACAGTCCTCTCCTGAGCGACAACGTGCAGAGTATTGCTGTCCATCCGGGCACGGGAGAAGTGGTCTTCGGCACGGACAAGGGCCTTTGCAGCTTCATCGGCGATGCCACGGCTCCCGAAGAGGAACTGGTGAAGAGCAACGTGACGGTATTCCCCAACCCCATCACCCCCGACTACACGGGGCCTGTTGCCATCCGAGGTTTGGTAAACAATACGGAGATAAAGATACTCTCCACGAGTGGACAGCTCGTATGGAACGGTGTCTCTGCCGGCGGCACCTGCCTTTGGAACGGCTGTGCAAATAATGGAAAGCACGTGGCCAGCGGCATCTATCATGTCGTGGCCAATACTCCGGAAGGCAACAAAGCCATCGTGACGCGCATCGTTGTCGTCAGATAACTGAGGCGTCAGCATATTGCCTCACACAAAGAGGGCTACCTATTTCATCACATAGGTAGCCCTTTTTGCTTCAAGTCCTATAGGTCTTTGGCCAAAGAGGTAGTACTCTTCGGCTCAGGCCCTGTGAGGTTCGCGCTGACGACTACAGCGTCATCTTCTCAATCTTCATGTCGCCGCACTTCTCGATGATGCCCACGAGTTCCTTGAACTCTGGGGTGGCGGAGTGTTTTGCCAGGGCTTCTTCGCTTTCCCATGTCTCGCAGAACATGAAGATGTCCTTGCGTGTGGCACTTTCAAAAACGTCGTAGCTGACCATGCCTTCGTGCTTCTGAGTCTTTGCAGTGAGCAAGATGGCTGCCTCGAGGGCTTCGCTGTACTTACCCTTCTTGGCTTGGAAGAAACAATTTAAACGAATCATAACTTCATTTACAATTTAATGATTTACTATTTACTATTTATCTCTTTGTAAAGTCGAGTATTATCTTAGCCGCTCTCTCTGGGGCTCCGGGTTCGCCCAGGATGGCTGCCATGCGCTCGTAGCCTTCCAGCTGGGCCTGTCTGGCTGAGCCTCCGGGCAGGATCGAAGCGAGGTGACGGCGAACGCCAGTGACGTTCATCTGCTCTGCAACGAGCTCCGGCACCACTTCCTCGCCGGCGATGAGGTTGACGAGGGAGATATAGGGAACCTTTATGAAGAGTCGTTTTACCAGAGATGCCAGGCGGCCTGCCTTCATGTAGTAGCAGACGACTTGCGGCACGCGCAGCAGTGCCGTCTCGAGTGTCGCGGTGCCGCTGGTGACGAGGGCAGCCGTGCTGTGCTGAAGGAGCTGGAAGGTCTGGTCGCGAACAACCGTACATTTACCATTTAGCCATTTACCATTTACCATTTTAATGCACTCCTCGTAGAACTCATCCTCGAGTCCTGGAGCGGCGGCAAGCACCAGCTGATAGTCTCCCGCATAGGGCGCAGCCGCCTCCAGCATGCGGGGGAGGTTGTCCCTCACTTCCTGCCGGCGGCTTCCGGGCAGCAGGGCGATGATGGGAAGCCCGTCGATACCCCTCAGACCCTCTCCCAACCTCTCCCTTGTAGGGAGAGGAGCTGATTCTCTTTCAGTGGTAGTACTATCCACTCCCCTCTCTGCAAGGGAGGGGTTGGGGGAGGGTCCGAGCCACTTCGCCACTTCATCCACCGTCGGATTGCCTACATAATGAATCGGATAATGGTGCTTCTCCTCGTAGAACGGTACTTCGAAGGGGAGGATGGAGAGCAGGAGGTCGACGTCGCGCTTTATGCCCTTGATGCGATTTTCCTTCCATGCCCATATCTTCGGAGCGATGTAATAGACCACGGGAATCGTGCTGTGCCGCTTGACGAAGCGTGCTATCCGGAGGTTGAAGCCTGGGTAATCGACCAGAACCAGCACGTCGGGTTGCCACCGGAGGATGTCCTGCTGGCAGCGTTTCATGCCCCTGATGATGGTCCCGAGGTGCATGAGGACGGTTATGAAGCCCATATAAGCGAGGTCGCGATAGTGCTGGACAAGCTCAGCCCCCTGCGCCTGCATCATGTCGCCGCCGTAGCAACGGAACTGCGCCGCCGCATCCTGCTGCCTGATGGCCGCTATCAAGTGGCTCGCATGAACGTCGCCGCTTGCCTCGCCTGCTATGAGATAGTACTTCATTGTTCCTGTTCTATGAGAGGTTAGAGGTTAGGGGTTAGGAGTTAGAGAATTGCTGAGGATGCTGATTCGGAACCCAATGTATCCTCTAACCCCTAACCTCTAACCACTAACCACCACTTTCTTTAGTTCATCGAGCCACGCATATCCCGTCATATCGAGCTGTATGGGGGTGACGGAAGCATAGCCGTGGTCGAGCGCCCAGTAGTCCGTGTCGGCCGCATCGGGCTCGAGGTTCTGGAAATAACCCGTGAGCCGGTACTCGCCTTCGCCCACCTGCATCATCTCTTTCATCCAGCGTCCGCGACCGGTCCGGCAGACGCGAGTGCCCTTCAGCTCAGGCACTTCGGGGAAGTTGACGTTGAGCAGCACATCCTCCGGCAAGCCGTGTTCGAGGACGTAGCGGGCTATCCTGACCACTTCTGCCTCGTAGGGCCGGAAGTCACATTGCTGGCTTCGGGTCTTGAGGCTGTAGGCGATGGCCGGAACCTGCTTCATGCAAGCCTCGAAAGCCGCGCCGACAGTACCGCTGTAGTGCACCGAAACCGACGCGTTATCGCCGTGGTTGATGCCGCTCACCACCAGGTCCGGCCGCCTCTCGAGCAGTCCGTCCAGCGCCAGCTTCACGCAGTCTGTGGGCGTTCCGCTGCACTCATAGACCTTCAGGCCAGGCTGCTCGCGCACGAGCTTTATGGTAATCGTGGCGAGGGGGGATATGCTGCACGACGCGGCACTGCGCGGACCGTCGGGAGCCACCACGATGACGTCGCCCAGACGGCACATCAAGTCGGTCAGCACCCCCAGCCCCTGCGCCGACACTCCGTCGTCGTTCGAAATAAGTATCAAGGGTTTGTTTGACATGGTTCTGCGTTAAATCTTCTGCAAAGATAGCACTAATAATTCAAAAATCAAAATTAATAAATTCAAAAATCATCGGGGGGAGAAGAAAATCATCTGTCTGGGTGCAGCGACACCTCTGCCTTCCCCACCCCATGCCGCATGCCGAAACAGTCCGTCCGGCATGCCTCGCTGCCCAACCTGGCGTGCCGGGTTGTTTGCACATACATGTAGATGCAATTGCATTTACATGTAGATGCAATTGCATCTACATGTATGTGCAAACAACCCGGCACGCCAGGTTGGGCAGCGAGGCATGCAGGACGGACTGTTTCGGCATGCGGCATGGGGTGGG
>JAFUGG010000003.1 GCA_017469525.1 Bacteroidaceae bacterium | reverse complement strand
TTTCCGAGGTATCTGCAAACACCTAACAACCATATCGAGTAAAAGCCCACGTCGAACCGACGTGAGCATCCGAGGCTTTACTCCTGGTTGTTTCTTAAATTTGCAGATTTTCGGAAACAAGATTCAAGCGGACGCTTCTTTGTCTGATTATGTTTAAACTTTCTTTGGGTTTATGCCATAGGCTTTATATCATTGAACATTGATTATTGAACATGTTTATGCTTGGCTTCCGTCGACCTTCGGTTGACTTCTGTCGAGCTTTGCTTCTGTGCTCTGCTGCTGCCATTCGTCCCAGTCGGTTTCGGAGAGGTATCTTGATACGAGTTGATGCAGAACAGGAAGATCTTTGACTACAGTTCGCCAAAGCTTCATGTCAGAAATTTCTGCGTAACCGTGAACGAGGATGTGCCGCATTCCGATAATCTGTTCCCAAGGAAGCTCTGCATGCTGCTTGCGAAAGTCTGGTGTCAACATGTTTGCCGCTTCACCTATAATCTCCACATTCTTCATAATGGCGAAATAGCGCATTCTGTCAGCAACGAACTCATCATAGCTGACATCTGCGGCGAATCGCATGGCATTCGCCGAATACTCCTGAATGTCGAGCAGGCGACCTCGATCCCTAAGTCTTTCTCTCATATATCAGCTTCTTTTCCTTGTTTACTGCATCAACAGCCCATGGGCGAAGGGTTCCTTCCTCTACTAAATCGACGTCTCGTCCCAAGAGTTTCCTTAGCCCCACATATATGCCTCCAATGGTGAAAAGCGACACATCCGAGGATTCATCATAAGCCACGAGTATGTCCACGTCGCTGTCGGGGCGCTCTTCGCCGCGCGAATAGGAACCAAAGAGCCATGCCTTCAGGACGGGTTGTGTCTTGAAGTATTCGGCTATCTTCTGGGTCATCTGCTCTGTCGTCATAGGCGGAAACAGCATGGTTGCTGCTGCAAAGTTAGTAATTTATTCTGTACCGCCAAAGAAAAAGAGAAAAAAGTTTGCTCTCATACGCTTGTTACTGGTCG
The DNA here is from genome assembly GCA_017469525.1 of Bacteroidaceae bacterium. GTDB lineage: Bacteria > Bacteroidota > Bacteroidia > Bacteroidales > Bacteroidaceae > Physcousia. Next base: position 34,215 of record JAFUGG010000003.1, on the reverse strand, counting down.
GGGTTGGCCTCGAAGCCTTGATAGTGGGGCGGAAGGTCGCGCATGATGATGTCGTAGCTCTGTTCGAGGACGCGCTTTACCTCTTCCGGTCCTTGGCCTTCGGGCATGATGGGAGCGTGGATGACGAGGCGGAGCCTGTGCCACGTGACGAAGTTGAAGCCTCGCTGACGTGGCAGGACGTCGAAGCTGCCGTCGATGGTGACGGGCACCACGGGCAGCCGGAGCTCGTCGGCCAGCTGGAAGGCACCGCGGCGAAACGTTGCCATGTGCCCCGTGAAGGTGCGTGCTCCTTCGGGAAAGACGACGAGCGACACGCCGTGACGGAGAACGGTGCGTGCCTGTTCGTAGGTCTTGTGGATGGCTTTCGGCCCGCTCTTGTCCACGAAGATGTGGCCTGCGCTCTCGCTTGCCTTGCCGATGAGCGGAAGCTGGCGCAGCGACTTCTTCATCATCCAGCGGAAGCTGCGGCCCAGGAAGCCATAGACGAGGAAGATGTCGTAAGGTCCCTGATGGTTGGCTACGAAGACATAGGACTGCTTCCTGTCCAGCAGTTCCCGCCCCTCCATCTTGACGGGCAGAAGCATCAGCCAGCACATCAAGCGGCTCCACACCATGGCAGGATAGTAGCCCCACGTGCGGGCTTTGCCTATGGTGCAGCCGATGATGGTGACGATGGCCGTGAGAGCTGTTGCCACGATGAGCAGCGGTGCGGCAATGATGAGCTGATAGAGTCGGTAGAGAAGCTTCATGGCATCAGTATCCCTTCGTTTCCTCTTCGTATTCCTTGGCTTTCCTGATGTACTCTCTGACGTATGGATGTCCCAAGAAATAAGGTGGAGCGTTCGTGATGATTTCCTCTATCTGAGGAGAGAGGACGGGGTAGGGCAGGTGGCTGGTGAGTATCATGAAGATGCCTGGCCCCAACACATTATTATAATTCGCGCGTATGAACTGCGTAATGAGCTGGTCGTTCTCGGCCGCTATCTGCTGCGACTGCCTGTTCAGCTCGTAGTTGATTTCGTCGTGGTCCATACCGTCCATGTACATCCGCGCCTCCATGTGCGACAGCTCTACCATTCGTGCGTCGAGCTGTGTCTTGCGCTGTATGAAGCCCGAGAGCGTGTCGTTGAGCGGTGTGCCGGTGGCCGTCTGCTTGGTCTCCTCGATGTTCAGGCTGACTTCTCCTTCCTCGAGCACGATGGGCATGAGGCTTGAGCCTGCCATGAAGACGTTGGCCAGCATGGTGGAATCCATGCCGCCACTGAAGCTGAACCGTCCGTGCACCACACGTGTGGAGTCGATGCTCTTCATCTCGCCATCGACAAAGACCTTCAGCGTCAGCACCTTGCCCTCTAACTCATCTACGTTGGAGGAGCCTTTCACCATGTACTGGCTCCGGCAGGAAACCAGCACAAGCATGGCTGAAAGGAGATAATAGAGTCTGTTATTCACCGTTTTTTGCTTTAAGGCATGGCAAAGATAAGCATTCCTGAGCAAACGGCAAAAACAATTAAGACTATTTAACCATTGACCATTGAACATTGACCATTGAACATTGAGCATTGAACATTGAGCATTGAACATTGCCATTGAACATTAACCATTGAACATTGACCGTTGACCGTTGCGCATGGAACCATTGAACATTGCGCATGGAACCATCGACCGTTGCGCATGGAACCATTGAAGATTCGGCGATGCCCGAAGAAACAACAGCCCAAAATAATGTTCAATGGTCAATGACTAAAGTTCAATGTTCTTCATAGCCTGTTCGAGGTCGGCAATGATGTCCTCCACGTTCTCTATGCCCACGCTGAGGCGGACGAGGTCGGGAGCGACACCAGCCTCACGGAGCTGTTCGTCGCTGAGCTGGCGGTGGGTATGGCTGGCGGGATGCAGCACACAGGTGCGTGCATCGGCCACATGCGTCACGATGCTGATGAACTCCAGGCTGTCCATGAAGCGGATGGCCTCTTCCTTCGTGCCCTTCAAGCCGAAGGCAATCACGCCGCACGTGCCATTTGGCATGTACTTCTGAGCCAGGGCGTAGTATTTGTTGGAGTGCAGTCCGGCATAGTTCACCCAGCTCACCTTCGGGTTCTTCTCCAGCCACTCGGCCACCTTCTGCGCGTTCTCGCAATGGCGAGCCATGCGGAGGTGGAGCGTCTCAAGTCCGAGGTTGAGCAGGAAGGAGTTCTGCGGCGCAGGAATACTGCCGAGGTCGCGCATCAGCTGTGCCACGAGCTTGGTGGTGTAGGCCATCTTGCCAAAAGCCTTCGTGTAGGTCAGACCGTGATAAGACTCGTCGGGTGTGCAGAGCCCTGGGAACTTTTCTGCATATTTGTCCCAATCGAAGTTGCCGCTATCGACCACAGCACCGCCAACCTGAGTGGCGTGGCCGTCCATGTACTTCGTCGTGGAGTGCGTCACGATGTCGCAACCCCACTCGAACGGACGGCAGTTGATGGGTGTGGCGAACGTATTGTCCACGATGAGAGGCACACCATGCTTGTGCGCCATCTTGGCAAAGCGCTCTATGTCGAACACATTGCCGCCCGGGTTCGAGATGGTCTCGCCGAAGAAGCACTTCGTGTTCGGGCGGAAGGCAGCCTCGATGCGCTCGTCGTCCCAATCGGGGTCGATGAAGGTACACTCGATGCCCAGCTTCTTCAAGGTCACGCCAAAGAGGTTGAACGTGCCGCCATAGATGGTGTTGGACGTGATGAAATGGTCGCCGGCCTGACAGATGTTGAAGATGGCATAGAAGTTGGCAGCCTGTCCGCTGCTGGTCAGTACGGCACCCACGCCGCCTTCGAGGGCAGCAATCTTCTGTGCCACGGCATCGTTCGTCGGGTTGGCCAGACGGGTATAGAAATAGCCGCTGTCCTTGAGGTCGAAGAGGCGCGCCATCTGGTCGCTCGTCTCATAGCGGAATGTTGTACTCTGATAGATGGGAAGTTGTTGCGGTTCGCCCTTCCTGGGCTTCCATCCGCCGTGGATGCAGATGGTCTCGAGGTTTCTCTTTTTCATAATATGTGGTATTTGTTTTTTGCTTGTTTTGGCTGCAAAGGTACGACTTTTTAGGAGAAGAGTGAAGAACGAAGAGTGAAGAATTTGCTACCGCACTGAAAAATGGCCAAAATATACGTGAAAGAGGTATATAAACAATTAAACACAAAGACACATAGGCTTTCCCAAGTCAACTCTCATTGAATGGGACTTGAAAAGGTCTGAGGTATAAAAAGCCTTCCAGGCTTAAGATGCCTAACTGACTTTAGCGGACAGCAATGATTTTGTTATCCTTTTTTCTCGATTAGCACGGTGGCATAGGCTGAAATACCTTCCTCACGTCCGGTGAAGCCAAGCTTCTCCGTCGTCGTCGCCTTGATGGAGACGTCGTCAATGTTAATCCCCATCACGTCTGCCAGGCATTGCTGCATCTCGGGGATGCGTGCCTTCAGCTTTGGCCGCTCGGCACAAATGGTGGCATCGATGTTGCCAACGGTGTAGCCCTTTGTAGCAATCAGCTCAATAGTCTTGCGAAGCAGGATCTTGCTGTCGATGTCGTGAAACTCTTCCTTGTTGTCAGGGAAATGATAGCCGATGTCGCGCATGTTGGCAGCTCCCAGCAAGGCATCGCAGATGGCATGGATGAGCACGTCAGCATCGCTATGGCCAAGCAGTCCCTTCGAGTGTTCAAGGCGTATGCCACCCAGCCACAACTCGCGTCCCTCAACAAGCTGATGGACGTCAAAACCAAAACCTACTCTTATCTTATTGACCATTGACCATTGAAGTTCCTCCCCCTTGGGGGAGGTTAGGAGGGGACTTCTTATCTTCTTCTCATCTTCCCGAAGAGGTCGCGCATGCCGTCCAGGTCGAAGCCCAGCGAGAAGCGCATGGTCTGGTCCAGAGGATTGGTCTGTGCAGTAGAGAAGACATAGGCCGCATCGACAGAGAAGACGCTCATGTGGAAGCCGGCGCCGACGGTGAAGTACTTACGGTTACCCTTGTTCTCAGCCTCGTGGTGATAACCGGCACGAAGCATGAAGCGGTCGTTGTAGGTATATTCCATACCTAAACTCCACTGTATCTCCTGCATCTCCTCCTTGAAGCCGCCGGGTGCGTCGCCGAAGCTCTTGAAGATGCCTGCGATGGAAGAAACCTCGTAGTAGTTCTTACGCTCCAGTTCCTCGATATCCTCGCCCTGTTCATCACCCGTGTTGATGGGGAAGGTCGGCACGAGAAGCTTGTTCATGTCGGCACCGATGCTGAACTTGTTGTATTCATTGAAAGGAATGGTGAAGTTGCAACCGATGCGGAGGTTAGTGGGAATGAACTCGGAGTAGAGACTTCCGCCGTATGAGATTTTAGAACCGATGTTGCTGATGTTGATACCCCAGCCGAAGCTGCACTCGCGGTTGCCAGCCATGAAGTATCCCAGGCGGTAGAGGGCGATGTCGGCAGCAAAAGCCTTGCCTGGGCTGCTCTCTTCGGAGTATGTGTACTTGATGTCGGAAAGGATGAAGCGCAGGTTGACGGCCATGGAGAAGTTCTCGCTCAACATTCGGCTATAGCCGGCATCGATAGCCATCTCGTAAGGCCTGATCGTCATATTGTCGTCATAGCCGTCAATATAGACATCGCCAAGGCTGAAGTAGCGCAGCGAGGCATGCACGGCACTGTAGTCGCCGATGCGGTAGAAGCCAGTCACGTTAGCCAGATTGATGTCGTTGACCAGCTTGCGCAGCCAAGGCGTGTAGCTGACGCCGACACCGGCACGGGCAACGTTGAAGGGATATTTGGCGGGATTCCAATATTGCGAATTAACGTCGGCCTCTGTGCCTGCACCGATGTCACCCATGGCACCGGCACGGGCATCGGGGGCAATGCTCAGGGAGGTCACTGCCGTATGTATCGGGTTGAATAGGTTCTGCTTGTCCAGCGCAAGGACAGTTCCACTGCCACACACAATGAGCAGCAGCAGGATTCGGATGATTCTGTGTGCTTTCATACTCTATAATAACTGAGTAGAGGGCTTATTTATTGTTCTGCACAATGATTTTTTGTGTCTTTGAGGTCCATTTGCTCTGTCCGCACCTCACTCTGCAGCGATAAAGATAGATGCCAGTGTCCACTTTTGCACCTGCGCCATTGGTGAGGTTCCATGTGACGGTATAGACACCGCTGGTCTCGCCTGCGCTCTCTTCGTGCGACCAGATGCATCTGCCCGAGAAGTCGAAGACCTCGATGACAAAGTCACATTCGCTGCCAGGCAGGTTGTAGCTTACCATGAAGTTCGTGCTGGTGATGGCAGGGTTCTGGCTTGCCATGAGACGAAGGATGTTTGTAGGCATTTCTTCGTTCACCACGAAGTCGAGACTGGTCTGGCTGGTATTGTTCAGGACGTCCCAAGCACGGAAGGTAAGGCTGTGCGTTCCGTTAGGCAGGGCAGGAATGTTATAGGCAACAGACCCCTTTGTGAAGTCTCCGAACTCGTGCTTGTAGTATTCGTTGATGTTGTAGGTCATGTCGCTTCTGCCGTCGATGCAAAGCGAGAGGTCGTGGCCTATGCCGTTGCCGCTGCTGCTGATGCCGCTGGCATCGGCGAGCTGTGCAACGAAGAGTGGTGTGGCATTGACTTCGGCACCGTTCTGGAAGTCCTCGTCGTTGAGGTAGGCATATATCTGTGGACCTTCCTTGTCGAAGTCCGTGTCGTCCACGATACCGCCGATGGGGATGTCCTCGAAGCTGCCGTTTGCCTCGGTGTCGTTTTCGTTGTTGATGGCATAGAAGACCATTCGCCCGTTCTCGCCAGAGAAGTTGATGTCAATGGGAATGATGAATTCCTCGCTGAACAGTCCGGCCCGGATGCTGTCCTGCGACTCGTGGAGCACACTGTTGCGGTCGGTATAGGTGAATGCTTCGTCGGCTTTTGCATTGTTGAGGCAGACGATGGTTTCCTTGCTGTCAAAGAGACGGGTGTGGACGATGCCATTGAATTCTGTCATGACAGAGCCGTCGGCTTTCTCGACATGTCCAGTGAGCTTTACCCGCTCGCCAGCCTTCAGCGGGATGGACGTGCCGTCTGCTTCCTGGTCGTTAATCTTGTCCACGACAATCTTCTGCACGGGGTTGCCCATGACGAGGGCAGGGTCGCCCAGCAGGGCATACTGCAACTTGTTCTCCAGGTATCCAGCTTCTCGTCCGTCTGCGATGATGCTGTTCTTCGCCAGTCGGATGGCATCGCCGATGCGGTTGCGTCCCTTGTAGGCATCAGTGCTGCGGGCGAAGAGGTATTGCATGAAGTAGCGGTTCATGTTGTAGTTCTGGCTTGCAAAGACGGTACGCGTGGTGCCGTAGAAGGCAAGTGCTCCGCCTGTCGGGTTCAGCACGGCACCTTCACCGATGTTGCTGGTGTTAGAGTCGAAGGGCATGACGTCGCAGGCACAGGTGACCCAAAGGGGCAGCTTTGTGCTTTTGGTCGTCTCGAAGTCTTCGCGCAGCAAGACAAACTCATGGCTGAAGCCGTAGGTGGCGGCATGGCCTGTGTAGTTCATTATCAGTGAACCTTCGTTCATCTGCTTCTTTATCTGCTTTGTGGCTTCGGGGTAGGTGTTGCTGTTTGCCGAGCTGACACGGATGTATGCATCCCACATGATTTTGTGCACTTCCATGTCGGGAGATTTGGATATGATGTTCTCTGCCACGTTGTTGGCATATCGCATGTGCTCGTTCTGGTCGCCGTCGTCGCCCAGTATGTAAACGAGGTTCTTCCATGGGCCGGCATTCTGGTTACTCAGGTATGTGATGGTCTTATCGACCATAATCTTGGCATCTGACGATTGTGTGACGGGGAAGCGTCCGATGCCGATGTCGCTCTTCTCGCGCAGGGGATTGTAGCCTTCTCCGTCGTCAAGCAGTCCGAAGTAGTCCTCCATGACGTAGCTCTTTGTGTCGCTGAAGCTGTTCTCGCTTTCGTAGCAGAGCAGGTAGTTGTCGGGATTGTTGTTGAGCCAGGCACCGGACAGCATGCGGTTGTCCCATGCGCAGTCACCGAAGAGCAGGAGGTAACGCGGGGCGACGTCTTCGCTCTTTGCCTTGTCGTAGAGCATCTTCATGAGGAGACGGTATGCCGTGGGGTCGGGAGTGCCGCTGGAGAACTCGTTATAAACCTGGTCGGCACGGACGATGGCGATGTTCATCCCGTCGTATTGCTTGTGAGCGTCGGCCAGACGCCGTGCCTCAGAGAGCAGCTTGCCGCTGGTGGGGATGATGATGACCATGTCAATGCTGTCGAGGCTATGCAGGTTCTGGTTCTCGACATCTCCCACAATGGTCGGCTCCGGGAAGGAGGCGGAGGTATTGAATGCCACGAAATGCTGTGAGGCTTCGTCAACGCTGATCTTATATTTGCCGTCTGCCTGTGTGCCTTCCACGAGTGCGTCCTTCACACCTATGCTGCCTATGCGGATGACTTTGGTGTTGGCGCCTGTGATGGTGAACGAGGCAGACCCTTTGGTGCTGCCGGAGAAGTCAACGAAGCCTTTTGCAGCAGTGCTGAGCTTGCGGTCGTAGCTGTAGGCAAGATAGTCGAGCCGGGCCACCTTGCCTGCGTCGGCTCGGAGGTTGACGTTGAGCGTGGCAGGTGTCCCTATGGCTGTGAGGTCGTAGTTTCGTGTCACGGATGTGGCATAGGTGTAGTCTCCTGGAGGCGACACATTGAAGCTGCCTGCTGTTGTGCCGTTGGTAGTGACGCTGACGACGTTAGTCGTAGGCGACTGACTGGTGAAGACGACGGTGAGCAGTCCGTTTCCTGCGGGGTCTGTTGCGTTGAGGGTATAGTTGCGTGAATTGCTGGTGGCATAGTTCTCAGCTTCAAAGAGGTGGCGTCCGGTGGAGAACCATGCGAATTCATCCTTCTCGTGAAGGACGTGAGCCCTTGCCGTGCTGTAAGACTGAGTGGGTGTGGTGCTGGGGGGTGTGAGCGTTTCCATCGTTGATGGTGCATCCTCTTGTGTCAGGAAGTAACAGGCCTGACGTGCGAAGGTGTTGCTCACGCGTGTGTCGCCGTTCCAATAGACGAGGCCGTTACCCCAGAAGAGCCAGCTGTCGGTCGTCTTGTTGTAGTAGAGAGGCACTTCGACAAGGTCGTCGTGGTGTGTGCCTTGTCGTATGAGTTCGGGCAGAAGGTGTCCGCCATAGCCGTAGAGGTGTACGTTGTCGGGCTTGCTGAAGCCCATCTTCTGGAGCGTGGAGCGCGAGAACTGGTAGAGTCCGTCCTCGGTGATGCTCACCTTCACCCACTTGCCGCTTGCCAGACGTGAATTCTCGGCATAGCGGCTTGCCTGCCCTGTCTGCATGCGGGCGTTGAGCCTGCCCGTGTGGTTGGCATTGATGACGATTTGTGCGCTGACCAGCTTCTCGTACTTCGAACCTTGCCTACGGATGGGGATGAACGAGATGTCGAGCAGTCCCTTGCCGCGTTCGATGCCGACAAAGGTCTCCACGTCGATGGTCTCGCTCAGGAGGCTGTCGAACTGTTCAGCCACCTGTGCTTCCTTTGAGCTGAGCGGAGCATACTCGGGGTAGAGCAGCGAGACGCTGTAGGTGTGCGTACGGTAGTCGGTCTCGAGGGGCACGACTTCTGTATAGACGGGCAGCACGGAGTCTATCTTCATCTCGTTCCAGTCGAGGCTGGTGAACGAGAGCTCCTGCTGTGCGACGATGCCTTGCGTCAGAGCAGCAAGCATCAATATTGAGATAATCCTTCTCATTTACTATTTGACAATTTACGATTTAGCCATGTGGTAATTAATTCCCCCTCTCCCAGGGGAGAGGGTTGGGGAGAGGCTTCTTACTTCACGTTGAACTCCAGTACCTTCTCTCCTTCGAGGTAGCCTTCCAGATGGTCTTCGATGCTGACAGGGCCGACTCCCACGGGCGTGCCTGTGAAGATGATGTCGCCCGTCTTGAGCGTGAAGTACTGGCTGATGAAGCTCACCAGTCTGTCCACTCCGAAGAGCATGTCGGCTGTATGTCCTGTCTGCACCTGCTTGCCGTTTTGAAGCAGGTGGAAGTGGAGGTCCTGAATGTCCCTGCCGTAGTGGGAGAGCGGCATCCATGTGCCTACGGCCGCGCTGCCGTCGAAGCCTTTCGAGAGGTCCCAGGGCAGTCCCTGCTGCCGCAGCTTCTCCTGAAGGTCGCGTGCTGTGAAGTCGATGCCCACCGTCACTTCGTCGTAGTAGCGGTGTGCAAAGCGCTCGGGGATGCTCCTGCCCAGATGGTTGATGCGAATGCAGAGCTCCGTCTCGTAGTCACACCGCTGTGTGAAGTCCGGGACGAAGAAAGGCTTCCCTCCTGTCAGCAGAGCAGAGTCTGCTTTGGTGAAGACAACAGGAGCCTCTATATATAATAACGAATTTTGCAGCTCTTTATTGTGTGCCGCATAATTCATTCCTATGCCGAATATCTTCATTGCGCGACAAAGATACGAATAATAATTGAAAATTGGAAAATAGACGCGGGAAATAAATTGTGTTATTGAGTAATTTGTGGTCGGAATAAAAGGTAAGAGGCCACATTGTTTAATAAGTTAATGATAGTATCGAGGTTTTATAGAGAATTTATAGAGGTTTTGTAGAGTTTTTATAGAGAATTTATAGAGTCTTTACTTAGGTTTTACTGAGAACATATTTAACTGTCATTTAGAATTTGCCAGTGGCTTTGTGCTTTGCTAACAGCTTTACAATATCCGTTTTATCTGTTCAATTCGTTGTTCAAATAGGGACACGTCCCTATGGCAATAAGGACACGTCCCTATGAGGAAAGGGACACGTCCCTAAGGCAAGAGGGACTCGTCCCTAAAATCGACGTGAGGATTTGGCAAAATCGACGTGAGGATTTCATCAAATCCACTGCAGGATTTGGGCAAATCCTCTGGAGGATTTTTCCGACTTCTGCAAGACGCGCTTTTTTATGCGCGGAGCCATCTTCCTTCTTCCTTCTTCCATCACAAAAAAAGCCCCACAAGCTTGCGGCTCATGGGGCTAATAGATTCAGTATCGTTTGTGATTACTCGGCGCGGAGAGTGAAGCGCTTGAAGTCGGTGACTGTCAGCTCCTTGTCGATGCTCTGAAGGTAAGAAGCAACGGTAAGGTTCTTGTCCCAGATGTACTCCTGACTCATCAGGCAGTTCTCCTTGAGGAACTTGTTCACACGACCCTTGGCAATGTTCTGAATCATGGCCTCAGGCATATTGGCAGCCTTCTCGGCAGAAACAGTTGCGATGATTTCCTTCACCTTGGCAACGTCCTCGGCTGTAATCCAGCCCTTGGCCTGGTTGCTTTCCATGTGGTCCTCGCTGTCGAAGTGTGCAGGGTTGAAGCCAGCCTTCTTGATGGCAGACTCTACAGCCTTCTGTATCTGCTCGCTCTTGCTCTTCTCGATGGCAACAGCAAACTCGTTGTCCTTCACGCTCTGAGGAACGCCGCTCTCGTCGATAGCTACGGGAGCAGCACTTGCAATCTGCATGGCAATGTTCTTGCCCACGGTCTCGTCCTCTACCTTCTTGCTCAGGTTGAGCATTGTGCAGAGTCCGTTGCGGTTCATGTGGTTGTAGGTAGCGATGTTCTCGCCTTCGATGGTGCAGTAACCGTCGAGTTCCATCTTCTCGCCTGTGATACCGCTGCGAGCGGTGACGGCGTCCTGAACGGTTCCTTCGCCGAAGGGCAGAGCCTTCACCTCGTCCAGAGTCTTGCACTTAGCGGCAACGGCAGCGTCGAGAATGCTCTGGGTGAGAGCCACGAAGTCAGCATTGTTGGCCACGAAGTCGGTCTCGCACTTCAGGGCGATGATGGCAGCAAAGCCGTTCTCAGCCTTCACGAGCACACAACCCTCGGCAGCCTCGCGGTCGCTACGCTTGGCAGCAACTGCCTGACCCTTCTTGCGCAGGTATGCCACAGCACCGTCCATGTCGTCGCTTTCTGCCAGAGCCTTCTTGCAGTCTGCCAGACCAGCACCCGTCATCTCGCGGAGCTTCTTGATATCATTCATTGTAACTTCCATAGTCGTATCTTTATTTAAGTTTTTTTTTATTCAAGTTAGGTTAGAGAGGCAAGAGGTTAGAAGTAAGAGGTTAGAGAATACCTTTGGCGTCGAAATCAGCAAGCCCGAGCAATCCTCTAACCTCTAACCACTAACCTCTAACCACTTTATTACTCAGTTTCGGGAGCTTCAACTTCCTCTTCGCGAGCCTTGCCGCTGCGACGTCCCTTCTTCACGGGATGGTCGTCCTGTTCGGCAGCAGCTTCGCTGTCGGCCTTCTCAGCCTTACGCTCTTCGAGACCCTCGTTGATGGCTGTGCAGCAAGCCTGGAGGATGACCTCGATGCTCTTGCTTGCATCGTCGTTAGCGGGGATGACGAAGTCGATGTTGTCGGGGTTGCTGTTCGTGTCGACGATACCGAATACGGGAATGCCCAGGCGGTTTGCCTCACGGACTGCAATCTGCTCCTTCAGTACGTCAACGACGAAGAGTGCAGAGGGCAGACGGTTGAGGTCGGCAATAGAACCGAGGTTCTTCTCGAGCTTAGCACGCTGTCGGCTCACCTGCAGGATCTCGCGCTTGGAGAGGTTGCTGAAGGTGCCGTCGGCAATCAGCTTATCGATGGTTGTCATCTTCTTCACAGCCTTGCGGATGGTGGGGAAGTTGGTGAGCATGCCGCCGGGCCAGCGCTCAATAACGTAGGGCATGCCTACAGAGGTGGCGAGGTCGGCAACGCATTGCTTGGCCTGTTTCTTGGTAGCGACAAAGAGAATCTTCTTACCGCTCTTGGCAATCTGCTTCAGTGCCTCGGCAGCCTCGTCAACCTTGGCAACAGTCTTGTGCAGGTCGAGGATATGAATGCCGTTGCGCTCCATGAAGATATAAGGAGCCATGGCGGGGTTCCACTTTCTCTTGAGGTGGCCGAAGTGACATCCGGCCTCCAGTAAAGTCTCAAAATTTGTTCTTGACATTGTCTTTGTTTGTTTTGTTTGTTGTTTACTTTCTTGTTAATTCTTTTGTGTTAGCTCCGCTTGCGCCTGAGCTTAGGCGAAGAACCAACCTGCGAGTAGTCCCTCTATACATTATATATAATATATAAGGGGGAGTCAGGCAGATTTAGATGCTAAACAGAGTCGATTTCACATTTTGACAATTTACAATCTGGCAATTATGCAGCTTCAAGCGCACATGGGGATATGGAATTGTGAAATTGTATAATTGTGAAATTGTCCAATGTATCAGCGCTTGCTGAACTGGAAGCGACGACGTGCCTTTGGACGACCCGGCTTCTTTCTCTCGACCTCGCGGCTGTCGCGTGTCATGAAGCCTTCGGCACGGAGTGCCTTCTTGTCCTCGGCGTTGATCTTCACCAGTGCGCGTGCGATGGCGAGGCGCAGTGCTTGAGACTGACCTGTGTAGCCGCCACCGTAGAGGTTGACGTTGATGTCATACTTCTCTGTGACGTCGAGCAGAGCCAGAGGCTGCTTCACCACGAACTGCAGGATGGTGCTGGGGAAGTATTCGGTGAGGTCGCGCTTGTTGATGGTAATCTTGCCATTACCTTCGCTGACATAGACGCGGGCAACGGCGCACTTGCGGCGGCCCAATGCATTAGCTATGTATTTCGTATCCATGTTTGGTGATTATTTATACTGGTTAATATCGATGGCCTTGGGGCTCTGTGCCTGCTGCTTGTGCTCTGCGCCTGCGTAGATGTAGAGGTTGCCGAGCAGCTTGTCGGCCAGTTTGTTCTTGGGCAGCATACCTTTTACGGTGTGGCGGAGCAGCTTCTCGGCGCCGTTGGGCTTAGCCAAGATCTCGGCGGGAGTCGTGGCGCGCTGGCCACCGGGGTAGCCTGTGTATGACAGATATGTGCGGTCTGTCATCTTCTTACCAGTGATGATAATCTTGTCGGCATTGACGATGATTACGTTGTCACCGCAGTCCACGTGAGGAGTGAACTCTGCCTTGTACTTGCCTCTCAGCAATTTTGCCACCTTCGTGCAGAGACGACCGAGAACCTGGTCGGTAGCGTCGACTACCACCCATTCCTTCTTCACGGTGTTCTTGTTCATCGAGATGGTCTTGTAGCTCAAAGTATCCATTCTTTGTCTAAACTTTTTTTTGTTTTTGTTACTACCTTGTTTATTTCTCAATGTTGTTGAGGCGATTCACGAACCGTCCGTTCAGGCCAATGATGCGGACTATTCACACGCTCCGAGAGGGCCTTTTAGGGACCCTTTGATAATAATCGGCGTGCAAAGGTACAACTTTTTCCTTATTCTGCAAGCAAAGGAAGAAGTTTTTTCTTGTTTTTTATGATTAAATTAAAAAATTGCAGTCACATCTGTTGCTTTTACGACTGCTGGATTCCCACAGATGAAGAGTTTTTCTGTTCCGTGCTTGCTGAAGTCGGACGTGCAGACGGCACCGCTGCCTACAACCGAGCGGGGAGGAATAGAGGTGCCCTTCAGCAGTATAGCCCGGAAGCCAAGGTATGTGTCGTCGCCTATAATAACTTTCCCAAGCATGGGCTTTGTGCCTTCTGCGGAAACGATTTGGTGAATGGCGCTGTCGCAGATGTATGTTTCTCCGGCAAAAACGCCTTTGCCGATGCTGATGTGATGGCTGCAATGTATCTGAGTGTCGCGTCCCAGGTAGGTGCCGGTTCCTGTCTCGAGCAACGCGTCTTCCTCAATGGCGATGCAGGCATCGGGACCAATACGCAAGAACCCGTTCACCTTCCAAGTCCCTTGGATGTTAAGTTCTGCTTTACCTGCCGTAGCCGTGTAGTCCTCATGTTCTGAGTTGATGACCAAAGTGTTCCGCTGCGCATTCTTTGGAAGAACAATCTTTCCCCGAATGTTTAGTTTCAGCGGACCATAAACTTTGATGGGCATACGCATCACTGCCCTCCAGCCGCCTGCATTGTAGTTAAGGCGGAAGGTTGCCAACCAGTTTGTTCGTAGAATCGTGCGAAGCTTCATGCTTTATTGTGTAATAATTCCGGACAAAGATACGAAAAAATGAAGAATGAAGAAGCTTTAACGAGACGAAAGTCAACAAAGGATGAAGTTTTTTCTTTTTGTTATCTGTTTTCTGAACTTTTTTCTTACCTTTGTATGCGAATACTTCATGCAAAAGAATGAAATTTCTTTTTATAGGTGATGCGAGCAATGCGCGCTATACGCTTGCCAAGGGATTGCGTGAACTTGGTCACGAGGCATTGGTCATAGGGACACGAGGCAAGTGGCGGCGCATGAATGTCGATATCTGCGTTGAGCGTGGAGCGGGTAGGGTGGGAGCCGTTGTTTATCTGCTGCGTTGGCTCTTGCTGTTGCCGAAGCTCAGAGGATACGACATTGTAGATTTCAACGGTCAGTTTTTCATGGACTTCAAGCCGGGCCTGAAGCGTCTTTTCTTCGATTATCTGCGCAAACATAACAGATATGTCATATCCACTTTGCTTGGCTTGGGCCATTACTATGTCAAAGGGTGCGTCGAAGCAAAACTTTTCAGGAGCAGCGACTTCAACATCGGAGACACTCCGCGAACCAATGCATTTGCCTCCCAGATGGCAGATGAATGGCTAAACCAGCCCGAAGTCGTCAAGCTTAGCAGACACATGGCTGAAACCAGCCATTTGCTCGTCGGCACAGGCTATGAGTACTGGGCTTGTCTTCATCATTATTTTCCCGAGAAGACATGTTTTGTACCTCTGCCGATGGAGACGCCGGAAGAACCTGCAAACATCGGGGAGACACAGGGGCCTGTACGCATCTTCATCGGAATACAGAAAGAGCGTGACGAGGAAAAGGGAACCGATATCCTGTGGAGAGTGTTGCAGAGGTTGAACAATGATTATCCCGACAAGATGACGCTCGTCAGGGCAGAGAATGTGCCGTACGACGAGTATTGCCGAATGATGGCGGGAAGTGACATCCTCGTTGACCAACTCTATACTTGCTATGCGATGAATGCGCTGATTGCGATGTCGATGGGCATCGTTGCTGCCACTGTTGCCATTCCCGAAGCATACGCTCTGCTCTCGGAAAAGGAGTCGTTCCCCATGATTGACCTGCCCCCGGACGAAGAGGGAATATATCGTCAGCTGGAGCATTATGTCCTGCATCCTGAGAGACTTGCAGAAGCGAAACGCCAGTCCATAGCATTCGTGCGCAAACGCCACCATTATCTGGAGGTTGCACGCCAGTATATGTCGTTGATGGGAAGGTTAGAGAAAAATAATCCTTAGTCCCCAATTTTTAATCCAAATTATTTTGTATCTTTGCAGCCCGAATGATTTATAAATGAAGGACGAACTAAAGAATCTGCATAATCCCGAGACGAGCGACACCTCCTACGACCACGTGTTGAAGTACACGGGTATTTTCGGAGGTGTTCAGGGCTTGAAGATGCTGGTCAGTGCAGCTCGCGTGAAGCTTACAGCCTATCTTCTCGGTGGTTGGGGCATGGGACTTATCACTGCCTATAATTCAGTTTCGGAGTTCCTCAACAATGCCAGCAACATGGGTATTCCCCTGAATGCCACGCGAAAGACGAGCGAGTTGTTCGAGGAAGGCACAGAGGAGGAGATTGAACATCAGGTGATGGTCATCCGCACTTGGGTGCTTTGGTCGGCCATGCTTTCGGTGCTCATCTGCCTGTTCTTCTCGCCCCTCATCAGTTACTTCTATTTCGACCACAACTGGCAGCGTTGGCCTGCGGTGATGCTCACCTCGCTTGTGGCGGTGACGGGCATCATTGCCGAAGGCGAGTGTGCTATCTTGAAGGGACTCAGGCAGGTCAAGAAGGTGGCATTCATAGAGACTATCATAGCGCTCGGGACGTTGCTTTGCACGATACCCTTGTATTATATGCTGGGCATCCGAGGCATCATTGTGAGCCTCATTGCGTGTGGCTTCCTGTCGGCAGCGGTGCATTTCTCTTTCTCCCTCCGCATGGTGCCGTACAGGGTGAAGCCGCTCTCCGGACAAACCTTCACCGAGGGCTTGCCGCTCATCAAGGTGGGCATTCCCTATGTCCTGGCTGGTGTTGCCAATTCATGCTTGCAGATGGCCATCCCTGCCATCATCCTTGCCCATCACACGATGGCTGAGCTGGGGCACTACAATGCGGGATGGGCTCTGATGTTCGGCTATGCCGGACTGGTCTTCCTGGCCTTGGAGTCCGACTATTTCCCGCGTCTCTCGTCCGTGAGCAACGACAAAGGTCGCATGAACGACACCATCAACCAGCAAATTGATGTCTGTTCGCTCATCTTGTCACCTTTGCTCATCCTGCTTGTGGTGTTTATGCCTTATGTCCTTCAGCTGTTGTTCGAGGACGAGTTCATGGTCGTGACGAGCATGGCCACATTGGCTGTCTTCTATCCTTTCCTGCGTTGCATGTCGCTGCCAATAGGCTATAGCGTTCTGGCAAAAGGTCACAGCATTGCCTATCTCGTGCTCGAGGTGGTCTATGACGTCTCGTTCGGACTGCTCATCTGGTGGTGCTACAACTCGTTCGGGCTCGTTGGGGCAGGCATTGCACTGTCCGTCGGGGCCCTCTACGACGTAATCATCTACTTCCTTTACTGCCACTTCCGCTACGGTTTCGTATTCCGCAGGAGTACATTGCTCTTTTGCCTGGGACAGCTCACCTGTCTGATAGTGGCTGTGGAGTACTGCTACCTTGTCTCTCCATCCGTCAGCGAGAAGTACCTGGCTGGCGGCATTGCATTCCTCATCTCCTTTGCCTTGAGTGTCTCGAGACTGGTTCACCGCTCGAGCTGTATGAAGTATTTGCTCCGCAAATTGAGGAGGTAAGACAAACTATCCACGCTTCGTTACAATATTACACACGTGAAGTTTGGCATTTACACACGTGAAGTTTGGTATTTACACACGTGAAGTTTGGCATTTTCACACGTGAAGTTGCCGATTTATACACATGTAGTTGTCTGACGCTTCATTTCTTGTTTGCCGAAGAAAAACGCGTAATCCCTTTGCACTTCTCTCTTTTTTGCGTATCTTTGCACGGGAACCAACACATTATATATAATTTATATGAACAGAAAGCTTCTTTTTGCAGCATTTCTTGCCTGCACGCTCGGCGCGACGGCTCAGCCTTCGACGTCGCTCCTCCAGTATGTGGAACCCCGCATCGGCACGGCTCATTGTCGTTCTTTCCACTTCGCTCCAGGCTCGATGCCCTTCGGAATGGCAAAGCCAGGCCCGTCGACCAACGGCTCGCTCGGCAATGCCGACGGCTGGCAGGCTACCGGCTACGACTATCGCGACACGTCCATCGAGGGTTTTGTCTGCACCCACGAGTTTCAGGTGGGAGGCATCACGGTTGCTCCCTCCACGGGCCTTCTGCTGACAACACCCGGCAATCCTGACGGCACGGGACCTCGCGGCTATCGTTCCGGCTTTTCTCACGACAACGAATATGCAACTGCAGGTTACTATCGGGTTATGCTCGACGACTACGACATCAATGCGGAAGTGACGGCTACCCAGCGCGTCGCTTATCTCAGATTTACCTATCCCGAGACACAAATGGCGCACCTCATCTTCGATATCGGTCATCAGCAAGGCGAGAGCGGCAAGGTGAAGGACTCGGAAGTCTGGGTGAACGAGGACGGAACCGTCGAGGGATACGTCATCACGCGACCCGAATACATCAAGAAGTATCAGCCGAATGCCGACCAACGCATCTATTTCTCGGCCGTCGTGGACAAGAAACCCGTATTTGTCGGCACGTTTAATGGCGACGAGGCTTACGACGACCGTACCTATGCGCATGGCGTCGGAGCAGGAGCCTACCTGAACTTTCACACGAAAGAAGGTGAGCAGATTACCGTCAAGGTTGGCATCAGCTACACTTCTGTGCAGAATGCCCGCATCAATCTCAAGGCAGAGGCAACTGGCGTGAGCTTCGACCAGGCACGTGACGCCTCGCAGATGATTTGGGGGGAAGCTCTCGGACGCATCCGCGTGGAAGGCAAGAACGAGGACGACCTCAAGAAGTTCTATACAGGCCTCTACCATGCGTTGCTCGGCAGAGGCGTGATGAGCGACGTGAATGGTGCTTATCCCAAGCACGACGGCACCATCGGCCAAGTGCCTGTGGAGCACGGAATGCCGAAGTATCACATGTTCAATACCGATGCGATGTGGGGCGGACAATGGAACTTGACACAGCTCTGGGCCCTCGCTTACCCGGATCATCTGTCGGAATTCGTCTCCTCGACGCTTCAGGAATACAAGGACTGCGGCTGGCTTGCCGATGGTCTGGCCAACTCGAAATACGTTTCCGGAGTCGGCACGAACCAGTTGCCCCTCATGATTGACGCGGCTTATCAGTGTGGCATCCGTGACTTCGACCTCGACCTCGCCTATGAGGCTTGCCTGAAGAACGAGATGGACGGCAATCATCGCCCTTCCGGAGCAGGTAAGGACGACACCGCCGACTTCGTGGAACTCGGGTATGCTCCGCACAAGAACCTCGGCGAGCGCGGCGAAGACTTCTACTTCTCCGGCTCTCACACGCTGGAATATTCCTTCTCGGCATACGCTACGGCTATGCTCGCAAAGAGCCTCGGCAAGACGGAACACCTGGAAAAACTGATGTGGATGGCTCGCGGATGGGAGCGCATCTTTGATGAAAAGACCGGCTACATGCATCCGCGTCTAAGGAATGGCGAGTTTATCGCAAACTTCGACCCCATGCAAGTCTGGCGTGGATTCCAGGAGGGCAATGCCGTTCAATACACCTTCTATGTTCCTCACATGCCCGAGGAACTCATCAAGAAAGTGGGAAAGGACGAGTTCAACAAGCGCTTGAACGACATCTTCACAGCCTCGCAGCCACAAATCTTCTCGGGTGGCAAGGAGATTGACGCTTTCGCAGGACTTCGCACGTACTACAATCAGGGCAATCAGCCATGCCTGCACATCTCGTGGCTCTTCAATCATAGTGGTCGCCCGGACTTGTCCCAGAAGTGGGTTCGCGCAATATGTGACGAGTTCTACGGCACCGACGGCATCCACGGCTACGGCTACGGACAGGACGAAGACCAGGGACAGCTGGGCGCATGGTACGTCATGTCGGCCATCGGACTCTTTGCCGTGGACGGTCTCACCTCGCCAGACCCCTCGTTCTCTATCGGCAGCCCCATCTTTGACAAAGTGACCATCAAGCTCAACCGCCAGTATTTCAAGGGCGACAAGCTGGTCATCACGGCCAAGAACAACTCGAAGAAGAAGCAAGGCTCGGCGAAAGCCAACGTCTACGTGCAGCCTTCGAAGGTCATCGGCGGCAAGAAGACCACCGCCGGCAGCATCAAGTTCAGCGACCTGGCCGCAGGCACGACCATCAACCTGACCATGCAGAAGACTCCGGCCAAGGCACGTTGACTAATGCCGAGATAAATCTTCCTTGATGCTTTAGATAGCGGTTGACGCAAGAGGTAGATGTGAAAGAAGCCCTACAGATGTTTTTGGCGGATAGCAAAAAAATATATCAGAAGGCGATGCACGGTGTCGAGTCTGCCGACGTACGATGGTTCTGCATCCATTTTGCTTGTGCCAGAGACTCTATGTGACGGGGAGGAGAGTTTGCACATACATGTAGATGCAATTGCATGTACATGTATGTGCAATTGCATCTACATGTATATGCAAACAACCCATGCTGCAACCTGGGGCATCCCGAGATGCAAAAACTATTAATGTTTATCAGTAATCGTACCACATTTGTATGCCACAACCCATGGCTTTTTGCGCTTCTGCAAGACAAGTGCTCAGGCGGCAAAGCCGGACGTCCCTGGGCTGACAGCTCATCTGCCTTAAATGCTGTATTTGGTGGACAGCAATGTAATAAAAAACGGATTACACGGATTACACGGATTTACGCCATACTGATAATCAGCATATATGATAATCCGTGTAATCTGTGTAATCCGTTGTCGGCCCCAAAAGCACCGATGGTGTGGGAGAACGTGGATGTGTAAGCCAAACGCCCTGTGCCGCGTTGCTTACTTCACTACGACTTTCTTTCCGTCCTTGATGTAGATACCTTCCTTCGAGGGCGTGTTCATACGCTTGCCGTCGAGCGAATACCAGTAACCTAAAGCATCTTTTAGGTCCTTAGGAGCCTCAATGTCTGTGATGATGTCATCGATGCTGGTGAGGTATGCCTTGGGGATGTCATATTCCATCACGGCGAGGTCTGCAAACTGGAAGGAGAAGTCGGTGGCATCCTCAGCATAGCCGAACTGCAAGACGAGCATCTGGTAGTCCTGCTGGGCTTTGAAGTCGATGGAGACGAGCTGGTCGGTCGTTGCTCCTTCCTGCAGGGGAGCCCATGCGATGACGCCATCGTTGCCGCCTTCAGGCCACAGGCCGTTGCTGCGCGTGAAGTTCTCGTTGTTCAAGATGGAGAACGGCATGAACGAGGCATTCATCCAGCTCCACCAGAGCGAGCAGTTGTAGCGGAAGGAGAGGTTGTAGTCCGTGCCGACAGTCAGCCCTTGGAGCTTGTACCAAAGCGGCTCCCATCCGCCCTGTCCGCGATAGGGACTTACTCTGTTCGAACCGTCGGTGGCGATGCCCTGGTAGGTGCTCTCATAGGCAGGGTCGTAGGTCCAGTTGCTCAGGTTGCTGTAGTCCGTGCCGATGCTGGGAACAGACTTGAGGTAAGAGCCCACCTCCACGAACTCGCCGCCCGTGTAGCAGTACTCCTTGTGGTCCGTCTCGTTGAGGAAGAGCTTGCCCTCATAGACCGTGGAGCCTGCATCGGGGCTGACGCGGAAGGGCACATCATTGGCAGAGGTGAGTATTTGTCCCGTCAGACGGTCCTTGAGTCCGCCGGCTCCATTTGCCGTTACGACAGGAACATAATCGCGCACCAGCGTGTCGTCCTCGTATATCTGGAAGCTGTAGAGACGCATGTAGGCAGGCGACGTGTCGAGCGTGCCGTTGCTGTTGAGGTTGAAGATATAGAGCGGGCATACGCCAGCGGCGACGCCTTTCGTAGAGACCTTTGTGACGTACGCCTTTGTCTCGCCGTCCTTGTAGATGGTCAGCCTTTTTGTCTTGGCATTGGCATCGATGCGTATCTTCTCGCCTGTGGGAACGACCTTGGTCAGGTTCATCTCGCCGTCCGACGTGCCGAAGGCGCCGTTCTCACGTGTCCAGCCCGAGTACTTGAAGTGGCTGAAGAAGGCAAACTCATTGGTGGCGTATGCCTTGCGCGAGCCGAAGAGGGCGGAGAAGTTGCGGTTCGACGTGATGGCACATTCCATGACGATGCGCGTGTTCGGCGTATGCGTGTAGCCCGTGTTGATGTAGGCAGCATGTGCCTGGTCGTACATGTCGGCCGTCGTCTCTATGTATTCTATCTCGGCAGGCCGTGGCTCGGCCACCTTCAGCACCTTCACCTTCTCGTAGATGCCATAGGGTTCGTAGACGTCGAGGTTGTTCAGGGCGTAGATTCTTCCGTCGATGGAGTCCAGGAAGAACGCCCTCTTCTCGTCGTCGTCGATGATGCGCGGCCTGAGCGGAACGTCTTCGATGAAGCGGCCAAGTTCCTTCCGATACTCGTCGGTATATATCCATTCGTCTGTCGTACTGCATCCGTGGTCGCCCGTCGGATAGATGTGAAGCGAGACGGGGACGCCTTTCTTCATCAGCGCATCGGCGTATGCGGTGGAGCTGCACGGCGTGACGGTCTTGTCGTCGGCGGCATGCATGATGAAGGCGCGAGGCGTCAGCTCCGTCGCTTGCAGTTCGGGAGAGTATTCGTTGACCTGCTCTTGGGTCCGGCTCGAACCAAGGAGCGAGTTCAAGGTGCCGTAGTGTGTCAGTCCGTCCTGCAAGGAAGCCACGGGATAGCACAGTATCTGGAAGTCGGGGCGCGTCTGTTCGTCGGTGAACTTCGTGGCGGCCGTGGCTGCCAGATGTCCTCCGGCACTGCTACCCATTACGCCGAGGGTGGTGAAGTCGCCCCATTCCTTTGCTCTGTGCCGCATGATGGTGATGGCGCGGGCGAGGTCTTCCGAAGGCACCGTGGCGTGTCCGTTGGGCAGACGATATTTCAGCACGGCAAACGTTATGCCTTGACTGAGGAACCACTGGGCAAGGTTGTGTCCCTCCGTGCCTACCCATACGCCGCCGTATGCGCCTCCGGGACAGGCGATGACGGCCTTGCCGCAAGGCTCCTCGGGGACATAGACCGTGAGCGTCGGCTTGGTAATGTTCGTGATGTACAGACCGTGATTGACCTCGTCGCCGGTGAGTCCGTTGTCGGTGGGAGGGTTGGTGTCTTCCCACAGCTCCACGGTGGCGGCGGGACTTTGAGCCGAAGCGGCGAGTGCTACTCCCAAGCTCAGGATGACGGCTAACAGCCGTACAAAAGATAGCGTTTTCTTCATGTTTTTTTGATTTTAAGGTTGTCTTTATCGGTGTCGACTCATGCTTTTGGGCATCCGACAGCACAAAATTACAAAAAAATAACGAGAGGTCAAGAACTTCTTTGTTTTTTTTTTATGCAAAAAGTCCCTTCCTGCACGATGGCGTGCAGGAAGGGACTTCTTCGTGTTATGTGCTTGTGATGTCTTACTCAGCACCGCCTCCAAGTGCCTGGTAGAGGTCGATGGTAGCTTTAATGGCGTCCATACGGTTGCTTATCTGGCTCATCTGGGCAGTGAGCAGGGAGTTCTGTGCCGTGATGACGTTCAAGTAGTTTGTGCCGGTATTCTGATAGAGCTTCTGCGTGGCATCGAGTGCCTTGGAAAGAGATGTCACTTGCTTGTCGATGAGTTCCTGCATTAAGCGGGAGACATAGATGTCGTCCATTGCCAGATTCACCTCGTTGCCAGCCTTGATGACTGCCTGCTTGAAGTCGTTTGTGGCAATCTCCATCTCTGCCTTCGAGACCTTGTACTTGGCGCGGATTCTTCCGTTGTCGAAGAGCGGCTGGGCAAGGCTGGCAACGGCAGCACCGATGAACACGCCCGGATTGACGACGGCTCCAAGACTGTTGGTGAACTGACCGCTGGCAGAGATGTTGAGCTGCGGGAAGAAACTGCTGTAGGCAATGTTCTTGTCGTAGAATGCGGCTGCCAGTTTGTACTCGGCGTCGCGGACATCCGGACGGCGGTCAAGGATTGTGATGGGCAAACCTGTGGAACAAACGGCAGGTGCCTGGAAGGAAGCCAGTGAGCTCCTGTCTATGTGGGTTTGTGTTTCACCGATGAGTGTTGAGAGGGCATTCTCAACGGCATAGATGCTGTTATCGATGGAGATGACAGACGTTTGGATGCTGTAGTAGGTGGCTTCTATGCTGGCAACAGCTGCCATGTTGCTCTGTCCTGCGTCCATCAGTTGCTTTTGCATGTGCAGGTACTTGCCCCAGTTCTCTTCCGTCTGCTTCGTCAAGAGCCGTTGCTCGTCGAGCATTGAGAGGTTGTAGTACATCGAAGCGATGCTTGCAACGATTTGAGCCTGAATGGCCTGCTTGGCATTGCGAAGCTGGTCGCGAGTCACCTCGGCCTTCTTCTTGTTGTTGCGGAGCGAACCGATACTGCCTATCTGCCAACTCATCTGAACTGGCAGGGAGTAAGTCTTGCTGGCGGCATAGTCATTGCGGTCGTAGGGGTCCCATGCCTTGCTGATGTTTCCGCTTGGGTTGAAGTAAAGGCTTGGGATGTAGGCCAGTTTGGCGCACTGCAGTGCATAGTCGGCCTCCTTGATACGCAGCTCGGCATTCTTCATGTCGCTGTTCTGGCTGAGGCCACGCTCGATGAGCGTCTGCAGCTTAGGGTCGGTAAAGATGTCGCGCCATCCGAGGTCGCCCAGGCTGTTGTCGCCAGCCGTCTGCATGTCGCCATAGATGCCGTCGGTAATAATGTCACTGGGGCGCTCGTAGTTCTTGTAGAGCTGGCAGGAACTCATCAAAAATGAAATAATGAGAAAATGAAATAATGATATGCGTTTCATAATCAATCCTTAATTCTTAATCTTTAATCCTTAATCCTTCTCCGCTTCCTGCTTCTCCTTCTGCGAGCGCTCCCTTTCCTTGAGGAACTGCTGGTCGGCCTCCTCGTGCATGACGGGACGTATGCGTTCCTGCAGCCACTCGAAGATGATGAAGAAGAGGGGCACGGTGATGAGGATGGCGATGGTGCCCACCGTCATGCCGCCTATTACGCCCAGGCCGATGGTGCGGTTGCCGTTGGCACCTGCACCGGTGGAGAGGACAAGGGGAATCATGCCGAAAATCATCGTCAGCACCGTCATGAGGATGGGGCGCAGACGTGCCTCGGCAGCAGCATAGGCAGCCTCCACGATGCCCATACCCTTGCGGCGACGCTCCAAGGCGAACTCCGTGATGAGGATGGCTGTCTTGGCAAGCAAGCCGATGAGCATGATGACACCCGTCTGCAGGTAGATGTTGTTCTCAATCTGCCCGAGGAAGATGATGGGCAAAGCGGCATAGCCCTGGTTCCAAAGCCATGCAAAGCCGAAGCTGCCCATCAGGCCTGCCGGCACGGAGAAGATGACGGCAAAGGGGATGAGGAAGCTCTCGTAGAGGCAAGAGAGGATGAGGAAGATGAGCAGCACGCAGACGGCATATATAAGATATGTGTCGATGCTGCCGATGGTCTGTGCCTCTTCCCTCGACATGCCGCCGTATTCGTAGTCGTAACTCGTGGGGAAGACTTCGTTCTTCACCTCCTCGATGGCCTGCATCACCTGCGTGTTGCTGTAGCCAGTGGCAGCGGTGACGTTGACGGCAATTGAGCTGAACAGGTTGAAGCGGTTGTCAATCTCGGGACCGACTATCGGCTCGAGTTTGATGAACTGGCTCAGGGGAGCCATCTCGCTGCCGTTGCGGACGAACATATTGGCAAGGTCTGCCTCCGTCATGCGGTACTGAGGAGCAGACTGCAGCATGACGCGATAGACCTTCGAGAACTGGTTCATGTTGCTCACGTAAGCACCGCCGCAATAACTGCCCAAGGCGCTCAGCACAGCAGCTGGACTGATGCCTGCACGCTTGCATTGGGCTGCATCGACCGTCACCTGATACTGCGGGAAGTTGCGCGCGTAGGTGCTCACGGCACGTCCCACTTCCTTGCGCTCGTTGAGCTTGGCAAGGAATTCTTGGGTATAGTTGAAGAAGACCTCCTTATCGGCAGTTCCCGTCTTGTCCTGCAGCTGAAGCTCGATGCCGCCCATGCCGTAACCGGGAATCATGCCTGGTTCGAAGACGAAGCATTGGGCATCGGGAATCTCGGTCAGGAGGCGAGCGTTGAGCTTGGCGTTAGCAACCATGGAAGATGTTGACATGAAGTTGTCTATGGGATGCCAGAAGCCGTAGCGACGTTCGCTCCAAGGTTTCAGCTTGATAATCATCATGCCGTAGCTGGTGCCTTGACCCGACATGAAGCCGTAGCCAGCCACCTTATTGTAGCGTGCCACCTCAGGAATCTCCGTCACAATCTTCTCTGCCTTGTTCAGGGCTTCGTAGGTAGAAGCGACGTTGTTGCCGGGGACACCGCTGACGTTCATCATGCAGACGCCCTGGTCCTCCTGCGGCACAAGTCCCTTCGGCAGATTGTTGGCGAAGAAGAGCACGCCGATGGCTGCAATGGCAAGTGCTCCGAAGCTGACCACATAACGAGCCTTGCGGCTGACGAGACGGCGCAGCAGGTGGCTGTACTTGGTGAGCATGGCGTTGTAGGTGGCTTCATAGGCCAAGCGCGTACGATAGTTGATGGCTCCGAAGAAACCTTTGCGGCGTTCCTCGCTGGCAGGCTTCATCATCATGGCGCAGAGAGCAGGGCAGAGCACGAGGGCGCTGATGCAAGAGATGCCGACCGATGTTGCCAGGGTGACGCCGAACTGCGTATAGAAGATACCGGAAGTGCCAGGCATGAAGCTCACGGGGATGAACACTGCCATGAAGACAAACGTGCAGGAGATGACGGCCATCGTGACGTCGCTCATAGCGTCCTTCGTTGCTTCGTATGCGCTGGTGTATCCTGCGTCGAACTTAGCCTGCACCGCTTCCACCACGACGATGGCATCATCGACCACCGTACCGATGGCAAGCACCAGGGCAAAGAGCGTCAGCAGGTTGAGCGTAAAGCCGGCCAGTGCCATGCAAGCGAATGTGCCGACAAGCGAGACGATGATGGATATCGAGGGAATGATGGTGGCACGGAAATCCTGCAGGAAGAAATAGACCACGAGGATGACCAGAATGATGGCTACGATGAGTGTCTCTTCCACATTCGCGATGGAGGCCAGCAGGAAGTCATTGCTCGACATCATGTTCACGAACTCCAGTCCTTCGGGAAGGTCCTCGGAGAGTTGGTCGAGCAGGTTCGTGATGCGGTCGTTCGTCTCCTTTGCATTGGCTCCTGCCAACTGGAAGCAGAGGAACTGCACGCCGGGCTTGCCGTTCGTCTCGCCGTGGAAGGCGTAGCTGACGGCACCAAGCTCGACTGTGGCGATGTCCTTCAGACGCAGCACTGAGCCGTCGTCACCAGCACGGATGACGATGTCTTCAAACTCTGTGATTTCTTTCAGACGGCCTTTATACTTGAGAGTATATTGGAAGACGTTCTCTACGCCCAGGCCGTGATCACCGTTGACGGGCTTCTCGCCGAGCTGTCCGGCAGGAGCCTCGAGGTTCTGTTCAGCCAAAGCTGCTGTGATGTCGTCGGGCACAACCTTGTACTGAGCCATGACGTCGGGCTTCATCCAGATGCGGAGCGAGTAGGTGCCGCCCAGCTCCATGACATCGCCCACGCCTTCCAGTCGCTTCACCTGCGGAATGACGTTGATGTCGAGGTAGTTGGCGATGAAGTCCTCGTCGTACTGACCGTTTGTGCAGGTCAGGGCGTCAATCTGAAGGAACGACGTCTGACGCTTCATGGTCTGCACGCCCACTCTTGTCACCTCGGACGGGAGCAGGCCTTGTGCTCTGGAGACGCGGTTCTGCACGTTGACGGCTGCCATGTCGGGGTCGGTGCCTTGCTTGAAGTAGACGTTGATGGTGGCCGAGCCTGCATTGGTGGCCGTTGAAGTCATGTAGAGCATGTTCTCTACGCCGTTGATTGCCTCTTCGATGGGCTGGATGACGGCGTTCATCACGGCATCGGCACTCGCGCCGGTATAGGTGGTGTAGACGCTTACCGTTGGTGGAGCAATGTCGGGATACGACTCCAAGGGCAGGGAGAAGTAGCTGATGGCGCCCACGAAGACTATCATGATGGCAATGGAGATGGCCATCACAGGGCGCTTTATGAAGATATTACCTTTCATATGTGTATAAGAATTTAAGGAAACTCCCTTCTCGGCCTCACCCCTCTCTCCTATAGGAGCGTGGAGTGGGGACATGGCACTCCCCCAAAGGGGGAGCGGGGAGGGGGCTTTTTATTTATTTCACTTTCTGTCCGTCCTTCACCATGCCTGCGCCTTCGCTGACAATCTCTTCCGAGCCGTCGAGGCCGCTGGTGACGATGTATTCCTTTCCGTTCGTCTGAGGCAGCACCCCGATGAGCTGGCCGTGGGCGATGCCGTCCTTGTCCACGACGAAGACTTTGTACTTGTCCTGCATCTGCACGGTAGCAGTCGTGGGAATGACGAGGGCGTCTTTATAGACGGTTGGCATGACGATGTTGCCCGTGGATCCGGAATGGAGGATATGGCTGGGATTGCTGAAAGCAGCACGGAGTTGGACGGAGCCTGTGCTTCTGTCCACCACGCCGCTGGCAGATTCCACCTTGCCTTTCACCTCGTATTCACTGCCGTCCACCAGCTGGAGCGTCAGCTCGGGCATCGAGGCGATGGCTTTCTCTACGTTCTCGCTGCCGCGCACCATCTGCAGGAACTCTGCCTCGGCAATGGAGAAATAGACGTACATCTCGTTGTTGTCGGAAACAGTGGTGAGGGGCTGAGGCATCGAGCTGCCTACCAGCGCGCCCTGACGATAGGGCAGGGTGCCTATCACGCCGTTGGCCGGACTCTTCACTACGGTGTAGCTGAGGCTGTTGCGGGCATTGACCACCTGTGCATCGGCCTGTGCCACCTGTGCCTTGGCAGTGAGGAGGGAGTTCTGAGCCGTCTGGAGTTCTACGTCGCTGATGATTTGGTCGTCGAAGAGTTTCTTCTTGCTGTCGTAGTTGAGCTGCGCCGTGGCGAGCTGGGCATTAGCCGACTTCTGGGTTGCAAGGGCAGTGTTCAGGGCAGCCTGATAGGGCACCTGGTCGATGATGAAGAGCGTCTGCCCCTTCACGACCTTCTGTCCTTCTGTGACCAGCAGCTTCTGCAGCGTACCGCCCACTTGTGGATAGACGTCGATGTCCTGTCGTCCTCGGATGGTGGCAGAGTACTTTCGGGAGAGTGTGATGTCCTTCTTCTCTGCCTTGGCAGTCTTGAAGACGGCGGTGGGCATGGCTTGCTGCTTCTTGCCACCGCACGAACTCAATAAAGTCATGGCTGTCAGTGTGAAAACCATGATGAGCGTTGATTGTCTTTTCATATATAAAGTAGGGTTTATTTGTGTGTCCTTTTTGAAAATGCGGTGCAAAGGTACGAAAAAAATGTGATACGAAAAGAAAACCTGTAACCCAAATGGCATACAGAATTGTTCTATATGTCCTAAAGAGACGTGTTTTTTAAGATATTTTAATATATGGATGTCCTTTATCACCTGCTCCATCGATAACATCGGCATTTTATATGAATAGCTGATATCTGGTGCTTGCCCCCTCTGTCCGGCACTCAGAACGGTCCGATTCGGCACTCTTGGGAGCGCGAGCGACCCGCCCGCTCAGGCAGAGATACTACGCCAAAGTGTTTGCACATACATGTAGTTGCAATTGCATCTACATGTACATGCAATTGCAACTACATGTATGTGCAAACAACCCAGCACGCCAGATTGGTCGACGAGGCAAGAAATAAAGGGGCTTCCGCCTGCGTCTGATCGAGGAAGGAGCAGGAGAATACAATCTGCCCCTGCAATCCTCTTGTCCCTTACTTCCTTTAATAATGATAAAGTCCGAACGTCCGGACAGGGGAACTATTAAAACAGGTTTGGGCGAACCAACCGGTCCGCCCAAACTGCATTTCTCTCCCCTTTTGGGGAGAGCCGTGGTGAGGCTACTTCACCATCACCTTCTTTCCATTCATAATGTAGATGCCGGGTGCTGCGGGCTTGCCGCCGAGCTTGCGGCCGCTCAAGTCAAACCAGGAATGGTCAATGTTCAATGGTGAATGTTCAATGTCCTCAATGCTTTCCACGCCTGTTATCAGGTCGTCGTCCTTACCTTCTTGCAGGAAGTAGATGTTATCCACGAAGAAGCCGTCGCCTTCGGGGTCAACGCTGCTGTCCTTCGAGTATTGCCAGGTGAAGGTGTGCATGCCTGCCGACACAGGGAAGCTGTAGTTGCTCCAGTAGTTATCAAGTGCGCCGTAGCTGAACTGCTGCTCGCCGTCGATGAAGAAGAGGCACTTGTCCCATCCATCGCCTGAGCCTTCGCCCATGCACTTGGCCATGAAGTAGATGATGCCGTCCGTCTCGTAGAGATACATCGCAGAGATGGTTGAGGTGGAGCTGGAGATGCCCTTGTTGCCGCTCTTCATGCTGTAGCGACCGCTTTCAGCATCTTCGTTGGTGATGTCCCATGGATACTGGCTGTCCGAGAAGAAGGCCACCTGGTTCAGCTTGCCTGTCTCGAAGTCAGCCTGGATTTCCTGAGTGGGCATGTCGAGGGTGTTGAGTTTATGGGCGGAATGGTTAAACTTTGCCCATTCGCTGTTGATCTGGGCATAGTCGGTGCTGGCGTTGGGCACTGTCCAGAGGAACGCCAGGTTGGCCGTGATGCGCGATCCCCAGAAAGCCGTGTAGTTAGAGCTGATGGTTGCGGGCAGTAAGGGTGCATTCACGCCGTAGCAGTTCACGCGCTTCAGTTCGTAGAGGGAGAACGAACCGCGACCGATGCGCTTCACGCCATCGCTGAGCGTCACTGTCTTGATGTGGTCGTCGGGATGGCTGCCGCTCGGACCGTCACCTTCGTAGTAGAGGAAGTAGGGCTGCACCTCAACGTCCTTACCAGTCACGACAACTTCATTTATCTCGCTGAGGAAGCTGGTCCACTTGTAGCGGAATGCCACGTCGGGGTCGTCGGCATGGTCGGTCTTGGATGTCAGCGTAGGCATCGCGCCGTTGTAGGTCACGGTCAGCACGCCGTCGGCAAACGTCCAGTAGCCCTTCGTGTCCAGCGTGCCGCACTTTATCATCTTGTTTGCGTCGAGGTCGGCCGCGATGTTCGGGAAGCGGGTTGTTGCCGAATGCCACCTATAGTAGTAGCCGTCCGAGGTCTTCAGAATATGCAGCGTGGCATTGTTCTTGGCGGCTGCATCGAGGTCGAAGGCGTTGCTCTCCATTTCGAGCAGGTTCTCGCTATAGACATAGACGTCCTTGATGCCGCTGAACGAGAGCGAGTTCTTGCCGACGGACTTGAGGAAGCGTCCCAGCGTGACGCTCTCCACGCCTGCCGATGCGTCGGCGAAGTATGTGCCGCCGAAGAAGTCGTCGGGGATGGACGTCACGCCGTCTGTGAAGATGACGCTGGTGATGAGGCCGACGTAGCCGTTGAACGTCTCGCTCCAGGGTTTGCCGTACGAGTCGGTGGCAGGGATGTCGCCGCTGATGTCGACGATGAACGTGCCGTCGGTGTCGAGGTACCATGTGCCGTTGTTGCCAAGCGTGCCGCCTGCGGGCAGAATGGCATCCACGTTGCCAGACTCTCCGTTGATGGACATGCTCTTCCAGATGTTGGCTGCCCTGTAGGCAGAAACATACTCTTCAGGAATGGTGAGGCTGATGTTTGAGAGTGTGAGGCCGTCGAATGCCCATGCATCCTCCATCCTGTAGTCCACGTCGCCGAGCCATATCTGCTTCTCGCCCTTGGGCAGTGCAGGAGGTGTGGCGCGCTCGAGGATGATGTTCTTAAGTTTGGTGCAGCCTCGGAAGCCATCCCACTCGATGCACTCCAGCCTACTGCCAAGGTCGATGGTTTCCAGAGCTGTGCACCCGTCGAAGATCTGATAGTAGAGGCGCGTGCCGTTGTAGTTTACCTCCTTCAGCGCCGTGCAGCCGATGAAGCAACTGCTGGCTTTGTCAAGGTTGGCGCCGCCAAGGTCGATGCTGGTCAGCTTCTTGCAGTTCCTGAAGGCACCGCTTGCTACTGCGCAGGTGGGGCCGAGCTTCACGGTTGTCAGGTTTGTCAGTCCGTCGAAGGCACCTCTGCCTATTTCCTTCACGCCAGTGAGATCGAGAGACTCGATAGCTGTGTTTTGGGCAAAGGCATACTCGCCGATGCTTTCTACGTTCTCCAGATTGATGCTCTTCAGTTTCATTGGTCCGTCGTCACCAAAAGTGAAGGCACCGTCCAGTATCTTCTTGATGGTGGGGCAGAGTTTCACACTCTCCAGGTTGACGAACTGACAGAAGTAAGCATCCAGTTCGGCCATGTTACCTATTATCTCGATGTTCTTGGTCAAGAGCACAGGGTCGCCTGCTTTAGGCCCGCCGCTGGTCATGAAGCCATGGTGAATCGGGTTGGTGTCATTTGCAGGGCCTTGGTCGGCGGCAATCACCATCGTGCCGTCGGTATAGAGTATCCACATGCCGTCGCCGAAACTGCCTGCCTTCTGCCATGTGCCGCGGTCGTCGGTGTATGAGATGTGGAACTTGCTCCAGTTCGGGTCTGTGACGTACTTCGTGATGTAGGCGTCTGCCACGGTCAGGTCGATGGTTGACTGTCCGTCGTCGTTTGCCTTACGCGGTCCGCCCTTCAGGTTGTAGGCGCCGCTCTTGATGCCGGTAAAGGAGTAGCTCGTCGTAGTGGCAGGCGTGCTGGTCATGTTCACGATTTCGTTCAGGCTGTGGCAGTCCTTGAAGACGTAGTCGCCTACGCTGGCAAGCTTCATGCCCAGTTCGATGGTTTCCACCGAAGAGCAACCGGCAAAGGCATAGCTGCCCAAAGTCTCCACGTTGCTGATATAGATGTTCTTCAGTTTGTTCAGGTTGCGGAAAGCACCTTCTCCGATGTTCTTTAAGCCGCGTGGTATAGCGACGGTGAGCACTCGCGACTCCTCGCCGTCGGGAATGGCAAAGGCATTCTTGCCGATGCTCGGGATATTGTCGTCGATGATGATGTCCTCGATGAAGTCGCGGTAGTTGTACCACGGTTGCTGGGTGGCATCGTCGTAGTCGGGAATAGCGCTCGAACCGCTCAGTCTCAAGATGCCGTTGGAGGTCAGTTCCCATTTGAGGGTATTGTAGATTTCGCCCTTGATGAGGCCGTCTTTGTCGAACTCGAGGCTCTTGTCCAGTTCAAAGGCATTCCACGGGGCTTTCTCGTAAGTGTGGCCATAAATGGCAGGCACATGAAGCGTCACATTGCTGGCCGTCACTCCCTGGAAGGCATTGGTGCTCGTGCTTGGCGCAGAGCATGTCATCGTGATGGACTTGATATCGATGTTGGCAAATGCATAGTCTCCGATTGTTTTGATTTCCGAGAACCTGAGTGTCTTGACCTTGCTACCGTAAAAAGCTTTTTTACTGATTTTCGGGCTATGGGATATATCAATATCGTACAGTTCTTCGCAACCAGAGAAAGCTTCCTCCCCTATTTCACCAGGAACAATGGGGTACATAGTAGCATCATAAGACAAGAAAGCCCTCAGCTTGGTACAGCCGTAGAAAGCTTTTTCGGAGATGGGGAAAATGTAATAATGCTTTCCATTAGACACCCCGGTATACTGAACGTTTTTCATATCACTTAAAGTGACAACCTTCTCAAGGTTCGTGCATCCGTAGAAGTCATTCTTGTTTGGCGAGCGAGACAGTTCCACCTTCTTTATCTGCGTGCGCAAATTGTGCCAGGGGCGTGCCTCTGGGGTTTCATACACGGGTGATGCGGTCACTGTGCGTTTCAGATGAAATTCTCCCGTTGTGGTGCTGAGGGACCAACCGCTGCCGCCTGTTTTATTCTCGATGGAATATCCTTCGAAGGTGTCGGGCTTCGTGCCGTAGCCTTCAACAGGCCATATAATACCCAGCTTGCTGCCCTTGGGGATGGTATATTCCATCCAGCTATGCCAGTGCCCCACGCCACTTGGGCCATAAATG
The DNA here is from genome assembly GCA_017469525.1 of Bacteroidaceae bacterium. Classification (GTDB taxonomy): domain Bacteria; phylum Bacteroidota; class Bacteroidia; order Bacteroidales; family Bacteroidaceae; genus Physcousia. Next base: position 945 of record JAFUGG010000003.1, on the reverse strand, counting down.
TAGTCACCCGTTTCTTCCTCAAGGCCCTCATTGTGTATTTTCGCAAGATACTTGAAGCCCTCAAGATTAGACAAGGAGACATGCTTGCCAAGGATGATTTCGCCGCGTTTTGCCAGTTCCGAACAATAATCAAATGCACCTGCCTCACATTTTTCTAAAATGGGGAAATTGTTGCTTATTACGCTTGTTCCACTGAATGCATCCTCACCAATACTTTTTACATAAGAGAAGTCAAAGCCTTCATCTAAATAGCAAAGATAGAAGGCACCTTTTTTAATGGTAATGGGCTCTGTACGGGTCTCAAATCTTACTCCGGAAAGGTGAGTATTCGAGAATGCATACTCGCCGATCGTCTTGACCCTCGGTGAGAGTTTAAGGAAGTACCAGTCAATGCCACTTTTTACATAATTTCTCCACGGAGCTGTGGTCAGATCAGTCGTGAACCAATAGTCGCTACACTTCTTTCTCTTGTAGTCGGGAATGACCTCTGCATCAATGTAGAGGACTCTTCCTTCATCGTCGTTCTCATAAAGTTCCCACGTCCCGCCATTCGAGAAGGTTCCCTTCTTAATGGTTTTGGCACTCGCCCCCGCCGCCGTCAGCAGGCAGAGGATCAGAAGTAGTCGTTTCTTCATAGTGTTAATGAATTAAGTTAATAAATAAAGTTAATATATATAATGTATGTTATCTTGTTGCTGGGAGCGCTCCTGAGTTTTTTCATTTCTTCATTTTTTCATTTTTTTCATTTTTTCATTCCTTCATTTTTTCATTTCTCATTCTTTCCTCGTTCTCGTCTTCACTTCCGTCGGTGTGATGCCGAAGAAGTTTGTGAAGGCCCTCGAGAAGTTGGGCACCTGCGAGTAGCCGCACTTGTAGGCCACCTCGGCGACGTTTATGTCGCGGTGGCTCTGCAGCATGGACATGGCCTTCTGCAGGCGCATCCTT
>JAFUGG010000063.1 GCA_017469525.1 Bacteroidaceae bacterium | reverse complement strand
TTCTCCTGGTATCGCCAAACACCATTGCACCATATACGAGTAAAAGCCCACGTCGAAATGACGTGAGCATTAGTCTTTTACTCTTGGCGCTTTCTTTTAATTTGGCGAATTCGGAGAAAGCAAGAATCAAAGCTAACGCTTTTTGTCTATTATGTCTTAGTTCCTTTATTTATGCCATAGGCGGTTCATATTGGTTGTAGATAGTAGTATTTGCTTCGATTCTGTCACTAAAGTGAAAAGCTATAGCACCGTCAAACTCAACCGACGGCCAAGTCCATTGAATATCTTGAACAGGGTGGAAACTTGAATATCTGCGTGGCCATTCTCGACTCGCGAAATGTAGCTCTTCCTTGTGCCAATGCGCTCTGCCAACTGTTCCTGAGTAAAACCAGCCTTAATACGCTCTTCTTTGAGCCGTTCACCTAAGATAAAGGCATCCACTCTCGCATCAAACTCTGTTCTTGATGGTGTTCCTTCTTCGCCATAATCCTCCTTGATATAGTCCGTGATAGGCGTGAGGCGCAGCTTTTTCATTTCCTCGCTTGACATACTCATATTCCTTTCTTTTCTTCAAAATACGCTTTCATTATTCGTTTTGCCTTCTCTATCTCACCCTTTGGTGTCTTCTGTGTTTTCTTATGAAAGGCATTGAACAGAATTACCAGATTACCCTCGTCTAAGCAACAAAACACCCTGTATATGTTTCCACCTTCTTCAACACGAATCTCAAACAGCCCCTTCACGCCCTCAACAGAACGGAAATAGACACTCGGAATAACTTCCAATATCATAATGTATAGGAAAATCTCATAGAACTTATCGATTACCTGCTGCGAGACTGTCCTTTTGAAGTCCTTGAAGTATTCCCCATAGGCAACGACCGTTCTTACGTATTCCCTTTTGGCCATCTTGGATGATTTCGCCTGCAAAGATAACTAATTAGTAAACAATCTCCAAATAATTGGCAATTAAAAACCTTAATCTTTATATAAATTGCGTTAAGAACCACCTTACATGCCGATGGGCTGCAGCTTCGCTCCGTCGTCGGGTGTGAAGTCGATGCCGAGGATGGAAGCAATGGTGACGGCTATCTGCTTGGTGTAGAAGGGTCCACACTCCTTTGTCTCGCCCTTGGCGTCGATGCCTTTGCCCAGAAGCATGAGCCACGTTGCCTCGGAACCTTTCGTGCTGCTGCCATGATTGCTCCATTCGTTGCCGAATCCGCGGCCGTGGTCGCAGGTGACAAGGTAGGTCGTCTTGCCTTTGTAGAAACGGTCGGCCTCGAGCGTCTCGTAGATGTCGCGGATGAAAGCATCGGTCCCGCGGGCTGCGTCGATGGTGATGACAATCAGGCGGCTGTCCTGTTTCCCTTTGGCAAGAACCAGCAGGGGCAGGACGGATAGAAGAATAAGGATGATTCGTTTCATAGTTAATGTTTTAGTTTGTTGTTTGAAAATATTGGTGTCCGCTAAAAAAAACGACCTGACTGCTTTATGCTAAGTAAAGTCAGGAATGAATCTCAAGCCTGGAAGGCTTTACCTTGGGTAACCGGGGGCGAAGCCCTCGGAAAGTGTAGATGAACTTCTCCTTGCTGCCTGGAAGGCAGTACCATGAGATGCCAGTGGTACTGCCTTCCAGGCAGGGGTGGGGAGGTAATCTCCATGTCTAATCCGAGGGCTTCGCCCTCGGTTACTAGTAGTAAAGCCTTCCAGGCTTTCCTGCTATTGAACGGTCTACCAAGCCCTTGGCAACAGCTTTCATATAGAATGCCGATGTAATCGAGGGAGAATGTGATAAAGAATAATTCCCCCGGACACCAATGATAAATTATTCTCTACTGACCTCATTATTGAGAAGTTCTAATGAGTTGGAGCCAGTACTCTCCAGAGAAAACTCCAGTACTCACGTGAGGGTACTGGAGTTTTCTTGTGTAAGTACTGGCATCATGACTGCACAACTAATGGTCAATGGGCAGGAGGGTAGCTCCGTCGTCGGGTGTGAAGTCGATGCCGAGGATGGAAGCAATGGTGGCGGCTATCTGCTTGGTGTAGAAGGGTCCACACTCCTTTGTCTCGCCCTTGGCGTCGATGCCTTTGCCAAAGAGCATGAGCCAAGTTGCTTCGGAACCTTTCGTGCTGCTGCCATGGCTGCCCCATTCGTTGCCGAATCCGCGGCCGTGGTCGCAGGTGACGAGGTAGGTCGTCTTGCCTTTGTAGAAACGGTCGGCCTCGAGCGTCTCGTAGATGTCGCGGATGAAAGCATCCGTCTCGCGGGCTGCGTCGAGGTAGAGGTCGTACTTGCGGGCGTGTGCCCACTCGTCGCAATCGCCGAAGGAAATCCACATCACCTTCGGATGGTCGTTCTTCAATGTCTCAAGGGCGTAGGCGAAGGTGAAGGCGTCGAAGTGTTCGCTTTGCCAGTAGCGGGGCATTCCCTCCATCATTCGCTCCACGAGTCTCAGCTGGGGTGTCTGCTTCTTGGCAATTGGCGGTTCGTAGGACACGGAGGCCGGGATGCCTGCTTGTTCGTTGTGGATGGCGAAGCGCGTTGATTTCCAAGAGCCGTACATGACGACACTGCCCTTGTAGCGAGGGTCCTCGCCTGCTGCCTCCAGTACATTCCGGTGGGGATTGTTGACGGGGTCGTTGCTCCGGATAGAATCGTCGACCATGCCCGTCATCATTTCCGAGTAGCCGGGATATGAGATGTTGGTCTTGTTGGCAAGTTGCATGATGCTGTTGACGTTTCTGTTGCCGACGAGGAGGCCTTTCTTGGCGATGGTGCCCCAGGTGAAGGGCATCAGCGTCTCGCGTCTTTCTTCAGGCGTAGCTCGCCAATAGGTCTCGCGGCATCGTTTCACGTCGCGCACTTGCTTGGAGTCGGTCATGATGTTCTCCTCGGCTCCCTGAAAGACTTCCTGCCATCGCAGGCCGTCGATGGTGATGACAATCAGGCGGTTGTCCTGTTTCCCTTTGGCAAGAGCCAGCAGGGGCAGAACGGATAAAAGAATAAGGATGATTCGTTTCATTGTTTTATGTTTTAGTTTTTATTTGAAAATATCGGTGTCCGCTAAAAAACGACCTGACTACTTTATGCTAAGTAAAGTCAGGAATGAATCTTAAGCCTGGAAGGCTTCACTTTGAGGACTCCGGCTTTGCCGCCTGACCGTAGGGAAGAACCGGGGGCGAAGCCCTCGGAAAGTGCAGATAAACTTCTCCTCGCTGCCTGTAAGGCAGTACTATGAGATGCCGGTGGTACTGCCTTCCAGGCAGGGGCGGGGAGGTAATCTCCATGTCTATTCCGGGGGCTTCGCCCTCGGTTACTTATAGTAAAGCCTTCCAGGCTTTCCATCTGTTGAATCGTCTTCCAAGCCCCTGGCTACAGCTTTCATATAGAATGCCCATGTAATCAAAGAAGCAAAGGAATCATGATTTAATTTCCCCGGACACCAATAATTTGAAAACTCTTTCAAGTTGACCGGAGTCAATCTAAAACTTCTCGTGTGAAGTTGCCCGACTTCTGCAGAGAAGTTTGCAAAGTTCTGCAGAGAAGTTTGGGAACTTCTCTCGTCAATCCTTTCCGCTTTCCATACGTTCCTCTTCCATTTGTTGGAAGTCCTTGAGCCTCAACACGAAGTTGCGGGTCAGATACTTATCGAGGACGATGGGGTTGACGCTGAGCTCCTGGGGCGTGCCGTGGAAAAGTATCTGTCCCTCGAAGAGGAGGTAGGCGCGGTCGGTGATGCAGAGGGTCTCCTCCACGTTGTGGTCGGTGATGAGGACTCCGATGTTCCGCTTCTTGAGTTTCCAGACGATGTACTGTATGTCCTCCACGGCAATGGGGTCGACGCCTGCAAAGGGTTCGTCGAGCATGATGAATTTCGGGTCGATGGCCAGGCAGCGAGCTATCTCCGTGCGACGACGCTCACCGCCGCTCAAGCGGTCACCAATGTTCTTGCGCACCTTCTCGAGATGGAACTCCTGAATGAGGCTCTCGAGCTTCTCGCGCTGCTCCTCGCGAGGCTTATTCGTCATCTCCAGCACGCTGGCTATGTTGTCCTCGACACTCATCTTGCGGAAGATGCTGGCTTCCTGCGCGAGATAGCCGATGCCCAGTCGGGCACGCTTATAGACAGGCAGGTCGGTTATTTCCGTGTCTCCCAAGAAGATATGGCCGTCGTTGGGCAGAACGAGGCCCGTGGTCATGTAGAACGACGTCGTCTTGCCTGCACCGTTCGGCCCGAGCAAGCCGACGATCTCGCCCTGACGAACGTCGAAGCTGACATTGTTCACCACGGTTCGCTTGCCATAAATCTTGACCAGACCTTCGCTTCTAAGCTGCAATTTTTGCAGTTCTTCCATATTTTTGTGGTTAGGGGTTAGGGGTTAGAGGTTGGTAGTTAGAGGTTGGTGGTTAGAGGTTAGAGGTTGGTGGTTAGAGGTTAGGGGTTAGTGGTTAGAGGAATGTTTGGGATGATAATCAGGGGCCAGAGGTATTCTCTAACCACTCACCACTTACTCCTAACCACTCATTTGTTCTTCCTTGACCTTGCGGAGCAAGTCGCTGGCAAAGATGAAGGAGTTTAGCTTCTCGTTGGTCGAACCCATTATCTGGTCCTTCGAGCCTTCCCATTCCTTGCGGCCGTCGCAGATGAAGAGGATGCTCTCGCCTATGCCGAGCACCGAGTTCATGTCGTGGGTGTTGATGATAGTGGTCATGCCGTACTCATGCGTGATGCCGCTGATGAGGTCGTCGATGACGAGACTCGTCTTGGGATCGAGACCTGAATTAGGCTCGTCGCAGAAGAGGTACTTGGGGTTGAGGGCAATGGCTCTGGCAATGGCAACGCGCTTCTGCATGCCGCCACTTATCTCGCCCGGCATCTTCTCCTCGGCACCCTTCAGGTTGACCCTCTCCAGACAGAAACGGGCACGACGCACGCGGTCGGCCTGGTTCATGTCGGAGAACATGTCGAGCGGGAACATGACATTCTCCAGGACTGTCATCGAGTCGAAGAGGGCGGCACTCTGGAATATCATGCCCATCTCGCGACGCATCATCACACGTTCGCGCTTCGTCATCGTCACGAAGTCGCGGCCGTCATAAAGTATCTTGCCCTTCGTGGGCGTGAAAAGGCCGACGATGTTCTTCATCAGCACAGTCTTGCCGGAACCCGACTGCCCGATGATGAGGTTCGTCTGCCCGTCGCGAAACTGCATGTTGATGTCCATCAGGACGTCCCTGCCGTCGAAACTCTTGTATAGATGCTGTACTTCTATCATTGCCTGAGGTTAGGGGTTAGTGGTTAGGGGTTAGTGGTTAGAGGAATGTTTGGGATGATGATTAGGGACCAGAGGTGTTCTCTAACCCCTAACCTCTAACCACTCACTACTTTATGCTAATAGGCTCGTCAGGAAGATGTCTGAGAAAAGAATCAACATGCTGCTCGACACGACGGCATTGGTGCTCGCCTTGCCCACATCGAAGCTGCCGCCCTCCACGAAGTAGCCGTGATAGGAGGCCACGCTACTGATGATGAAGGCAAAGACCGTGCTTTTAATGATGCTGGCATAGACGAACCAAGGGGTGAAGTCGTGCAGAAGACCTACCGTCAGGTCGTCGGGAGTAATGATGCCGGCAATGGAGGTGGCATAGGCACCGACAAAGCCGGCGACAATGCTGAAGACGACAAGGAAGGGAATCATCGTCATCATGCCTATCACCTTCGGCAGAATGAGGAACGAAGCCGAGTTGACACCCATGATTTCAAGAGCGTCAATCTGCTGCGTCACGCGCATTGTGCCTATCTCCGAGGCGATGTTCGAACCGACCTTGCCTGCCAGGATGAGGCACATGATGCTCGAAGAGAACTCCAGCAACATGATTTCACGTGTGACATAACCCGTCGTGAAGGTCGGCATCCAGGCACTCTGGATGTTCAGCTTTATCTGTATGCAGATGACGGCTCCGATGAAGAAACTGATGAGCAGCACAATGCCGATGGAGTCGACTCCAAGCGAAGCCATCTCGCGGACATACTGTCGGTAGAACATCCGCCACCTCTCGGGCAGGCTCAGAACCCTCCCCATCAGTTGCAAGTACCTGCCAAAGGCAGCCAGCCACTTCGTGATAAACACCTTTCTGATTTACTATTTAATGATTTACTATTTACGATTTAATTCCGCCACTAACTATGGACTATGGACTACTTCTGCGGTGTCTCCATGCCTACGACAAGGCGGTTGCCACTGCCGAAGATTTGCTGTGCCACCTGCTTGATGTCCTCGACGGTCATGCTCTGAACGCAGTCCTCATAGCCTTCGACGAACTCCTGATTGTAGCGTGTCTTCGAGATGAGGCTGTTCATCCAGTAGCCATTGTCCTTGAGGTTCTCCTGATGCGAGCGCAGCATGTATTCCTTTATCTTGCCGAGGTTCTCCTCGGAGGGGCCTTGCTCCATCATCTTCTTGATGCCATTGCTGATGACAGACGTCATGGCGAGGCGTTTCTCGGGAGCCGTGGGCAGGATAATCTGCATCTGCGCAATCTCCTCAGGATAGTCGATGATATATCCGCCGACTGGTACGCTGTAGGCTCCACCCTCGTCCTCGCGGATGCTCTCGGTGTAGAGCATCGTCATGGCCTGCTGAAGCATGTCAACCAAGATGCTGTTCCGCATCGTCTCCTTCATGGGAGTATGATAAAGGAAGACGTTCAGCGAGTTGGGCGTGTCCTGCTCTTTCGTGAAGAGACACTCGCGTTCGCCCTTCGTCATGCGCTGGTCGATGACCTTATACTTCTCTTTCTTACCCTTCGCAGGCAGCGCCCCGAGGTACTTCGCAAGCAAGGGAGCGACAGAGTCGGCATTGACATCGCCCACGAGATAGAACTCGAAGTCGCCGGCATTGGCAAAGCGCTCACGATAAACCTCGAGCAGACGGTCGTAGTTGATGCGGTCAAGGTCGGCTTCCTTCAGACGCTTTGCACGTACATTATTATTATATACGACGCTGACAATGCTGTCGGTGAAGGCTGTCTGAGGATTGAGCTCCTGGTTCTTCAGGTCGTTGCGTGTGCGCTCCATCTGCGAGGTGAAGGCATCATCGTCACGTCGCGGAGAGGTGAAGCAAAGGTAAGCGAGCTGAAGCATCGTCTCAAAGTCCTTCTTCACACAACTGCCCTCGATGCTTTCGGTACGTGTGCCGACGCTGGGCGACGCTTTGGCTTGGATGCCGGCAAGCTTCTTTTGAAGCTCGACAGCCGAGAAGTTGCCCCAGCCTCCTTGGCGAACAAGGCCGACATTGTTTGTATTGATGAACTCGTCATCGCTGTAAAGACTGTTGCCGCCCCAAGAGGTTGCATGGAAGTTGATGCGGTTGGGACTGTAGTCAGTCTGCTTGACGTGTATCTTCATGCCATTGGAAAGGGTGATGAGCTTCGAGCCATAGATGTCGTCGGTTATCTTCTTGACCTTGACTTTACTCTTGAGCTCAGGCACCAAGGGCTCAGTGCTGACCTCTTCTGTGAAGGCTGTGATGTCCTCGGCATCAACTTCTGCCATGGCAGAAAGTATTTCCTGCTCGGTAGGAAGGGCGAGACCTTCCTTCTCTGGCATCATGACGAGGATGGCGCGGTTCTCTTGTGGGAGCTCTGCCACGGCCTGATTAATGGCTTCGAGAGGGATGTTGGGCACGAGCATGTGCATCGTCTGATGCATCCACTCAATGCCTGCTGCGGGTTCATTATCAATGAAGTGACGGACGCAAGCACCAACGAGGGAGGTGTTCGTGCGCTTGTCTCGTGCCTCATAGGCAGCATCGATTTGCGACAGATACTCATCCTTGAAGCGCTGGAACTCGCTTTCTGTGAAACCGCTTCTCGAGGCACGGAGCAACTCTCTATAGGCTGCCTTGATGCCCTCGGTGTAGCGGTTCTCCTTCATGGAGATGTCGAGCGAAAGGGCATCCTTCGTCTTGGCGACGAGGTATTCGCCAAAGCTGATGCCTGCACCCGAGAATGGAGCGTCGGCCTGACGTGCTATCTCAGAGAGACGTTCGTCAAGCATGCCCGAGATGGCATCCTGGATGAAGTCCACGCCAAGGTAAGCCACCGTGCCCTTCATCTCTCTGGGCATTGGGTCACTCTTAAACATGACGGATGCCACCATGCCTGGGAACTCCTTGTCCTTGCCAATGAAGACGAGCGGCTCCTTATTGTCGGGCACAGGATAGTCTTCGCGGACGGCAGCATCAGCTGGGGCGGGAGCAATATCGGAGAACATCTCCTGAAGCTTCTTCTCGACAGCATCAGGGTCAACATCGCCTACGATGACGAGAGCCTGCAGGTCGGGACGATACCACTTGCGGTAGTAGCTGCGAAGGGTTTCGTAGGGGAAGTTCTTCACAATCTCCATCGTGCCGATGGGCATACGCTCGGCATATTTGCTGTCCTTGCAGATGACGGGCAAGGCGGCCTCAATGATGCGAAGCTGAGCACTGCGACGCATGCGCCACTCTTCCTCGATGACGCCGCGCTCCTTGTCTATCTCCTTGTCCTCGAGCAGGAGGTCGTGGCTCCAGTCGTGGAGGATGAGCAGACAAGAGTCGACGGCTCCCTGTATCTCGACGTTGACGTTGTTGATGTTATAGACGGTCTCGTCGAAGGATGTATAGGCATTGAGGTTCTCGCCGAACTTCACGCCGATGCGCTCCAGATACTGCTTCAGGGCATCGCCCGGGAAGTGCGTCGTGCCGTTGAAGCACATGTGTTCGAGGAAGTGGGCCAATCCGCGCTGGTCGTCCTCCTCCTGCATGGAGCCGACGCGCTGGGCAATGTAGAAGTCGCAGCGCTTCTCGGGCCACTCGTTGTGGCGGATGTAGTAAGTGAGTCCATTCTCGAGCTTGCCTGTCTTGACAGCAGGGGCAAGAGGTACAGGCGGCATTTGCATCTGCTGAGCCATTGACCATTGACCATTGACCATTGACCATCCGAGGCAAAGCAGGATAATAAGTTTCTTCATATTGTTATCGTTTTATTTACGGTCTTTCATTGCATTCGCCACTTTCCTTCTTCGAGTACGAGGGAGAGCTCCACCTGTTCGCTTGTGCTGTCGGCGAAGTGCAGCTGGAGCATGACATAGGCGGTGCTGTCCTCGAGGAGGCTGTCGCTCAGGGCTTCTACGGAGACAAGCCGACGCATGTCGTCCCTTGCCATGAACTGAGCCGTAGCATCCACGAGCTGGCTGCGGAAGTCCTCGGGCAGGTTCTCCGAACTGGCATAACCATCGACGAAGCCTTTGTAGTCGCCCCGGACAAGCATCGTGTAGTACTTCTCGGCAGCTTCCCTCGCAGCCTTATGGGTATAGTGGCCATCGCTGCAGCACCATAAGAGGGCAGACATCAGACAGCAAAAGATGGCTTTCTTCATTTCTGCCTGATAAACACATTAATGGGGCATCCCGAGAAGTCCCAGCGTTCGCGTATCTTGTTCTCGAGGAAGCGTTTGTAAGGCTCCTTGACGTACTGCGGCAGATTGGCATAGAAGACGAACGACGGCACGCGGGTGTCGGGAATCTGCATGCAGTACTTTATCTTGATGTACTTGCCCTTCATGGATGGCGGCGGGTAGGCCTCGATGAGCGGCAGCATCTCTTCGTTGAGCTTGTGGGTGGATACCTTGCGACGACGATTGAGGAAGACGTCCTTAGCCGTCTCGAGGACTTTGAAGATGCGCTGCTTTGTGAGGGCCGAGCCGAAGATGATGGGGAAGTCGGTGAAGGGTGCCATGCGGTCGCGGATGGCGTCCTCCATGGTCTTCATCACCTTGGTGTCCTTGTCGGGAACGAGGTCCCATTTGTTGACGACCACCACGAGGCTCTTCTGGTTCTTCTGTATGATTTGGAAGATGTTGAGGTCTTGCGCCTCGATGCCTCTGGTGGCGTCTATCATGAGGATGCAGACGTCGCTGTTCTCGATGGCGCGAATCGAGCGCATCACGCTGTAGAACTCCAGGTCTTCGCTGACCTTGCTTTTCCTGCGAATGCCGGCTGTGTCAACTAGATAGAAGTCGAAGCCGAACTTGTCGTAGCGTGTGTAGATGCTGTCGCGAGTGGTGCCAGCGATGTCTGTCACGATGTTCCTTTCCTCGCCGATGAAGGCATTGATGAGGCTCGACTTGCCTGCGTTGGGACGTCCCACGACGGCAAACCTCGGGATGTCTTCGTCGGGCAAGGCGTCGCCTTCCTTCGGGAACTTGCTAATGACGAGGTCGAGCAAGTCGCCTGTGCCGCTGCCCGTTGCTGCCGAGATGCATTGCGGCTCACCCAGCCCGAGTGCATAGAACTCGGCAGCCAGGTAAGTCTCGTTGTTGTCCATCTTGTTGCAGACGAGCAGGATGGGCTTCTTCGAGCGACGGAGAATGCCAGCCACAGCCTCATCGAGGTCCGTGATGCCGTTCTGAATATCGACGAGGAACAGGATGACGTCGGCCTCATCGGTGGCGAGGCTGACTTGCTTGCGTATCTCTTCCTCGAAGATGTCCTCGCTGCCCACTACCCATCCGCCGGTATCGATGACAGAGAACTCACGATTGCCCCATTCGCACTTGCCGTACTGGCGGTCGCGCGTCGTGCCGGCCTCTTCGCTGACGATGGCATGACGCGTCCCCGTCAGACGGTTGAAAAGGGTGCTCTTGCCCACGTTCGGGCGGCCTACAATAGCTACTATGTTCGACATAACTGTATATTTTGCGCGACAAAGGTACGAATAAGCAAGCACAATGCAAAGAAAAAAGCCCTTTTTTTTCTTTTGCAATGCTAAGCAAAAGCAAAGCTCGACGACAGTCAAGTACTTTATGACGACAGTCAAGTACTTTATGACGATAGTCAAGTACTTTTGACGACAGTCAAAGGTACAACTACCCATTCAAGATTCAAAAATATTGCTGTCCGGGGAAAAAGCACCGACGGTGCGAAAGGCCACAGACAGCAATAATTTCAAGAGCACTACCTCTTTAGCTCAAGAGCACTACCTCTTTGGCTCAAGAGGTATACCTCTTTGACTCAAAAGGTATTTAGCGGTATTGCTGTCCGATAA
>JAFUGG010000016.1 GCA_017469525.1 Bacteroidaceae bacterium | reverse complement strand
ATATGTGGAGTTTGTTTAACATTTCATTACTTCTTTATATTCGGTATTCGAATTTCAACAATGAGGATCAAGACTCTGATGTCTGATGTAGGATGTCTGGGGTTATTTTCCTTCTATCTCTTTGGTAAGAGTATCTTTGTTTGCCTCTATGTCAGGCACGAACATCGTGACCTCCTTCTAATACACGTGTCTTTACTCTATGCTTATTCAGAGCAGGGTCTGCTAATGATACGAAATACAGGTATACTTTAAACCCTTTTTCTTTGGCTCGTTTAATAAACTCCAATTTTGAGGGATGAGACATCACCGTTTCCACGGTAAACTTGTTTGATGTTTCTAATAATTCTTCCCATAGGTATGAGGCTAAAAAAGTCACGAAATAATCCTCCACCTCATATGATTCTGTTAGGTTGATTCTATTATTATCAAAACGTAACTGGGATATGGTGTTTTCAACATTATCCATGCGTTCTGACCACGTTGAGTTTTTTAAAACTGTAATAAAATGATCTTTACGTAATGAAATGCCATAATCAGAGAAGTCCAAGCTTCGCTGTTTGATCAACTGCACTTTGATATCATCTGCATTTACATAAGTACCCAATTTGACGATCCTCTCAACAATTTTCTTGATGGTGGATTTTCCTGAGCCATTAGGTCCCGCAAATATTCTCAGTCTTTTTAGCATGAGAGACATTAATCGAGAACAATTCTCTTTTTAATCGCTTTTGCTTTAGTGGATGGAATTGACTGTATCAACTCTTTTCTGCCATCGGAGTAAATTCTGTAAATGGCGTTTCCTCTAACGACATACGCATTATTATCGCTTTTTGCTCTGTCGTAGGCTACCCGTCCTTTGCGTGTTAGTTCTACCTGTATTTTTTTAAGTTCTGTCATAGAAAGATTTATATAATTTATACCTGAATAACATTAAAGGCAAAGGTAAGGAAAATTTTTCTTATGAAAGAAGAATTTCAAGAAGAATTTAAAACGTTTAATGGTTAAGAACGTTTGCCGATACTTCTAGCGAGTACTATTCCTTTCATGTATCGCTATTATTTTATTTGTTCTATATTAATATCTTGCAGAATTATAAATGGGAAATCTCATTTAGATTGCATCTTGACGTATAAAATCTGCAAGAGAGATAGATGCTTGCATAGTAGAAAACAATGGTCGTATATATGGAATGTAACGCACATATTTAACATACTTTACATATTTAACATACTTTATAGGTTCTACGTATGTTACCGAAGGGCATGTTTGCTTTGTATAGCCCACTCTGTATCCATGTGTATCATATACTATTCCTTGATGAAACCATCCAATATGATGTCCTTTCCACCCGTAGATTTTCTCGTCAAGGATGTAGCATACAGCGTGCCCATCCCAAGTATAAATAGAATTCTCAAAATCATCAGCAATATAGGCTACAGGATGACCATCGCGTTCATATAGTGTAATCTCCATATTATTGGTTTTCGTATTTTTGAATTGCACGTACTTCCCACGTTGCCTCAAATAACACTACACATGGTTTATTGTCGTTAAGATGTGGTTCCGATAGTCCCCAGTAATAGAAGTATGTCGTACTTCCATCTTCATTCTTAATAGTGTTATTACTGCCTGATTTTGTGTAAAGGACAACAACATCACCTTGTTTTAATTCTTGATCGGGGAACCAAAATACATTCTTGATTCTTGCAGAAAAACGAGCATCCTCAGTCAAAACACTCTCTGCGATAAGATACTTGCCAAGTTGTTCGTCATTCTTCACAGCAAACACGATTCTCTCTTTATCAAGATCTCCCGGATTTTTAATATAATCGATAGCTATGTTCATGACTTAAAATATTGAGCGATTTTTATTATTACTGCACCGACCAGTAGACCACTTCCAATAAAACCTATAAGGAGTCTTAAATTGCAGTCTGTTAAAGATGTGAGCCATCCAAGGGCTAAAGGTCCTAGCACAAATAAAATACAGGAGATTGTGTCAAGTAATGGATTCTTACTATTCTTTGCCTTGAACACCTCAAAGTCTTCATGTATATTGTGATAAGAGGCCTCTAACTCATAGTATTTTGTTTCATACTTTTGTAGTCTTTGATTTTCGCTAATAGCCCATTTCCAGGCTGCTGATGATTTTTGCTCCTTCTCAGACAATTCTACTAAAGTGGGGTATTCACCCTTACTGACGGCTGGCGCTGCAGCAGCTAGTTTTCCATCATTAGGATTTTCATCACTTATTACTCTTGTTTCTTCCATTATAGAATAGGATTTGATTTTGAAGCGTGCTGTGGCATTAAATCTTTGGGATACTTCTGAAACTCCTTAACCAAAGGAGACATCTTAATAGCCTCTGGCCGTGTCCCGAAAACAAGCATTACTTTCTTCATTATCGTATATCGTTATTGTTTATTTCGTTTATTCTGCCAGCATCAGCGCACTGCTGGGGTAATACACCATCGGCTTGTCGTAGATGGGCAACAACTGTTTGCTAACGCCCTTGGTAATCGGGTAAAGCCGCGTGCCGGAGCCTCCGGCGAGTACTATTCCTTTCATGTTAAAACGTGTTTTATCTCGTAAACGCAGTCTGCGGAGGCCCTCGTCAGAGAGCCTTCCGCAAACAGACTTTAATGGTTATTATCAATACTATCAATGCACATAGTATGGCAAAAAGCCACTTCATAAAGGTTAAAGGTGAACGGTTCACGGTTAATGTTCCGTCTTTGTCTACCGTTACTCCAGGGCCCGCAACGGCCACGGTGTTGTCTGACTGCTTCTCTACATACACGGTATCAACTCTTACTTCCGTTCGTTTCTTATTCTCTCGTAGGTCGCTGCTACGGGAGGCGCGTGTGCGGTCTGTGACCTGCAGCAGCTTGAGGGTGTCGCCCTGGTCGTTCTGCTGGAGGGTGATGGTGGTCACCTCGCAAAGGGTGTCGTGGACGGCCACCACCACTTGCTGCCAGACCGTATCCCTTGTCACTGTCTCCGTGCGAAGGCTCCGCTCGCTGCTACTCGCCCTCCGGCTGACGCTGCAACTGCTCCAGCACAGGACACTTAGCGCGATGAGCACAGTCGCTAATACGCTGTATCGCATACCGCAGCTCGGCCACTTCCTGCCGCAGCTCGTTCACCTCACGCTGCAAGGGCTCAGCGATGTAGGTGCGCCACTCGGTCACATAATCCTTACTCAGGTTCATATCCTTCTGCCGGTTGTCGGCCTGAAGGCTCCGTACTTCCTGACGGTACTTGCGGTGGTTCACAATCCATCCGCAGCCTCCGATGAGGGTCAGCACGGCGAGGATAATGTTGGTCCAATCCAGTGTCATAGGCCCACCTCCTTTCGCGTCAGCACAGGGTAGCTATTGCTACCGATGACCTTCTTGCGTATCTCCCGGCGGTTGGCTCCGAGGCGCTTCCAGCTGACGTGAATCCACTGAGGCAGGAGCTGGTTGCCGGGGACGTTCTCCAGGATGACCTGGTCGAAGCAACCGGAGGCGATGATAAGGCGTGCCACCTCAAGGTTGCCCACCGGGCCTGCGTCGGTATAGATGTCAGCGGCTTCGCCACGAAGGTGCTGGCTCTGGGTGGCGCCGTGGATGAGGCTGTTCAGCTGCGGACAGCGGAAGCCGCTGCTCACGTGGATGGCCTTGCCATAGCGTTCACGCGTGGGTTCCAACACGTTCTCGATGAGGGCCGTGAGGTTGTCCTCCTCGGTGCGGCCACAGCCGTTCCATATCTTGCGAGCCACAGCCGTCGGGCTGTGAAGCATCTCGCTAATCGTAAAGTACTTCATCTTCCTTTAGCGTTTACTGTTCAACATTTACTGTCTAAAGATTCAGAGGGAGGCGGGAGGCAGGGTTGCCACCCACCCGCTCTGAAAGATGAAGTTTAGTCGCTCATATCGTCGCCGTCGCCACCGTCACCGCCGGTATTACCACCCGTGTTTCCACCAGTTCCGCCCTGGTTTTCGTTAGGGTTATCGTTTCCATCGGTGCCCGAGCCGCTGCCGCTCTGGTTATCGTTAGCGTTAAGGTTAACGTTAGCAACGCCGTTGCTGCCGCTCACACTGGGCTGCAGGAACACCTGGCTGGTGTTGATGCCTCCGTAGCTGTTGGCGCTGGCGACCTGGGCAGCGCTGCTCTGGTAGGTGGCTAGGGCTGCGTTCTCCACATAGAAGAACTGGGTGCTTACCTTCAGGCCGCTGTCGGTCTCGCGGCTGTGTACCCACACACCGGCGCCGCTCTGGATAGCCTGGCTGGTGGCGATGACGTTGATGCCTGCGCTGCCCGAGGCCACGGTGCTGAATCCGATGGGATTGACGACATCCCACAGGGGCGTCTCGTCGGCGGTGTTGATGACCACGCGATAGCCGGTGATGGTGGCGCGGGGGATGCCCGTCACCTGGTCCACTGTCTGCACCCCGTGGAAGAACGAAAGCTGGTCGCCTTCCTGCCAGCCGAAGTTACCCGCGAGGATGGCCTCGCTGAAAGCCCCGATGGTGGTGGCCGCGTCGATGCTCAGCGAGCCTACGCTCAGTCCGCTCATCAGCAGGCCGTCGGTGCTGAGGCCCATCGGGATGCTGGGCAGGGTGCCGCGGGTAATCTGGTAAGGTGCCAACACCGAGCCGCCGTTCAGCCGCATCGTCTTGGTGATATACACCTTCACCACTCCCAGGTTCGCCTGCACGAAAGCGTTGTACACGCTCATCCCCGTCGGCAGACTCTCGAACCCCCGCTTCAGCATATCGTCGAACTGGCGGTAGATCGCCCCCAGGTTCGCCCACTGCGTCCGCGTGTTCATCTGCAGCTGGCTGCGGCGCGGCGTCGAGCTACGCACCGGAGCCTCGCTCACAATCGTTCCATACTTGGTCTGGCGGAACAAATACTCACCCACCTGACCACTGATCTTCGTGTTGATTCCACTAATCTTTGCCATAGTTGTTTCCTCCTATTTTTAAACGGTTAATACTTGTTTTTGAAGCTGCTTCACTCCTATATTAACCGCCCAGAGTCTGGTTTTCTCCACCTATGGCATTTTCTGTACAAAGGTTTTCGCTTTCGTTATCGTTAACGTTTTCGTTCTCAGTCCTCCCAGATGACCGCCAGTGCGCTCCCGAAGTCGCGGGACACGAAGCAGTGCTCGTGACACATCGGCTCTCCTGTGGAGGTATCTTCTTTGGCCTCATCCCAGCTATCCCATCCGCGGATGCCCATCTGTTCCATACCGAAGCGTTTGCTACTGGTATGCGTATAGGTCCGATACATTCCCAAGTCGAACCAGACATTCAGGTCAACGTCCTGAATATCGTTGGTGGCATAGACCGTATGGTCCTGAAACCACTCCTCGCTCACGGAATTGTGCGGCACCTCGCGGCCGGTCCAGTCGATCATCCGCCGCTGCATCCCCTGTGACTTGCGCCACCACACTACCTTGCCGCAGTAGGAATAGACCGCTGCCACAGGCACGGGGCCGCTCATCAGGTAGCGATAGACGACGCTGGAAACGCTCGTCCCGAACTGCTCGGCCACCTCCTCAACCAACGCAGGAGAGAAGCACCGTCCCTGCACGGCCTTGTCGAACAAGGCGGCAGGCATCAGCAGTTCGCTGGCAAACTCATTGGCCTCGGCCTCCTGATGGCCTTTGCGGTAGCAGTCCAGCGTACCTTCGTTTTCACAATGTATCTTGTTATGCTTGAGTTCATAGTGTCCCAGCTCGTGCGCAATGGAGAAGCGCTTGCGGGGCCGGTAGCGGGTGTTGCTGTTCACTGTCACCACCGCTGTCTGTCCCGAGGGGCTGTAAATAATCCTGCCCTCGCATCCCGACAGCGGCACTTCCTGAAACACCAGACCGCGTGCATAGACGAGGTCACACAGATCCTCGTCTATGACGCTGTCTAAGCCGAATTCGTCCAGCATTTGCTGGGCCGCCTCGCTACCCCTGCTCATTCTCGCTCTCCAGGATTTCCAAGATTTCCAGGTCGTCGGCGATTTGCGCCAGCTGCTCGTCGGTCAGTTGCTCCAGATTACGGAACTGCATAGCCGGATAGCGTGACTGGATCCTTGAGCGCAGCCGCACCGAGTTCTCGCCCCTGCCGGAGATGATGCGCCGCAGCTTCGCGGCCCGTTCGCTCTTGAGACGGCCTTGCTCGGCCTTGGCCTTGAACTTGAGACGGCGCACCGTCTTCATCATCTTCTCTACCTGTTCGTCCTGGCTCACTCCCAGAGTCTCCTTGATTTCCTCTGGGGTTATCGATTCAACGCGCAGGGCGTTGATTTTATCTAATAAGTTCATTATTCTTGATTTACTTTCCAAGTCTCCGCATAAGCCTTTTCTGCAGGTTATAGACTTGATCAATTGTGATGTTTAAATGCGAGCTGATAGCTTTGAAATCATTGAACGTCCTGATAGCATCGAGGAAAGACTCCAGCTCATTGTCGCCCTTCACTTTAGCTTGCGCTATCTCATAGGCCACGTCCAGTGTGTAGTCATCGTCGGGCAGGCTGTCGGAGAGCGTGGACGCATCCACTTCGCCCGTAGAGCACCGACCCTCTTCCACCTTCAGCTGATAGGCCTTCAGCTGCGTGTCGATAAGGCTGCCTACCATCCTGATAAGTTGATCCTTCAGAGAGAAGCGGTCCTGCCATTCCCAGCGGCACTCAAAGAGCCGCATCACGGCCTCGCCTATGTAATAATCCGCAGCGGGCATCCCCAACTCCTCTTCCGAATGGGCTCCGTAGCTCGTTTTGCCCCGGAGCCGCCAGGCAATCCAGGCGGTCAGCGCCGATAGCGCCTCCCGCCACTCCGCCTCGGTAACGCGGTCAAGTTTTTCCAGTTGTTTCAAACGGTCTAACATAATTTTTCATCATTTTAAAGTGTTTACTTAAACTTTAGTTGACTCTCGCAAGACTTACGTCTCACACTTATGTATTAACCGCCGAAAATCAGCTTTTCTCCATCAAGCCAATTTTTTTCGTTTTTTTCTGTTTTTTCTCGAGAACCTCTTTCCCGCTCGAGAAAAGAGGGCAGCCCAAACTGGCCTGAACTCGGGCTGCATCCACCAATGAACTTATTAGCGAAGCCACTCGCTTCACCCATTATATAACCGTCACAACCGACCTTTTCGCCAGAGGACTGTAAACTTGTTCAAAACAAGGAAGTTGATGCCAGTTTTCGCCTATAAACAGCAATTGATCACTCGTCAAGTGATTTTTATCTACAGATTCTCAATAATCGGTATATGCAATGCCTGTAGCCTCATCGCTTCAGCTCTTCTATTGTGAGTTATCTGGATATGCATCATTTGCTTACAGAACTCCCGTACCAAGGGATTCATCTGAATATGCGCCAGGCAAGTGTCAACCAAATCCCCATTGATCTTTTCTATCTTATCCAGTGTACTCTTCTTAATGATGCCTGAGGACAAATCCCGCTCCACATCCTCAGCATCCTTGCCTGTCAGCATCATCTTTACAGCTTCCAGCGCCTCCTTATCTTCGCGCGTCGCCTCAGGTCTTGTCACAAGTCCGGCAATCACCCCGAGCAAACTTCCGACGTAACTCATGAACCCATCATGCCACTGGGCTATGTATTGTTGTTGAAAGGTAGTGAGCATAGACATACTTAATTATTTAGTTTTCTAACTTCTTCTTCGCTTTGAGTAAGGTTCAGGAGTATATCTTGTTTGGTCAATCTTGTTTTGTTATTACACAAGTCCTTTCGCATCTCCAAAACGAAATCCAAAAAAGCAGCAAACTGAGCTTTATCGTTATTCTTTGTTGTGTACAGTAACCAAGTATTGAACGCTCTAAACACCTTATCAGAACCATACATAAAGATGTCTCGTTTGATATCAATCATCTTCTGCATCATCTTGTCGTTGTTAGTTACACGATGAGATTTTGAATCCTTCAATAAAGAATAGAATAATTCCACCGCATCTGCATAGGCTTCACACTTCTTCTCGGAGAGTTGTTTTCTCATTGTCCGCAATTTCTCCGACTGTCGCGCAATGACAATGCCAGCAACAGCAACAATGGCTGATAATAGTACTGAAAGTAATGCTATTATATCCTCGGGAGACATTGCGATATCAAAGTAAATTATTTGGTATTCAAACTCAAGATGTCCTTCGTTAATGCATCAGAACCCTCTCTTGACTTAGCATAAGCCTCAACTTCATTATGAATCATTTGCTTGTCAAATTGGAGTTTCTCAAGGATAAAATTCTCACGGTGCTCGAATGTCACGAACACATCATCCCATGTCATGGCATATATTTCAAAATTCTCTCTATAATGAACAAGCATTGGCCGGTTTTTGTCGGCAAATGATTTGTACTCGTTTTTTACAGATTCATCAACTTCTTTCCCCACAACTATGAACTTCCATCTCCGCATCTGAGAATTAAAAGTCGGCTCTTTCAGAATAATATCACGGTAGTCTTGTATCTGCCTCAACTGCGTGGTTCCGATCACAACGGAAGGTCTCTTCAACTCCACTATAATCTGCTCTTCAAGGAAAGAAGAATATTGGTAACCTGGCAAAGCCTGTCCTCTACATATGAAGATATCCGGTCTGCGACGAGCATCTTCTGCCGTGAAACTTCCTTTCTCAACTTTACCATCCAGTAAGTAAGTAAATTCCATTAGAGCTGCTGTGAAGGGCTTGTCTGCGGTTACAAGATTAAACTGTTCTCCAAACAGCCAGTAATTCTCTTCAATTATCTTCTGAATATGGTCACGTTCTGTTGTGAACTTCTCGTTGTCCGTAACCAACTTCTTAAGTCCCTCAATAACAATAAGGCGATTTTTAACCAGACTGATAGCAGAATTGATACGACTTAGCGTTGTAGTACGCAAAGTGGCAGCCAACTCTTCCCGTTCCTCTGGCGTTAAGTGAACAACACTTTCAATGATAGTTATTACGTTGTTTCGCTCATTAGAGTCAAGAAGCAGGTTCAAAAAACCCACCATAGTTTTGCATTGTTCGGTAGCAAGTTTCAAGAAAATCTTGGGTTGCACAGCGTAGATACCTTGTATGGCTTCCACCAAATCTTTTTTTCGTGCCTTTCCATATTTGTCATCGGAAAACTTAGGCAGAATGCCATCTTTCTCATACTGTGCTATCAGTTGGGCTGCTCCAACTGCTCGTATATACTCCTTCTCTTTCTTAGACAGATAAGCACGCAGGCGTTTCATCAGAGTCTTATAAGCCTCATAAGCCTCATGGCTCTGATTGTAGAGTCCATCAAGACGAGCACCAGGTTCCTTATCCCACTCGAACTTGTTAAAATACTGAGAGGTGACGTAAACGCTATGATGGAAAGTTGTGGACTTGTTATTAAATGAGGTCAAGACCTTACAAACTTCCCGTAGATTGGAATTCATCAGGTAATAATAGTACTTATCACCTATTTTCCGCGACCAGCGGATAAAGTTGATTCTAAAGGATTCTTCTCCAATTTCTATAGTTTGTTCTTCCGTCTCTCCTATCAGATTCCGATAATCCAAAACAACACCTTCAATCTTGATAGCATATCCTTTTGACTTGTTCAATTCCAAGAACCATGCGAACTCGCTTGACAAGTAATTGCAGAAAGAATCGCTTGTCAAATCATCCTCGACAAGATTAGAACGCATATCAAGGAAATGAACGGCAGTGCCTGTTTCCTGTCCTTCCGCTACAAGCACAGATTCTGGCTCTGATGCATCATACTCGGATCTGTCAGATGAATAAATTTTAATTTCATATTGTTTGAGAACTCCCTCGTCATCCTTGTACTTTGTTTGCCATGAAGCACCGCCCGATATGACATTGTATGAAAAACGCCCTTTTCCTTTTCTGCCTCTCACCTCAGAAGAACGCTGAAAGGACTGTATCTTATTAGAGTCAAGAAAAGCTCCGAATGTCAGATCAAGAGTACCATAGTTGATACCACTGCCATTGTCGATAACCCACAAATCATCTACTCCGCCTAGCGGATTGGCAGTGTAACGAATCTCAACACAGGTTGCACCGGCATCGAATCCGTTCCAGATATACTCAGCAATCGCCTTTTTATAATCCTCGGTCAATCCGGAATTAAGTACGCTTCTGCTGCTTGTGGATAATTTACGCTTCATGTCCTAAAATCATAAAACCAACCTCCTGATCCACGACCGACGGAAAACCTGCGCCGACAAAACTCTGGCGGATGGTTTCCTCGGGTAAATCATGGTAAGTGGAAATCTGCACCATCATAGTTCTACGACGACTGACCAATTCACTTTCGTTCAAATGAAAGATATCGATGGTAGCCTTTGCCCTTTCCTTATCATCATCTGACAATTCTGATGAAGGCTCTACCTCGCCATTGGTAGCATAGTGGAAATACCGTTGAAGTTGAGGCACTAACGGGCTGAGAATTACGTTGTATATCTTTTGCTCGTTGTTGCTTTTGACGATATTGTCTTTATAATCCGACCCGAAACGGTTGTCCTTGACAGCGGCAAACAGGTTGTTCCACTCGAACCGGAGACGCTGATAAATGCCTTTCCGCCTGAAATGGTCGAGATGGATGGTTGACCTCGCCGAATCAAGTGGCAACTCGGTGTAAGCACATACACCGGATTGCTCGTCATACGCCTGCTGACGACAGGTCTGATAGCCAAGACGGTCATTTAGAACAAACTCGTCCCATTTCCATCCCTTCTTCTCTGCTTCGGAGAGGCAGGCTGGTGCCTCATTTTTAATTATCGTTCTCATCTTCCTCCCCTACTCTTGCGAGCCATTTCCAACTTTATACCACTCACAACTGGATCATCCTGTCCAACAGCAGATACGATTTCCGCCAGAATGTCCTTCGCAACTTCCATACTACCTTCACGTATGGCCTTGTAAGCATTGTCTATCATACCTTGAACAGTCTTGTTTCTGGGATTTGCCACACCGAATGCGGAAGCGAGAATCTGTTCACTATCCTTGCCATAAGTGACACGCGGGTATGCCTGACCATCTTCCATGACAAAAACGCGTCCTTTCACGTCGGACGCTACTATCGGGGAGTGAGTCGTCACAAAGAACTGACAATTACGGAATGTGGTAATAAGCCTCGACACCACATCCATTTGCCACTCAGGGTGGAGGTGTAGGTCTATCTCGTCGATGAGTACGACACCGGCCCCGTCCAGTGGGTTCTCAAGTCCCGGATTCGCAATGGTAAGACGCCTTGTCAAATCGCACACCAAGGCGATATAGCATTTCTCCCCGTCGGACAACTGCTCAAGTCGCAGTACTTCCCCTTCCTTTTTTATCTGTATGGAGCGAGGACTGCGGCGCACACGCATCTCACTGAATTCCGAGAATATCTTTGACATTGCATCGCGGATGGCCTCCATCCCACGGTCACGATAATGCGGGTTTTCACGGATATGTTCGTTTTCCAGGTCTTCCTGTTCACGGAACCATGCGAAAAAGTCACGAAATGAAGCACTACTCTCCAGTGCTTCAACGTATGCATTGGTAACATCCCGTCTGGGATTCTTCCTGATTCGCAGAGGGATGTCCGCCACTACTCGTCCAACACCATAATGAACGTATATTGGTACTGACGTACGTGGATTATCTTCAATATTCTCACGTAAGGTCTTTACTACGGCATTTAGTGGTGACAAATCCGACTTTCCATCCTTCTTCATCTCCTTGCTGCGGTATAGACTGCTCCACTCGCCGCCGTCTATCTGTAATCTGATAACAGAACCTTCCCTGGAACGGAAGCCTATATCGTTGACGGCAATGTCTCGTCCGCGACCCGTAGTTGAAAGCATACGCGCCACAAACCAGGACATTACATTG
Source organism: Bacteroidaceae bacterium (assembly GCA_017469525.1). Lineage (GTDB taxonomy): Bacteria > Bacteroidota > Bacteroidia > Bacteroidales > Bacteroidaceae > Physcousia. Next base: position 52,887 of record JAFUGG010000016.1, on the reverse strand, counting down.
GATATGGCATCAAGGAGCGAAGACTTGCCCGCACCGTTCTTTCCAACAAAGAGATTTGCATGGCGGTCAAAATCCAATATAGACAATTCTCTGATGCCTCTAAAGTTGTGTATTTCGATTCCGGTTATCAGCATAACACTTAAACTATAATATATGTTTTTCTACAAAGGTAACGTTTTGCGGCAACAAAATCGCATCCGTTAGCAACTTTTATTTTTCTTAACTTCTCACCAATTATGTTGCTTGTAGTTCAAAGGAGACTATAGGAAAACTTAAGGAACACCCAAGGAGGATGTAAGGAGGTCCTATTTCACTTCGTATCTATCCACCTGCTCGTCCTTGACTATTGTCGAGTCTGCTCACGCTCGGGATAGCTCAAACAAGTTCGGCTCTCCTCTCGCTAATTCGCAGCCTTGAGCGCCCGGACGATGCGGCTGCAGGCTTTGCCGTCGCCGTAGGGTTGACGGCCTTGGACATACGCACGTAGGCCTGCGGGTCGTCGAGGAGGGTGCTGACTTCGCTGACGATGAGGTCGTGGTTGGTGCCGACGAGGTGGACGGTGCCGCTCTTGAAGGCTTCGGGACGCTCGGTGGTGTCACGCATCACGAGGACGGGCTTGCCCAGGCCGGGGGCCTCTTCCTGGATGCCGCCGCTGTCGGTGAGGACGACGGTGGACTTCTCCATCAGATAGACGAACCCCAGGTACTGCAGCGGCTCAATGAAGAAGAAGTTGCTGTACTTGGTGAGGTCTTCGCCGAACACCTCGTGGATGGGCTTGCGCACGTTGGGATTGAGGTGCATCGGATAGACGAAGTCCACGTCGGGGTATTTCTCGCTGAGGTCTTTCATTGCCGTGACCATCGAAATGAAGCCTTCGCCGAAGTTCTCGCGGCGGTGACCGGTTATCAGCACCAGCTTGCGTTTATCGTTATCGTTATTGTTTATTTCGTTTCGTCTCACAGAAAGCACAGATATCACAGAAATCTGTCTCTACCCCAATTCGGTGCAATACAACTTTTACCTTTTCACTCTTCGCTCGGCTTTGCCGCTTGGCTCGTCCAAGAACTCTTAAGGTGTGTTCTATTAATTAATAAATTCTCTATGAATTATCTTTGTTTGCTCTTGCCTCTTTCCGGCATCTTTTTCACGGGTCAAGGGGTCAGACCCTCTGACCCGGAAGCCGGCTGGAAGCATCCGTTGCATCCTTCCGGTCGGCTTGCCATAAAGTCAGGCCTTAGAAGGTCAGATGCGTCTCACCGGCCCAGTCGGTATTCACCGTCACGCCGGTCACTGTGGTCGATGAGGAGCCGGAGCCGTTGAAAAAGTCACCTGCGAGCCATGTGATGTGGTTCTGCTCCATCGGCACATCGAAGTCGCGCTCGTAGAGTGTGTTGCCTGCGGCATCGAATGCCGTCACCTTCAGGGCGATGTTGTCCGCCGGTTCGTGCAGGAAGGTGTAGAGGTCGAACTGCTTCTGTGCTACCGAGGAGACATCGAACGTCACCGTCTGCTTGCTGTTCACGCTGCCCAGGCCCGTGTAGGCACTGAAAGCACCCGAGCCGCCTGTGTAGTAGAACTGCATCTTCGCCACATCGGCTGGGAAGTCGTCGGTGATGCAGAAACAGCAGAGCGCCACGATGCGTTCGTGCGTCAGGTCCATCTCCTCGGGTTCATCGCCGATAGTAATGTCGCCGCTGGCGAGGAACGTATCGGTATAGCCCTGGGCATTGGTGAACGAGATTTTCTGAGCGTTCGTCATCGTGGGGTTACCATTGGCACTGTGGCCCACGACCACCAGCATGTAGTCGCCCTTGTCGAGTTGGAACGACGCCATGCCGAAGTTCTTGTCGGTAGCGAGCTGATTCAGTTGCTTCACGCGCGAACCATCATTATTATATATGGCGAAGTTCAGCCTTGAGCAAGCCTCGGAAGCTGCGGCACGCGTAGCAGCGAACGGTGTCTTGTCTATCTGGAACACCCGAACACGCAGGTTACCGCTCTTGTCGGCAGAGATTTCGTCTCCGTCAGAGGACACAACTCTCTCGCAGGATACCATCGCCATTGCGGCTATCAGCACCAATGCGCTGACGAAACCGCGGGATATCAATCTTCTAAACATAGTCTGCTCCTCCATGTTTAGAAGTTAATGTTGTAATCATTCTGCCAGGCAGCCTCTACAGAGAACGAGGCAGAGACACTGCCGGGCGAGTACATCGAGCCTGTGAGTAAAGTGGCGCGGTTACGCTTGAAGGGCACGTCTTTGACGACTTTGCTGAAGAGCACATTGCCGTTGTCATCGAGCGTCTCGATGGTGACATCCATCGTCTGCTCATCAGTCGTGAGGAAGATGTCGGCACGAGTCTTCACAACGTCAGTAAGCGGTGTGTTGACAACTATGCTGCTGGTATAGCCTGTATTTGCAGTTGCCAGTCCCGTCAGCGGGTTGAAACTCTTACTGCCTGCAGAGAATGTAATGCGAACGATATTTACATCAGCCGGACGCTGGTCGGTAGAGATGGCGCACACACGTGAGTTGATGCGGTTGAGCGTAGGGGTGAAGGCGTTGGGAGTTGCATTGCTAATGACGACATCCTGCGTGTAGCAGAATGTTTCGCGAGTCTTCTCCTCGCCGAAGTTTGCTTCCGTCATGCTGGGCAGCACGATGGCCATGTCGTTGGCATGTGCAATGACGACCATCTTGTAGCCGCCCACTGGCAACTCAAGTGCAAACTGGCCGAAGGTCTCATAGGTAGAGGCGTCGGAGCGGAGCTGTGTCAGTTCACTCTGCTTCGTGCCGTCGGCCTTGAAGAAAGCCAGGGTGATGGACTTTACTCCCGTGTAGTCGGCCACGGAAGATGCCGCTCTCGTCGTTCCGTCCGAGAAGTCCTCCTGAGACATGGAGAAGTCGCTCACCTGCACCGTTACGGGTGCAAGTCCTATCTCCGTCAGATTCTCTACTGTTGCTTCACTCTCGTTACTGCAGCTTGCAAACGTGATGCAAAGAGCCGCAATTAAAAAAAAATAAATTCTTCATTGTTTGAATGTATTTATTGATTTATAATTGATTACATCAGGAGGATGCTCACACGGATGCTCCTGATTTAGCTCTTTTTTCAGCAAATACACAGGAAGGCGGGTCTAACCCCTTGACCCGTTAAACCAGATTCGGAATCCCGTTCAGCTCATTCTGAATATACTGTAGGCTGGCTATTTTCTCTTTCGTCTCCTCGAGGTTCAGCCGACGGGTGTTGTCGCTGTTGAATTCCTCGATGGTGGCCCGCTTGGCATCGCCCTCCTTGAAATACTTGTCGTAGTTGAGGTCGCGGTTGTCAGCCGGCACGCGGTAGAAGTTGCCCATGTCCACCGCCTTGGCTGCCTCTTCCTTGGTGAGGAGCGTCTCGTACATCTTCTCGCCGTGGCGGATGCCGATGACCTTGATATCTTCTTTCTTGCCGCCGAAGAGCTCGCAGACGGCCTCGGCCTGGGTGCCGATGGTGCAGGCGGGAGCTTTCTGGACGAGGATGTCGCCATTATCTCCGTTCTCGAAGGCGAAGAGCACCAAGTCGACGGCCTCTTCGAGCGACATGATGAAGCGCGTCATCTTCGGCTCAGTGAGCGTGATGGGGTTGCCCTTGCGGATCTGGTCAATCCAGAGAGGGATGACAGAGCCACGCGAGCACATCACGTTGCCGTAGCGGGTGCAGCAGATTTTCGTATCACCACTGTAGCGGCTCTTGGCGATGGCCACCTTTTCTTCAATGGCTTTGGTTATGCCCATCGCATTGATCGGATACGCAGCCTTGTCGGTGGAGAGGCAGATGACGCACTTCACGCCTGCGTCGATAGCAGCATCTAAGGTGTTGTCCGTGCCGATGACATTGGTCTTGACGGCCTCCATCGGGAAGAACTCACAGCTAGGGACTTGCTTGAGCGCAGCAGCGTGAAAGACATAATCCACACCTTTCATCGCGTACTTCAGCGTGCTCTTGTTGCGCACGTCGCCGATGTAGAATTTGATCTTGCCCGCCACCTCCGGCATACGTGCCTGGAAGTCGTGCCGCATATCGTCCTGCTTTTTCTCGTCGCGGCTGAAGATGCGGATCTCACCGATATCTGTCTTGAGGAAGCGGTTAAGAACTGCGTTACCGAAACTACCTGTGCCTCCGGTGATAAGGAGGACTTTGTCTTTGAATAAACTCATATTTCACACTGATTATTTTGTTCTTACTTATGTCTCACACAGAAATTAACTCTTATTATCTCACACAGATACCACAGATATCACAGATTCTTTTTTTTATAAAACATCCGTGTAATCTGTGCAATCCGTGTGACAACTAATTCACTATTCGCCTTATTCCCTCACGAATATTGTTTGACGAAAAATTGACCAATAATCCAACACGTTTATTAAGAAGCCTTAAATATGTAAGCAGTTGTTTTGCAAACACCGGCTTCATCTCTTCAACTGACTTTAACTCTACGACAATTTGATTCTCGATGAGCAAATCAAGTCGAAGAGGGGTTTTGAGCTCATTTCCTTTGTACCGAATAGGAACCTCAACCTGACGTTCTACTTTCAACCCTCTTCCTTTGAGCTCGAAAGCCAAGGCTTCTTCATAAACTGACTCCAGTAAACCTGGACCTAGTTCATTACATACATCGAAAATAGCACCTCTAATCTCGTAAGTCAGCTCGTTGTCCGTCATTTTTGCTTAGCAAAAGAATCTGTGTATTCCGTAAAATCTGTGTGACCTTTAAATTACTTCTCCGTGTGCCTTAAACTTTCTCGAAGAAGGTGTCGGGCTTATTGGGGTTGAATATCTCGTTGCAGTACATGACCGTGACGAGGTCCTCTGTTTCGGAAAGGTTGATGATATTGTGCGTATAGCCAGGGAGCATGTGGACGGCCTCAATCTTATCCCCTGAAACCTCCCACTCCAGCACCTTACCTTCGGGGTCATTCAAGTTACGCTGCTGGATGAGGCCGTGGCCCTTGACTACGATGAACTGCTCGAACTTGGTGTTGTGCCAGTGCTGCCCCTTCGTGATACCGGGCTTAGAGATGTTGATGCTTACCTGACCAGCATTCAGAGTATGCACTAACTCTGTAAAAGAGCCACGGTCATCGACATTCATCTTTAGCGGAAAAGCCACCTTCTCTTTAGGCAGATAACTGAGATACGTGGAGTAGAGTTTCTTGGCAAAACTACCCTCCCCAATTTCAGGAATCATCAAAGTCTTGGGTTGTTCTGCGAAGGACTTTAGAAGTTCGACAATTTCACCCAATGTTGCTTTGTGAGTTGTGGGGACATAGCAGTATCTGCCATCTGCCTGTGGCAGCACGTCAAGACCATTGAACTCACAATGATGCTCCTCACCTTTCAGGCAGGCAATCATTTCATCAACGAGGTCATCAATATACAGCAACTCCAGCTCCACACTGGGATCGTTGACGGTATAGGGCAGGTCGTTGGCAAAGGCATTGCAGAAGGTGGCGACAGCACTATTGTAATTAGGACGGCACCACTTGCCGAAGAGATTGGGGAAACGATAAATCAAGACCCTCGCACCGACCTCTTTGCCATAGGCCAGGAACAAGTCCTCGCCGGCCTTCTTACTGCGTCCGTACTCCGAGTTGCCGAAACGACCCGTCAAGGATGCCTGCTGGCTCGACGAAAGCATAACGGGGCACTTGTTGCCGTGAACCTTTAGCGTGTCGAGCAACGTGCTGGCAAAGCCGAAGTTGCCTTGCATGAACTCCTCCTGGTTCTGCGGACGGTTCACCCCAGCAAGGTTGAAGACGAAGTCGCAGTCACTGCACCAGGCGTCCAACTCCTCGGGAGTGGAATCCAGGTCGTACTCGAAGATTTCCTCAATCTGTAGGTTTGGGAAACGCCTGTCCTTGCCTTCCTTGATGTTCCTCAACGCCCAGCAGAGGTTCTTTCCTACAAACCCCTTGGCGCCTGTAACAAGTATCTTCATTGCTCTTTCCTCCAGACCATTTTGTTCACGACGCCAACGTAGCTCTGGATGATGCGGACAACCTTGGTGCTGACATTCTCATCGACATAGTCGGGCACGGGGATGCCGGGCAGACCGTCGCGGATGAGGCTCACTGCCACATCAACGCTCTGCAGCAGGCCCTTCGTGTCGATGCCGCTCAGCACGAAACAGCCTTTGTCCAAGGCCTCGGGGCGCTCGGTACTGGTGCGGATGCAGACGGCAGGAAAAGGATGCCCGATGCTGGTGAAGAAACTGCTTTCCTCCGGAAGGGTTCCGCTGTCGCTCACCACGGCAAATGCATTCATCTGAAGGCAGTTGTAGTCATGGAAGCCCAAGGGTTCATGCTGTATGACGCGCCTGTCGAGCTGAAAGCCCGACTGCTCCAAGCGCTTTCGGGAGCGTGGATGACAGCTGTAGAGGATGGGCATGTCGTATTTCTCCGCCATCTTATTGATGGCATTGAAGAGCGAGAGAAAGTTCTTCTCCGTGTCGATGTTCTCTTCCCTGTGGGCGGAAAGCAGGATGTATTTGCCTTTCTCTAGGCCTAAGCGCTTGTGGATGTCGCTTGCTTCTATCTCCTTTAAGTTGTTGTGAAGCACCTCGGCCATGGGGCTTCCCGTCACATAAGTGCGTTCCTTTGGCAGACCAGTGTCGGCAAGATAGCGGCGGGCATGCTCGCTGTAGGCCATGTTGACGTCAGAAATGATGTCCACAATGCGGCGGTTCGTTTCTTCGGGAAGGCATTCGTCCTTGCAGCGGTTGCCTGCTTCCATGTGGAAGATGGGGATGTGCAGGCGCTTGGCACCGATGACGGAGAGGCAGGAATTGGTGTCTCCGAGCACCAGAACAGCTTCAGGCTTCACTTCAACCATGAGCTGATAGCTCTTGGCAATGATGTTTCCCATCGTCTCGCCCAGGTCATTGCCCACAGCTTCCATGTAGATGTCGGGGTCCTGAAGCTTGAGGTCCTTAAAGAAAACCCCATTGAGATTGTAGTCGTAGTTCTGTCCTGTGTGCGCCAAAAGGCAGTCGAAATACTGCCGACACTTGTTGATGACGGCAGCCAGACGTATGATTTCAGGCCGCGTGCCCACGATAATCAGCAGCTTCAACCTGCCGTCGTTCTTGAATTGTTTCATAAGTTTAGGTATAGAAAATTTATTACCCTTTATGGGGATGCTGATTGCCCCATACAGGATATTGGGTTACTTGGAAGAGAAAGTTTTTTCTTAAAGAAGCTGAATGTCGTCCAAAGGGACTTCGGTATAGACATAATGGCTGGTGCCCATCGTCATTTTGATGACGACGAAAGAGGCGTGTCCCTCTTTGTAGAACCAACCTTCGAGCCCTGCCAGCGCGCCTCTCACCACCCGAACTGGCTGATCCACCTTGAGGCTGTCGGCCGTGATGTGCACCGGACTGGCTGCGCTGCCAAGCATATATTGAAGGTTTTGCATCTCAAGGTCAGAGACATAGGCAAACCTTCTGTCCTTCGTCGAACGGTCGAGCATGAAGCGCCACACGGAAGAAAAGGCAAGCAAGATGCTCATGAGCTTTCTTTTTTCCGTGCGAACGAATACTTTCCCGGGGATGATGATTTTCTCCTTGACGCGACGATTGCGACTCTTGTAGACGACGGTCTCGCTGTGGCTGGCCAGATATGCCTCGTATCCGGCGTTCTGAAGCAAGGTGCGGACGGTCTTTTCCTTGGTCGGCATGCACTCGGCAATGAACCATCGCAAGTGAGTTTCGGGTACGGCAAGGCCACAATCCGTATGCAAGACATCCGGACTCATACAGGCTGTGCCTATCGTTTTCCCTTCTCTTTTCGCCATTAATGCTTCATAACAACTCTCTCGTAATCATAGGCTAACGACTTCTTGATGCACATGCCATCCTTCTCCATGGACGTTGTTGCATTACAAAAAGCACTGCCTCTCTTACTCTTACTAAGAGATGTTGTTAATTCAAATGCAAAGGTACGAAATATAACAATACCAACAAAATAAACCTGAAGAAAATTTAACTTATTGTCAATTGCTTTCGTTCCATATTCACAAATTGTCAGTAGATATTACATAGTGATGTATTACTTTATGTAGAAAGGCAGAAACAAGCAAAAGTTTCGCTTTCTTACAAATCAACATCTTTCGGACAGTTTGTATTTCAAACAGATGCGAGTGCTCTGCCTTTCTTATTAAGAGAGACATTCTTGTTTGTTTCTTACATTTTCTTTCCAGTTTTCCCAAACACATTGTTCAGCAGGTCGTGGTTTGTCTTGTTGATGACGCCCTCTTCGAGAGATTTCAGATAAATCTCCGTTGCCTTCTCGCCGTCGTGCCCCATGGACTGGCTAATGACGGACAGAGGCACATTCTGCTGTCGTGCTGCTGATGCCCAAGAATGTCGGCTGACGTAGGAGGTGAGTTTCAGTCCGCCGAGCATCCTTCCCAACATGTCAAGACAAGCATTGTATCGCCAGAGGGCATAGCGGTATTGCTGATAGACAGCCTCCGGGCCTTCCGTTTTCGACAAGATAGGTAGCAGGTAGACCGTCTGCGAAGGATAGCGCTCGAGGATAGCCTGCATCATCGGCTCCACCAAGACCTCAATACATACGTTGCAAATTTATAGGGAATTTCCGAAGCGGCCAAAAACAGCTTCCGAAGTGTTAAAATCTAAAAGCGATTAATATACAAATGTTTATCTCTATGTGTTTTTCGTTGTTTGTGGTTGTTTAGAGACCTCTAAATACAATAATAGAAAGTCCAATCGCCGATACTTTTCACAGAGGTAGGAATATAGACATAGGTCAATTCCTCGCACTCATAGAAAGCATAGTCTCCAATGCTGGTCACAGGGTAAGTCTTGCCACCATAATCAATAGATGAGGCAATGTAAACTCTACCAGAATAGGAGTTGTAGTTGCCGTCACGATAAGTCACGGTTGCTCCGTCTTCCGAGATGTCGTAATAGACGCCATTTGACTCGACATCATAAGCGCTTGCCACCAAAGGCAACAGAGCAAAAAGAAGGAGTAAAAGTTTACGAATCATAATTATTTATTTTTTTAGGTTAATATATCTGCCACAAAGATTCGATTTTCTGAGTCAAACACCAAACAAAACGAAAAAACTTGACAGACGTCGACCTGTCGGTTGACTGGCGTCGAGTTGAAACTTGACTGGCGTCGAGCTAAAGCTTGACTAGAGAACTTCGCAAACTTCTGCAGAGAACTTTGACAACTTCTGCAGAGAAGTTGGCCAACTTCTGCAGAGAAGTTTTTACGTTTTTCTATAGCTTTGTTTCCCAATCACTTGCAAAACTCGGAAAATCCTGCAGAGGATTTGCCCAAATCCTGCAGTGGATTTGATGAAATCCTCACGTCGATTTTGCCAAATCCTCACGTCGATTTTAGGGACGAGTCCCTTTTGCCTTAGAGACCTGTCATTTCTATCCGCATTCTCGATTTGTACGATTTTTCTTGCCTATTTGAAGAATTTGTACTACTTTTGCACCCGATTTCAGATAACTGACACAATTCCATCACAATGAGCAAGCCATACACCACTGCCATACTCCTGCTTCACTGCCCCGACCAGCAGGGCATCATCTCGGAAGTGACGAAGTTCATCACTGACAACAAGGGCAACATCGTCTATCTGGACCAGTACGTCGATAAGATAGAAGGGATGTTCTTCATGCGCATAGAATGGGAACTGGAAGGGTTCCTGATTCCGCGCGACAAGCTCTACGACTACATCGACACGCTCTATTCGCAGCGCTACCAGATGAAGTTCAGTCTCTACTACAGCGACAAACGTCCACGCATGGCTATCTTCGTCAGCAAGATGAGCCATTGCCTCTACGACATGCTGGCGCGATGGAAGGCTGGAGAGTTCGACTGCGAGATTCCCTGCATCATATCGAACCACGAGGACTTACGCTACGTAGCCGACCAGTTCGGCATTCCCTTCTACGTCTGGAGCATCAACAAAGACCACTCGAACAAGGCAGAAGTGGAGGCTGCAGAGATGGAACTGCTCAGGAAGGAGGACGTCTCGTTCATCGTCCTGGCACGCTACATGCAAATCATCAGCGACGAGATGATAGCCGCCTATCCGCATCACATCATCAACATCCACCATTCATTCCTGCCCGCTTTCATCGGAGCGAAGCCTTATCATCAGGCTTACGAGCGAGGTGTCAAAATCATTGGTGCCACCAGCCACTACGTCACGGCTGAACTCGATGCAGGCCCCATCATCGAACAGGACGTAGCACGAATCACTCACAAAGACACGCCCGAAAGCCTCGTCCTGAAAGGTAAAGACCTGGAGAAGATTGTCCTCTCGCGTGCCGTATCAAAACACATCCAGCGAAAGATTCTGACCTACAAGAACAAGACGGTCATCTTCAGCTAAGCCACGAGGACACATAATAGCATTATAAAAACAACGGATTCCACGAATTAAACGGATTATTCGCATAGACTAAATCCGTAAAATCTGTGAAATCCGTTGTTTTTATAATGCTACTTTGTAATTTAAAGTGCCTTCTTTGTTCTGAGATATGTCGAAACCTTAGTAAGCGAAGATGGGGTACTTCTCCATGATGGCGTTCACCTCGCTGCGTACCTGAGCGATGACAGCCTCATCTTCTGGAGCATTCAGCACGCGTTCGATGAACTCAGCAATCTTCACCATCAAGTCTTCCTTAGCACCACGAGTCGTGAGAGCTGGCGTGCCAAGACGGATGCCTGAAGTCTGGAAAGCGCTGCGGCTATCGAAGGGAACCATGTTCTTGTTCACGGTCAGGTCGGCTGCCACAAGTGCCTTCTCTGCCACCTTACCTGTGAGGTCAGGATACTTCGAGCGCAGGTCAACCAGCATTGAGTGATTGTCCGTACCACCACTGACGATGTCGAAGCCACGCTTCATCAGTTCGTCTGCCAGCACAGCAGCGTTCTTCTTTACCTGCTTTGCCCACTCCTTGAACTCAGGCTGCAAAGCCTCGCCAAAAGCAACAGCCTTGGCTGCGATGACGTGCTCCAGCGGACCGCCCTGAATGCCAGGGAAGACAGCGCTGTTCAGCAAAGCCGACATCTTCTTGACCTCGCTCTTTGGAGTCGTCTTGCCCCAAGGATTGTCGAAGTCCTTGCCCATGAGGATGATACCTCCACGAGGGCCACGAAGCGTCTTGTGGGTTGTGCTGGTCACGATGTGAGCATACTTCACGGGATTGTCGAGAAGGCCAGCGGCGATAAGGCCTGCAGGATGTGCCATGTCAATCATCAGGATGGCACCCACCTTGTCAGCAATCTGACGCATGCGCTTATAGTCCCACTCACGGCTGTAAGCAGAGCCACCACCAATGATGAGCTTAGGCTTGTGCTCAAGAGCGAGCTGTTCCATCTCGTCGTAATCCACACGACCAGTCTCCTTCTTCAGGTTGTAGCCGATTGGCTTATAGATGATGCCACTCGTGTTGACGAGAGAACCGTGGCTGAGGTGCCCACCGTGGTCGAGGTTCAAGCCCATAAAGGTGTCACCAGGATTCAGGCAAGCCAGGAAGACGGCTGCATTGGCCTGAGCGCCCGAATGAGGCTGCACGTTGGCATACTCTGCGTCGAAGAGCTTGCAGATGCGGTCGATGGCAAGTTGCTCCACCTCATCCACCACCTGACAGCCGCCATAATAGCGCTTGCCAGGATAGCCCTCGGCATATTTATTGGTCAGGCACGAGCCCATGGCTGCCATAACCTGGTCACTCACATAGTTCTCTGAGGCAATGAGTTCCATGCCTCGACGCTGTCGCTGGTTCTCCTTCTCAATGAGGGAGAAGATTGTTGAATCCTGATTCATTTACGATTACACTATTAACAATTAAATACTTGTTTGCTTAAACATCCCCTCCCCTCGGGGTGGATGGGGAGGGGGCTCCTTATACCAATTTGACGTCTGCCAGACTTATTTCTCTGTTACAGTAGTGGCACTGAAGGGTTCCTCTTTCCTTGCCAAGAAAATGGAAGCGCGTTTGCATCGGCTCATTGTTGGTGATGCATTTATGATTGTCACAACGCACGATGCCAATCAGCTCTTCTGGCATCCTTACTTCCTTCTTCTCCACCACCTCATAGTCGCGAATGACGCTTAGCGTAACATTGGGAGCCACAACGCTCAGCTGGTTAATCTCGTCGTCGGAGAAGAACTTGCCGGCAATCTTGATGATGCTCTTACTGCCCATCTTCTTGCTCTTGAGGTTGTAGCCAACAGTCACTGCCGACCGCTCTCCCTCAAGATGGAGCAGGCTGATTACTTCGAAGAGCTTAGAGGAAGGTATGTGGTCGATGACTGTGCCGTTCTCGAGGGCAGCCACCTGGAGTTCCTGTCTTTTCATGAGATGATTGTTTTGTCGTTGATAATGTCTTCGAGTGTAATGCCAAGCGTGTCGCAAAGGATAGCCTGACGCGCATAGAGGCCGTTTCGAGCCTGCTGGAAATAGTAGGCATAGGGCGTGTCGTCGATGCTATACTCTATCTCGTTGACGCGAGGCAGCGGATGAAGTATCTTCATGTTTGGCTTTGCCTTCGCAAGCATAGGGAGGGTCAGGAGGTAACGGTCCTTGACACGTTCGTACTCGTCGAGGTCTGTGAAGCGTTCCCTTTGCACGCGCGTCATATATAATATGTCTGCTCCTGCAATTGTGTCAGCATCGAAGTCCTGATGCTCCACGAATCTGATGCCTTTCTCGCGGCAGTACATCTTGTAGTGCTCAGGCATGGCAAGCTCGTCGGGAGCAATGAAGTGGAAGGTCGGATTGAAGTGGCGCATAGCCGTCAGGAGGCTGTGAACCGTCCTGCCATACTTGAGGTCACCAACCAGATAGATGTTGAGGTTCTCGAGCGTTCCTTGCGTCTGATAGATGGTATAGAGGTCGAGCATCGTCTGGCTGGGATGCTGATTGGCTCCATCGCCTGCATTGACGATGGGCACAGGCGACACCTCGCTGGCATACTGGGCTGCACCCTCCAGATAATGACGCATCACGATAATGTCGGCATAGTTCGACACCATCATAATCGTGTCCTTCAGGGTCTCGCCCTTCGTGCCGCTTGTCACCTTCGGGTCGGCGAATCCAATGACCTTCGCACCAAGACGATTGGCGGCTGTCTCGAAGCTGAGGCGGGTGCGAGTGCTGGGTTCGAAGAACAATGTGGCTACTATCCTGCCCTCGAGAAGGCGGCGGTTGGGGTGCTTCTCAAACTCTTGTGCCATACGGATAAGATATTCTATCTTCTCACGCGTATGGTAGGCAATGGTTACAAGACTTCTAATTTGCATTGCTTTACAGTTTTTCTGTGCAAAGATAGTAAAAAGTTCATAGTTCATAGCGCATAGTTCATAGTTATTTTATAATTCTTATAATTTTTCACTTTTCATTTTTAATTTTCAATTAAATGTCGTACCTTTGTAGTCTTAAAACTATATCTCTCATGAGAAAGAAAGTTTTCCGCTTCCTTTGGATGTGCTACATCTTGGGAATTCTTGCAGTTGGCATCATCTTTTTCTGTATCTTTACAGGTGCCATCGGCTATATGCCCGACATCAAGCAGCTGCAAAACCCCGTCAACAAGTTCGCCACTCAGGTCTTCTCTGCCGACGGGAAGCAACTCGGGACCTGGAGTTACAGCAGCGCCAACCGTGTCTTTGCCGACTACAGCGAACTGCCTCCTGCACTCGTCCAGGCACTTATCGCGACAGAGGATGTGCGCTTCTACGAACATAATGGCATTGATTTCCAAGCCCTCCTGCGAGCCATCGTGAAACGAGGAGTACTCCAGCAGAAGAGTGCCGGTGGCGGAAGTACCATCACGCAGCAGCTTGCCAAGCAGCTATACTCCGAGAAGGCTGCCTCGACGATGGAGCGTCTCCTGCAAAAGCCTATCGAATGGGTGATTGCGCTCAAGCTGGAACGTTTCTACACGAAGGAGGAAATCATCGGCATGTACTTCAACTACTTCGACTTCCTCCATAATGCCGTGGGCATCAAGACAGCTGCCCAGACTTACTTTGGGAAGAACCCTTCTGACCTCGACACTTGCCAATGTGCCTTGCTTGTAGGCATGTGCAAAAACCCCAGCTATTTCAATCCCGTCCGTCGTCCGGAACGTTGCATCAACCGCCGCAATACGGTGTTGATGCAAATGGAGAAGGCAGGCTTCCTCACAGAAGAGCAAAGGGAGGAACTCAGAGAGCGTGACCTGGGACTCAACTTCCATCGTGTGAGCCACAAGGAAGGGCATGCCACCTATCTGCGCGACTACCTGCGCCAGATCCTGATGGCTAAGAAGCCTGTCCGCAGCGACTATGCCTCCTGGCAACACCAGAAGTTCTATGAGGACTCGATTGCTTGGGAACGCGACCCCATCTATGGCTGGTGCAACAAGAACTATAACCGAGACGGACGTCCCTACAACATTTATACCGACGGCCTGAAGGTCTATACCACCATCGACAGCCGCATGCAGGAATATGCCGAGCAGGCTGTGGCCAAGCACGTCACTGGCGAGTTGCAGCCGCTCTTCAACAAGGAGCTGCGCAACAGCAGGAATGCCCCCTACTCTTCTTCCATCTCTGCTGCCAAGGCCAAAGAGAACCTGGCCAGGGCGAAGCGGCAAAGCCCGCGCTACACGGAGATGAGGAAGGCAGGATATTCCGACGAGGAAATCGAAAAGGCCTTTAATACGCCCATCGAGATGACGGTCTACACGACGAAGGGCGACAAGGACACCTTGATGTCTCCGCTGGATAGCATTCGCTACTACAAGTCATTCCTGCGCACAGGCTTCATGTGCATGGACACCGAGACGGGGCATGTGAAGGCCTACGTGGGCGGTGTCGACTACAGCCACTTCCAGTATGACATGTGCACGCTGGGTAAGAACCAGGTCGGTTCTACCATCAAGCCCTACCTCTACTCGCTGGCAATGGAGAGCGGATGGTCGCCTTGCGACGTGGCTCCAAACGAGCAACGCACCTACTCCATACCAGGCAGTGGCACCTGGACTCCTCGCAATGGCAGTCGGGCACGCTATGGGGAGATGGTGACACTGAAGTGGGGTTTGGCAACGAGTAACAACTGGATTTCCGCTTACATACTGAGCCAGCTCAGTCCCGACCTCTTCGTCAAGCTCCTGCACGACTTTGGCATCCAGAACCAAAGCATCCATCCTTCGCTTTCCCTCTGCCTCGGTCCGTGCGACATCTCCGTTGCAGAGATGGTGGGAGCCTACTCTGCCTTCCCGCAGAAAGGCGTACGCCGCACGCCCCTCTATGTCACACGCATCGAGGACAGCGACGGAAACGTGCTGGCACAGTTCCAGTCGAGGGTGAAAGAGGTTATTTCCGAGGAGAGCGCCTACAAGATGATTATCATGATGCGAGGCGTCGTCGACGGCGGCACAGGCTCTCGCATGCGCAACCGCTACAATATTACTGCGCCCATGGGCGGCAAGACGGGTACGACCAACGACAATAGCGACGGCTGGTTCGTGGGTTATACTCCCCGACTTAGCTTCGGCGCCTGGGTGGGTGGCGACGAGCATGACATCCACTTCCAGAGTATGGCATACGGCCAGGGCGCAAACGCAGCGCTCCCCATCGCTGCCTATTTCCTCCAGAAGGTCTATGCCGACAGCAAGCTTGGCTATAGCCAGTCGGAGAACTTCGACATTCCGGCAGGCTTCGACCCCTGCGGCAGTGTCCTCACAGAAGGCGAGGAAGAAGAGGAGGAAGAAGAGTTCGACGAGTTTGACTTCGACTTCGAGGATTAGCGGATACAGCTGGCAAAACCTTCAAACTATACCTTTGCTTCTGCCCTTCGCGGTTTCCCTTTGTACGCAAAAATAGTATTGATACCTATCAACAAAGTGTCAAACGCTTGATTTATGTCAACAAAAATGATATTTTGCGCACATTTCTACTCATTTCCCTTGCAGAATAAAAGAAACATCGTACCTTTGCAGTGCAAAAAGGAACAAGAGAAGTTCTCAGCAAAATTATTTTGCTAAAAGGTAGAAAGATTTGTTTGAAGGTTAATAATAGTTGTTAGTTTTAGTTTTTGGAGAAGCGATCCGTGAGGACAGCTTCTTTTTTTTGTCCCTATCCGAAAGCATAACCCGAGCGGCACACCCGCCTTCGCCAGCCCGAGAGACACCCGAGGCAAGCCGACTCTTTACGAAGCATCGGCAGATGCATCACGTCGGGTTGTTTGCACGTACATGTATGTGCAATTGCATCTACATGTATGTGCAAACCCTCAGCCTTGGCGAGTCGTGCAACACTCCCTGCCTGGCGGGGCAACAAACAGTAGGGAATGGCGACAGGCGGCATAATAAAACGCGTGCCCACGCACGAGGTTCCGTCCCTCGCGTGCAGGCACGCGCATATATAATAATGTATATGACGCCCGGGGAATGCGGGAGCCGCATCCGCAGAGGCGCAGTGCTCTACTTCTTCTCCAGCACCGTGTCGTCCGTCGCCTCAGCCTCGTAGGGGAAGACGGGAACGTAGTTCTTCACGTTGTACATGCGGAGCATGTCTTCCGAAGGATTCATATCCTCGTATGTTGCAATGAAGCGTGGCGGCGTGTAGCCACCCAGGTTCTCCTTCTTATACTGCGCCATCTGCTCGCCAGGATAGACGAGACGGAAGTCGACGAGGCGAAGCTTCTCGTGGTCATTAGGAATCTTGAGCTTGCCATCGGTGCGGTTGCTGGAGGTGGAGCCGTCTGGTTCGTTGCCCCAAGGATTGCGCATCACGAACAGATAGTCGGCACCCTCGTCGGGATACATCACGGTGAAGGCGTGACCAGTGACTGTCTTCAGTTCACCCATCATGACGTCGCTCTCGTGGAAGCCGCCCACGCTGATCATGCCGTTGCTCAAGGCGTAATCGACAATCAGCGAGTACTCGGCATTGTAGAGGTAGTCGCCCCAGTTGAAACTGTAGCTCACGCCGTTGCCCGTGAAGGGAGGTGCGGCGTGCTCCGTGCCTATGCCGCCAATCTTGTTGCACTGGAAGCGCGTCTCCCACTTCATGAGCGCCTTCTCCATGATGGTTGCCCAGTTGTACTTGGTGTTCTTTCCATACACCTGACCGCAGCTGCCTCCGGAGTTGCACATCAGTTTGTTGTCCACCACGACGTCGATGGGATTGCCCATCGGGTCGAACATGTGGACGGTGAAGAGTGTCGGGTTGGTCGTCTTATTGGGTTCAATAATCGTCTTAATCCATTCGGGATAGATATAGGCAAACGAAGCGAAGACGGCACACATGCAGCAGTCGCCGATGCTGTGCTGGTTGATGTCGGCAGGGACAGGCGAGGAAGACATCGGATAGAGGGTAATGGTCTTGGCCGTCCATTGCCATCCGCTCAGTTCGTGCCAATCCAAGTCGGGCTGGTTATTGGGGTCGGCCAGCCAAGCCTTGTCCTCTTCTGTGGCAGCAGAGAACTTAGCGAAGTGGCTGCCCATAGGCGTAACCGTCGAGCCAGAATAGCCTCCCTTGAGGTTGGAAGCCCACAGTGCCTCGCCAGTACCATACTGGGCACGCGTATAATAGCCAGTGGGTTGTGCAGCCAACGACGCTGCATCGCGCGACTTATAGAAATAGTAAATGTTCGAACCTTGCTTGAAGGAAAGCAGGTTTTCCTCCATAGCATAGATTGTATAGGTGTACTTGTACGTCGCACCCTCCTTGACAGCAGTGAAGCTCTCGCCCGGCCGGGCACCATTCTCACCATAAGTCAGGTTGTAAACAACCTCTGAATTTGACTTGACCCACTTCATCTTGGGGCCGGCAGTAAAGATTATCAGCTCCGTGCCATCATAATGAGACTTGGTGCCAGAGCCACTGTTCGCGAACTTCCAACCTAAATACCAGACGCCGTCAAGCTCGCCCTCGGCCGCACCCTCCACTATTTCCATGTAGTTGACGTCCTCTACCGGACAAGACAGAATACTCTTGTCCTTGAGCATAATGTCCAAGCGTTTCTGCGCCGAAGCAACAGAACAGATAGCCAGCATAAGCAAGGCTATACCAAAAAGTCGTTTTGCTTTCATCATTTTTACCTTATTATTTGTTTTATGAATATTACCTATGCAAATATATCATTATTTATAATACAGCCTCACATTAGCGTCAATTATTTTCTCCTTTATTGTATTTGTCGTTGCCTGACAGCCTCGAAGAGGAGTATCGCAGCACTGACAGAGACGTTCAAAGAGTCGAGACGGCCCAGCATCGGGATGCGTATGTGAGCATCGGCAGCCTGTCGCCACTGCTCGGTCAGCCCTGTGGCTTCGGTCCCCATCACTATTGCGGTGGGGCCAGTCATAGGCGTGTCATAATAGAGAGAAGAGTCTTGCAGCTGGGCGGTCAGTATCTTGATGCCTCGTGCCTTGAAGAATTTGATGCATTCCTCAGTAGTGCAAGCCACGCAAGGCACGGTGAAGAGGGCACCGACAGCAGAGCGGATGAGGTTGGGATTATAGAGGTCGGTCAGCGGATCGCATACGATGACGGCATCGGCCCCAGCTGCATCGGCGCTTCGGAGTACTGCCCCGAGGTTGCCAGGCTTCTCCACGCTTTCGAGCACGACAATGAGAGGCGACGGGGAAAGCTTTAGGTCGTTGAGCCCAAGGTGACGCGTTTCCACTACCGCCACAATGCCTTCCGTGCTGCCACGATAAGCGATGCGCTCATAGACGTTGGGCGAGACGGGAACCACCTCAGTGCCTTGTGGCAGGGAAAGCGGTGCGCCAGCTATCTCCTCGCAGACGAAAGCTGTCCGCAAGGTATAGCCCGCCCCGAGGCAATGCTCCACTTCCCGCCGGCCTTCGACCACGAACAATCCGTCCGCCCTACGCTGCGACGACTTCTGTCCGAGCAGGAGCAGATGCTTGATGCGTGGATTTTGAGTGCTTATTATCATCTGTTTATTTCACCCTGCCAGTATAGGCGTCAACACCGGACGTGTCGATTGTCTGCGAGAAGAACTTCTCTGCTGCCTTGTCCTTAGCACTGTTCCATGGCTGCGGGCCATTGAGTTGTACGACCCAGAGCTTGAGTTGCTTCTTGTGCCAATTGACCATGCAGTTCGTTCCCCATGCTCCTCCGTGGCCGAACCATTCGTTCTCGCCGTCCACCTTCGGTGCATTGAGGCCGAGGGAATAGCCTCCGAGGTTGTCGGGGCGCGTGGTTACGGCAAGGATGGACTTGACGGTTTCTTCCTTGAGGATGCGCACGCCGTTGTCGCCGATGCCGAGGTTCATGAGCATCTTATAGAACTTCAGCTGGTCGTTGGCAGTTGTCCAGAGGCCAGCGCCAGCGGAAGCGAAGACATGGCTGTCGTTGTAGGGACGCTGTTCCCAGTCGTTCTCGAGGCGATAGGTGGCGGGAGCATTGTCGTGGGTGTCGTACATCTCGACCTGTTTCTTCAGCTGCTTGTCGGTGGGCCAGAACCATGTGGACTTCATTCCGAGCGGGTCGAGGACTTCCTGCTTCAGGTAGTTCTCCCATTTCATGCCAGTGATGACTTCGACGACGGCAGCACCGATGTCGATGCCAGTATTGGAGTACATGTCGCGAGTGCCAGGTTCGAACATGATGGGGGAGCCTGCCGCGATGGACGCAACCTGTCGGAGCGGCGCACCGCCCGACCATCCGCCGCCTCTCACGTCATTGCGCTTGGCGCTGCACTCGAAGGGGAAGCCGCCGGTATGGTTGAGTACCATGCGGACCGTGAGCACGTTCTTGGCCTTGTGGAGCGTTTTAATGCCGTCCTTGTCGCTATCCTGCACCCAAAGTTCCTTGAACTCCGGCAGGTACTTCGACACGGGGTCGTCGAGCGAAAGCTTGCCTTCTTCCACCAATTTGGCGATGGTGACGCCGCAGAAGCCCTTTGTCTGCGAGCACTGCATATAGACGTTGTCGAGCCGGATGGGACGTTTCTGCTCCACGTTGGCATAGCCGATGCAGCACGTCTCCTGCACGCCGTTGTTGTAGAAAATGCTGATGGCGCCCGGCAGCTGGCCGCTGTCAACGTAGGGCTGAAGTGCCTCGCGGGCAAAATTTGTCTTGGAATCGACGACCTTCTTCTGTGCGCCTGCGCTCAGGCAGAGCAATAAGGCCAAAAGGAAAAACAACTTTTTCATAAAGCGAATAGTTTTAGGATTTATGGCACAAAGTTACGAAAAATTTATCAAAGTATGTTGCCGCAGAGCCATATTTATTTTACGAACGGCCACTTTTCGGCATTTATCGTCTCATACACACATTCTCAGCCGCGCTCCCCT
Organism: Bacteroidaceae bacterium; assembly: GCA_017469525.1. Classification (GTDB taxonomy): domain Bacteria; phylum Bacteroidota; class Bacteroidia; order Bacteroidales; family Bacteroidaceae; genus Physcousia. The sequence continues at coordinate 32,522 of JAFUGG010000016.1, read as the reverse complement.
TGCCCGACAAAATGTCACGCAATACAACCCATTTGCTTACACTTTGTATTTTCCATAATCGCTGAGAATTGAAAATTTATCTCGGCCCTGTACCCCACCCCACGCCCACGAGAATAATTCAAAATTCAGCAAGCCCCTATGACTGAACAACTTACACAGAGAGCCACCTCAAGCTTACAGGAAAAGCACATGAAAAAGCACTGAAAAGTGACCATTTTATCGTATTTATTGGGGTCAGACAACACTGCTTCTTGGGCAAATGAATACTGCCGATTTTATAAACAAAGGCTAAAGGATCGTCCAACCCTCCCTGCCGAGTGAGCCGACTCACCATTGAGGAATGGTAATTTAACCCTTGTTAACACTTTTTTGCCCTACTTTGCCTTCGAAAACCAAACTATCAAAACGGAAGCAATAAAGACGGAAAAGTATCAGATTGACACCTCGACGGAGGACTTACCTGCCTGAGATGTTGCACATCTTGCCCATCTCCCTGAGGAACTCAGGCGCGACGTGGTCAATGTGGCCGCAGGAAGTGGCGAAGGTAATCTCGCCGAAGTATATCTTGTCCCTCACGATGTAGAAGTCCACCCTCGCCTCCGGGAAGCCCTCGGAAAGCATGCTCGCGGCGTCGAGCATCTGCTGGAGGTTCTTCGGGCGCGGCACTACGCCCTCGCCGTCGCGGTAGTGCTCCGTGGGGACAAGACGCTCGGGATGCGCCTGCCAGTCGAGGTCGTAGATGTTCATATAGACACAGTCGCGCGTACGGTTATGGTAGGTCCAGATGCAATAGGGCTTTCCGTTGAAGCACCAGACCTTGTAGTCAATCAACGACTGGGTGAAGGGGTGCTCGTCCTGAACAAGCCACTGCTCGGCCAGGATGCAAGGCTCGATGCGGTTGTAGTAGAGCTCGCCGTGGACATAGCCGTATTTGACGCGCAGATGCTCCGTGAGGTCCCTGACGATTGCCTCCTTGTCATAAGGCCGGGACTTATCGAGGAAATGGTAGGAACCGCTGTCGTGGTTGCACTTCAGGACGCATTTCTCGGGAAGAGCATCGAAGTCGATATCGGAAGCCTTGCCCCAGCGTCCGCAAAGGGGCACAAGCATGTCGCCCAGACCTTTGTCCTGAAGGAGCTGGCGGACAGCATACTTGTCGGAGCACAACGCCATCCGCTCCTGGTCGCCATGGCATAGCACCCACTGGATACACTCGTTGATGTCCCTGGGATGTTGCCAGTCCACCTTGTAGCCATAGCGTATCTTCCACTGGCGGTCAATATACGACCTGTGACAATACTCCATCCACATGTGGCGGACGACATCGGGAACAAATCTACCTATCTTAAGCATGACGGTTAAGTTTAGTCTTGAGGAAATCAGTCAGCATGCGCTTCTCACCCTCGCGCAAGCCTATCGAGAAAGCCAGCCCTGCAGCAATGAGCAGCGTAAGAAGTATGCCCAAGGCATGCACGACGAAGGACTCGATGGGCATCAGACGGTAGAGCAACATGTACAGCAGCATGATGGCGAAGACGATGGCCGGACGTGTGTAGGCCTCACGGACGTAGGTCATCACCTTGATGCCGTAGATGCGGTGGAGGAGCCAGAACTGAGTGATGCGGCTCATGGCGTCGCTCACGACAAAGAACAGCACGATGGTATGGGGCGGCATGCCTCGGGAATAGGCCACCCAACCGAACATCAAGGGCAGCACCTGCCAGAAGCATCCCTGTATCTTGAACCACTTTATCTTGCCCAAACCGTTAATCAGATGCACAAGGCCCGCCGAGGTGGACGACACGACGGCAATGAAAAGCGTGTATTCACAGAAGGTCACGGTCCCCTCAGGCATGTCGTCGCCCAGCCAGCAGCGCAGAACGAACTCCAGCTCAACGTAAAGCGCGAAGAACACCACCTCCATGAGCAGCACGCACATACGGCAAGTGGTGCAGGCCAAAGTCAGCGACCTCCCAGTATCGCCTGCGCCTACGTTGCGGGCTATCTGCGGAGAGACAGCCGTATCGAAGTTGCCTATGAAAGTATTCACTTGCTGCTGCACATTGTTTGCCACAGCGAAAGCAGCATTCACCACAGTACCGAAGAAATGATTGATAATAAGCGCAGCACCCTGCCCCCTAAGCATCAGCGAGAACGTAGCCAGCAAATTCCAATTGCTGAAGAACAGCTGCTCCTTGTAGGAACGCCAGCCCTTCACCGGCTTCCACCGTACGATGTCCGGCCATCGCCTTATGGCCAGTACATGATAGATAGCGAAGGAGAACACCGTCACCATACACATGCAGATGGCATAGAAGCGCAAGGCGTTGCCCTCGTATACCCACAGCATCACCAAGACAAGCAGCAACTTCAGCAACACGTTCAGTATCTCAACCACAGCCACGACGGAGAACTTCTCGTGGGCAATGAAGATGCTCTGGAACGGCACATTCGTTATACCCAGGCACGCAGTAATCGTGGACACCTGGAAGACAAACATGGCATCGGCCTCCTTGCCTGGTGCGACGTTAAGATAATGGATGATGTAATACACGCCTGCCGTCTCGAGCAAGAGGAAGACGACCAAAGCAAAGAGCATGTGCAGCACATTGCTCTGGTTGAAGATACGGTTGGTGTCTCCATCCTTCTTCCCCCTCTCGTAATTGAGGAAGCGCGTCGTCGTGACACTCATGGAAGTGGACAGGAACATGAACATGGCAATGACCCCGCCCACGATATTGAACAATCCGTAGTCAGAGTCCCCAAGTGCCCTCAAGACCAATCGCACAGAAAGAAGGCTCACTGCCATCGTCACAAACATCTGAACATAGACAATGATAGTGTTCCTTGCCAAAGTCTTCTTATTATCGCTCTCTTGAGACATTATTCCTCGTCTATTCTTCCTCACAACAGCCTGTAAGGAATATGCATTCTATACAAATCTGAATGCAAAGGTACACATATTATCGGAAACAACAAAACAATTCTGCCTTTTATTTCCTACAAGTCGGACACAATAAAACAAGCAGTACACACGTTATATATAATAAAAACGTATGAACAAGAAGGTGATATACACATGCCTGGTAGGCAGCTATGACGTCATCCGGCAGCCCGAAGTCGTCGACGACAGCTACGACTACATCTGCTTCTCGAACGACATAAAAGAGGAAAGAGTAGGCGTCTGGCAGATACGTCCCATCCCCTTCGAGCACAAAGACAAGGCCCGCCTGTCGCGCTACGTCAAGCTACTCCCCCACCGAGCACTGAAGGATTACGAGTGGAGCCTATGGATGGATGCAAACATCCAGATTACAGGAAAGGAACTATACTCAATCCTGGAAGACAAGATGTCAGAGGGCGGAAAGATATATCAAGTGACTCACTGCCTTCCGCCCTGCGACTGCACCTACGAAGAGATAAAGCGTGCCTATCAATGCGGACGTTCCGGGTTCTTCAAGACATTCCTTCAGTACCAACATCTGAAAAAAGAAGGTTTTCCTGCACATTGGGGACTGTTCGAGAACAACTTCATCCTAAGGAAGCACAGCGCCCCCCTGGTAAAGAAGATATCAGAAGAATGGTGGGCAGAATTCATGAAATACACAAAGAGAGACCAGTTCAACCTCATGTATGTGTATTGGAAGAATCATTTCATGCCAGGACTATTATTACCCCCAGACCGCAACACACGAAATGTAGATTTCCTGAAATGGCACTTCCACCATGTCCAGCCCGAAAACACATTCATATATCGTCAACAATATCGCATAAGGAAATGCCTGTCCTATTCATTTAAAGCGCTTGACTAAAAATGTTATTAGCAGTTGTCGTCACCTATTTCCCCGAAAAAGGGCTTCTCTCCAAAAACATCAACGCACTCATTGATAATGTAGATAAAGTGCTAATCTGGGAGAACACGCCTCACGAAAAGCGCAAGGACTACAGGTTTATCCACCACGAAAAAATAGAATACTGCGGAGACGGCATCAACAGCATATCACACGCCTTGAACTATGCATGGCAGTATGCCCTACGGAATGGATATGACCACCTGCTGACAATGGACCAGGACTCCTGCTTCGGGAACTTTCCCTATTACTTAGAACGGACTGTATTCAACAAGAATGCACCGAAAGGGATATACACCCCACCAATTGAAGGAAGAAAGATTACCGAAGATTTTGAAGAAGTAGAGCGACCAATAACATCAGGAATGCTGATACCTGTAACACTGATTGACAAGATTGGAGGTTGGGATGAAGAATTCAAAATAGATGCTGTGGATGACGACTTTTGCCTGCATGCCCATACACTCGGCATCAAGATATTCGTCGTGAAGAATATCGTGATGCAACACCGCTTAGGAGAACCTGTAACGCGAATGTTCTTGGGACATAAAATCATCCTGAGGAACTACTCAGCTCATCGTCTATACGGCATTTACAGAAACAACATCCTACTCATTCGGAAGTTTCCACAATTCGCCTACATCAGGGAAGACTTTAAGGGCTGGCTGAAAAATGTCGTGTGGGTACTCCTGTTCGAAGGTAACAAAGTGGGGAAATTGATATCCATATTACGTGGATGCTATGCTGGGCTCACAAAACGTATATAAATCCCCTAAGCCGCACAAACACCTACAATCCTAACCACCCGCTTGAGTAAAACGGAAGTCCGGCTTTGCCGCCTGAGCATCTGCTAAAAGCAGAGCGCAAGAAGCTTTAGCTCGACAATGGTCAACCCTCACGAGGGTTTAATCCCTGGAGGGCGAAACGAAGTGGAGCTGGAGGGGATTGAACCCTCGTCCAAACAGGGACATCCCAGGCTTTCTACACGCTTATTCCAGACTAAGTTTTCGAGCACCGGCAAGACCTGGACCACCAACCAATGCCTTATTTCCTAAGCTTTCATCATGGGATAGGAACATCTCCCCTGACTATCTCCGATTTTTTAGCACCGCTTTGCCAGACGCTTCGGAACAACAGCTTCTGAGCGATGTCTCGTCCAGACACCTAGTGTCCGGATAAAGCCAGTAACCTACTGTGCTTCGGTTAGGCAGCGAGAGCGTAGTTGTTTGCGCCAATTAAATTGTCGGAAGTCAGAGATTAAAGAGAGCGGCTACCAACTCTCTGCGTGCTTACACTGGCACCTCATCCTGCTGTCAAATCCAGTCAGCCCCGAAGTGACATGCAACGTCGTTTGGGGTGCAAAGGTACAAATAATTTTTGAATATGCAAATTTATTCGCTTTTTTTTCATTTCTCTGCGGCAAACACAATAAAAGAAGCCTCGCGCACGTTATAAATAAAACAAATTATCATACCTTTGCAAAACTTTTGCCCTTAACGGCAACAGCAAAAGGATTACGCAGAAGAATAATAACAAAACCAAAAACATACATGAAGAGAATTTTATTTGCCCTGATGTTAGCCCTGTTCGCAGCCAGCCAAGCATCGGCACAGATGAGCGACGAGGAGGTAATCGAATACGTCCAGGAACAGCACGAAGCAGGCAAAAGCCAGACTACCATCCTTCTGGAGTTGCAAAGAAAGGGTGTAAGCAGAGACCAGCTTATTCGACTCAAGGAGCAGTACGATGCAGCCCAATCTCAAAGCGGTATAGGAAATTCAGCCAGCACATCTTCCCAAGCTGCTGGTGACCGCATTCGAAAAGCCAATGGTGATACTCAATCAAGCAATGGAAGCAACGATGCCACCGTTGCCAATGTCGTATCAAATGTCAAAGAGATTTTCGGCCACGACATCTTCAAGAACGACAAGCTGACATTTGAGCCCAATATGAACATTGCAACTCCAGCCGGCTATGTACTCGGCCCTGGAGACGAAGTGCTGATTGACATTTACGGCACTTCGCAAAGCAGCCAGAAATATGCCATCTCACCAGAAGGACTCATTATCATCGAAAAGATAGGCCCCGTAGAAATAGCTGGACTAACTGCAGAGCAAGCCCAGGCAAAAATAAGAAGCAAAATGGGAGAGCACTACCAAGGATCCAGCATCAAGCTCACCGTCGGACAGACACGTACAGTCATCGTTAACGTCCTGGGCGAGGTTATCAACCCTGGCACTTATACGCTGTCGGCTTTCTCCACCGTCTTCAACGCTCTTTACCTGGCTGGAGGCGTCACCGAAATAGGTACTTTGAGAAACATCAAAGTGAGTCGCGGAGGAAAGATCATCTCGAAGATAGACGTCTATGACTACATCCTAAACGGCAAGCTGACCGGCAACGTCATGCTGCAGGACAACGATGCCATCATTGTAGGAGCCTATGACGTCCTCGTCAACATCAGCGGTTCCATCAAACGACCGATGTTCTACGAAATGAAAGAAGGCGAGACTCTGAAGTCGCTGCTGGATTATTCCGGAGGATTCAAGAGCGAAGCCAACAAAAGTATTATTAGCGTTGAACGTAAAAACAACGATGGACTTACCGTTCATTCTGTCGATGAATGGGACTACGCCACCTTCATTGTTCAAGATGGAGACAGTATCAATGTCAAGAGCATTATCGACCGGTACCAGAACATGGTCGAAGTTTCCGGTGCTGTCTTCTATCCCGGACACTACTCCATCTCTAACGAATGCAACAGCGTTCGCACCTTAATTGAGAAAGCTGGAGGTGTAAAAGAAAACGCATACACCAATCTTATCGTTCTCTTCCGCATGAATGAGAACCGTACCCGTAAAGCTATGAGCATCGACCTGGCAGGTATCATGAGCAACAACGTTCCTGATGTCATATTAGAAAACGAAGACTCACTGGTCGTTTCTTCAAATGAAGAAATAACAAGAGCTCGCAAATACCACATCTACGGTCCTCTTGCGAAACAAGGCGCATTCCCATATGTCGAGAATATGACTCTCGAGGACGCCATCGTAGCTGCAGGGGGACTGAGAGAAGAAGCCCTGCTAAGCAACATAGAAATAGCACGCCGCCTGCAATACACTGACGAACGAGATACCACATATAACCAGAAAGCTAAAATATATACATTCAACATCGAAAATGGGCTCATGGTAAAAGAAGGACAGAATTTTGCCCTTAAACCCTTCGACGTGATTACAATCAAGAGAAACCCAGAGTTTGCCGATGTTGCCATCGTTCATATTGGCGGCGAAGTCAAGTATCCAGGGAACTACAGTCTCCAAAGCAGGAAAGACCGTCTTAGCGACTTGATAAAACGTGCAGGAGGACTGACCGAAGCAGGTTTTGCTGAAGGAGCACGCTTCACCCGAGCCATAAGCCAAAACGAAAAAGAACGCTCCTTACAACTTTTGGATATTGCCCATAGCGCAGATACTGTTGATGTCGAGAAGATTACCATAAAGGACAGATATACCGTAGGAATTGACCTTATTGCTGCTTTAAAGAATCCGGGCTGTACCAAAGATGTCATTCTGAGAAATGGAGATCAAATCACTATCCCACGATATAATAGCACCGTTCGCATCAGTGGTGAGGTCCTATATCCCAACACAGTGCCATACATTGAAGACAAGTCCGTATCATACTACATTAACCAAGCTGGCGGCACCAACAGTAAGGGACAGCGCAGCAAAGCGTTTATCATCTATGCCAATGGACAGGTGAGCCGTATAAACCACGGTCGGGTCCGCCCTGGATGCGAGATAGTCATACCGACAAAACCAGAGAAAGATGACAACGGCAAGAAGACATCCGTCGCTCTGGCTGGTGTCAGCGCACTCTCTACCGTCGGAGCTGTACTTATTAGCGCTCTGAGAAGATAAGATTATTGAGCCTAACCAACTTTCAATGCCCACAGATATGGAAGAAAAGAAAGACCAAATACTGGACTTGACGAAAATCGTCCCGGTGCTACTAAAGAGATGGAAATTATATGCCGCATGTATGACAGGTGTTATCATTTTCTCTCTAATATTTGTATTCACGATGCCACGCTATTACAGCTGTCAAGTCATGCTGGCTCCAGAATCGGGCAGTGGAGGAATGAACTCCATACTGAGTTCTTTCGGTTTTGGGGAGACACAATCTACAAGCGACGCAATCTCGCCCAACTTGTACCCTGACTTGATGCAATCAAAGGACTTCATCGTGTCAATGTTCCCTGTTGAGATTACCACTCTTGACGGCTCCATTAATACAACCTACTACGACTACTTGCAGAAGCACAACAAGAATTCATGGTATATGAAGCTATGGGGAAAGCTTAAAAAGATGGTGAAGCCCAAGAAAGCTGAAGTAAACACCTCTGGAGCAGAAGGAAAAACCTATTCCCCCAGCTTTCTGCTGACAAAAAAACAAAACGAAATTGCTGCAGTTATAGGCGGAAAGATACAATACAGTTATGATAAGAAAACTGGAGTTATCTCCGTCATAGTTAACGACTTTGACCCATTGGTCTGCGCACTAATCGCCGACACTGTCAGCAACAAGTTGCAGGACTTCATTCTGGACTATCGCACCAAGAAAGCCCGCAATGACTTGGAGTATGCACAACTTATCTACTCACAGACGAGAGATGAATACGAAGTAAGTAACAGACGGTATGTTGCAGCAGTAGATGCCAATTGGGACATCATCAACGAGACAGCGAAGGCACAGTTGGAAGCACTGAACAATGAGCAGAGAATGAAATATCAGACTTTTTCCGCTGCCTCTCAAAAATTGGAAGCTGCAAAAGCGAAATTACAGGAAGTCACTCCTGTAATTACAGTCCTGCAAGGAGCCTCTGTACCACAAAAGCCAGCAGGACCAAGACGAGCACTCATCACATTTGCCTTGATTTTTCTTGTATGTTTCTTCTGCTCTGTTTATATCATCTGTACAGACAATAGCTGGAGGGGTGACAGCATTGGTTAATAATCATGGATATACTCATTCTATCCATATTCGCTATCGTTGTAGTCCTTTCCCTTATGGAGGACCACATGCCCGCATGGCAAAAACTCATTCTACTCTTCTCCATCGCCATCGCCCTCATCTGCATTTCCACCTTCAAGCCCATGACAACAGCAGATGCCGCCAACTACGAGAAATTCTTCTATTTCCATGACAACATCCTCATCGAGACCATGACGGAGCCCACCTACATATATCTCAGCCGGCTTTACCTCTCGTTGGGTTTCGGTGTCATCGCTATGTTCCTTACCTATGCCTTGATAGCTATACCCATCAAACTGACACTTCTCTGGAAACTCACCCCCTTCGTCTTCACCGCCATGATAGTCTATGTGGGCATCTACTATCCCATGCAGGATGTCGTACAGATACGTTGCGGCGTAGCCACTGCATTTCTCTTTTGGACAATCATCCCTCTGGAAAAACGGCAATACTTCAAAGCTGCAGCTCTACTGATTGTCGCTGCACTGTTCCACTATTCCAGCTTGGCCTTCCTGCCAATCCTGTTTGTAGGAAACATGGAGATTGGTAAGTACTGGAAATGGATTCTCGGCCTTAGCATACCCATCTGCATACTGCTCTATATAGCTGGTTTCGGTGCTTTTAGCCTTATCCCAGGAGAAGCAATTGAAGGAAAACTTGACCACTATAGGGAAGTCAGTGAAACCGGAGCCGACGTGAAATATGTGCCCTATAAGCAGATTGCGTTTATGGCTGAATTCATCATGCTCTACATCTTCATCTTTTTCTACGATACTATCCACCGCCACTGCCGCTATGCCCCAATACTCATCAAAGTGCTCGCCCTCGAGATGGGCTTTCTCATCCTTTTTGCCGACATCGAAGTACTGGGCAAACGCCTCCATGACCTTTTTGGCATATTCAACACACTCTCCTTCACCTGTCTGCTCTACATCATACGGCCTCGCTATGTGGCCCGTATAGGACTGGCGGCCTTCTGCCTCACCCATTATATCGTGCATATGATAAACGAGATATATTTCCACTGAACCTAACATTCCCATAGAATAGATATGAAGGCACGAATCTTACTGATTGTTCTAAGCATCTTATCTCTGCACATAACTAAGGCCAGCGAGCCACAGGGATTCCCCATCATTGCCGATATTCTGCCTACAGAACTTTATGACCACACACGTTTCAATGATATACGAAAGGCCGGCTTCAATGCCATAATGGTATGGCCCAAATCCACTCCGAACATCTACAAGGCACTCAACGCGGCTGAAGCCAACGGGCTGAAAGTGCTCATCTTCAATGTGGAAATAGAAAGGCGGCCGGAGACCATAGTGCCACATATCAAGGACCATCCTGCCCTTTGGCAGTACATTCTGGCTGACGAACCGAAGATGAAGCGATGGCAAGAACTGAACGACCTGCAGAAGCGCATATCCAGGCTACATCCTGAAGGGCAGTGCTACATCAACCTCTTCCCCAACGCAGGCCAGTGGCTGCTCGATGATATCGGGGTTAAAAAGTATCCTGAGTATATCAAAGCCTTCTCTAAGATCGAACAGCCACAAATCTCCTACGATTTCTACCCGGTGAGAAAAGGAGGGAAGGTGGCCGGTAGCCAATGGTATGCCACCCTTGATGACATCCGCGGTGAGAGCCTTCGCACGGGAAAACCATTTTGGGCCTACATCCTCTGCGTGCCACACGGACCCTATCCGATGCCTACCCTCGCCCATCTGCGACTGCAATGCTACGTCAACCTTGCATATGGAGCACAAGCCATCAGCTATTTCTCCTATGCCACTCCTGAACCGACCAAGAGCTACGACTTCCACGACGGTCCTCTGCTTCGCAACGGAAAGAAGGGCAAGACTTATAAGGTCGTGAAGAAGATGAACGCTGAGTTGAAACCTGTAGCAAGCCTCTTCTGGCAAAGCAAAGTGACAGGCATTGAACATAGGAAATGCATCAATGGCGAAGTCGTCGTGTCGCACTTCACAAAAGAAGGAAAGAGCTACACATGCTACGTCAACAAGAGCGCAGACAAGGATGTGACAGTAAAGATTCGCCCAAGTGACCATCTTGTGCGCATCCGCAAGGACATGAAAGCCGAGCTGGTGAAATCTGCCTACACACTCACTGCCGGAGACATACTTATCATGAGGGACAAATAAAGGGACAAAAAGACAACAGCAAATGCCGTCGGTTCTATACATATTGGTGATATATGGCAGGGAAGCTGCAGAAGCAGAGGCCATGCGGACCCTGTTTGCTGGTAGGGAAGACCAGTTGCAACATCTGTTCATCTACGACAACTCGCCCTCGCCCCATACGCCTCCTCAGGGCATAGCACATTATGTCCACGACCCGTCGAACGGCGGACTTGGTCGCGCCTATAACACCGCCTGCCGCTATGCGGAAACAAAAGGCTACGAATGGTTGCTCCTGCTCGACCAGGACACAACGTTCCCGCCCGATGCCATAGACAAGTATGAGAGTGCCATGGCCACTCATCCCGAGACAGACATGATTGCACCGCGACACATGGTGAATGGCGGCAAGTACCTCTCGCCAACGCACTACAGGATGAAGACATCGCACCTCCAGAACTCCACGCCCACGGGCACCGTAGCTTTCAAGGATGCCTGCCCCATCAACAGCGGACTACTTGTCAGCGTCAAGTCTTTCATAAAGGCAGGCGGATATGACGAACCGGTGTGGCTTGACTTCTCAGACATACGTTTCATCGAGAAATACCGCAAGCACTACAATACCTTCTACGTCATGCCAGACCTCGTATGCCAACAGAGCTACTCAGGCCTTGACACTGACCCAGAGAAGGTGTTCCACCGCTTCTGCATATACCTGCAATGTGCCGCTGCCTATCCAAGGGACAGTTGGACGGACACTCTTGCCCTGACAGTAACGACGCTGCGGCCTACCCTCTCGCATACCATCAGGCAACGCACACTCCGCTACCTGAAGGCCTACTTAAAATCTGGAATCGTGCATAGTTAACTACGAATTGATACATGAAAGTACTCGTTTTGATGTCAACTTACAATGGGGAGAAATACCTAAGGGAGCAGATAGACAGCATCCTTGGGCAGCGGGGCGTGGAGGTAAGTCTTCTTGTCAGGGACGACGGTTCAACCGATGCAACCCTGACGATACTCGACGAGTATAAGGAATCCGGGCGGCTCGACTACTACTGCGGTAACAATCTCGGCCCGGCACGCAGTTTCATGCATCTGCTGCAAAATGCTCCTGCAAGCGACTTCTACGCATTCTCTGACCAGGATGACAAATGGATGGACGACAAGCTTTTCGCCGCCATTACCTCGTTGGAAGGTCACGAAAGCGAGCCGGCACTGTATTTCTCGCAGACACAGCTCGTCGATGCCCGGCTGAACAATATACCAAGCGTCATAATACACCCTAAGTTGACATTTGGGGAGTCGCTCATATACAAGTTCATAGGAGGTTGTACTATGGTGATGAACCACCGCATGCGTGAGGCCGTTGGCAATTTCTTGCCCGAGATAATGCCTATGCACGACATCTGGATTTACTCCATTGCACTCGGCATAGGTGCCTTCCTCCACTTCGACACCCGTCCACATATACTCTACAGACAACACGGCGACAACACTGTGGGGCTTGGACAGGGAGCCGCATACGAGTGGAAGAAGCGGTTCAGAAGGTTTACCGCCAAGAACGACGAACGATACCTGCAGGCCCGTGAGCTCTCCAATGGCTACCACGACAAACTCACCGCTCCCAACGCTGCATTGCTCACGCTCTTCCTCGAGGGAAAGACGAGTGTGGGCAAAAGATTAAGAATGCTTACATCCAGGAGCCTGCGCTGCGCAGACCGCACAACACAGTTGCTCTTTTGGATCAATCTACTTTTCAACAAATACTGACCTACCTATGACCATCCCAAGGATTACCGTCATCACCATATCCTACAACAGTTCTGCCACGATAGAGGAAACGCTCAAGAGCGTAACCGCACAGGACTACAAGAACATGGAGTACGTCGTCATCGACGGATGCTCCACCGACGGCACGCAGCGCATCATCGACAGATACCGCAGCCACATCTCATTCTATGTCTCCGAACCTGACCGCGGCATCAGCGATGCCTTCAACAAAGGTATTGCGCACAGCACAGGCGAGCTCATCGTATGCATCAATTCCGATGACCAGCTATTGCCTGGAGCCTTGGAGAAGGTGGCTGCATACTATGACGAGGAGACGGACATCTACAGCTGCGACCTCCTTTTGCTGGACACGAGGACTGGCGAGAAGCGCATACAACACCCGTCAACCCACTTCCCCCTCATGCCTTTCTTCCGCAGGCCTGGGCATCAGGGCGTGTTCGTCACAAGGCAGGCATACCAGCGGCTGGGCGGCTACAACACGTCACTTCACTACACCATGGATCTCGACTTACTCATGAGGGCCACCTCGGCAGAAATGAGATTCAAGCATGTGCCGGAAGTGGTCTCCGTGTTCCGTCTGGGGGGCGCCACCAACGAAAGCATCTTCAAGAAGAGAAAAGAGTATGTGGCCCTCATCCGCGGAAACGGTGGCTCGAGGCTTCAGGCATACACCTTCTACGCCTTCCTCGTATGCACGCAGACCGTCAAGAAGGCACTCCGCCTGACAGGCATCGACTGGATAAGAAAAATAAGATACAGGAAGGAGGAAGCATGAAAGAACATTACATCTCTGTCATCATATCCACATACAAGTGCGAGAAGCCGGCGTATCTCGACAGGGCACTGAAAAGCATCTGGGACGACCAGAAGCGTAAGCCCGACGAGATTGTCCTGGTGGAGGACGGACCATTGACGAAGGAACTCTATGACGTGATAGAGACATGGGAAAAGAAACTGGGCAGCAAGCTCGCCGTCATAGAGAAACCTGTGAATGGAGGTCTGGCAGCAGCCCTGAACGATGCCATCGGTGCGGCTCACGGCGACCTCGTCGCTCGCATGGACAGCGATGACATCAGCCTCCCCGATAGATTCTTGCTTCAGGAGCAATACATGGACGAGCACCCCGAGGTGGACATACTGGGAGGGTCCATACGTGAGTTCAACGACGAGGGCACTCTCTCGGCCATCCAGCGTTACCCTGCCACGATGCAGGAAGTACTATGCACGATGTACAAGGCATCGCCCCTGGCCCATCCTACGGTGATGTATCGCTCGTCCTTCTTCGAGGCTGGCTACAGATACAGCAGCAAATATCATATCTGCGAGGATGTGACGATGTGGTACGACGCAGCTGCAGGCGGGCGGGTGATAAACAGCCTGCAGGATGTCTTGCTGGAATTCCGGCGCAATCCCTCTGTCTTGCAACGGAGGTCTCGCGAGAAAGCCTGGAGCGAATTTCTTGCATATAACGACGGCATAAGCAGACTTTACGGCAGGTTCAGCTACAAGTACATCTATTCCTTCATGCGCATGTGCTTCCGTCTCATGCCAGCATCCCTGGTATCTTTCATCTACGACAGCAAGCTCAGGCGCATATTTGCCCGCCACGGATAGAAGCCTTCTCCTGTAAAAAATCTTTACATTTTTTTACCGACAAACCACAGCGGATTGACCGACGAAGAATAAAGCACCAGCCAAGGTACTATAGTGATTTCGCCAAAGTATTGTATTGCCTTGGTAAATCCCCTATAGTTCCTTGGCAAATTCTCTACAGCGATTTTGCAACCCAAAACACCTTTTTCCTACCCCAAACCACGCATCGTCGTTGTTTTCTCGCAGGAGATGGGCAAAAATCGCATTTGTAACACACTGACTATCAGCGGCAATTCGATTTAAGCCATTTTCTTGGCTCGAGTGGACAAAAGTGCCGGAAAGGTAAAAAAACGCGCTTAAATCGCATGCATCCCGGAAATTTCTTTACAATATCGGCCCTTTTTAATATATTTTAACACAAGGAGGGAGGTAAAGTGTGGAAATATGTTTATCTTTGTAACATGATTATATCATACAGAACTTATGAAAAAGATATATACGACATTGCTTTTAGCGCTTGTGTATCAGTCTGCTCCTTTGCTTGCCGACAACACTTACCAATACATCCTAGACAAATATGGGTATGAGGCGACAACAGCAAGAGACCTGTCCGGAAAGCAAAAAATAGAACTTGCCGAACCATATTGTGCATATGTAAACATCACAGGAATAGACAAAATGCCAACCAGCAAGACACAGAACTTGCATGCTTGGCTGGAATGTTATGACGGCAATGGAAATTATTTCAAGAAGCGTGTAATACTGAATGCTCAGGGGAACTCTTCATTAGCCTATCCAAAGAAAAATATCTCTATCGAGTTTTATGAAACCTCGTGGGGAAATGGTAAAACAACAGACATCACATGGGGGGATTGGGTTAAACAGGATGAGTTCCATCTGAAAGCCTATTACACGGATTATTTCCGCGGAGCAGGGAAAATCGCATACGACATCTATGATGACATCGTCTCTGACAGAGAACAGCCCCTACCCTGGCAGCGGGCTGGAGTTACCACAGCTTCCGATAAAGCAATGTGCCACCCCAACGGGTTTCCATGCTATGTCTATCTTAATTGCCAGTTTTATGGATTGTATGTGTGGTCACTAAAAAAGAACCACAAAAACATGGGACAAGAAAAGGATAATGCACAACATATTCATATTGATGGCTTATTGGCAGACAACACAATCTTTAAGGGAAACATCGACTGGAGCAAATTTGATGTAAGAACACCAAAAATATTATACAGCATTGCAACAGAAGAACAACTGCCTGGTAATTACACTCCACAATACAAAGTCTATGATGGTGATGCCCCCTTAGAGCTCATTGACAACTCCATGCCTTATTTTGACCCTAATAACGAAAACCACCTCATCACAAATCAGGTTAAGAAATCCTTAATTGCCCTCAGCAATTATTATGCAAACTTGATGAAACTGGTTTCTGCAGGATCTGTCCCTGAAACTATTAAGACAGAATTCTCTAATTGTTTTGACACCCAAGGTTTTACTGACTACATTGTGCATTCGCTGGTTACCAACAACTACGATGGCCATTGGAAGAACTGGCAATGGTTCACTTATGATGGTGTCAAATGGTACGTCGAGCCATATGACTTGGATTGTACATTCGGGCATCATGACTCTGGCACTATTATTTTCCCTCCTGAATGGAACTCTCTCTATTGCAGCCATTTCTACCAGTTCCCCGTAAATGCAGGCATACAAAAACTTTTCTTAGAGTATTTCTTCGAAAACATTAAGAACCGTTACATTGAATTGCGAGTAAAAAAACTTATTGACGGAGACAGGTACTCTCAGTACTTTAGGAACTGGGCAGAAAGGATTGGGGAGGAGGGATATGAGATGGAACACACGAAATGGGGGAACAGTCCATGTTTCATCGAAACAGTTGTAAATCCTAATTGGGAAACAGAAGACAACTGGGAGAACTATGGCAGTTATCCGACCTACTCGCCAGACTCAACCTATCACACCGGTGACAGGTGCAAGGTCGCATATCGTATTTGGACTGCGACTGGCACCACAAAAGGAGTACGACCCTATAAACAGATAGGACAGGTCGATAGTCAAGAAAGAATTGAAAATTGGATAAAAGAACGTATTCTTCTCCTTGACGAATACTTCTCGTTCGACCCCGACAGAATAACAGACTTGGCATCGGACAAACAAAAGGTTGATACACGCAAGGTCATCCTAGCTGGGCACCTCTACATCATAAAGAATAATGAAACCTATTCCATCGACGGGAAGAGGGTGAAGTGAGGGTTTCCTCAGCGAATCACTACCTTCTTGCCGTCGGAGACATAGATTCCCTTCTGTGCAGGACGGCCGTCGAGGCGGCGCCCGTCGAGAGTGTACCAGCCAGAAAGTATAAATTCTTCATCCTTCACTCTTAATTCTTCATTCACAGAATCGATGCCATCGGGGTTCTCTTCCGTCCCAAGATATTCGGCTTCGATGGTTTCCTCGAAGACATTAATCTTGATGCGGTAGTAGCCATCCTTGCTGATGGCCCATTTGTAGTCCTGCGAGCCATTGTACCACACTTGCTTTGCCGTGAGGATGGATGCATCCTGTGTGAAGGGGTGAAGCACTTTGGGGCTCCAGCCGTACTGTCCATTAATCTTGAAGCGCTTGGGTTCATCGTTGTAGGTATAAGCTTTCAAGAGTCCTATCCATTCGAAGACGTTGGGGTTGCTTTGGCTTTGTTCCATTTGCTTGCCGGCTGTTATCTGCCAATGGCCTTCCTGCCCAGAGATGCCTTTGCCTTGCTCGTCCTCGACGCAGCCGCCGCATATCCATGCTTCGTACCATCGGGCAAAGAGTTCGCCCGTAACCTGCTTGCTTGTGACATCAACGGTGAAGCGGTAGTTGTCTGCTTCGAAGAGGACTGTCCACTCGGCTCCTGTACTGTCTGTCTTGGAGACATAATCTGCCTGGTCAGTCACGATGTTTGTGTCGACAAGCTTCGGTGCGTAGTAGCGGGAGGAGGACCTTGGGGTGTCGGTCGTTGTGATATAAAGGTCGCCAGGGAGCAGCTTGCCGTGGAACTTGAAGGAATATTTGCCGGTCACATTTGTCGAGAAGCGTGTCAGCTGCTGTACGCCGCCGGGCACTGCAGAGCCTCGTATGTAGAGACGAGTCTGGGCCATTAAAGGGTGAGAAGGTAAAAAGGTGAAAAGGTAAAACACTAAATAATATAACAATGTAGAATATGTTTTCATGTGAATTTCCGTTTATGGTTATAACATAACTGTATAATCTCTTTAACTTTTTATTTCTTTACCTTTTCAACCTTTCTTATGCCATTTCGCTTAGCGGAACGTTGATGGTGATGGGAGCAGAAAGGTTGTTCGTGCTGACGGTTATGGTGAGCGTCTTAGTCTCCTCGTCGTATGCGACGTCTGCATCAGGGACAGGATTGCCATTGACTGTTATGCCTTCGCGGATGAAGGAGGCTGGCGTGCCGAGGAACTGAACGGTCCATTTCCTTTCTGTCGGCATTCCTTCGAAGCTGCCATTGCGTCGGCCGATGGTCAGAGAGACGTTATTCTCCGAGCGGTTCTGCACGAAGTTTGTCATCGTCCAGGCATCTGTCTTGTATTCCTGCCCTTCGCCCCGGTCTTCATACATCTTGCCTGTGCCGCTTGCACCAGGCACAACCTTGAGGATAATCTCGCCCGGGTCGTTCACGACAGTACGGCGGACGGGATAGAAGGGAATAATGCTTCCGGCACGATAGAAGACGGGGAAGTCGTCGAGGGTGTAGGTGCTGTAGTAGGCTTGGTTGCCGCTGACGAGCCGCGACCTTGTGACGTCCCACCATTTCCCGACGGGGAACCATATCATGCGGCCGCTGTAGCCGTTCTGCGAGGGCGTGTAGATGGGGGCAACGAGCATGTCGTCGCCGAACATATATTCGTCTTCATAGGTGTAGGCATTGCTCTCTTCGGGATAATCATAATAGAGGGGTCGGTTCATGCCGATGCCTGTGTCGTAGGTCTGCCTTGCGGCTGTATAGATATAGGGGAATAACTGATAGCGCAGACGGACTGCCTCCCTGAGCTGTTGGAAGTTGCTGTACTTCCAGATGCGGCGTTCCAACTTACTGTCATTGGTGGCGTGTGTGCGGAAGATGGGTGTATAGGCACCGAACTGAAGCCAGCGGAGCAGGAGTTCCGGGTCGTTGTTGCCGCCCTGATGACCGCCGAGGTCGTGTCCCCAATAGGCATAGAGGACGTTGCTGGCATTGCTTGTGAAGAAGATTTCATACCCAAGCATCGACCATGCGGCCCATGCGTCTCCGGAGAAACAGATGGGGTAGCGATGCGAGCCGAGGCCTCCCCATCGGTGATAGATGACGGGACGGAGGTCGGGACGGTTCTTCTGCATGTCCTCGAAGAACGTATGGTTGCACCAGAAGGTCTCGCCCAAGGTTTCGGAGCCTTCGGCGGGCGTGTAGTTCTTCTCCTGTCCGTGCTTGCCTACGGTGAGTGCCTGCTGCCAGTCGAGCCACCAGAAGTCGACGCCTTCCTGCTCATGGGGTCGGATGATGTCCTTGAAGAAAGCTTGCATGAAATCGTAGTCCTCCACCTTCCAGAGAATGGTTCCGCCGGAGGTGTCGCCCAGGTCGCTGGCCATCGCCGTGTAGTAGTCCTCATGGGTTCCCACGCCGTCGGAGGGATGGAGGTTGAGGGCTGTCCTGAGTCCATGATTATGCATGTAGTTAATGAGCGACTTGGGATTGGGGATGCGACTGGTGTTCCAGCTCCAGCCTGTCCAGCCGCTCTTGTGCCAGTCCATGTCCATGATGAGCACATCCATCGGGATGTCGTTGTTTTCCACATCGCGGACTATCTGCTGGAACTCGGCCTGCGTGTACGCCCAATAGCGGCTGTACCAGTAGCCGAGGATGTATTTGGGAGGCAGAGGCACGCGTCCGCCCACCTTGATGAAATCGCCGAGGCACCCCTTGTAGTCGTGTCCGTAGCCGAGGAAATACCAGTCGATGGCTGCCTTGTCCACGGGGTTTGCCCACCAGGTGATGCCTTCCTCCTTCGGTTCGAAGGCGTATGTGGTACTGCCATCGCCTCTGGTCGTGGCCGGGCTCTCGTCTATGATGCTCCATCCGGCTCTCGAGAGGAGTCCTTTCTCCAGGTTGCCCCGCTTATTGTCGCCCCATGCCTGGTCGAGCGTGCGGCAGGTGCCCAGCAGATTCAGCTTGTCGTCCTTGCCGGGATACCACGTGACGGTGCGTCCGTTCATCTGGAAGGTTATCATCAGGTTATCGGGTTTCTTGTCAGCAGCCTTGAATTCGCTGCCTTCCTTGTAGCGGAGCTCGAGGTCTTGTGTGCGTATGTAGAGGTAGCCGTCGCTCGTTTCGGTGGTGAACTCGGGCACGGGCAGGCGTCGGTTCACAATAGCGAAGGTGGCGCGGTCCTCGAATTGAGCGGTCTGGCTGTACTGGATGCGTATCATCTTCGACGTGAGGACCGTGAAGCGGGCATTGCCCGATGTGACGACAGCCGCTGGGTCTGCCACTGGGTTCAACTCGTCCTGACCGGCGACGCTGAGCGATGCGCAGAACAACGAGACGAGGAGGAAACAAAACGATGAAAGCCTGGATTTGTACTTCATGATGGTTATGGACATTGCTTCTTTTGCCTGCAAAATTACACTTTTCCTGCGAAACCTGCAAAGGAAATGTGATAAAATGATACATTCAGGCACATAAAACGCTCGTTCCGGCACTTTGGAATACCACATTCAGCACAGGGGGGAGTTTGCATCAACATGTAGATGCAATTGCACATACATGTAGATGCAATTGCATCTACATGTTGATGCAAACAAACCATACTGCCTTCCATGGCGACGAACCCTGCTGGACAGGCCAACTTCGCCTTATTTTCGGACGTTTTCTTGCAGATGTCGAAAAAAAACCGTAACTTTGCGCGGAAATATACAGACGTATACGTACGCCATTACATTATAATAAGGTATAGCAAATCATGTTTCGCACGCTTTCTCTCTTGCTGGCATTTCTGTGGACGGGCTCAGCCATGACGCAGGAGGTCACTAATCCCGTCTGGCGAGGCAACTGGCCGGACCCGACCGTCTGGCTCGCCGATGACGGCCGCTACTACTGCCTCGCCACGAACCCGACGCGCTCCCTCGTCTCGGACGACCTGTTCCATTGGGAGATGTCGAAGATTGCTCCCATCGACATCGAGTCGTGGGGCAAGATGCAAATCATCGCTCAACGCTTCTGGGCTCCCGACGTGGCTACCGTCGCAGGCAAGCGAAACCTCTACCTGACGCTCTACAACAGTGCGGAGGACAGCAACATCGGCGTCCTGCAGGAGTATGCTCCGGGGCAGTTTCAGTTCCGCGGCATCATCACAAGCAGCCGAGAGACAGGCATCCACGACACCATAGACCCCGAAGTCGTCACCGACCCGAAGACGGGCAAAGTGTGGCTCTTCTTCGGTTCCGTGGGTGGCATCCATCGCGTGGAGCTCGAGAAGGACGGGCTCTCCCTGAAGGAAGGAGCGAAGTACGAGCACGTGGCAGGCCTGAAAGTTGAGGAATGCCCCAATCGCTCGAAGGTCTTCGAGGGCTCCTACCTGCATCGCCACGGCAAGTACTGGTACCTCTTCGTCAGCTCCGGCTTCTTCGGCGACCACACCTATCAGCTCAAAGTGGGCCGTGCAAAGAAACTGACCGACGACTTTGTCGACAAAGAAGGCCACCTCATGAAGGAAGGCTTTGCCACCACAGTGCTCCATAGCGACGAGGGCGACCAGTTCTACGGCCCCGGCCACTGCGGAGAGATATTCCAGGCAAAGGACGGAAACGAATACATCTTCTACCACTGCCACGTGGCGGGAAGCAGAAGAGAAGGCAGCCGGCCACTCTTCATCGACCGCATCCAATGGGACAAAGAGGGCTGGCCTTACGTTGGAACCCCCTCTGTCTCTCCTTTGCAGAGGGTGGATAAACAGTAAGATTCTCAAATCGCAACAATCTTGCAATCGTAAATCATTAAATTGTATATAACCATGAGTCTCATCAAATCAATCTCTGGAATCAGAGGAACCATCGGAGGAAGGACGGGCGATACGCTCAATCCCCTCGACATCGTGAAGTTCACATCTGCCTACGCAACCCTCATCCGCCGACAGGCTAAGGTCGGAAGCAACAAGATAGTGGTCGGCAGAGACGCCCGCATCTCCGGCCCCATGGTGAAGAACGTGGTCTGCGGCACGCTCATGGGAATGGGCTTCGACGTGGTTGACATCGGACTCGCCACGACACCCACCACCGAGATTGCCGTCACCATGGAAGGAGCATGCGGCGGCATCATCATCACAGCCAGCCACAATCCACGCATGTGGAACGCCTTGAAGCTTCTCAACGAGAAGGGCGAGTTCCTCAACAAAGAGGAAGGCAACGAGGTGCTCCGCATCGCAGAAGCCGAAGACTTCGAATACGCTGACGTCGACCACATGGGTTCTTACCGCGAGGACAATACTTACGACCAGAAACACATCGACCTCGTGCTCGGACTCGACCTGGTGGACGTGGAAGCCATCAAGAAGGCAAACTTCCGCGTAGCCTTCGACAGCGTCAACAGCGTCGGCGGTGTCATCCTGCCGAAACTGCTCG
Organism: Bacteroidaceae bacterium; assembly: GCA_017469525.1. Lineage (GTDB taxonomy): Bacteria > Bacteroidota > Bacteroidia > Bacteroidales > Bacteroidaceae > Physcousia. Next base: position 10,405 of record JAFUGG010000016.1, on the reverse strand, counting down.
AACAGCTCGGCGTGAAGACCGTCACCGGCCTCTTCACCGAACCGACCGGCGACTTCCAGCACAATCCGGAACCGCTCGAGAAGAACCTCGCCGACATCAAAGCACTGATGCAAAAGGGCCAGCACGACATCGCTTTTGTCGTTGACCCTGATGTGGACCGCCTCGCCCTCTTCTGTGAAGACGGCACAATGTACGGCGAAGAGTACACACTCGTCACGGTGGCCGACTACATCCTGCAGCATACGCCGGGCAACACGGTCAGCAATCTCAGCTCGACCCGCGCCCTGCGTGACGTCACTCGCAAGTACGGCTGCGAGTACAACGCTGCAGCCGTGGGCGAAGTCAACGTCGTGACGAAGATGAAGGAGACGGGCGCCGTCATCGGCGGAGAAGGCAACGGCGGCGTCATCTATCCGGCGGCTCACTACGGACGCGACGCTCTCGTTGGCATCGCACTCATCCTCACCTACCTCGCAAAAAGGCAGATGACGGCCAGCCAACTGCGTGCCACATATCCCCCATACTTCATCGCCAAGAACCGCATCGACCTGACTCCCGAGACGGACGTCGATGCTATACTCGCCAAGGTCAAGGAAATGTACGCAAACGAAGAGGTGAACGACATAGATGGGGTCAAAATAGACTTCCCCGACAAGTGGGTGCATCTCCGAAAGAGCAATACGGAGCCCATCATCCGCGTCTATAGCGAAGCCAGCACAATGGAGGACGCCGACGCCATCGGCAAGAAAATCATGGACGTCGTCTACAGCATGGTGGCCCCCCACTAACTCCCCCAAAGGGGAGAAACCCAAATAAAAAATGAAACACGACTGAATGATAAATCTAACAACTAACTTCCCATGTTAACACAAATCATCAATGCCAAAATCTTGACGCCGCAGGGATGGCTCAAGAACGGCAGCGTCATCCTCAGAGACAACAAGATTCTTGAAGTTACGAACTGCGATTTGGCCGTCATCGGAGCGGACCTCGTCGATGCAAAAGGCATGTGCGTCGTGCCAGGATTCATCGACATGCACGTCCACGGAGGCGGCGGCCGTGACTTCCAAGAAGGTACGCCCGAAGCGTTCCGTACCGCCGTTGCCGCTCACGCAAAGCATGGCACAACCGCCATCTTCCCGACGCTCTCGAGCAGTACGGTGCCCATGATTGAGAAAGCAGTACAGACCTGCGCCAAACTCATGCAGGAGAAGGACTCGCCCATCCTCGGCCTGCACCTCGAGGGACACTACCTCAACCCCACAAAAGCAGGGGCACAGCAACCGGGATGGATTAAGAACCCTGACCCCAACGAGTACATCCCCATCGTGGAAAAGTCGGAATGTCTGGCACGATGGGACGCTGCCCCGGAGCTTCCGGGCGCCTTGCAGTTCGGACGCTACTGCGCAGAGAAGGGAATCTTGCCAAGTATAGCACATACCAACGCTGAGTACGACGATGTGAAAGCCGCTTTCGAAGCAGGCTTCACCCATGTCACGCACTTCTACAACGCCATGCCTGGCTTCCACAACAAAATGGGCTACAAGTACGAGGGCACTGTCGAAAGCGTCTATCTCATTGACGATATGACCATCGAATGTATTGCCGACGGCATCCACGTTCCGCCCACAATCCTCCGCATGGCCTATAAGATTAAGGGCGTCGAACGCATGGCTCTCATCACGGATGCCTTGGCTGTGGCTGCAGCTCCGTCGGACGCAAAGGCTTTCGACGACCGTGTCATCATCGAGGACGGCGTCTGCAAGCTCGCCGACCGCAGTGCCTTGGCAGGATCCATCGCTACAACCGACCGACTGGTCCGCACCATGGTGCAGCAAGCAGAAGTGCCTCTGGAGGATGCAGTCCGCATGGCAAGCGAAACGCCGGCACACATCATGGGCGTCTTTGGCAGAAAGGGCGCATTGGCTCGAGGCAAGGATGCCGACATTGTCATACTCGACGAGAAGCTCAACGTACGTTGCGTTTGGCAGATGGGCAAGATAATCGAGAACACGCTCTTCTGAGAACCAGGCAAGACAAGACACCGCCTTAACTCAACTACACTGATAAAGAAATGAACACCATCCGAAGGTTTTGGCAGAAAGCCATGCGAAATGAAGCGCTTAGGGAGAAGTTGCGCGTCATCATCTTCCAGAGCGACACACCTCTCGGAAAGACGTTTGATGTCACGCTTCTCTGCTGCATAGTCGCAAGCATACTGGTTGTCGTACTGGAAAGCCTGCAGACGATGCCGCCGACGGCTAAGTTGGTGTTCACCATACTGGAGTACGTCTTCACGTTCTTCTTTACGCTCGAGTACCTTTGTCGCCTTTACTGTTCCGACAAGCCACGCGAGTATGCCTTGAGCTTCTTCGGAATCATTGACCTGCTGAGCACCTTGCCGCTATACATCGGCTGGATATTCGGTCCCGTTCGCTACCTGATGATAGTGCGAACCTTCCGCCTCATTCGCGTCTTCCGCGTGTTTAAGCTCTTCAGCTTCCTGCAAGAGGGCGACCTGCTGATGCGTTCGCTCATCATCAGCGCCCCGAAGATTGGCGTCTTCTTCCTCTTCATGGTCATCATGGTCATCAGCATGGGAACCCTCATGTATATGGTGGAAGGCAACATCCCGGGCACTCCCTTCACCGACATCCCGACGAGCATCTACTGGGCCGTCGTGACGATGACGACGGTGGGCTACGGCGACATCGCTCCGGCAACGACCCTCGGGAGAGTCCTCTGCATGATAGTCATGCTGATGGGCTACACCATCATGGCTGTCCCGACAGGCATCGTCAGCGCACAGATGGTGCACGACCATAAGACGAAACGCAAGGAAGACACTTGCCCGGAATGCGGCTCGCCCCTACCCTTCGATGCACATTACTGCCCATTCTGTGGTTTGAAGCAAGAGACAAAACTCCCTCCGGCAAGCAAAGCATTGCCTCTGGCTCTGCTCCTTTGCTTGATGACGCCTTGCTTTTCGGCAAGGATGAGCGCTCAAGACGAGTTGCTCCTCGGAAATGTCATAGGCACAGAGCTGAGCGTGGACTATTCGACAGGGCAGGCAAGCACGACGGTCAACACCGCTGCCAACGCCTTCGACGGGGACCTCTCCACATTCTTTGCCTCCTATGAACGTAGCAGGACGTGGGTAGGCCTTGACCTCGGTGAGCCGCACATCATCACGCGTCTCGGATGGTCGCCTCGCAATGATGGTCTCGGACCAAGGCGAATGCTCCTGGCCATCTTTGAGGGAGCCAACAGCCCCGACTTCATGGATGCCGTTCCTTTATATATTATAGATAAGGAAGGAACGATTGGCGAGATGAGCTATGCCGATGTGAATGTATCGAGAGGCTTCCGCTACGTTCGCTACGTCGGCCCGGCCGATGGACGATGCAACGTTGCGGAGGTTGAGTTCTATGGCCATGCAGGAGAGGGCGACGACTCGCAGTTCTACCAGCTGACTAATCTCCCGACCGTTTCCTTCAGGACTGTCGATAATGTCGAGCCGTATGACAAGGTCAACGACATCACCTCGTCCATCACTTTCATCTATGCCGACGGCACAATGATACAGGAGGAGACGGGCACGACGCGTCTTCGAGGCAACGCTTCGATGGCACATCCCAAGAAGCCTTACCGCATCAAACTCGACACCTCGTCGCGCTTGTTCAAAGGTTCGACGATGCGATCCCCTGCAAAAGCCAGGAAGTGGACACTCATCAATAACTATGACGACAAGACCTTGATGCGCAACCTCGTGGCATTCGAGATAGCTCGTCGCATCGGCATGGACTATGTGCCGTGGAGCAAGCCTGTGGATGTCATCGTCAACGGCGAGTATCGTGGCTGCTATCAGCTCACCGACCAGCTGACAGTAGACAGGAACCGTATCGACATCACCGAGATGACACCCTACGATACGGAAGGCGAATTCCTCACGGGCGGCTACCTGCTCGAGCTTGACGGATATGCTGACCGAGAGGTCTCATGGTTCACCAGCGCCGCAGGTAACCCTGTTACCATCAAGAGCCCCGGCGAAGATGACATCACAACGGAGCAGGCTGCATACATACGCAGCGAGTTTAATCAGATGGAGGCAAGCATTTTGTCTTCGAACTTCAGCGACCCAGACGTCGGTTTCCGCACGAGGCTCGACGAGAGGAGCCTTGTTCAGTACTTCCTTTCGGAAGAGCTAGCCGGCAATCCCGACGCTTTCTGGAGCTGCTACCTGACCAAGGAACGAGGTGACGACCACTTCCATGTCGGTCCAGTCTGGGACTTTGACAATGCCTTCGACAACGACAATCGCTACTTCCCCATTAACAATCTCGGCAACTTCCTCTCGCTCTCCAAGGGTGGCGCAGGCAATTCGGCGGCCTTTCTCAAAAGGCTGTTCACCGACCAAGCTCTGCGCGACTCTATGGCCGCAATGTGGAACGAGGCACGGGCGGAAAGGGATGTCACGGCAGAGAGCCTCACTGCCTATATCGACTCGACAGCCAACGAGCTCTTGCAGTCGCAGCGGCTCAACTTCATGCGATGGCCTATCCTGAACCAGCTGATACAGGTCAATCCGAGGGCCGGCGGCTCGTATGAGGTCGAGGTGGGGTGGATAAAGGAATACGTAGAGAACCGCATCCCGTGGCTCGACGAGATAATCAACCAGGAGGAGGACGTCGAGATGCCAGACACCGTAGAGATTGCTTCGGCAGAAGCCTTGGCGGACTTTGCGGCGCAGGTCAATGCGGGACAACTTTCTCTGTGCGGCGTGCTGAAAGACGACATTGATTTCACGGACTATCCTGGCGTCATGATAGGTACAGGCGGCGCCTACAAGGGCGAGTTCGACGGGGCGGGGCACACCATCAAACTGGCTCAACGCCGCAACGCAGAACATGCCGGACTGTTCTGCTACCTATCGGGGTACGTCCACGACCTCACCACGACGGGCACCATAACGACCTCTGCAAAGTATGCCGGCGGCATTGCCGGCAACACGGAGAACGCTACCATCGAGCGCTGCCAGAGCCGTGTCAGCATCTCCAGCACGGTGAATGGCGACGGCACACACGGCGGCATCGTCGGTGTATCGCGTAGCGGGACAGTCATCCGCGAGTGTCTCGTCAGCGGAAGCATACTCGGGAGCAGCACCAGCTGCTGCGCCGGCGTGTCGGGATGGGCGGACGGCACGACTCACATATCGAACTGCCTCGTCACGAGCAGCTATACTGTTGGCACGAGCAACAGCGATGTGCTGGCCCGCAACCCAGACAACGTCGTCTCTGTCAACAACTATATCCAGGGCGACTGGGGTGCCGCAAACGGATGCTCTGACGTATTCATGCTGACGGAAAGCCAACTGGCCTACGGCGAGGCTTGCTTCATGCTCGAAGACAGACAACCCGGCAGCACATCGTGGAGGCAGACGCTTGGCTCGGACATCACGCCCGTGCCGGACACATCGCATGGCATCGTTTATTGTTTCTCCCGTGTTCATTGTGACGGCTCGCCCTATACGTCCATCGACGGCTTCACCAACGACGCCTCGCGCAACGGGCAGGACGAGCACGAGTTCCAAGGAGGAACGTGCCAGTACTGCGGCTACGTTGACATGGACAGCATGCCTCGCGACGAACGAGGATACTACCTCATCGGCTCGCCCGAGATGCTCCGTGCCTTCGCCCAGCTCGTGGAGAACGGCCACACCGACATCTGCGGTGTACTCACCGACGACATAGATTTCACCGCCTACCCCACCACGATGATTGGCGAAGGCAAGGACTACGAAGGAATCTTCGACGGAAACGGGCACACCATCACCATCGGCCTGACCCGCAACGCTGACTATGCAGGGCTGTTCTGCCACCTGTCTGGCACAGTGAAGGACCTCATCCTGCGCGGAACAATTGCCACCAGCCGCAAGTACGCCGGCTTTGCCGCCAACCTCAAGGGCGGTACGCTGCTGCGCTGCCAGAGCTACATCGACATCAACGCAACCATAGTCGGCGACGGCACCCACGGTGGGCTGGCAGGCCTCACCAGCGGAGGCAGCAACATCAGCCAGATGCAAGACTGCATCTTCGCCGGCTCCATCAACGGCGAAAGCGTCAACAGCTGCGGCGGACTCGTGGGATGGGCCACCGAGACCTGTTTCATCTCGAACTGCCTGATGCTCGGCAATATGAACATCAGCACCGAAGGCGGCGACATCATCTCGCGCAACAACGGCCGTGCCATACTCTCCAACACCTACTACCTAACGGAGTGGGAGGCCACGAAACCTGCCGATGCCATCAGCACAGACGCGCTCGACATGGCAAGCGGAAAGCTTTGCTACCAGCTCAACGCTGGCAGGACGGACGACAAGCAGGCATGGACGCAGACGCTCGACGAGGATGCACACCCCGTGCCCGACAGGTCTCACCTGCCCGTATGGTACTACGACGGCTCCTACTTCAATGAGGATCCCGACGGCATCCGCACTCCATTCGCTAACGGCACATCGTCCGATGGCAGATACTTTGACCTGAGCGGACGACAGCTCAGCGGAAAACCACAAAAAGGAATATACATAACGAACGGACACAAAGTGGTCCTTCAATAAACGCAATAGCATGGATGGTTTGCAGGTTCATGTACCTGCAAACTCCCCACCTCGTTAGGTATGGCAACAAGCATAGAAGAAAGAGTCAAGGAACTACATGAATATCTGCGACGTAACGGCCTGCAGGCCTTCATCTTCCCCAGCACAGACCCGCATCAGGGCGAGTATGTGCCTCGGCATTGGCAGACGCGGCAGTGGATAAGCGGTTTCGACGGAAGTGCCGGAACAGCTGTCGTCACCCTTTCCGACGCAGCACTCTGGACGGACAGCCGTTATTTCATCGCAGCCGAGCAGCAACTCAGTGGCACACCCTTCCATTTAATGAAGGAAGGATTGGCAGAGACGCCGACCATCACTGAGTGGCTTTGTCAGCAACTCAAAGAAGGGGAAGTGGTTGGCATCGACGGCGAAGTCTTTACCGCAACTGAAATCGAGGAGTTGGAAGCTGCGTTGGGCAAGGCTGGCATCAAGCTCAGAACGGACCTCGACCCAGCCCAGGAACTATGGACAGACCGCCCGCCCATCCCCAAGAACAAGGTCGAGATTCAGCCTCTGGAGTTTGCCGGCGAGTCGGCCGAAAGCAAGATTGAGCGCGTGCGGCAGGCCATGAGGGAGCAAAAGGCTGAGTATCTCGTCATCTCCCAACTGGATGAAATCGCCTGGCTCCTCAATATGCGAGGCTCCGACGTACATTGCAACCCCGTTTTCGTCTGCTATGTCTTGCTCACGCAAGATGATGTGACGCTCTTCATCGACAGCGAAAAGCTCGATGACAGCGTTAAGAACTACCTAAATAGAATAGGTGTAAAGGTTCTTCCTTATGGCAAACCAAGCTTTGAAAGCAAGGCTTTCGACCCTATTCCCGCTATGAAATCGATTAAGAACCATGCTGAAATTGAAGGTTTCCGCAGGGCGATGATTCGAGATGGCGTGGCGATGGTGCGGTTCCTGCGTTGGTTGAAGCCAGCCGTAGAAGCAGGAAAGGAGACAGAACTCAGCATCGACAGGAAGTTGACGGCTCTCAGGGCAGAGCAAGACCTGTATCGAGGCCTCTCGTTCGACACGATTGCTGCCTACGGACCGCATGGTGCCATCGTCCACTACGAAGCCACGCCGGAGTCGGATGTCGTGCTCAAACCGAAAGGCTTGCTGCTGCTGGACAGCGGCGCCCAATATCAAGACGGCACGACAGACATCACGCGAACCATCGCGCTCGGTCCCTTGACGGACGAGGAACGACTTGACTACACCTTGGTTCTCAAGGGACATATCCGTTTGGCGCTCACCAGGTTCCCCGACGGAATAAGCGGCACGCAGATAGATGCCCTGGCACGTTATGCGATGTGGCAGCACGGCATCAACTACGGACACGGCACCGGTCACGGCGTCGGCTCGTATCTGTGTGTGCACGAAGGGCCTCATCAGATTCGACACACATGGAAGCCTGCCCCGCTGCATGCAGGCATGACGGTCACCAACGAGCCCGGCATCTACCGACAAGGCAAGCATGGCGTGCGCATCGAGAACACGATGCTCATCGTCGAGGACGGCGAAACGGAGTTCGGCCGCTTCCTGCATCTCGAACCCCTCACGCTTTGCCCAATCGACCTCACACCCGTCATCTGGGACATGATGACGCCAGAAGAAATTACTTACCTCAATACATATCATAAGAAAGTATATGACGAGCTCTCGCCCTACTTGACGGAAGAGGAGAAGGAAAGCCTCTCCCCAACCCTCCCCTAAAGGGAAGGGAGATTGGCAGAAACAAGAAAATATAGTAACAACAAATATAAAGCCTCTCCCTTTAGGGGGAGGTATGGAGGAGGCCACATGGCAATCATAAAGACACTCAAGGGGATGCCTGCTCCCCGATTTGGCAAACATTGCTACTTCAGCGAGGGTGCCGTGATAGTGGGCGACGTAGAGATGGGCGACGACTGCACCGTCTGGTTCAATGCCGTCATTCGTGGCGACGTACATTTCGTCAAGATAGGCAATCGCACGAACGTCCAAGACAACTCATGTATCCATACGCTCAACGGCAAAGCGCCTTGCATCTTGGGCGACGACGTGACCATCGGACACTGCGTCACCCTGCATGGTTGCGAAGTCAAGGACGGTGCATTGGTTGGCATGGGCGCAACAGTGCTCGACCACGCCGTAGTGGGAAAGGGCGCCATCGTAGCTGCAGGAGCACTCGTGCTGAGCAATACTCAGATAGGCGACGGCGAGCTTTGGGGCGGAGTGCCTGCCAAGTTCATCAAGAAGGTTGACCCCGAACAGGCTCAAGCCCTGAACAAAACCTACGCGCGGCACTACATCGAATACAGCGACTGGTTCCGCGAAGCCGACAGCGACCCGAAGAACACGCAAACAGTCACAACCAGCGAAGACTATAAACACTAATTATGAAAGCAAAACTCTTAACGGCACTCCTGTGCCTATGCTTCCTCGCTTGCAATTCTGGCAAGGAGGCCGAGATGAAGACAAGCACCGTGACGAACCCCATCCCATTGAAGTTCGGCGACCCCTTCCTGCTGCATGCCAGCGACGGGCGTTACTACATGTACGGCACCTCGCTGGGCGACGGCTTCGAAGCCTTTGTGAGCGACGACCTCATCGACTGGGACTCCTGCGGACAAGTCTATAAGGGCGGCGACTCCACCCAGTGGAACGTCGATTGCTTCTGGGCACCGGAGGTTTACGAGCGCGACGGCAAGTACTATCTCTTCTATAGTTCCAACTACAGGGAGAACCCCACGAACGAAGGCGAGAACTTCAAGATTGGCGTGGCCGTCAGCGAGTCGCCGGCTGGCCCCTTCAAGGACCTCTACGACCGTCCTGTCTTCAATCCACCCTATCCCATCATCGATGCCAACGTTTACTTCGACGACAAGACCGACAAGTGCTACCTCTACTTCAGTCGCTGCTGCTATAAGCACGCCGTGGAGAGCGAGATTGCCGACAGCCTCCGCAAGGCCGGCAGCTTCCAGGAAATAGAGGAGAGCTGGGTGTATGGTGTAGAACTGAAGCCCGACTTCAGCGGCGTCATCGGCGAACCTGTGCTGCTGCTTCAGCCGCCTACAAAACTTTCCGACAAACAGAGCGAATGGGAGAGCCGCAGCGCCACGCATGGTGAGGTGAACCGCCGTTGGACGGAAGGCAGCTACCTGTTCCGCGAAGGCGACACATATTATATAATGTATAGCGCAAACCATTATGGAGGACAGTACTATGCCGTAGGTTACGCCACAGCCGACAACCCGCTCGGTCCCTTCACGAAGGCCGAGAACAATCCCGTGCTGCAGGAGAACGTGAGCCGCGGCGGCACGGTGATGGGCACAGGCCACAACATGGTCCTCACGATGCCTGACGGCCAGCGCTACTGCGTCTATCATGGTCGTATGACAAGCAATCCCGCCGAACGCGTCGTCCTGATGGACAAACTCAACATCGACGAGAATGGCGTCCTCACGGTCGATGGCCCGACCACCGAGCCGCAGGAGATTGTCTGCCAATAAGGAACGCAGAGCTTAAGCCCCCCTTTTTCCTCTTCGGAGGAGTTTTTACGCGACCGAAGAGGGAAAAATATTCCTCCGAAGAGCAGAAAAAACTCCTCCGAAGAGTTTTTTTTTGTATGTATGGGCGAACAATAGCCGCATTCTTAATCATTGCTGTCCGCTAAGACTTCTAAGATTTTCTTTTATTGCTGTCCGTGAGCACTACCTCTTTGGCACAAAAGCACTACCTCTTTGGACAAAGAGCACTACCTCTTTGGACAAAGAG
>JAFUGG010000015.1 GCA_017469525.1 Bacteroidaceae bacterium | reverse complement strand
AGTGCAGCCGAGGCGGGACGGGACCACGCAAGGGTTCATTGCTACAAAATCGAACGTCAATGCGTAAAAAACGGAACAGAATATGTGTCCCGCGGTGTGTGATTTCAGATAATTATGTATCTTTGCAACAGAATAATGTTTGAAAGTCATGATTTTCTCCGCTTTTATCATCGGTGCAGCCACTGCGTTCTTCACCATCTTTGCCCTTCATATACTGGTGTTCATGCCTTTGCGTACGCGCTTCCAGAGCGTTCTGGGCATCATCATGGCCGTGTGGGCAGTTTGGTGCGCCAAGGACCTGGTGGTGTGCATGCCGGGTATGTACACGCAGCCAGTGCTGGACTGGATACTCATCATTGACGGATGGTCGGCCATCACATACACGATATTCGTGTTCGAGGTGGTGATGCCGGGCTGGACCACATGGCGTCGGCTTCTGCTGCTCGCACTGCCCTTCCTGCTGTTCACGGTGGGTTATGCTCTGTGGCCGGTGCGTGAGGTGGTCTATGCCTACTCGGTGTTCCTTTGGTTTTATGCCTGGACGGTGGTCATCGTAGGGTGGACAAGGATGAACCGCTATCTCCGGTACATCAGCCACGAGTATTCCAACATCGACAAGATTGATGCGTCGTGGCTGCGACCCGTATTCCTGTTCACCGTCATAGGACAGCTGGTGTGGCTGTTCATATCGCTCTACTCCAACGTGATAAGCGACATTGTTTACTACATCATCATCATTGCGCTCTGGCTCGTCATGCTCCACTACAGTTGGAATTTCCAGCCTATCGAGACGCCTCGGCCTGCTTTGGAAGGAGAGGAAGAAGGAGAGGAAGGTGAGGCCTTTCTGACTGAGACGAAGAAACAATTGCCCTTTGCGGGGCTGGAGAAGCTGATGGAAGAGGAAAAGTACTATCTAAAGCCAACCCTCACACTTAAGGAGCTGGCCCTCGACTTGAACACAAACCGGACCTACATCAGTAGCTACCTGAACCAGCAGATGAACATGACGTTCTACGACTATATCAACAACCTGCGCATAGAACGTGCTGCCCTCCCCCTGATGAGGGAGCATCCGGAATACAAATATGAATATGTTGCGGCGGAAAGTGGCTTTGCTTCTATCAGCACTTTCCGCCGTGCATTTGTGAAGGTGACTGGGCAGACTCCCAGCCAGTATGCTGCTGCCTTAGCGCAGGCGGTCCAATGAGCGGACCAGCATCTCGTCCTTCAGGATGCCTCGGAAGGCAAGATAGAGCAGGACGAGGGCTGCTGCCGGAAGGGCTGCTGCCACGCGTGGACTATAAAGATTTACCGTTGGGCTAAGCAAATAGAAGCAGATAATGCCATAGGCAATGTACCAAAACACCAACAGTATCATGCAAAATGATGCCACCCGCATCTGCAAGGAACGATGCTTGAAGAGCCATATGTCGATGAAGACTAAGCCAGTCGTAATGACGAGGAGTCCCATCAATACAGGGCAGAAATAGAACAAATGCTTGCCTTCCGAGACGAGCCAGAGGTTGTACATGTCCACACTTTCATACCCTCCCCATAGTTCTGCCAGCATGCCTGTCTCGCCCGACCAGAAATGAGCTACCGGAAGACAAAGACAGCCTAAGCAAAGGGCAAAGGCCAGAAGCAGATAGATGGTCTGGATGCGCTGTAACATGTCTTAGTCGAGCAGTGCTTGCTCCTTGCTGGGATTGCGGTAGTAGATTTTTCCGTCGATGAACTCCTGAGTAGCTATCAGTGTAGCCTTGGGAAGCTTCTCATAGTAACGGCTGATTTCTATCTGTTCGCGGTTCTCGAAGACCTCGTCCAGGTTGTCCTGTGTGCTGGCAAACTCGGAGAGCTTCTTGCTGAGCTCCTGTTTGATGTCGGCAGAAATCTGGTTGGCGCGCTTGCCAATGATGACCACGCTTTCGTAGATGTTGCCTGTCTCTTCGCAAAGACTCATCGGGTCGCGGTTCACAGTGTCGTTGGGTGCTTGTGTCTTTTTGTAATCCATCTTATTAATTTACTATTTGACTATTTACAATTTACTATTTATTTACTTTTCAGTTATTTTCTCTCTCCCGTCGGGAGAAGGGTCGGAGGTGAGGCTTTTTTTCGCCACGATGCGCTCGGCATAGTCGTGAATGGCCTGGGCTTCTTTCATGTACTGACTCTCGGGATAATCGCTCTGGAAGGCATAAAACTCGTCGATGGCATCGCGGAAGCGTTCCATCCGCTTTGCATCAACGCTCTGCTTGGCAAGGTCATACTTAGCCCGAAGGACAAGGATGGAGAGCTCCTCGCGAAGCTTTGCCGAAGCATAGGGATAGTCCTTCAGCGCATTCTGTGCCGTCACGACGCATGCCTCGTAGTTGTTGCCACCAAAGACGCTGTTGAGCGTGTACGTACCCAGGTCGAAGTATAGTTTTGCCGAGAGGTACTCCTTCTCCACAAGCTTGTCCTGCATCTCATAGATGATGGCATGGGCTTGCTCCTTGAGGTTTGTCTCGGGGCAATAGTCAAGGAAACTCTGGAACTCCTTGATAGCCTCCATGGTGCTCGACTGGTCAAGGCGGACGTCGGGTGTCTGCTTGTAGAGTGAATAGCCGCTGTTATATCGCGACATCTCCATGTAGGCGCCCTTTGGATAGAGCTGATAGTATTTCTTGAAGAACAAGACGGCCGACTCATAGTCCTTTGCCTTCAGATTGCTTTCGCCAAGCATATAGAGGCTTTCCTCACCATAAGAAGTGCCCTTCAGCGGGGCAAGCAAGAGTCCGAAGAGCTCTGCAGCCTGACGATAATGACCGTCGGCATAGAGCGCCTTGGCTGCCTCGTACTTGTATTCGTAGTCGCTACTCTTGAGCACGGCAGTGTACTCGCTGCATGACCCGAGGAGCAAGAAGCAAGCGGCAAATAGCAAGGAATATAATCGACGCATTCTCATATCAGGGCGCAAATATAAGACTTTTTGCGTTCTCTGCCAAGATGTCTTCCAAGAAAAAGCGCTTAATCGTCTCTTTTTTAACGATTGTTGACTTTCTGAGGGTCGTAAATAGCCATTCCGACGAACGAATCGGCACATCCATAGAAGAGATACCATTTGCCACGAAACGGCACAAGTCCCTCGGTGAAGACTGTTCCGGCTGGATATTGTCCGCTCTTCTCGAAGACGTCTTCAGGATAGAAATATGGTTCGTCCAGCCGGTCAACGAGTTTCGTGGGGTCTTTCAGCGAGAAGAGCGCCTGCCCGGCACAGTAGGCACCCGAAGCATAGCGCTGGTCGCCATCGTTCCCTCCTCTGTTCTTCCCGTTGTAGAAGAGCATGATGCCTTTCTTCGTCTTGATAGCTGGCGGGCCGCATTCCACGAGCTGGCTGTCGAAGTAGCCCCTTCGGGTGTCCATGACATGGAGCAGCTTGCCGTCAGGAGCCAGCATAGGCGTCCAATGGATGAGGTCGTCGCTGGTGGCAATGTTGACGAAGTTCTCGCCCCAGTACATCATATATTTGCCCTTAATGCGTGCAATGACCTGTCTGCCATTCTTCATCTCCGTCACGATGGAGCCTGACTTTGAATAGCCTTTGCTCAGTTGGCTCTTGTGGTCGTCGGAGAAGATAGGCCCGTGCTTCGTCCAATGAACGAGGTCACGACTTGTGGCAACGCTCAGGCGAGCCAGCTTGTGGTTCCACGAAGTATAGGTCATCACGTAGAGACCGTCTTCTGTCATGCAGACACGCGGGTCTTCACAACCTCCGGGGCAGTCGAACTCCGTCCACTCATCGCCTCCGGGGAAGAGGACAGGAGCCCCGTGATGCTGAAAGTGAAGGCCATCCTCGCTGAAGGCATAGCCGATGCGCGAAGTCCTCGAGCCGATGCCTTTCGCAATGTTGTCCTCAGCCCGATAGAGAAGGGCAATGCCGTCATTGATGATAGTGGCAGCAGGATTGAAAGTCTCGCTGTTCTCCCATTGTGCGACACGCTTCCACATCGGGCAGAAGAAACGGCTGGTTGTGTCGGGACGAATGACAGGGTTGATGCCTTCAGGTCGCTCAAAGCCAAGCCATGCCCATTTCTTCTCTGCATTGGGGACTTTCTGGGCTTGCATGGGAAGCAAAAGAAGGAACGAAACAATGAGGAAAAGGAGTCTGTTTGTCATAATTGTATTGCTGTAGTAAAAATATATCCAAGATAAAGGTTCTCAGTGGTTCTCAACGATATGTACTGCAACGCTTCTTCCGAGAGCACGTCATGCAGGTTATCTATCAATCCTGTGCCTTTCAGCTTCAGCAGAGCCTCTTTCTGTGTCCACAGACGTGTGAAGGCGATGTCGGGAAAAGGTGCCGAGAAGATGGTTTCCTGCTCCTCCGGATTCATAGTGTGACGAACCAAATCAGGCTTAGCCTTGCGAATATACTCCACGTCAAAGCCACAGGGCTTGTTGCTGACGAGACAACCTGCTGCCACACGGCAATGACTGATGCTGAAGTGAACTTCTGGATGCTCCTTGATGAAAGGCTTACCATGCTCGTTATATGCAAAGCAAGGCGTCTCCTTGATTCCAAAGCATTCTCGAAGCCCACGCAGAAGCTCCACATAGCCAACGGCACACTCTCGCCTACCCTGCTGATGCTTATATCGCAGAGCTTCCTCACGTCGCCATTGAGGAAGAGACTGAATGAGCCGCTCCGTCTGCTCGTCGCTCAGGTCGGCAATATGGTCATTGAGGAAAAGCATATTGAAAGTCAGTTCGTTTGAAGCCTGATCACACGGATGCCTGTCTGGCTTGAATGCTTCTGCATGTACTCATAGAGCGTCATGGGTTCGAGCACAACCTTCTTGTGTATACTGCTGGCATTCAGCAGGTGTAGCTTACCATCCTTTCCCCAGACAGCGAAGCCTACATGACTGATGTCGAGACCTTTCTTCTTGGTCGTTATGGCAATGATGTCGCCATCCTTGATGCAACTCAGCACCTTCTTGCTATTCCCCACCCTTCCCTTCGGAATGTAGCGAACGGTGGCTCCCGAAGCTCGCATCTCCATCTCGCCAATAAGCTTGCGTTCGTTCATGTTGACCTTTAACAAAGGATAGGAATCAGTATGTTCGCTCATATAAGTCAGACTGAGTTTCATCGGGACAGAAATATTCGTAGGAGGTTCTATTTCCTTGACAAGCCCTTGCTTTGTGCCCGACTGAATCCATTGACTGAAGTAATGATTGCGGCTCTTGTAACCGTCTATCTTACCATTGTCATAGCGCAACTTTCGAAGCCATGAGAGGTAGTCCTTCCAGCTCTTGCTGCCATGACTGGTAGTGAGGGCAAGGGCACAGCAGTTCTCGACAAGCGTGGTGCAATCAAGGCTTTGCAAGTTGATGGCCAGATGCTCTTCGCGGTCCTTTATTTCCAACGTATGAGCCACATAAGGGAGGTTCATTAATTGCTTCGCGTAGAAGATGGTAAGAGGTTCATTTGCAGGTGCCTTTGCACCTTTCATCAAGAGTTCAACGACACGAAGGCTGTCCTCGCGAGAGTAGCTTACAGGCTGAGCCTGCAAGAGAATGAAAGAATGAAAGAATATAAGAATGAAAAGCAAGAAGCGATGCTTTCCATCTATTGTCTTCCATTTGGATATATTACCTGTTATCTTCATAATCTCATTTCTTCATTGCTTCATACTATCATTTTCTTCAGGAAGATGGAGCAGTGCCGTCACAGCGAACGTGACGAGGCAGAAGCCCATTACAGCGATGAAGAAGGGCTGATAACCACCTATCTGGTCGGAAAGCCAGCCGCTCACCATGCCTGGAAGCATGACACCTCCGAGGTACTGGAAGGCTGTGCAGAAGGAGAAGACGGAGGTGCTTCGCTCGCCATGAGAGAAGCTGACAAGATAGAGCGTATAGGTTGTGAAGCCAAGTCCGTAGCCGACCTGTTCGATGAAGACACAAGTGGCGATGAGTGGCAGGCTTTGTGTCTGCGTGAAGCTGAGCCAGACATAGACAATGTCGGGCAGTGTGATGCATAGCACCAACGGCCAAAGCATCTTCTTCAAGCCAAACTTCGAGACAAGCCAGCCTCCCACGATGCCGCCGCCAAGCAGACCTATGACGCCCAAAGTGCCATAGACAAAGCCATATTGCACGTCGCTAAGTGCCAAACCGCCTTCTTCGATGGTGCGTTTCAGGAAAAGAGGTACTATCTTTGTGAGCAAGCCTTCCGGCAAACGGAACAGCAGGATGAAAAGAAGAGCAGTAAGGAGATGAGGCTTCGTGAAGAAGACTCTGAAAGTTGCTTTGAAGTCTTCTAAGATGGAAGAAACAGATATACTGGCGGCAGCAACCTGGGAACGTGGACTTCCCGTCCGCATCTGGCTGGTGGGAGTATCGTCTGCATCTTGCATCTGGCTGGCGGATGTGGACGTCCGCGTTCCTAACTCTTCATTCCCTTCTGGCTTCGGCAATGCTTTCTGGTGATAGGCAGCAAGCATCAGCATCAAGCCGCTGACGGCAAGGAAGGTGATGCTCCAGGAGAGTTGGATGCTCATCTCGCTCTTCTGCAACAGGCCTGCCAGCATGACAAGTCCTCCCTGCCCCAGCACCATGCCGATGCGATAGAAGGTGTTGCGCAGGCCGACATAGAGTTCCTGGTCCTTGTTGTCGAGAGCAAGGATGTAGAAGCCGTCGGCACAGATGTCGTGAGTAGCGCTGCTGAAGGCAATCAGCATAAAGAGAGCCAGCGAACATTGCAGCCAAAAGGCGGTGGGCAATGTAAAGGCCAGCAAAGCGAGCGCCGCACCGATGAGCAGCTGCATGGCAAGAATCCACCAACGTTTTGTCTTGATGCCGTCCACGATGGGCGACCACAACGGCTTTATCACCCACGGCAAGCCGAGCCAACCTGTGTAGAGTGTGATTTGTGTATCCGTCAGTCCCATCTCCTGATAGAGGACAAGCGACATCAACATAACAGCTGCAAAGGGCAACGACTCACCAAGATAGAGCGTCGGAATCCAAGAAAGAGGCTTATTCATTTAACTATTTTTTGTTTACGATTTACTATTTATTCTTTCTCTGTTCTGGAGACTGAAAAGTTTTGCAAAGATAAGAAATTATTCCGAATAACATCGAAAGTCTCCGTCAAGAATTTGCGAAACGTATAGTTTCCGTAAGCCGCCAGCAAGTTTCCAAGGCATAACAGCAAAACTACTGACGAGTAATTCGCAATTTTCTCACGAGAAGTTGGCCCTTTTCTCACGAGAAGTCTGCCATTTTCTCACGAGAAGTTTTATAACGACATGTGCTTGCTTATGTAGAAAGAATAAAAAAAAGATTCCCAATCTCACGACTAAGAATCTCAACCTTAAAAATCTAATACCATGAAAAACACTTTTGCTTTGCGGTGCGGACGAGGCTCGAACTCGCGACCCCTAGCGTGACAGGCTAGTATTCTAACCAAACTGAACTACCGCACCAGACTTTTTCAGAGTTCTGATTTCGGTTGCAAAGTTAAGACATTCTTTCGATATGTGCAAATTTTTCCGCAATAATTTTTCTTCCGAACTGAATTTTATGTGTGTTTCTCCAGGGCACTTCGCTTGTCACGACTGTATGAGCGGTATTCGTCGAGGGGTATCTCTACATCCGGCTCCACGAGTGAAACGTCCTTTCCAAGGCGGAAGCAGAGGTACTTGATGTCGATGCCACGAGCCCGCCACATGCTTTCGTAGTAGGTCTGAATGGAGGATGCCTGCCTCCCTTCCTCTTTGGTGGAGGACGAGCCGTAGAGGTTGCGTGTCTTGAAATCAGGCTCGATGCCGCTTGCCTTCAGCATTTCCTCGGTGTAGGTGAAGAGGAAGTTGGAGTCTGTCTTGAGATGAACGAGGCCTCCGTCCTGCATGAACTGACGGTATCGCTCGAGGAAGTAGGTGCTGGTGAGACGCTTCGTGACCTTCTTCATCTGCGGGTCTGAGAAGGTGAGCCATATCTCGCTGACCTCGTCAGGCGCAAAGAATCGCTGTATGAACTCAATGTTCGTGCGCAGGAAACCGATGTTCTTCATGCCCGTCAGTAAGGCTTCCTTTGCGCCTGTCCACATACGGGCTCCCTTGATATCTACGCCGATGAAGTTCTTGTCGGGGTATTGCTTGCCCAGTCCTACAGTATATTCGCCACGAC
Source organism: Bacteroidaceae bacterium (assembly GCA_017469525.1). Classification (GTDB taxonomy): domain Bacteria; phylum Bacteroidota; class Bacteroidia; order Bacteroidales; family Bacteroidaceae; genus Physcousia. The sequence continues at coordinate 71,819 of JAFUGG010000015.1, read as the reverse complement.
CACATCCAAGTTCGAGCACGATGGGGTTCGGGTTGTGGAAGAACTCATCGTGCCACTTTCCCCGAAGCGGGAATTCCTCGTGCATGACAGCTGCCATGGGGCATTCCACGACGAGTGGGTTCGCAGCCATCTCAGCGAACTTTGCCAGCTTGCCCTTGCCCATTTACTTGTCGAAGGAGAAGTGAGTGGTGCCGATGTTATGTCCGTCGGCAAAGATATCGACGCGATAGTTGCCGGCACTCAGAGCCTCGGTCACGTCCCAATAGACGGTGACGCTCTGTTCCTCGCCTGTGTATTCGATGTCCTTGCGAATGCTGTATTCGAGCTGGCGGTTCTCGTAGGCAAAGGTACCGCCCTTGGTGAGGACGTCGCCCGTAGGCGTGGTGATGCGGACGAAGAGGCTGCGGATGCCGGTCGATGTGGTGACGTTTCGGGCTATGGTAAAGCCGATGACGAACTTCTTGACGTCCTTTATCTTCTTTGCAGCCTTGCCTTTCTTGTTGCGTCCCTCGGCATAGATGCCTGTTGCGTCGAGCTGGCTGGCAATGGCCACCTTGTCGGAGAGCGACTCGTTCTCGGTAGAGAGGTTGGTGATATGCTGGCGAGCCTGCTCGTTCTGTGTCTTGAGGTTGGAGTTCTCTTGCGTCAGGGCTTCGTTCATACGGTTGAGCGAGTCGATTTGCATGACATAGCTGCGGAGCACCTCACGCAGGGTTGCCAGCTCCTTCTTCAGTCGCATGATTTCGGCTGCATCGCTACTCTTCACCCGACGCAGCTCTTCGAGCAGCTCCTCGGTACGCTTTTGTTCCATCTCCAGTTGGGCAACGAGTGAGTCATTGTTGATTTGTGTCTTCATCTCGTTGTACTGCATGGCAAACTGCTCATACTCATTCTCCATCTCAAGCTTATCCATCTCTGCCAGTTCGAGCATCTGTTTGCTTTCACGCATCTGCCCGTGCATCGTATAGAGGAGGAAGCCTATGACGAGGCAGGCAAGGGCTGCCACAATGCCCAATATAACCTTAGTTTTTGTGTTCATCAGTTAATGTGTTTACAGGTTTACGAGGGCAAAGGTACGATAAAAAGTTGAAACTTGAAAGCCGAAAGGCAAAAATGAGAACAAAGAATGCAGATATGTCTCCACATGCATGCGTATTCATGGCTCAATGCAATAGCATTCATGAGCCAAAGTATTAGCATTCATGAGCCGATGCAATAGCATTCATTTTGAGCCGTAATGTAAACTTCTCTCAGCATTCGCTTGCAAGAGTCTCGTATTTTTGCTAATTTTGCACCATGAATGCACATAAGTACACAGTTTTTACACATTATATATAATATATATAAGCACAAATGAACCTCTATCCGCAACTCATACTTGACGCTCTTGCCACCGTTCGCTATCCCGGCACTGGCAAGAACATAGTGGAAATGAAGATGGTGGACGACGACATACGCATCGCAGGTCTCAGCGTCTCATTCACCCTCATCTTCGACAAGCCCACGGACCCCTTCATGAAGAGCGTGGTGAAAGCAGCCGAAGCAGCCATCCATGCCTACGCATCGAAAGATGCTGAAGTGGAAATCAAGACGCGTGCCCTGCAGGCTCCACGCCCCGACCTGCCCGACCTCTTGCCGGGCGTCAGGAACATCATCGCCGTCTCAAGCGGCAAGGGAGGCGTAGGCAAGAGCACCGTTGCCGTCAACCTGGCCGTGGCCCTGGCAAGGATGGGCATGAAGGTGGGCTTGCTCGACTGCGACATCTTCGGCCCTTCTGCTCCCAAGATGTTCCAACTGGAAGATGCACGACCCTATAGTGAGAACATCAACGGGCGCGACCTCATCATCCCCATTGAGCGATATGGCGTCAAAGTGCTGAGCATCGGCTTCTTCGTCAACCCCGAGCAAGGCATCATGTGGCGTGGAGGCATGGCCAGCAACGCCTTGAAGCAACTCATAGGCGATGCCAACTGGGGCGACCTCGACTACTTCGTCCTCGACACACCTCCAGGCACGTCCGACATACATCTGACGCTTATGCAGACCATTCCCATCACCGGGGCCGTCATCGTCAGCACGCCTCAGCAGGTGGCCCTGGCAGATGCAAGGAAAGGCATCGACATGTATCAGAACGAGAAGGTGGGCGTTCCCATCCTCGGACTGGTAGAGAACATGGCATGGTTCACGCCGGCACAGCATCCCGAGGAGAAGTACTTCCTCTTCGGGAAAGAAGGCGTCAAGGCCCTGGCAGAGCAGATGCAGCTGCCTCTATTGGCACAGATTCCCGTCGTACAGGACATCTGCGAGAGCGGCGACAATGGCATCCCCGCAGCCACAAATCCTGCCAACCTGACCGGCCAGGCATTCATGCAGCTGGCAGCCCGCATCGTCACCGAAACAGACAAACGCAGGGCCACCTTGCCTCCCACACAGATAATTGGAGTAAAGAATTAACATTATCACGCAACAGTAATACAATCAGCAACATGAACCACATTAAATGTCTACTCTTCATGACCATCTTCTCCCTGTCTGCCATGGCACAGAGCATGAGCATCTATCAAGGCGATGAACATATCTTCTATGACCTGAACGACGTGGACAGCATCACGTTCGACCATACCCCCAACCTTTGGAGAACAACAGACAAGAGTCTCAGCTTCTACTACGCACCAGGTTGGACACAGATAGCCGACCCTTTATATACCGAGAATAACGGCAGCTACACCGTTACACTAAGCCGTTCCACCAGTGCACAATGGCAGGCACAAATGACCCTCCTCACCGGGCTGGCAACAGACGCACACAAGAACTACAACTTCCGCATCAAACTCCGTGTCAGCAAGGCACTTACGGCAACCGTCAAACTTTATCAGGACGGCAACGACAAACTTTATTACTTCGAGGAGAGAGTGCCCCTGAGTGCCGACAAAGAATACGTCTTCGAGCGCAAGGATATGCCAGGGCTGGACATGAGCCGTGTGGGTCTCGTGCTCGACTTTGGCGGAAACAAGGTTGGCACGATAGTCAACGTCAGCGGGCTCTATCTGTCTGAAACCGACTACGACTCCTCGAAGGACCTGAATTCCTGTCCCCTGCCCGACTACAAACTTGTGTGGCACGACGAGTTCTCCACACGCACCCTCAGCACGGCACGCTGGACTTATCAGACTGCCGATGCAGGATGGGTGAACCACGAACTGCAGACCTATGTCAATGCCAAAAGCCCCAAGGGAGGACGAGTGACCGAATGCTCGGACGGCACACTGAAGATATACACCTTCAAGGAAGGCGACAAAGTCTATAGTGCCCGCCTCTATGGCAACAAGACACTGGGCTTCAAGTACGGCTACATCGAGGCTCGCATCAAGTTGCCCAAAGGCAAGGGCACATGGCCCGCATGGTGGATGATGCCCGTCAGCAGCAGCGCATGGCCAGGGTGCGGAGAGATAGACATCATGGAAGAAGTAGGCGTAGATGCCAACGTAGTATCCAGCAGCATACACTGCCAAGCCTATAACCACCCCTCCAACACACAGAAGACACACGCCATGACATGCGTAGGAGCAGAGGACGGCTTCCACATCTATGCCCTCGAATGGACAGAAGACTACATCCGCACATACGTGGACGGCACAGAGCAGCTCTACTTCGAGAATGACAAGACAGGCAACAACGACACATGGCCCTTCAACAAAGCCTTCTATCCCATCCTCAATGTGGCATGGGGCGGAGACTGGGGCGGCTATGCAGGCGTCGATGAGTCAGCCCTGCCCCTCACTATGGAAGTGGACTACGTACGCGTCTGGCAGAAGCAGTAACTCCAAACTACTGCAGTTAAGTCGTCCAACTTAACGTGCCATCTTTGCAAACTTAACGTGCCATCTTTGCAAACTTAACGTGCCATCTTTGCAAACTTAACGTGTGGCGTTGACGACTCCTATACAGAGCATTGCTCATTCCCAATGGGAATGGCTCATCAAAAACATAGGGCATTGGCAAAGCAAGAATAAGTATTTCATTCTGCCTAAATCGATAATTAAGGACTAAGGCATTTTTCTTGCCCAAATACTTGTATAATACTACAAAAAGACGTATCTTTGCAAAAATATATGGAAGCAGTTTTGAGGAAATATTTGCGGGGCAAAATTCTCAAATCTTTTGAAACTGATTGGATATTAGCACTTTGTAACATATCCAAAGCCCCAAGAGTATGTGCATAATTCAAACAAGACAATGGTAGAATACAACATCACGCTTGAAGGCAAGACCGTGCTCGTCACCGGTGCCGCAGGCTTCATCGGAAGCAACCTCGTCATGAGGCTCTTCAAGGAATTCAAGGACATCAAGGTCGTAGGAATAGATTCCATAACAGACTATTACGACGTCAACCTCAAATATGAACGCCTCGCAAAGATAGAAGCCCTCGGCCGCGACTGGACCTTCGTCAAGGCTTCCATTGCCGATCGGCAAGCCGTAGACAAACTCTTTGCAGACTACAAGCCCGCAGTTGTGGTCAACCTCGCAGCACAAGCAGGTGTGCGATACAGCATCACCAACCCCGATGCATACATCGAAAGCAACCTCATCGGCTTCTATAACATACTGGAAGCCTGTCGGCATTTTGGCGTGGAGCACCTCGTCTATGCCTCGAGCAGCAGCGTCTATGGCTCGAACAAGAAAGTCCCCTACTCCACAGACGACAAAGTGGACAATCCCGTCAGCCTCTATGCAGCAACCAAGAAGAGCAACGAGCTGCTGGCACACGCCTACAGCAAGCTCTACAACATACCCTCCACTGGCCTCCGCTTCTTCACCGTCTATGGCCCCGCAGGTCGTCCCGATATGGCCTACTTCGGCTTTACCAATAAGCTACGCGAAGGCAAGACCATCCAAATATTCAACTACGGCAACTGCAAACGCGACTTCACCTTCGTCGATGACATCGTAGAAGGCGTTGTCCGCGTCATGCAACACGCACCAGAAGCCTCTCCTAAATCCTCCCCTAAAGGGAAGGACTTGGGAATACACACAGCAGACCCGATGATGTATGAAGTATTAAGGAAGCGGGCAGAAGAGATGAGAAAGCATCCGACAGAGGCAGAGAGTGTTTTGTGGAATGTCCTCAAGGCTAACGGCTTAGGAGTAAAGTTCCGTCAACAACATATCATCGAAGATTTCATCGTAGATTTCTTCTGCAACGAATACAAAGTAACCATAGAGGTGGATGGACAATGCCACAACTCATTCGAACATATAAAGTCTGATGCAGACCGCACGGCACGCCTCATAGAGTTGGGCTACACAGAACTACGCTTCACTAATGAAGAGGTTCTCAACGATCTGGACAACGTTCTGAAGAAAATCAAGACTTTCTGCAGCGGGACTCCCTTCCCTTCAGGGGAGGGCCGGGGAGAGGCTGTCCCCTATATGGTCTATAACATTGGCAACAGTTCGCCCGAGAACCTGCTCGACTTTGTCACCATCCTTCAGGAAGAACTCATCAGCGCAGGCGTCCTCCCCGCCGACTACGACTTCGAGGCGCACAAGAAACTTGTGCCCATGCAGCCCGGCGACGTGCCCGTCACCTTCGCCGACACCACACCTCTCGAACGCGACTTCGGCTTCCGCCCCTCCACCCCCCTCCGCCACGGCCTCCGCGCCTTCGCCAAGTGGTATAAGGAGTATTATGGGAAGTAGTTAGAATAAAAAGTCACAAACTACCGAATGATTAAGATACAAGAAAATTTCTTTTATCCCGTTTACGAACACCTTTACATGTTCGTAATGGTCATCTATATGGCACAGATGACGACAGATACGAGCCGTATGGTCGGTGGTCTATCTGGCAATCCTGTTCCTTTTCTTATCCCGATAGTTCTTACTCTCATATTGCTAATTCGAAATCCCATTAGTTTTAGGAACACAAAATTATGGGCCCTGATTGGTATTATGGGGACATGGACAATCGCCATATGCTACAAGTTGCATGATTTCAGCACAAACAACTTATCATACTATTTCTTCTTGATCTATGCCATCTTCATAGCCTACATTCACATTCGCGTATATGGCCGTGACCTCTTCCACATTTTCGAACACATTATGGTCGTCCTTTCTGTGATAAGCTTAGTATTTTGGACCATAGCTGTACTCGTGCCATCATCAAGCGGATTTTTCCACTTATTTCCAGAAACATCGTATGGTAACAATGTCCTATATCTATTTAACTGGATGGATCCTGCAAAAGGTCAAATGACAGGTTCGCTCATTCGTAATGCCGGCTGCTCATGGGAACCTGGGCGTTTCGCAATCATGCTAATACCGGCAATCCTCATTAACCTTTCTCGCGAAGGAATCTCATTTTGGAGAAACACCAAGATTATCATATTGTTATTGGCGCTTGCCAGCACCATGTCCACCACTGGATATAGTATTACCATCCTTATTTATGCCATCTATTGGCTGGATGGATTTAACGCAAAGAGCATACTCTCTTTCGTCTTCATTGCGTTGCCACTAGCATATTCCATCTTTTCTCTTGATTTCATGGGAGATAAGATTCAAGATAACGCCAACTATGAAGGACTTACACGCGAAAGAATACACAACATCAACTACAATGCAAAAACACAAGGCGACGAGTACCTTGGCTCGATTGACCGATTTGAATCTGCTTATTTCGAATGGATTAATTTTCAAAAGGAACCATTATTAGGATATGGCAGAAATACAGACCACAGTTGGTTCAGACAAAAAATTTCCAAGAATCTTGTCCTAACTGGTGGACTAGTTAAAATACTAAGCCAACATGGCATCTTTGTCGGCCTAATTCTATATGTGATACTATTCTACTCATCCATAAAGATAAGCAGAACCTTTTGGTATCAACGCCAAATTGCTTTTGCATTGGCTTTATTGTTAGCATCTGTTTCATACGTAATTCTTTGTATCCCTATATTTACTGCTTTCTGGTTATATGGTCTTTTCTGTTTTGAAGAAGATGAAATAGATGCTGAAGATATTGAGTTCGAAGAATTAGACATCAACGATGATTATTAGCAAAAGCAGAAAGCAAGTAGTTGTCCTTTATTTCAGCACACTCTTTGGAGTGCTGATAGGCATGTTGGTGTCCATACTGAACACTCGGAACCTTGCACCAAGCGAATATGGTGATGTCCGATATGTCAATAACATCATTCAGATGTTGTCCAGCATCTTCCTGTTTGGATACTTTGTCACTGGCAGTCGTCTTCTCGCAATTGCAAAGAGCGAGGAAGAAGCAGCACAAATAAGAGGAGGCTTGGTAACCATACTTGGAATGACAGTCGCACTTATGATGGTATGTATGGTCGCATGTGGCTTAATACATCATTATGTTTTGCATCGAGACTATGCATGGCTCTTCTATACCGTTATTCCTGTCTGCGGGTCAGTTCTGTTGCTTAATTACATGAACACGTCAGCCCAAGGCGACAACAGCATCTACTCGATTGCCGCTGCTCGATTGCTACCAAGCACCATATATTTGGGTATTGCCTATTGGGTTTACTTCCAATTTGGCGCTTCAAACTGGCTTATGCTGATTTTACAGAATGGTATCGCCCTGCTTGTTTTGATTTTCATTATCTGGCACAACAAACCATCATTCAAGAACCTAAAGCACACTTTTAAGGCCTTGCGACAAGAGAACAAATCTTATGGACTTCAAGTTTATTATGGTTCTCTTGCCAACGTCTCTGTTCAATACATCGCAGGCATTACCCTCGGCATATTTGCTCTTGACAATACGAATGTGGGGTTTTATTCTCTAGCCCTCACAGTAACAGGTCCACTTGCGATGTTACCAAGCATAATTGGCACAACGTATTTCAAACGATTTGCCCATGAGAACTGCATCAGTCGAAAAATTCTCCTTTCAACGTTCTCTTTGTCATTTATATCATTGATTGGATTTATTGTTTTAATCTTTCCTGTTGTTGGTTTGCTCTACGATGAAAGATATTCCAAAGTCGCGCTTTATGCATGCCTCCTTGCAATTGGCTTTACATTTCACGGCCTAGGCGATGTATTCAACCGTTTTCTGGGTGCTCATGGGCAAGGCAAACCACTACGAAACGGAGCATTCATTGCAGGTACCATTGCACTCATTGGCTACACTATAGGTGTTTGCTACTACGGTATCTGGGGAGCCATCATTACAAGAATTTCTTCATCATTAGTATATTTCTTTTCAATGGCAATATTCTACCACACTTTTGTTAAACGCACATGATTTATTTCCTAAACTTTCAATATTGTCCTAATACTGCATTAGAAAACAGGATGCAGGGATACTATTATGCACTCGACAAAATGGGAATCAAGGCAACCGTAGTATATATACACCCGGACAATCATTACAGCAGGATTCAATCACAATTCAAAAATATCACTGTAGAATATCTGTGGAGTCCCTATATGTTATACCGAGGGATATTTCGCAGACTTACATTATTCCGATACATTAGCATATTCCTAAAAAAGTTGAAAGAAGGTGACATCGTTTATACATACTCACTGAGTCTCTTGACAAAAATGTGCGAGAATGTTAAAGGTGTTAAAGTATATGCGGAGAGAACAGAACACCCTGATGCGAGCGCTGGTTTTTTGAATCCATTGCTAGCCTTATCTGAAAATGGAATTAAAGAAACTCTACATAGACTATGCGGTCTATTCGTCATCTCCAAGCCGCTCAAAGAGTATTATGAGGGTTTGGGCATGGATCCTTCAAAGATTCATATTATAAATATGATGGTAAATGCCGACCGGTTTCAAGATATTAAGAAAACGCAAAACAGAGAAAGGTATATTGCCTATTGTGGGACAGCCTCGAACAATAAGGATGGAGTGGATTTGCTCATAAAAGCCTTTGCCATTATATGCAGTAAGTGCACCGACATTAAGCTGTACATTATAGGAAAGACGCCTTCACGCAAGGAAACTTCAACCAATCTCAAACTCATCAAAGACCTTGGCATAGAAGACAGAATAGTGTTTACTGGTGTCGTTCCATCAGAGAAGATGCCACAAATACTAAAGGATGCAGAGGTATTAGCTCTTGCAAGACCTGATAATTTACAAGCAAGATACGGTTTCCCCACCAAATTGGGTGAATACCTATTAACAGGAAATCCCATTGTCATCACTTCCGTTGGTGATATAACTCATTTTCTTATAGACGGCATATCTGCCCTTATATCTGCCCCTTCAAACATAGAAATGTTTGCTCAAAAATTACTATGGGCTATAGAAAACCCAAAGGAAGCATTAAAAATAGGAAAAACAGGAGCTGATATCGCATTAAAGCATTTTAATTCACTCATTGAAACACAAAAATTACTGAATGCTATTTCTACGGATACTACTATTGTTCGTTAGAAATGGGACAATATATGTCTTTTATTATGTAGGTCATGTTGGATATTCCTTGAGCCGGAAAGAATGAAACACAAAATAATACGTCTATTCAAACGCATCTTTTTTTCACTTGAAAAGCAAGCTCGGGATGCTGGAGTAAAAATGGGTGAACATAATCTAATAGCAAGTCGGTTTTGGAGCACTGAACCATATCTCATATCTATTGGAAATTTTTGCCAGCTGACCGAAGGCACAAAAATATACACCCATGGTGGTGCTCTTGTTGCCAGAGACAAATATCCCAACTTTGACCTTTTTGGCAAAGTCGTTCTCGGGGACAGAGTATATGTAGGGGCAGGATCAAAGATTATGCCGGGAGTCACCATTGGTAACAACGTCTTGATTGCCGCCGGCAGTATCGTCACAAAATCTGTCCCATCCAATGTCGTGGTAGCAGGTAACCCCGCAAAGTATGTTTGCACACTTGATGAATACGTTGAAAAGAATCTCCAGTATAATACTGATACAAAAAAAATGAGCCGAAAAGCAAAGAAGGACTTTTTGCTTAACATGCCAGAAAACAAGTTCCTAAAAAAAGGGGAGATTAAAATCTCTGATTGAACAAGCACCATCTCATTAGTATAATCAGAAAGATCTTAGGAAATGAGTGAGAAAAATAATCTCACTTATATACTCAACAAATTCAACAGATGTTTAATAATAAAAATGACATATAATCTTTCTGACTTAAGTATCTATAGGACTCAAATGATGGGCATTGCAACCATAATGATTATCATTTGTCATTCTTGCGCGTCAAAAGTTATCATGCCTGATTCTCTTTGCTATCTGTTTTGCTTTGGGAATATCGGTGTGGACATTTTTTTGTTCTTATCTGGCATAGGACTCTATTATTCATTAAGCAGAAACAATCTAAACAGCAAGGAAGACTATATGTCTTTCTATAAAAGAAGAATTTATAGAATCTATATTCCCTATTTGATGGTTTTCATTCCATCCTGTTTGGTATTTATGCTTTTAGGCGAGTATTCTGTATGCGATAGTATTTTTTGCCTAAGTACTCTTGAGTACTGGCTGTTTCATCGGGGAGCATGGTTTGTTTCATTGATTGTTCTTTTATATCTTGTTGCACCCTTTTTATACAGAGCACTTATTGGGAAACACAGATGGATAATTGCCCTGGGGATAATAATAGCCTTGATGATATTGAGTAATATACCTATTGAAGACCAATCATCAACAAGTGTGCCATACAATATACAAAGTGCATTTAGCCGGACCCCAAGTTTTATTGTAGGACTAACAATCGGACCCAGTTGTAAAGAAGGGGAACAACTAACTGTAACAAAAATGGCTTTTTTCTTATTTGTCAGCATATTCTCATCTATCATCCTCGGCTTCTGGAAATGTCTTTGTCTTATTGTTCCAATCTTACTATATATTCTAACACCGCTGATAAGATGGTCAAAAGGATCATGGGTTGACAAAAGTCTTCATTTCTTAGGAAAAATCTCACTTGAATCCTATTTAACCAACATCACCCTTAATGGCATTTTGATTGTACTGATTCCAGCATATATTACTTCGCCAGTATTCTATGGCCGGTATTTAGAATATTCAATTGTTGTAGTTGTTGGAGTATTGCTTGCATTCATTATTAACAATGCTGCACAGAGAGTAATTAATAAAAAACTTTCTTGTACGCACGACCCTAACATGATTTAATAAATAGTATATTTAGTATGCGTATATCATACATACTTGATACCTTCGGCGGTGGGGGAAAAGAACGTCGCTGCCTGCAATTGATTCAGGGATTAAACCATATGGGTATTACTGACATACAAGTTATTGTTATTGACAATGGGGTATCATATCATGAATTGTATGACACAACAGCTAAGATAGAAATTCTCGGTCGAAAGGACAAAAAACTGGGACAATTACAAACAATTTGTATCATGTATAAGCTGATAAAAGGCTTCAAACCAGATATTGTTCAGGCATGGGGCTTGATGTCGGCTGGTTTCGTATTGCTTGTAAAACCTTTTATCAAGTTCAAATTCTTGGCTTCCTACGTAGCAGATTGCGATATTCCTAATGGTCTCGAAGGAATTGTCAATCTTATATGCAATCGTGTTTGTATAAGAATCATTTCAAACTCTAGAGCAGGACTTCTGGCATATAAAACGCCTGCATTTAAATCCGTACTGATATATAATGGTTATAATGAAGCACGATTTAATAATATTGTAGATCACGAGTCAAAAAAAGAACAGTTAGCAATCAATACAAAATATGTTGTTGCAATGGTTGCTTCCTTTTGGCAGAACAAAGACTGGCAATGTTTTATTGATGCAGCAAAGATAATTATTGAAAGAAGACAAGACATAACATTCCTCGCTGTTGGCAAAGGACCACAATGGGAACATTATAATCGCCAAGTAAGAGACAAAGAACGTGAATATCTAAGGATGATTGGTCGCAGGGATGATGTTGATGAAATATATCAAATTTGTGATTTAACAGTATTAACTTCTAATCACGGCGAGGGCATTTCCAACTCTATAATGGAGTCAATGGCATGGGGAGTTCCTGTTATTGCAACCAACAAAGGTGGTACTCCCGAGATAATTGAAGACGATATTAATGGAAAGCTCATTAACGAACAAACTTCAGATACAGTTTCCTGCATGATTGCTTCTTTGATTGATGACCCAATTAAACTTGCTCAGATGGGAAAGAATGCAGCAAATACCGTCAAAAGGAAATTCCTGTTGCATAGGATGACGGAAGATTACATCAATTTATACAAGGAGATATGCAAATGAGTTTGAAATCCAAATTGAAAAACAACAGATTTATCAGAGGTATATATTTTCTGTATAGAGACTATTTTGGAAGTTGCAAGCGTAGTCGATTCGGTTATATTGCCGATGATGTCACCCTGATGCCGCCCCTAAGGATTGACAATCCCAAGAACGTTTTCATATATGAAGATAATGATTTAAGGAACGCCGACCTAATGGTCACGAACGCTCGCTTTATCTTGAAGCCCCATACGTTAGTCGGCGAAGGACTATGTGTCATCACGGGAAACCATGCAATGGTAGTGGGACGCTTGGGTCGATCAATTACAGAGCAGGAAAAACCATGCGGCTACGACAAAGATGTTGTAGTAGAATCCGACGCCTGGATAGGGAGGAACGTGACCATACTCTGCGGAGTGACAATTGGGCGGGGAGCAATTATAGGAGCTGGCGCAGTTGTCACTAAGGATGTTCCCCCATATTGTATTGTTGGCGGAGTGCCGGCCAAGCCTATTAAATTTAAGTGGACGATTGAGCAAATCATGGAACACGAATCTGCGTTGTATCCCGAAGAAGAAAGATATACGAGAAAAGAACTGGAATCCATCTTCTCAAATACAACGCTGTAGTAAATTAACATAATGGATGTAATCATCGTATCTCCGAATTTAGACCCTTCTGTTTCTTTAGGAGGAGTGTCTGCTGTTTCAAGCTTTATTGTAAACAACAATAAGGATTGCAACTACATCCATTTCGAGTTAGGGAAAAGAGACTCCGAACCGGGAGGCCTGAAAAGGTTCCTTGGTTTATGGAATAGTCTTAATGCATGGAAGTCTCTTCTCCGTTCTTATCCCAATGCTGTTATTCACTATAATTTCCCATTATCTCCAGGAGCAATCATTCGTGACTTCTTTTTTATGAGGGTAGCAAGAAAACTGCGAAGAAAAATGGTGGTTCATGTACATGGTGGAGTTTATATGAATTCTTCACATATTCCTTTTGTCTTATATAAGGTTCTAAAACACATATTCCAATGGGACGTGCCATTCATTGTTCTCAGCGAACATGAAAAGGATGTCATATCTCTAAGGTTCTCTCCTCAAAATGTCTATTCATTGCCAAACTGTGTAGAACTAAGTGACAATATCACTAAAACTGAAAACACACAAGTCTTGACAATAGGATATTTAGGCAGAATAACAGAGGCAAAGGGAATGAAGGAATTGCTTGAAGCAAGTAAAATCCTACTTACAAAAGGAATCCCCTTCAAACTGAAAATTGCAGGAGTTGAGGACAAGGAAGAGACATATATCAACGCATTTAAGAATCACCTTGGTAGCGGCTTTGAATATGATGGGATAATTTCTGGCAATACAAAAAAAGAGTTTCTTAATTCATTAGACGTTTTTATATTACCTTCATATTTCGAAGGGCTTCCCGTATCCCTCTTAGAAAGCATGAGCTACGGTGCTGTTCCTGTAGTGACCCCCGTTGGCAGTATTCCTGAAGTGGTAAAAGATGGTATCAATGGCTTACTTATTAAAGTTCATGATATTGAGAGTTTAGTCAATGCCATTATTCGTCTGCAAGAGCAAAATTCTTTTAGAACTCAGTTATCAGAAGCTGCCAGGATGACAATTGAAGAACAATTTAATCCTAAGGAATACATCAAGAAGTTAAACACGATATACCAACTCGCTTAATAAGAATTATGGATTTAAAAGAAGTTAGAATCTGGAACATAAAATACAATTTGCTTACTGTTTCTGAAATAACGGAGATAGTGAGCAAATGGATTGATGAAGGAAAGAAGGGGATTCATTTGACGGGGGCTAATGCTGATACTGTAGCATTGGCTCAAACGGACGAGTTGTTACGTAGAGCAATATTGGATTCAGATATAGTAAATGTTGACAGCACTCTGCCAACTTATTTTCTGAAGCGGAAAGGGTATCATCTTGACAAAAGGATGCCTACTCCTGATGTTATGGAAGAGCTGCTGAAGATTGCCAATACAAAAAAGCAGAAAGTTTTCTTTTTAGGATCAAAGCAAAGCACACTTGACAAATTACATGTCATTCTCCAGAAGGAGTATCCAGATATGAGTATCGTCGGAATGCAAAACGGCTATTATCAGAAGGAGGAGGAAGAAAAGATAGTAGAAAACATATCTTCCGCAGCTCCTGACTATCTTTTCATCGCATTGCCGTCTCCTAAAAAGGAACATTTTATTTTAAAATACAAGAAACGGATAAATGTCGGGGTATTTTACGGAATAGGAGGTGCCCTGGATGCTAAAACCGGAGTATTAAAGCGCCCGCCCAAATGGTTAAGAGAACATGGGATAGAGTATATGCTCAGATTGTTAAGAAGACCAGACATATATGCCAAACGAGTTCCTTTGGCATTTAAATTTGTCAAACTTGCCATATTTAACTAGAAGATAAATAGGCTTTTGCAAAGTGACACTATTCAATCTATCCTTTGACATAAACTCCGCACCCTTTCTGGCACATTCTTTCGTCACAGACATTAAGGCTCTCTGTCCTATATTTCCTCAATCAATTAAAGCTTACTGACAATTGATGTATGCTAAAACTCCGAGAATTAACGATTGTCCAATCACGCGAGGAATTGGCTCACTTTCCTGAAGGTAAGGTGCTCATTAATACCATCTATGCCTATTCGTATGTTGTGGCACAGCAGGATGATACATTCAAAAAAGCACTTGTCGAATGTGACTACCTCATGCCTGATGGGGCTGGTATCGTCAAGGCGTGCAGATGGTTGAGGGCAAAGAGCCAGCCGAAGGAGAGGATTGCTGGATGGGACTTGTTTTCTTTCGAGATGTCACGTCTCAACTCGAAAATGAAAGAATGCAAGAATGAAAGAATGAAAAAGGGCAAGGTGATGTTCCTCGGGTCGAGCGAGAAGGTGCTTTCTCTGATTCGGGAGCGGGCTGCAAAGGATTATCCCTGTCTGGAGGTCGTGACATACTCCCCACCCTACAAGTCTGAATTCTCGGATGAGGACAACAAAGCTATGATTAAGGCCATCAATGAGGCTGACCCTGATTTGCTGTGGATTGGCATGACGGCTCCCAAGCAGGAGAACTGGACCTACAAGCATTGGGACGAGCTTGACATCCATTGCCATTGCGGTACCATCGGGGCGGTGTTCGATTTCTATGCCGGCACAGTGAAGCGTGCTCCGCTGTGGTGGCAGGAGCATTCGCTGGAATGGCTCTATCGCCTGCTCATGGAGCCTCGACGCATGTGGCGACGCTACATTATCGGCAATACCCAGTTCCTATATTATATATATAAGGAAAGGAAAAACAAGGCTTGAGACACGACCAACCATCAGACTCTCCCCAAAACATCACAGGTGGACTTTTGAAAATCGACACGAGGATTTGAGGAAATCCACAGCAGGATTTGAGGAAATCCACAGCAGGATTTTGGGAAATCCTCACGTGGATTTTTGAGACATCACACGAGAGGTTGCAAACATTCATACGAATACATATTACAAACCACATATGGTACTCACTACTGAATTACTTGATGCGCTTAGCGATAAGGCAAAATCCTGTGAACGTCTTCGCATGAATCTTGACCTCAGGACTTCGCCCGACGACCAGAGCCAGCGGATGCTGAATGCTATGGAACCTGGCACTCAGCTGCCTATCCATCGGCATCAGACTACAAGCGAAACGATTATCATGCTTCGTGGCAGCGTCAAGGAGAGGCTCTACGACGAGAAAGGCAACCTAACAGAAAGCATCGTGCTGAAAGCTGGTACGGAACCCTGTGCCATGAGTGTTCCCAAAGGTGTATGGCACAATCTGGAGTGTCTGGAACCAGGCACGATACTGTTCGAAGCGAAGGACGGGCCTTTCGAGCCCCGTCGCGAGGAAGACACAATGACATTTACAATTTGACAATATACAATTTACAATTTACGATATATCTTCATTTAATATATCCAACAATTATTGAAGGATGCTTTTCTTTGAACTCATCCGTATTGCCCTTGGACGGCAGGAGGCGTTCAGTCATAACCCTTCCGATGAGGAGTGGCATGAACTGTTTGAGGTGGCAAGGCAACAGACGCTTCTCGGAGTGCTCTATAATGGTCTGAGCAGGCTCTCTGCCGACCAAAAGCCGCCGCATCAGCTGCTCGTCAACTGGCATGCCTCGGTACAGAAGATTATCCTCGACAACAAGAGGCTCAACCACGATACCGTCTGGGTGAGTCAGCGCTGGGAGAAACTTGGCTACAGGAATGTCATCCTCAAGGGACAGGGAAATGCCCTGCTCTATCCCGACCCGATGCTTCGTGTCCCTGGCGACATAGACATCTGGCTCGACGGTGACCGCAAGAAGATTGCCGACTACGTTCGCAGCCACTTCCCTAAACTGGAGGTGACTCGCATCGAGATGGAATTCCCCGTACGCAAGGACACACCCATCGAGATACACTTCCTGCCGAGCTTCCTCTACGACCCCTTCAAGGACCGCAAGATGCAGCGCTACTATCGCCTGCAACTTCAGAATACGAAGCAAATAGAATTGCCTGGCGAGGGAGTCGTCAACATCCCCAACGACGAGATGAATCTCGTCTTCCAGCTGAGCCACATCTATCGCCACCTCTTCTACGAGGGCATAGGGCTCAGGCAGCTGATGGACTACTACTACCTCTGCTCTGCTCTCCTTACGCCAGACGATGACAGCATGAGGGAGAAGATTTTGCCCGTGATAAGCGACCTTGGGCTTATGGAATTCTGCCGAGCCTTGATGTGGGTGCTGGGCGAAGTGTTCGGCATGCCTGCAGGACAGATGTTGACCGAGCCGGACGAACGTCGGGGCCGCTTCCTGCTCAGCGAGGTGATGCGAGCAGGCAACTTCGGTCATGCCGACGACCGCGTG
The DNA here is from genome assembly GCA_017469525.1 of Bacteroidaceae bacterium. Lineage (GTDB taxonomy): Bacteria > Bacteroidota > Bacteroidia > Bacteroidales > Bacteroidaceae > Physcousia. The sequence continues at coordinate 54,658 of JAFUGG010000015.1, read as the reverse complement.
GGCAACTGGTCGGAGATGAGCCGATGGGAACGTCTGACTTGGGGCACACGATGGAGCTGGAGACTCATCGGACAGTATCCCCGCGAGGTGTTCTGGCATCCATACTATCGCATATCACAATACATCTGGAGACTTTTTAATGGATATCTATAATGGTCAGAGCAAACAAAACGTCCGATAACAGCATACGCTGGATAATCCTGGCTGGCGAGCTGCTGGCACTGAATGCTGCCCTGCTCACTATGTCCTTCGTATATCAAAGGATGGGCAACATCACCACGCCGCACTACAAGCGCCTGATGATGCTCATGACGTTGGTATATATACTGTGCGACCTGCAGAGCCGCTATCACATTCATGACCGCTTCGTTCGTGGCGACCAATTGCTGCGTAGCTTATTAAAGAGCCTGACACTCTTTGTTGTACTGAGCCTCATGGTGATGTGGGTGTTCCGTTGGCCTCTGATGACGTGGAACTTCATGCTGCCATTCTATGGGTTTATCATCTTTTTCATAAGCCTGTACAGATGGCTGTTGAGGCAATATATCAAGTTCTATCGCAGACGAGGCGGCAACACAATGAGCGTCATCTTCATTGGCAATATTGATATTGCCAGCGAACTCTACAAGAAGATGGAAACGGACGCCACGACTGGCTACATCGTCAAGGGCTACTTTGCTGATGAACCACATCCGAAGGTAACTCAGAAGAACTACTTGGGTAAGCCAGAAGACGCTCTGGCCTACATTGAAGAAAACCGCATGCACCAAGTCTATTGCATGCTCCCGTCTTCACAGAATATCTTGATAAACAAGATTATGCAGACGTGTGCACAAAACCTTGTCCGCTACAATCACATTCCCGACGCCTTCAACTATCAGCGGCATACGATGGCATTTTCCATTATGGATGGCACACCCGTCTTCAGTCTGCACTACGAGCCTCTCTCGATGTTGGGCAATCGCATCATTAAGCGTGCTCTCGACTTCATCGGCTCCAGTATCTTCTTGCTGACCATCTTCCCCTTCGTATATGTCATCTTCGGTCTGCTTATCAAGCTGACTTCTCCCGGGCCAATCCTCTTCAAGCAGAAACGTTCCGGATTGAACGGCAAAGAATTCTATTGCTACAAGTTCCGCTCCATGCGCGTAAATGTTGACAGCGATAGTGTTCAGGCCACGAAGGACGACCCACGCAAGACACGCATCGGAGAGTTCATGCGTCGGACCAGCATCGATGAACTACCGCAGTTCATCAACGTATGGAAGGGCGAGATGAGCATCGTCGGACCACGTCCGCACATGCTCAAGCACACGGAACAATACAGCCAGCTCATAGCGGGCTACATGGTGCGCCACTTTGCCAAGCCTGGCATCACCGGCTATGCACAGGTGACGGGCTTCCGAGGAGAGACTTCGGAGCTCTGGCAGATGGAAGGACGTGTCAAGAAAGACATCTGGTACATCGAGCATTGGAGCTTCGCCCTCGACCTCTTCATCATATGGAAGACCATATACAATGCCATTCATGGAGAGGAGAATGCTTACTAAGCAAATTCAAAATTCAAAATTAATAAATTCAAAATTCAACTATCTTGAGGATGAAAAAGATTGTTTTATCGATTGCCGTTGCTGCAATCACCCTGACGGGCTGGGCACAGAGTGCCGAGTTCTTCAGGCCTTACAAACAGACAGACTTGCGTCTGCCCAGTGTTCCACTCGTGGTTAGTGACCCCTACTTCTCCGTCTGGAGTCCCTACGACAAGCTGACCGACGGCAGTACGCGCCACTGGACAAATGATGAGAAGCCTCTGGAAGGCCTTCTCTACGTCGATGGTACGACGTATCGATGGATGGGCAGTGCCCAACGAACCCACATGGAGAGCGTGGTTCCCATGAGCAACGAGGCCGAATGGGAAGCTCAGTACACCGACCATAAGCCAGCTGACGGATGGATGAAGCCTGACTTCAATGCCTCATCATGGAAGACGGGCAAAGGTGCATTCGGATCAGACAACTACGACAACATCCGCACACCCTGGACGAAGGAGGACAACGACATTTGGATTCGCCGCACTGTGGAGCTGACTTCCGGTCAGCTCGAAGACGACCTGTATCTCATCTTCTCGCATGACGATGCCTGCGAAATCTACATCAACGGCGAGAAGGCTGCAACCGGCATCATGGACTATGTAGATGGTGTCATCGTTCGTCTGGACGGCAAGAGAGCCGGATTGCTCAAGGAAGGCAAGAACGTCTTTGCCGTGCATTGCTATAACAAGACGGGCGGTGCGCTGGTTGATTTCGGCATCTTCCGTAACATCGCCAAAGGCAACGAAAAGATTGTGACGGCTGAGCAGAAGAGTGTGGACGTGCTGGCCTGCAACACTTACTACACCTTTGCCTGCGGTCCTGTTGAACTGGACGTCGTCTTCACTGCTCCTCACATCATCGATGACTACGACCTGCTGTCAGCTCCTATCAACTATATTTCGTATCAGGTGCGTGCCACCGACGGCAAGCGTCACAGCGTGAAGTTCTACCTCTCCACCACACCCCAGATGGCTGTGAACAAGATACAGCAGCCCACCGTTTCGAACATGGAGTTCAAGAACGGAACTCAGTACCTCAAGGCTGGCACCATCCAGCAGCCCATCCTCGCCAAGACTGGCGACGGCATCTGCATCGACTGGGGCTATGTCTATCTTGCTGGCACGAACGGACGTCTTTGCCTGGCCAGCGATGCTGACATCAAGACGCAGTTCCTCGCAGATGGACGTTTGCCTCGAGGTGAGCGACAGGTTGTCTGCCAGAAGCAGGCATCGCTGCCCACCCTTGCCTATGTGCACGACTTCGGCACGACAGACCAAGCCAGCAGCTTCATGATGATTGGCTACGACGAGATATGGGACATCGAGTATTTCTTCAAGCGCTACAAGGGCTACTGGGCTCACGAGGGCAGCGTCAGCATCTACGACATGTTCTCTCGTATGAGGGGCAACTACACCAACATCATGCAGCGCTGCCGCCAGATGGACAAGACCATCTACGACGATGCTTTCGCAGCAGGTGGTGTGAAGTATGCCGAGATTCTCTCTGGTTCCTATCGACATGTGAATGCTGCACATAAGCTCTTCCGTGACGACGAAGGCAACGTGCTCTTCTTCTCGAAAGAGAACAACTCGAATGGCTGCGTCAATACGGTGGACCTCACCTACCCCGAGGCTCCGCTCTACCTCTGCTACAATCCCGAACTGCAAAAGGGCATGATGACCAGCATCTTCGAGTACAGCCGTTCCGGTCGCTGGACGAAGCCTTTTGCTGCACACGACCTGGGTCAGTACCCAAAGGCTAACGGCCAGGTCTATGGCGGCGACATGCCGCTCGAAGAAGCCGGCAACATGATAACCCTCGCTGCCCAGATATGCAAGCAGGAAGGCAATACGCTCTATGTTGACAGGTACTGGGACATCATCACAACTTGGGCTGACTATCTGGCGGAGAACGGTTTGCACCCGGCCAACCAGCTCTGCACCGACGACTTTGCAGGTCATTGGGCAGGCAACTGCAACCTCGCCATCAAAGCCATCATGGGTGTGGCTGGCTATGCTGAGCTTGCTAAGATGAAGGGCCTCGGCGATGTCTATGAGAGGTACAACGCAAAGGCCAGGGAAATGGCAGCCGCATGGGAGAAAGAGACAAAAGTCAAGGACCACTACGAACTGGCTTACGGCGCAGGAGCCGACACCTGGAGTCAGAAGTACAACATGGTATGGGACAAGCTCTGGCAGACAGGCATCATCCCTAACGATGCCATGCAGACCGAACTGAAGTACTACCTCAAGAAGCAGAACAAGTACGGTCTGCCACTTGACTGCCGCAAGGACTACACGAAGAGCGACTGGATAATGTGGACAGCTTCGATGGCTCAGACGGACAAGGACTTCCAAGCCTTCGTAGAGCCTCTCTATAAGTACATCAACGAGACGGAGAGCCGCGTGCCCATCTCTGACTGGCACGACACGAAGACCGGCCGCATGACGGGCTTCAAGGCACGTTCCGTCATCGGTGGATACTGGATGCGAGTCCTCATGAACAAGATGAAGTAAAGGACCAAAATAGACCTATCAAACAAAGGGAGGGCAGAACGCCAAAATGTTCTGCTCTCCCTTTTTTGTGTTTTCTTTTATACTTTTCGGGCTTTAGGCTCCTTTTAGGCTACTTCTAGCCTGCTTCTAGGCTTACTCAAAGAGCAGCTTGGAGTATGCTTGAAGTATGGTTAGAGTATGCCTGAAGTATGCCTAATGTTCTTCAAGTCTTCCGGCAACTTTGGCATGGCTCCGTGCTGGGTGCAGACGTAGGCACTGACGATGACGGCTTTCCTATGGGCTTCGCGGACGGGAACTCCGGCAAGGATGTGTGCCACGAAGGTGGCGGTAAAGGAGTCGCCTGCACCTACGGTATCAGCCACTTTGACCTTTAGTGTCTCGATGTAGGATGTCTCGTCGGCACTGAAGACGTAGCTGCCTATGGCTCCGCAAGTCAGGACTACCAGACGCAGCAGGGGATAGCGATGCAGTATCTGACGGCATTGCTCCTCGATACTGCCATTAAGACCCAACAGATTTGCCACGATTACTATCTCCTCATCATTGAGTTTGAGCATAGTGGCTTGGCGAAGGCTTTCCTCGATAACCTCGAGGCTATAGAAGTGCTGACGGAGGTTGATGTCGTAGATACGCTCGGTGTCTTCGTCCATCGAGGCGAGGAAGCGCATGATAGTCTGCCTACTGACGGGCGAACGTTGTGCCAGTGAGCCGAAGCAGACGGCTTTCGTGCGGGCAGCAAGGGCAGAGAGCTCATCCGTCCAGGGGATGTTGTCCCAAGCCACATCTTCGCATATCTCATAGGAAGGGATGCCGTCTGCGGACAGCGTAACCTGTACTGTACCTGTCGGTTGAACTACTTTGGCTATGTCATAAGGAAGCTTAACCTTCTGGAAGACCTGCAGTATCTCATCGCCCAAGGCATCGTTGCCGACAGCAGAGACAACCTTGCTATGCCAACCGAACTGGCCGACATGATAGGCAAAGTTGGCAGGTGCGCCGCCCAACTTACGTCCTTCCGGCAGGCAGTCCCACAGTGCCTCGCCGATGCCTACAATCGTATCTTTCATCACTTCCCCTCCTTCTTGCCAAAGACCGAGAAGTGGACGTAGCGCTTGGGGTGCTCCTTGAGGTCCGTGACGAGGCTGTCGGCACTCTGCACGGTGTGGTTGAGATTGTCATAAACCGACGGATCGTTCATCAGTTTGCCGAGCGTTCCCTTGGGGCTCTGCATCTTTTCCATCATGGTGTGAACACTGTTGATGGTCTGATTGACGTTATCGAGCGTGGCCTGCAGGTCGAGTTGGTTCATCTTGTCGGTCAGGGTGTTGACGTTCTCTCCTGCCTTCGTAAAGGTGCCCGTCAGCTTGGGTATGTCATTGCGTAAGAGGGTGTTGAGCTGCTCGCTACTCTTATTGAGATTTTCCGTAACGAGTTCTGCGTTCTGGATAATGAGGGGCAGATTGGGATTGGAAAGCAGCGTGTTGAGAGTAGCAACGAGGGTATCGACCTTTTCCACGATTTGTTGCAGCTGCGGCATCATGTCGCCAGCCTTTGCCATGAGGCCGCTCACGTCGTTGCCCTTGATGGTGTCGCCTGGCTGATAGGATTCGGTCAGGTTGGTGGCGAGCAACATGTTGAGCGTGCAGCCGCCAAGGATAGCTTCATCGAGCTGAGCCGAGCTGCCTTTCGGAATGCGGAGCCCATTGTCCGTGCTTATTTCCACGACGACCTCGCCAGGGTGCCTGTAGTCGTAGTTTATATCGCTTACGATGCCCACCTTGAAGCCGTCGGCATAGACGGAACTGCTCTTTGCCAGACCTTTAGTATTGCTAAAGGAAATATAATACTTCTTGCTGGAATTAAAAAGGTTGACGCCCTTCAGGAAGTTAATGCCGAGGAAGAGTGCAACGATGGCGACAACGCCTACGATACCTATCTTTACTTCGCTTTTCATAGCCTCTCCTAAATCCTCTCCTAAAGGAAAGGACCTTATTTTACCTTATTTTACCTTATTTTATCTTTTATTTTATTTTAGTTCAGCCCCCTTCCCTTTAGGGAGAGCTTTTTACTTCTTATATGCCACGAAGGCGTTGTAGATGCACTTTGCGAGAGCATTCACTCCGGCTGTGGAAGTGAGGTAGGCTGCTTCGGTGGGGTTGTTGATGTAGCCCAACTCGATGAGGATGCTGGGCATGCTGGTGGCTCGAAGCACAAGGAAACCTGCCTGATGCACGCCCTTGTCGACGCGCCCCGCAGTACTACGGAACTGCTTCTGCACGAGGCTGGCCAGCTTGACGCTGCTCTCCATGTTCTTGTCCTGCATGAGCTCGAAGATGATATAGCTTTCGCTGGAACGCGGGTCGAAGCCTTCGTACTTCTCCTCATAGTCGTTCTCGAGGGTTATGACGGAGTTCTCTCGCTTGGCGACAGCAAGGTTGTCGGCTGCTCGGTGCATACCAAGTGTGTAGGTCTCAGTACCTTGCGGACCAATCTTTGCAGCCGTGCTGTTCGTGTGGATGCTTATGAAGAGGTCGGCCTTAGCCTTGTTGGCGATGTTGGCGCGTTCGTTGAGTTCGACGAAGACGTCCGTCTTGCGCGTATAGACCACCTTGACGTCCTTGCAATTCTGCTCCACGAGCTTGCCGAAGGCCAGTGCCACTGCCAAGTTGATGTTCTTCTCCTTGCCCGTCTTGCTCTGCGCTCCAGGGTCTTTACCGCCATGTCCGGCATCGATAACGAGCGTGTAGGGCATTGCCAAGAGGCTGATGCAGAGGAGCAGGGAAGTGGTTAATAACCGTCGTATCATATAGGTCAATATATTATTCCGCGTGCAAAGATACAAAATAAATGTGAAAGACAAGCAGGGAAAAGTGAAAAAAATCTCATTTTCACAGCATTTATGGCCCTATTTTGTAAGTTGCTGAGGTAAAGATGGCTGGTTTGTGAGTTTGCACATACATGTAGTTGCAATTGCATCTACATGTACATGCAATTGCAACTACATGTATGTGCAAACAACCCGACGTGGGAGAATGGCTTATATAATAAGGAAGCCCGGGGCATTTTGACGCCTCGGGCTTCTGCTTTAAATGTGTTTATGGTCTTAGTGTTTCTTGTTAAGGTTGAGCTTCACTTTGGCTCCTGCCATGACCCAGATGCCTGGCTGGGGCACAGAGCCGAGGTCGTAGTAGCGATGGTCGGTGATGTTGGTGGCCTGGACATAGAGGTTGTAAGTTGGTGCTTCCCACTGCATCTTGGCATCGAGCGACCAGTATGGATGGTAGCCAATCAGCTTGCCGCCGCTCATATAGCTGCCCATGCGCTCCTGCCAACGCACGTCCCAGGCCATCGAGAGACGGCTGTAGATGCGATGCGTCAGGCTTGCCACGAACTTATGCTTCAGGTACTCCATGGCGTAGTTGCTTTTGAAGACGCCCTCGGCATCGTGCTTCGTTTGGTGGATATAGGTGTAGCCTGTCGTAAAGGAGCGCACCCATGTGTCGCGCTTCAGCAGTTCCGAGAAGAGGAGCTTGCCTTGCAACTGCACGCCGACATTGTCGAGGTCGAAGGAAGCAGTATGGAAGATGTCGTCGGGCGCATACATCACCCAGTCAATCATCTGTGTGCCACGATGGTAGAAGCCTCTCACACTCGCAACCGCCCCACTCCACCGATGCTCGGCTCCAAGCGAGAACGAGTGGTTGTGCTCGGGTTTGAGGTCGCGATTGCCTTCGTGTGTCGGGCTTTTATAATAGAGTTCCGTGAAGGTGGGCAGGCGGAAGCCTTTGTTATAGGAGAACGAGACTTTCCAACGCGAAGTCGGGCGCCACGCAACGTCCACGCCAGGGTAGAAGCGGAAGCCGTGGCCGATGCCGGACGTGGTGCTTGCCATGAGGCCTGCCGAGAGTGTCCAATGCGGCAAGATGACATTGTGTTCAAGGCTGAACGATACGGTGGTTCGGCTGTCAGAGCGCGTGTATTGTGCCTTCTCGCCACGGATTCCGAAGTACTGCTCAGGCTCCATGTCGCGGCCAAGGTTCGTGCTGAAGATGCCCTCGTGACGCACAAGGGCCGAGACAGCAGTCTTGCCTGCCACCCAGTCGAAGTGTCCTCCTGCCTTGATGCCATAGACGTCCGAGCGGTGGAAGTTCTCGCCGAACGTCGTGCCGTGTACGAGTTCGAAGTTGTCGTAATTGCGGTTCCAGAAGACTTGCGGCGTGAAGTGGAAGCGCCCCTTTGTCTCTGCGCTGACGCTGGTCATGAGGCGCCGGTTACGCTCATATTGGTCTGGATAGGCAGCGCTGTAGAAAGTGTTGGCTCCATAACTCTTCTGTGAGTAGCCCAGCTGCCAGTCGATGCGCAGGCTCTGGTTCTCGAAGTCGCCCTGATAGTAGAGTTGACCTTTCTTCCAAGAGCTGTTCTGCGTACCGCCGTCGCTTCTGCCGCCTCCTCCGCTGATACGGTTGTTCACCTTGTCAGTCGTGAGGGCGAGTCGTGCCTCGCCTTCTGCCGTGCCGAAAGAACCGCCGGAGGCAGAGAGGTCGAGCGTCTTACCCGTGTCGTGGCGCGTCACGATGTTGATGGCCCCGCCGAAGCTCTGGCCGCCATAGACGCGACTTGCCGCTCCCTCCAGCACTTCGATGCGCTCGATGTCGCTGATGCTGACGGGGAAGTCTGCCGAAAGATGTCCTGTCTGGGGATTGCCGATGTCGATGCCGTTGAGCAGAAGCGTGACCTGGTCAAAGGTGCCGCCATCGATGCTGATGTCCGTCTGAATACCAAAGCCACCGCGTTGCCGGACGTCCACGCCGGTGACTAACTTAAAGAGGTCGTTGATACTTTGTACCGCCGCCTGCTCGATGTCCTGGCGGCTAAGTACACTCACAATACGTGCTGACTGCAACTGCGTCAGCGGTGCCAAGGTGCCGCTTACGGTCACTTCCGCCATCTCGCCCTCGTCGATGGTCTCCTTCTCGTCGGCTGGCGTAACGACTGTGTCGTTGAGTCGGGCATGTGCCTGAGCAGCCACGGCAAGCGTGGCGACGCTGAGCACGCCGATGCGTACCTGACGATGAAGACTGGCGAAGGCGCTGTAACCCTTGTTGGAGAACTGTCTCCAGGTAATGACGCTTGGCTTGTCTTGATGTTTGTTGTACATTGGTTAATGAATTAAAAAATTAATAAGGACCTTAAGGTCTTTAAGGACTTTAAGGTCTTTTATATCAGTGGCATTCCCGCTTCCTTGCATTCCTTGCGCATGTCGGCCGGCCAGATGCTGGCTTGCGTCTCGCCAATATGTGCCTTGTGGAGGAGCACCATGCAGAGACGGCTCTGACCGATGCCGCCGCCAATGGTAAGGGGAAGTGTATCGCCCAGCAAACGCTGATGGAAGTAGAGTTCCTTGCGTTCCTCCTTGCCTTGCAGGGCAAGCTGACGGAGCAGGGCTTCCTTATCGACACGGATGCCCATCGAACTGAGTTCGATGCTGCGGCCAAGCAGAGGATACCAGACGAGCAGGTCGCCATTAAGTCCCTTGAAGCCGCTCTCGTTCGGTGTGCTCCAGTCGTCGTAATCGGGAGCACGGTTGTCATGCACTTCGCCATTGCTGAGCTTACCGCCTATACCTATAATGAATACGGCTCCGTACTTCTGGCAGATGAGGTGCTCGCGCTCCTTTGCCGTCTTGTCGGGATACATCTGCAGCAGCTCCTCGCTGTGTATAAAATGGATATCCTCAGGCAGATAAGGCTTCAGCTGCGGATAGCTCTCGCAGACATAGAACTCTGTGCGCAGGATGGCACTATATATCTTCTGAACGATTCGCTTGAGGTAGGCTTCGTTGCGGTTCTCTGCCAGCAGCACACGCTCCCAGTCCCATTGGTCAACGTAAAGGCTGTGAAGGTTGTCGAGTTCCTCGTCGGCACGGATGGCATTCATGTCGGTGACGATGCCAAAGCCTGGCTTCGTCTTGTACTCAGCCAGGGTGAGACGCTTCCACTTGGCGAGCGAGTGTACCACTTCGGCCGTGGCATCGCCCATATCCTTAATGGGGAACGAGACAGGTCGCTCCACGCCATTCAGGTCATCGTTGATGCCCAATCCACGCAGCACGAACAGGGGAGCCGTCACTCGACGAAGCCGGAGCTCTGTGCTTAGGCTATTGAGAAAGAAGTCCTTAATCTTTTTGATTGCTTGCTCTGTCTGGTTCAGGTCCAGCAGGGCTGTATATTCTTCAGGCTTTAAGAGTATGCTCATGACTTACCTTGTTTCTGTCAAATTTTCTGCAAAAGTATAACTATTATTTCAATTTGTCAAACAAAGAGGGCATAAAAGTTACAAAATAGAAGAAAATCGACACTATAAGGTTCATTCCACTACTCTATTTCACTTAGCTCGAGCCACCGCATGGACTTCTCGTCAAGCTCAGTGTTGACGACAGGCAGTCGTTTGCTCAGGTCGATAATCTCCTGCGTAGAGATAGTGCCGCTACTGAGGGCTGCCTCTATGTCGGCCTTCTCCTTCTCCAGAGCCTCGATGTCCTTCTCCAAAGCCAAGAACTCCTGCCGCTCGCGGAAAGTCATCCTGGGCTTGCGGGGACGCTGAACGGTCTGACTGCCGGCAGTGTTTGGGGCCTTTCTGCTTGTCTCCTCTTTCTTCGGAGAGGGCTCTGGGTTAAGGTTCCGGTACTGCGTATAGTTGCCCGGGAAGTCCTTCACCTCGCCGTTGCCTTTGAAGACAAAGAGGTGGTCCACCACCTTATCCATGAAGTAGCGGTCGTGGCTGATGATGATGACACAGCCATGGAAGTCGGCAAGGTACTGCTCCAGTATCTGCAAGGAAGTGATGTCGAGGTCGTTGGTAGGCTCGTCGAGGACGAGGAAGTTGGGGCTCTGCATGAGCAGGGTGCAGAGGTAGAGGCGGCGCTTCTCGCCTCCCGAGAGCTTGTAGATGTAGTTCTGCTGTTGCTTGGGCGAGAACATGAAGTGCTGCAGAAACTGCATGGCGGAGAGCTTCCTGCCGCCACCAAGGTCAACATATTCAGCTATCTTGCGCACGGCATCGATGACTTTCATCTGCTCGTCGAACTGCATCCCCTCCTGGCTGTAGTAGCCGAAGCGTACCGTCTCGCCCACCACAAAGCGTCCGCTGTCGGGTTTCACCAGCCCGAGGAGCATCTTCACGAACGTGCTCTTGCCAGTGCCGTTGTTGCCCACGATGCCAAGCTTCTCGTAGCGGGAGAAGTTGTAGTAGAAGTCCTTGAGCAGGACACGTTCCCCGTAAGCCTTGCTGACGTATTCCGCCTCGAAGATCTTACTGCCGATATACGTGGATTTCATCTCGAGCCGGACTTGTTGTTCCTCGATGCGACGGTGCGCTTGCTTCTCCAAATCGTAGAAAGCCTCCTCTCGGTAGCGAGCCTTGTGCCCACGGGCCTGAGGCATACGTCTCATCCAGTCCAGCTCCGTGCGATAGAGGTTCGTGGCACGTGCCACTTCAGCCCGTGCAACGTCAAGCCGCTGGGCACGCTGCTCCAGATAGTAGGCATAGTTGCCGTGGTAAGTATAGACCGTCTCATCGTCCAGTTCCAGAATGACCGAGCAGACGCGGTCTAGGAAATAGCGGTCGTGCGTCACCATGAGCAGCGTCAGGTTGGAGCGCGACAGGTAGTTCTCCAGCCATTCAATCATCTGCAGGTCGAGATGGTTGGTCGGCTCGTCCAGGATAAGCAGGTCGGGCTCCATGATGAGCGTATTGGCAAGGGCCACACGCTTCATTTGTCCGCCCGAGAGTTGAGAGAGCGGCTTGTTGAACTCCGTGATGAAGAGCTGCGAGAGGATAGCCTTGGCTCGCGTCTCATAGTCCCAAGCTTTCAGCTGCTCCATACGGTCCAGGATGTCCTGCAAGCCCTCCTGACTCGCAGAAGCCATGCAAGACTCGTACTCTCGGATGAGGTTCGTCGTCTCGTTGCCGTGCCAGAAGCACGCCTCAATGACCGTCATATCCAGCGGATAGTCTGGCGTCTGTTCGAGATAGCCGATGCGCAGGTCGTTATGGAAGACAACCTGACCCTCGTCGGCCTGATCCTTGCCTCCCAGGATGTTCAGGAGCGTGCTCTTGCCCGTGCCGTTCTTGGCGATGAGACCCACCTTCTGCCCCTCGCCTATGCTGAAGCAGAGGTTCTCGAAGAGCGTTTTGTCCCCCACCCTGCGTGTTAAATTTTGTACTTGTAAGTATGAAACCACCGATATTAATTACGATTTGACAATTTACAATTTATGATTTAGAGTACAAAAGTACGAAAAAACATCAAAATTACAAAGATTTTTTACTTTTCACTTTTCTCTTTTCACTTTTTGTTGTACCTTTGCACTGCTTTTAAAGATATAGCTGTCGGCAGTCTTTCCGGCAGTTCTGGATTTTCCCCTTTATTAGATTACCTATTTAATTATATAATAAGCATACCTTGATTATGCACAAAAGCGAACTAGAAGGAATGAGCCTGGCAGAGCTTACAGAGCTTGCCGGGAAGCTTGGCGCAGAACCAAGCAACGATCAGACAACACTTATCTACAACATACTGGATGCCCAGTCACTGCAAGCCTCGGCAGAGCCAGCCCCCAAGAAGAGGGGACGCAAGCCAAAGGCTGTCAAAGAGGCTGAGGCAGACGGGGAAACAAAAACTGCCGAGACAGCAGAAGTGAAGGTACCCAAGAAGCGCGGACGCAAGTCGAAGGCCGAGAAGGAAGCCGAGGCTGCAGCCGCTCTGGCAGAACAGACGGCACAGGTAGAACAACCTAAGGAGACACCTACCGAAGAACCCACCCCCAGAAAACGCCGCAAACGCATTGGGGAGGCGAAGGATGAAGAGCAGACACAGACAACGCAAGCCGAGAAGGCTCCTGAGGCAGAAGACGCAAAGGAAGTCAATGAGCCTGCCGTCAGCAATCTGCAAGTCTCCGATGACTTCATCATTATCCAGGACATCCCCTCTGCCGAGGAGCAAGCCAAAGAGTTGCTCGAGGCAAAGGCAACAGCCCCCACCCCCGTTTCCTTCCCCGAGGAGGAGGGGAGCAAAGAGAGTCCCGCTCCTCGGGCTGAGGTGTCCGGCGGAGCCTACAACTTTGGCGACAGCATTCGAGGCGAAGGCGTTCTCGAGGTGATGAACGAAGGATTTGGCTTCCTGCGCAGCAGCGACTATAACTACTTGAGCAGTCCTGACGACATCTACGTCACTCAGCAAATCATCAAGCAATATGGCCTCAAGACAGGCGACGTGGTGGAAGGTCCCGTCCGTCCGCCCATGCACGGCGAGAAGTTCTTCCCCTTGATTCGCGTGGAGCGTATCAATGGCTGCAATCCAGATACCGTGCGCGACCGTAGCCCGTTCGAGAACCTGACCCCCCTCTTCCCCGACGAGAAGTTCCAGCTCTGCTCCGGCAAAGGCGACTCGCTCTCGGCTCGTGTGGTGGACCTCTTCGCTCCCATCGGCAAGGGACAGCGTGCCCTCATCGTGGCACAACCCAAGACCGGTAAGACGCTCCTTATGAAGGATATTGCCAATGCGATTGCCGCCAATCATCCCGAGGCCTACCTGATGATGCTACTCATCGACGAACGTCCCGAGGAAGTCACCGACATGGCCCGCACCGTAAAGGCCGAGGTCATTGCCAGCACCTTCGACGAGCCTGCTGAGCGTCACGTGAAGATTGCCGGCATCGTACTCGAAAAGGCAAAGCGTATGGTGGAATGCGGACACGACGTGGTCATCTTCCTCGACTCCATCACACGTCTGGCCCGTGCATATAATACGGTATCTCCTGCCAGCGGCAAGGTGCTGAGCGGTGGTGTGGATGCAAACGCCCTGCACAAGCCCAAGCGCTTCTTCGGTGCTGCCCGTAACATCGAGAACGGCGGCAGCCTGACCATCATAGCAACTGCCCTTATCGACACTGGCAGCAAGATGGACGAGGTCATCTTCGAGGAGTTCAAGGGAACGGGCAACATGGAACTGCAACTCGACCGCATGCTCTCCAACAAGCGTATCTTCCCAGCCGTCAACATCGTGGCCAGCAGCACGCGCCGCGACGACCTGCTGCAGGACAAGATGACGCTCGACCGCATGTGGATACTGCGCAAGTTCCTGGCCGACATGACGCCCATCGAAGCCATGAACGAAGTGAAGTCACGCCTCGAGAACACAGAAAGCAACGAGGAATTCCTGCTCAGCATGAACTCATAAAAAAAGGTGAAAAGTTGAAAAAGTAAGAAGTTGAAAAGGTAAAGGGGGAATTAGTTCCTTACTACCGAATATCGTTTATTTGTTTTCCATTTTAAGTCGCTTAGGGGGCAGAGATATTCTCTAACTCCTAAGCGACTTAATGTTTATTTCCCCGCCTTCTTCAGTTTCTCTCTGAGGAACTTGGCTGTGTAGCTCTCTTTGCACTTCGCCACCTGCTCGGGTGTGCCGCAGCAGACGAGGTTGCCGCCTGCGTCGCCGCCTTCCGGTCCGAGGTCGATGATATAGTCTGCACTCTTGATGACTTCCAGGTTGTGCTCGATGATGATGAGGGTGTGACCTCGTGCTATGAGGGCTTCAAAGGAGTCGAGCAGTTTACGGATGTCGTGGAAGTGGAGACCGGTGGTGGGTTCGTCGAAGATGAAGATGGTGGGCTCGTGCTTTTCCATACCGAGGTAGTAGGCCAGTTTGACGCGTTGGTTCTCACCGCCGGACAGGGTGGACGATGACTGGCCGAGTTTGATGTAGCCGAGTCCGACGTCCTGCAGGGGCTTCAGAAGCGAAACGATACGCTTCTGACCATGCTCTGTAAAGAACTCTATGGCTTGGTTGATGGTCATGTCGAGCACGTCGCAGACGTTCTTGTCGTGGAAACGGACGTCAAGTATCTCTGGCTTGAAGCGTTGGCCGTGGCAGCTCTCACAAGGCAGGACGAGGTCGGCCATGAACTGCATCTCGATGGTGACGGTGCCTTCACCCTTGCACTCCTCGCAGCGCCCGCCATCGGTGTTGAAGCTGAAGTAAGCGGGAGAGAATCCCATCTGCTGGGCAAGCGGCATGGACGCATAGAGTTTCCTTATCTCGTCCCACGCCTTGACGTACGTGACGGGGTTGGAACGTGTGCTCTTGCCTATGGGGTTCTGGTCGACGAACTCGATGGCATGGACCATCTTCATGTCGCCTTCGAGACCGATGAACTCGCCCGGTCGGTCGGCAACCTCATCCAGTTGGCGCTTCATGGCATTATAGAAGATCTCGCGCACGAGGCTGCTCTTGCCGCTGCCGCTGACGCCTGTGACGCACGTCATCACGCCCAGCGGGAAACGCACATCGATGCCTTTCAGATTGTTGGCACGTGCTCCTTTCACCTCGATGTAGCTGTTCGACTTGCGACGGCTGGCGGGAAGGGGAATTACTTCCTTTCCTGTCAGAAAGCGAAGCGTGTGGGAAGTGTCGCCAGCACCCATGATGCCTTCAGACGGACCATCGTATATGACCTCACCTCCCAGCCTTCCTGCTTCGGGGCCGATGTCGATGAGCCAGTCGGCAGCACGGATGATTTCCTCGTCATGCTCTACAACAATGACCGTGTTGCCGAGGTCGCGAAGCTGCTTCAGCACCTTGATGAGCCGTTCTGTGTCGCGGCTGTGGAGGCCGATACTCGGTTCGTCCAGAATATAGAGACTGCCCACCAGGCTGCTTCCCAGCGAGGTGGCGAGATTGATGCGTTGGCTTTCACCTCCCGAAAGGCTGTTCGACGGGCGATTCAGCGTGAGATAACCCAAGCCGACATCCATTAAGTATTGCAGCCGATTACGAATTTCCGTCAGTATTCGCTTGGCTATCTTTTCTTCGTGCTCGCTTAACTTGAGCTTTTCTACCCATGGCAACAGCTCGCTGACCGAGATGCCCACGAGTTCGGTGATGCTCTTGCCGCCCACTTTCACATAGTTCGCTTCCGGTCGGAGCCTTGTTCCGTGGCACTTCGGACAGGTCGTCTTGCCACGATACCTTGCCAGCATGACGCGGTTCTGTATCTTGTATTGTCCTTGACGCAAATACTCGAAGAAGGCATCGATGGACATGAGTCCCCATTCCCGCTCCTCGGGTGCTATCTGCCAGTCGGCTGGGACGAGCGTTTCCTTGCCACCAAGCGTCTCCTGCTTCATCTTGCCGCCAGACGGCACGCCGTGCCAAAGCCAGTCCTTCTCGGCTTGCGTCAGTTCGAAATAAGGCTTGAAGATGGGGAAGCCGCGCTCGGAGTTGAGACGGATGAACCACGTCTTCCACTCGCTCATCTTCTCGCCTCGCCAGCACATCACGGCTCCGTCGTAGAGGCTCAGAGCTGTGTTGGGAATGACCATCTGCTCGTCTATGCCGATGACCTTGCCAAAGCCCTCGCATTCGGGACAAGCCCCGATTGGCGAATTGAAGGCGAAGAGTTTGTCGCTGGGTTCTTCGAAGGTGATGCCATCGGCTTCGAAACGCGTACTGAACACATGTCGTTCACCATCGGGAAAGAATTGGAGGATGGCCTCGCCATGCCCCTCATAGAAGGCTGTCTCGCAGGAATCGACGAGGCGGGCTATTGTGTCGCGGTCGTCAGATGCCGAAAGGCGGTCGATGACAAGGTAAAGTTGAGAGTTGAAAGTTGAAAGTTGAGAGTTCACATCTTCAATTCTCACCACTTCATCCCCGACGAGCACTCTTGCAAAGCCGCTCTTGCGATACATCTCAAGCTGCTGCTCCAGGGTCCGAGTACTCCCTCCTTGGGGGGAGACAGAGGAGGGCTTTATGGGGCACATCACCATGAGCTTCGTGCCTTCGGGGTACGATAGCATACACTGGACGGCATCTTCCGTGGTGTGGCGCTTCACTTCTTTCCCGCTTATAGGCGAGAAGGTGCGGCCAATTCGGGCAAAGAGCAGACGCAGATACTCATAGATTTCCGTGCTCGTGCCTACTGTGCTTCGTGGATTACGGCTCGTCACTTTCTGCTCTATGGCAATGGCTGGCGGGATGCCTTTGATGTAGTCACATTCGGGTTTGTTCATTCGCCCGAGGAACTGACGGGCGTATGCGCTCAGGCTCTCCACGTATCGGCGTTGTCCCTCGGCATAGAGTGTGTCGAAAGCCAGACTGCTCTTGCCGCTGCCGCTCAAGCCTGTGATAACCACAAGCTTGCCTCTGGGAATCTCGAGGCTGACGTTCTTCAGATTGTTGACCCGCGCGCCTTTTATCTTTATGCAATCTTCCATTTCCTGCAAAATTATCCTGCAAAGATACGAAAAAAAGTTCATAATGCGTAGTTCCTCATTCATAATTCTGCAAAAAGGAAGAAGAATTTGCATGCAAGGCAGAACAGATTGCACAAAACAACATGGCGATTTTGTCAAGATTTTCTCAAATACAACACTCTCTGACGGCTTATTTTCAATTCTGTGGCACTTTTCTACTCAAAATGCAAGAAAATGGCTTAAATCGAATTGCATCTGACAATCAACAACTTACAAAAGGACCTTTTTTGCCTCAATGCAAAGATAATACAAGCATGGTATATTATACGGATAAGAACATCATAGAAAACCACAAATTTCGGCATAGGAAGTTGGTCAACGCAATAGGGCGATTTTATCAAAGCAATATAATACTTTAGCAAAATCGACGTATTTCTTTGAAAACATCAAAAGATTGAAGCGACAAACTCGCCATGTCTCTTGGCAAATTTTTGTAAAGATTTTTCTGCCATTGGACTATTTCGTTATCTCGCCGCAGAGGTTGCTGTTCATCATTTCCTTTATCTTCTCCTTTGGCAGCTTGTGGCCGAGCAGGAACATGAGCTTGGTGATGGCACATTCGGGTGTGCTGTCGTAGCCGCTTATCACACCTGCCTCCATCAGGGGCAGGCTCGTCTCGTATAGTCCCATGTGGACGCATCCGGCCTGGCACTGAGTGATGTTCACCATGAGCAAACCACGCTCGTTGGCATCCTTCAGCTCTTCCTTGAACCACTTCAACTGCGGCGCATTGCCCGCTCCAAAGGTACGGATGACGACAGCTTTCAGGCCCTCAATGTTCAGCACGGCATGGACAAGGCTCTGCTGAATGCCAGGGAAGAGCGTGAGCACCACGACATCGGGAGCCACGAGGTAATGCGGCTTGAAGGGCTTGCTGGGGTCTGGCTTGCGGATGGCTGATTCGTTGTAGCGTATGTGCATCCCTGCGGTTGCGAGGTCGGGATAGTTGAACGAGCGGAAAGCATTGAACTGCTCGGCATTAATCTTCGTCGTCCTGTTGCCACGCATCAGTTTTTCCTTGAAGTAGATGCAGACCTCCGGCACGATGGGCGAACCGTCGTCGTGGCGAGCGGCTGCTATCTCGATGGCAGTAATAAGGTTCTCCTTGCCATCCGTACGGAGCTTGCCTATGGGCAATTGGGAGCCTGTCAAGATGACGGGCTTGCCCAGATTCTCGAGCATAAAGCTGAGAGCCGAGGCGGTGTAGGCCATCGTGTCCGTGCCATGAAGGATGACGAAGCCATCAAAGCGGTCGTAACCATCGGCAATGATGTGCACCAGCTTTGCCCAATGCTCCAGCCCCATGTCACTCGAGTCAATGGGCGGATTGAAGGTGAAGGTGCTGATGTCAAAGTCGAACCGACGCAGTTCGGGCACCTCCTCGAGGATGAGATCGAAGTTGAAACTCTCCAGAGCTCCCGTCTCTGGATTCTCCCTCATGCCAATGGTGCCGCCCGTATAAATGAGGAGCACATTGGGACGATGTATAGTTGTCATAGCTATGCTTTTTGCAAATAATAAGGCAAAATTACGAATTTATTCTTAATTCTGCATCCTTCATTCTTCATTTTTTTGTATCTTTGCATCATCATGAAGCACAAACTACTTATTCTGCTGCTCCTTGTGGCAGCAACAGCAATGGGAGAGAATCCCAAGAGAGAGTTCCGTGGTGCTTGGATTCAAGCCGTCAACGGACAGTTCCAGAACTTAGGTCGCGACCGCATGCAGGAAATGCTTACGAGCCAGCTCGACGACCTGCAGAAGGATGGCATCAACGCTATCTTCTTCCAGGTTCGCGTAGAGGGTGATGCTCTCTATCCAAGCCAATTGGAACCTTGGAGCCGTTACCTGACCGGTCAGCAAGGACTGCCTCCCAACCCGTATTGGGACCCTCTGCAATGGATGATTGAACAATGTCACGCTCGTGGAATGGAGCTTCATGCATGGATTAACCCCTATCGCGCCAAGACAAAGGGCACGACGGCTCTGGCTTCCAACCATGAGTACGCCCGCCATCCCGAACGCTTCTTCAACTACGACGGGCTTTTCCTCTTCGACCCGGGAATCCCCGAGAATCGCGACTACATCTGCCAGGTGACTTGCGACATCGTTAGGCGTTATGACGTGGACGGTATCCATGTGGACGATTACTTCTATCCTTATCCCGTTGCAGGCGTTCCCATCCCCGACGAAGCCACCTATAACACCTATGGCGGCGGCATGAATCTGGGCGACTGGCGACGTCAGAACGTCAACAAGTTCATGCAGCAGATGTGTCAGCAAATCCGACAAGTGAAACCATGGGTAAAGTTTGGTGTCTCACCTTTCGGCATCTATCGTAACCAGAGGACCGACCCCAAAGGCAGCGCCACAAATGGCTTGCAGAACTATGACGACCTGTATGCCGACGTGCTGGAATGGGTTCGTCAGGGCTGGGTGGACTATAACATTCCCCAGATTTATTGGGAGATTGGCAACAAGGCAGCAGATTATGAAGCATGCATCCGCTGGTGGAGTGCCAATGCAGGGCAACGTCCTCTTTACGTCGGTCAGGACGTGAACCGCACCGTCAAGTTCCCCGACCCCTATGATTCAAGCCAACATCAGATGAACCGCAAGTATCAGTTGCAACGTGCCCTGCCAGGCATCTACGGCAGTTGCCAATGGTATGCTGCAGCTGTCTGCGAGAATCCAGGCAACTATCAGGAGGTCTTGCGTCAAGTTTACCACAACACACCCGCATTGCAACCACGCATGCCTTGGATTGACGGCAAAGCTCCTGGCAAGCCTCGCAAGGCAGCTATCGTATGGACAGAAGACGGGCCGATGCTCTTCTGGTCGGCTCCCAACGCAAAGACCGAAATGGACAAGGCTCAGCAATATGTTGTCTATCGCTTTGGGCCTGGCGAGAAGGTCAACCTGAACGACGCGACGAAGATTCTTTGCTTCACGAAATCTACGATGTTGCCTCTTCCTTATCAAGGTGGTAATACGAAGTACACCTATGTCGTGACTGCTCTCGACCGTCTGCAGAACGAGTCGAAAGCCGTCAAGAAGAAGGTGAAGCTGTGAAAATGGTCAACGGTCAATGATTAATGGTCAATAGGTTTACGCCCGAGACTCGCATCGATGCAGAGGACTTCCAGCTGAGGTTCGAGCAGAAAGATGTGTCGTTCGTAAGGGCGGAAATGGATGAGACCGGCATCGTTTGTTACTACGAGTCGGCAGAAGTTTTGGCAGATAAAGACATTCAGGTTTGGATAACACAAACTTTGGAAGCCTTTGCCCGCAAGCGTGTTAAGGCAAGACTTGTGCCGCGACTCCTCGATATGGCTAAAGAACGAGGCCTCAACGTCAACAACGTCAGGGTCTCATCAGCAAAAGGTCGTTGGGGCAGTTGCAGCTCGAAAGGCAACATCAACCTTTCCCTCTACCTAATACTCCTGCCTCACCACCTGCAGGATTACGTCTTGGAGCACGAACTCACCCACCTCATCGAGATGAACCACAGCCCTCGCTTCTGGGCACGCCTCGACAAAGTCTGCGGAAGCAAAGCAAAGACCCTGCGAGCAGAAATGAGGCACTATAACACTTCGTTCTTAATTCAAAATACATAAACACAAATATCTAACGAACGATGTTTCGCTATGCGTTCCTTTTACTCGTGCTGATGCTTTCTCATTGCCCTTTGGCAAAGGCGCAACGCGTGGTATGGTGGAACGTGGAGAACCTGTTCGACTGCCGGCACGATTCGCTCAAGAATGACCAAGAGTTCCTGCCAGAAGGGAGTTATCATTGGACAAAGACCCGCTACTGGAAGAAGCTCGACAACCTGTCGCGCACCATTGCAGCCATTGCGGGAGAAGACAACTGGCCAATGATAGTAGGAATGTGCGAGGTGGAGAACGACACGGTTCTGCACGACCTGACGCACCGCAGCACGCTCCGCAGGGCTCGCTACTCATACGTTCATGAAGAAGGACCAGACGTGCGTGGCGTCGATGTGGCAATGCTCTACGACTCATTGCAGTTCCATCTGCTCGGGCACAATACCGTTCGCATTCCTTCGGCAGAACATGGTTATCGCCCGACGCGCGACATCCTTCATGTCTGGGGCCAGCGCCCCACCCTTCCAGACACATTACATATTATTATAGTGCATCTGCCCAGTCGAGCCGGAAGCGGCAGGAAAGGCGAGTTGCACCGGCGTCTGGCAGTGGACACGCTGTGCGGTTTGCTCGATGAACTGGCAGGCAAGAACATCATCCTCATGGGTGACTTCAACGCCGAACCGGACGATAAAATCTTACGCAGCATAGGGAAACGTCTGACGTCGCTCATGCCTCAGAACCATAAGGAATTGCGACGCGAGCAAGGTACTTATTACTTCCGAAAGCTCTGGGGATATCTGGACCACATTCTTGTCAGTCCCAACATGTTGAGCCATATTGACGAAAGTGTCTCTGTGGGACGTTTCTCCTTTCTTCTGACGAAAGAAGGCGCGCCGTGGCGCACCTTTCAAGGGCCTGTCTATAAAGGAGGAATCAGCGATCACTTACCCATCTGGATTGACTTGCATAAAGATAAGACTCCTTGAACATTATGCCTAAGGAGCATGTTTATGTCTAAGAAGTTTAGGAGGAAAGGAGGCTCTTCTGATTAAAACTCCTCAACTCATTGACTCTTTAGAATATATCTTAAATGTGGGTTGACTTGCTGAGCAAGTAGGCGTCGAGGATTGTCATGGCAGCCATGGCTTCTACCACAGGTACGGCTCGCGGCAAGACACAGGCATCGTGGCGACCACGGGCTGTCAAGGTTGTAGCGTTGCTATGAACATCAACCGTCTCCTGCTCGCGAAGGAGCGTTGCAACAGGCTTGAAGGCGACGCGGAAATAGATATCCTGACCGTTGGATATACCGCCCTGGATGCCGCCGCTGTTGTTTGTCCTTGTCATGATGCCACCCTTTCCGTCTGGCTCGAAGACGTCGTTCTGCTCACTGCCTCTGCCGCTTGCACCGGCAAATCCGAGCCCATATTCAAAGCCCTTCACGGCATTGATGCTCAACATGGCAGCTCCTAACTTGGCTTGAAGCTTATCATAAACAGGTTCTCCAAGTCCAACGGGACAACCTTTTATGACACAAGCAATAACGCCTCCCACGGTATCACCTTCTCCCTTCACCTTCATGATGAGTTGAGCCATCTCCGTAGCCACCTTTTCGTTGGGGCAACGCACAGCATTCTGCTCCGTACGGCTGAGGTCATAGTCGAGATATGTACCGGACAAGACGATGTCGCCCACTTGTTGCGTATAGGCATTGATGCTGATGCCGAGCTGACGAAGAGCAAGTTTGGCGAAGGCGCCTGCCACGACGCGACTGATGGTTTCACGAGCCGAACTGCGACCGCCGCCACGATGGTCGCGGATGCCATATTTCTGTTCGTAGGTGAAATCGGCATGAGAGGGACGGAACACGCTGCGCAGGTTCTCGTAGTCCTGACTGTGCTGGTTCGTGTTACGAACGAGGAAGCCGATGGGCGTTCCCGTCGTCTTGCCTTCGAAAATGCCGCTCAGCAGCTCCACCTCATCTGCCTCGTTGCGAGCCGTTGTGAGGTTGCTCTGCCCTGGCTTACGACGAGCCAGTTCGCTCTGGATGAAAGCCATATCGACTTCGATGCCAGCCGGCATACCGTCTATGACGCCACCAATGCCTGCACCATGGCTTTCGCCGAAAGAGGTGAGGCGGAAAAGACTACCTATCGTGTTCATGGGTCAGTGAGTTATTTCGGGGACAAAGGTACAACGTTTAATTCAAAATTCAAAATATACGAAATCAAAAATCAGTTGTTATAACAATGAACAATGCGCTTACCTCTTGTTGTGCATGAGGCTGAAGCCTGCCAGGCGGTCGTAGCGGGAACCTTGCTGGCGGTAATAGACGAGGACTTCGTATTCGTTCTCTGTCTCGAAGAAACTGCCCATGGTGCGCTGCGTCAGGCCGTCCTGTTGGATGAACTCGTAGCTGTAGTAGCCTTGCTTCAGGAGGATGGCTGCATGATAATACTGATTGACTTCGTCGTACTCCATCTTGCAGTCGGGATGGAATGTCTGCCCCGTCCAGATGCCACTCACGTAGACATCACCGCCCGGGAGGCGAGGTGTCTCGAGAAAGAAGTGGACGACGACGTATTCTGCTGTCGTCCAGTCGTCATAATTGTCTGAGCTTCTGACCACATAGACGCCGTTTTGATCTTCGCTGTAACTGTAGGCGTGGTCAATGACGGCAGGATAGAGCGTGGCATGATAGTAGGGTTCAAACCATTCGATGCGGTCCACCCCCGTTGCCGTGCGATGCACATCGAGTATTTCGAAGCGGTGATATTCGTTGCCTGCGGGGAAGATGAGACGTCGGTTGTGTGTGAACTCGACGCCGTTAGCCTGACGGACATTCGGCACGAGCCCCTCCACCCTACTGTCCCAACGGCGGTTTTGCATGACAACGACCTTCAGTTCTTGCTCGGGATTAAAGACTTGCAGCGCTCCGAAGCCTACGGAGAGCGTCATCTGATGGTGACGGTCATTGAAGTCGATGTCGGTATTGCTGCTGAGCTGTGCCACGATACCTGCCTCGCGTTCGTAGATGCAGAAACGTGCCTCGAGCACAGGCGTGTCCTCTTCATCTTCCTCGTAAATGCGGACGCGATAGTTGCCGCTCAGTCGGAGGCGCACCTCCTTGGAGGGAAGGCGCAGGCGGTAGTGCGTATAGATCTGCGTGGTGTTGAAACTCTTCTCGTAGTCCTCGATGAGCTGGTCGTTGAGGCCTTCCATGTAGTCGCTCTCGAAGATGCCGTCGGTGGGTTGCCAGTCCCAGTCGCAATGGTCGATGTGATAGCGGTAGCGTTTGTAGTCGTGGCTCATCTCGTCCCACTCGATGTCGATGTGCTGACGACTTCTGTAGAGCAGATAAGGCGGGAGAGTCGGGTCGTCGTCGACGGTCAGCGTGAGCGTCTTGATGTTTTTGTCGAAGACTTGCTGAGGCTGCGAGTGAAGTGTGAAGGATGAAGCGTTAAAAATAAAAAAGAACAGGAAAATGGTGCGGAGGATGTTCCCGCTCCTCGAGGAGGGTTCGGGTGAAGCATTTTCACCTTTCAGCACAGGCAGCTGCCAATGGAACTTGACGGCAAGGATGCGAATAAGAATGACGCTGAAGGCGCTCAGCAAGGCGCTTATCTCTACGCTCACGCCTAACCAATGGCAAGCGGCGTACACCATTCCTCCTGCCACACAGGCAAGGGCATAGATTTCACTACGGAAGATGAGCGGAACGTCGTTCATCAGGACGTCACGAATGATGCCGCCTCCTGCGCCAGTTACGGCTCCCATCGTTATCGCCACCCAATAAGGATGTCCCAGGGCCAGCGTCTTCTCGATGCCGATAACGTTGAAGAGAGCCAGGCCGATGGTGTCGAAGATGAACCAAGTGTAGTTGTGATGGATGATGTATTTGCCGAACATTCCTACAGCCAGCACTGCAAAAGCACAGCATACAAAGTAGCTGCCGTTGGTCATCCAAAAGGGATTGACGCCAAGCATGAGGTCGCGAATCGTACCGCCGCCGATGGCTGTTGCCATGCCTACTATCCATGCGCCGAAGATGTCGAATTGCTTCGTCGAGGAAAGGCGGACGCCAGAGATGGCAAAGGCAAACGTGCCGATGAACTCGATGACGACAAACGTGACAGGCAACCGCAACGTGTCGCCCATGTCTTGCAAGATATGTATCAGCCAGTCAAACATTATTTATTCAGTCAATCCGACGTTTGTCCACTCGTCGAGCAAAGCCTTTGCATCATGCAAAGCTGTCTCGGCATCTACTTCGTACTCTTGCTGAAGCAATGCTGCCATCATCTCAGCATCAAAGTCCTTATCGACGATGTTCTTCCACAGGTATGTTGCCGACTCGTTGAGACTGATGACCTTATTGAAGTCAATGTTTTCTCTGCCGTATGCCACGATGATGTGCTCGCCGCAGACTTCGCGAAGTTCAAATCCTTTCTTTATTTTCATCTTATTGCATTGTATATGAATAGTAAAAATCTTCTGACGGGTCGGAGCTTGCGCCACAACTTGATGCGACGGATAAGCTTTGGGTCGTCGGCTGGGATGATGCGACGGGGACGGATGTATTGCGTCACTACCCCACTCACGTCCTGTTCCTTGCAAAGCTCGACACCTTTCAGATTGCCGTCGCCCTGGAGAGTAAGGTCGTCGCCTCTCTTCTCGATGATGCGATGCAGGACATAATGTCCTGGGGCAATCTGTGCCAAAACGGCATCGCCAACGTTATAAGTGTCGCGCTTCTCGAGAAAGACGCGGTCGCGCGTGTGCTCGATGAAGGGACGCATACTGTAGCCTTTAACGTAGATGGCATAAGGTTTCCCCTCCTTCAGCATCTGCGACACTTCGCCCAGCCATTCTTCATTAGGCAACTCGTGGCGAGGCTGATTGGAGGTCGTCCCGTTGCGCTTCTGATACCGTCTTCTCCAAGGCGTCAGCAAGAAGCTGGTCAACTTTTTAATCTGTTCCTTCATTTGGCGATGGTGTCATGACAAAGGATGGCTGCCTCGGCATTGGGCAGGCAACCCAGTTCATACATTCCGACGATGCGGATGAGTTCGCCGATGCCGTCGCAAACGCCTTTATAGACGCGCTCATCCCACTTCATGTTGCTCATGGCAGGTAAGAGGTTGCAGAAGGCTTCGATAGTACTGAGCTTGCGAATGGTGTTCTCGGGACGTTGCTGAATACGGACAAGACCGCCTATCGGGGCTTGAATGTTACGATAACACCGTGTCTTTCCGCTCCAGGGAGAACCATACACGATAGCCTTCCCGTCGATGACACGAACCACAGGATTGTCGTCGTTCATGAGGTCGCAACCGGGGATATTGTCGTACCAGAGACGTGTATGAGTGCTCTTGCCAGTACCGCTTGGTGCAGTCATGAGATAGCCCTTGCCGTCGCATCGGATGACGGAAGCATGCATGAGCATCGTGCCCAAGCAGGCAGCAGAGAAAGCGTACGCCATCATCAGGGCATTGTTCAGCCCGTAGTTGCGTTGCACCCATGTTTCGCCGAAGAGCGACACCTGGCATTCCGAGAAGTCTGCATTCGAGCGCATACGACTGCAAAGCACACCCTGGACATCGTGGACGGCATATTGATAGCCGCCATCCTTCATCCTGTAAACGCCATGGTCGCAACCACCGCAGTCGAACACGCCTATCTCTTCACCATCTTCCTGCCATTCGAGATGATCGTCGACATTCATAGTGAAGAGCATCGCTTCTGGTTTCTCGTCCAAACGGAACGGTTCAAACGACGGAATGAGCTTATCGTCGTTTCCTTCGTCGGCGAAGCTGACAGACAACGAGTGCCCTCCTATCCTATAATAGTATGACCTTACCATACTTTACCTCTTGCTTTTACTTCTTGCTCTTCTTCTTTGACGTCTCGGCCTCTGCTATTTCCTGCTCGATGTATTTCTCTGGCTTGAAACGGAACTGACGTTGGTCAACCAGGATCATCCTCAGCCCATTACCTTTTTGGAAGTAGCGTTTGTGCAGGGAGAGATATTTTCGATCCATCTTTTTCCTGTCGGTACCGAAGAAGACGCTTGGCACGTAGGGTCCTCCCTTGTAGTTTGCCTCCAGATAACGCTGCAGCTGGAAGGAATAAAGCTGGCGGTCCATCAGGAACTTCGTCTTCTTCTCGACTGTGACGCTGTCAACGCGGTGCATGTCGGTGATGAAGACAGTGGAGTCGACAAACGAGATGCCTACTCCAATCATATAGACAGACTTCTGTGCAACCTTCCTCTGCTTGGCCTCGACGGATTGCGAACCCAGCAGACAGAGCAGGGACAGACATATTAACTTCAAGGAGTTCTTCATTATTATAGAAAAGCTTTTGCGGGCGCAAAGATACAAAAAATCCCCGAACCCGCAAAGGATTCGGGGAAATCTTCGTTTCTTATTATCTTATTTTTACTTTTTCACCTTTTCAACTTTTTAACTTTTCACCTTTTCTTATTCGTCCAGTTCAATCACATAGCTGACTTTACGTCCGCTTGGGGTGATGGCTTTTATCCAAAGTGTGCGGTCGGTTGACTGGTTGGCACTCTTTACGACTTCCTCCCAATCCTCGACAGTCTGCATCTTCTGGTCGTTGACTTGCAAGATGATGGTGCCTTTGCTTGCGCCGGCCTGCTTCATCTTGCCATTTCGGATGGCGTTGATGGTCAGGCCATAGTTGATGCCAAGCGCCTTAGCTTCCTCCTCGCTGACTGGCTTCATGGAGACACCCATCTGGTCGAGGTCAACTTCTTCCATCACCTTCGTAGTGCCCTGGGTATTTCTCAACGTGACGTTCACCTTGTGTTCCTTCTTGCCGCGCTTGTAGGTAAGACAGACCTTGTCGCCCGGGCGATGCTGGGCAATGGCTTCTTGCAGCTCGGACATCTTGCCGACACGCTTGCCGTCTATTTCCGTCACGACGTCACCCTTCTCCAGTCCAGCCTCTTCAGCTGCGCTGGCATCGCTCACCTTGTCGATATAGACGCCGCTCGTCACGTCGAGGTCCACTTCATTTCCTTTTGCCTTCTCGCTGTCGATGTATGTAGAGACATCGGTGCCAGTCACGCCGAGGATAGCTCTCTGCACAGTGCCATAGACTTTGAGGTCGGCTACCACCTTATTCATAATGGTCGTGGGAATGGCGAAGCCATAACCGCTATAGCTACCCGTCTGGCTGTAAAGCATCGCATTTATGCCGACCAGCTCGCCCTTCTCATTTACGAGCGCACCGCCCGAATTGCCGCTGTTGATGGCAGCATCCGTCTGGATGAAGCTCTCGATGCCATTTGCTCCGAGTGAACGTGCCTTGGCACTGACGATGCCTGCCGTGACGGTGGAGGTCAGATTAAAGGGATTGCCCACAGCAAGTACCCACTGACCGAGCTTAAGGTCGTCTGAGTTGCCTATCTTAATGGCAGGAAGTTCCTTTGCGTCAATCTTGATGAGCGCCAGGTCTGTCGTAGCATCGCAGCCGATGATACGACCTTTGAACTCACGGTTGTCGTTGAGCTTCACCTCTATTTCGTCGGCTTCACCCACCACGTGATTGTTCGTCACGATATAGCCATCGTTCGAGATGATGACGCCGCTGCCGGCAGCATGGCGGTCGGGTTGCTTGAACTCACGTTGCTGAGGCTGACGGCCTCCGAAGCCGAAGAAGTCGCCAAAGAAGTCGCTGAACGGGTCCTGCACCTGCACGCGCTGAGTCTTGCCCGTCTGCGTCACTTTAATATACACGACTGATTCCACTGCACTCTCTGCTGCACCTGTGAGGTCCACCAGTCCCGAAGGAGCCGTCACCTGGGCAGGGGCCTGAGCAGAAGCCTGCTGCATGGAGACTTCTCCGCCTGACGGAACAGGAGAAGCGGTCACACCCTTAACTACGGCGCCTGTCACTGCGCTGCTGCCCAACACGAGGGCTGCTGCACCTAACCAATTCAATGTTGTCTGTTTCATAGTCTATTGTGTTTTTAGTTTTGTTTTGTTTTTGTGATGTTTCTCGCTGCAAATGTATGAACTATTTGTATTATATTGAACTTTTTATTCCCAATCTTTAACAAAGAGCACCGCACCCTTAACTAACTTTCAACTTTCACTTCAGATTTTTCATGTTTCTTAATCAGCATCTGCTATTATCCTAACAAAAACGATGCCAAACTTACGTCTGTCAGCAATTGTCAGACATAAGGGACATCTGATAAGGACTCCTGTCAATCTCCACCTCTCTCTGCTTCTGTCCCAGAGAAGTTGCGGAAATAAAAGGAAGACGACAAAGTTAAAGTTATAGTGACGACGCATTCAGTTTTTATCAGATTTCAGGACTTTACACATAATTTTTATAGTTAAATTTTCGATTTTCAGTTTTTTATTGTACCTTTGCCCCAGAAAAAAGTCAGTGAACCGGCTTGTCGCTGCTCCGCATGGAGGAGAGGAAAGTCCGGGCAACGTAGGGTATCCCGCTTCCTAACAGGAAGAGGTCCGTGAGGGTCTGTCAGTGCAGAAGAAAAGAACTGCCCGCAAGGGTGAGGGTGAGAAGGTGGGGTAAGAGCCCACCAGGTCGGCAGTGATGTCGATGCTGTGCACTCCGGGAGTTGAAAGTTCATGTAAACCGGCGAAGAAAAAGAGAGGGCGACCCGTCCGAGCCGGAGGGTAGAACGATAGAGGTCAGGTGGTGACGCCGGCCGTAGATAAATGACAAGCATCCCCTTCGCAGGGGAGCACAGAACCCGGCTTACAGGTTCACTGAGACATCTTCCGTCCTCCCCCCACATCGGGGGAGGAAATGGAAGATAATAAGCCTCAACCCAACCCTTCTCCGAGGAGAGGAGAGATAAATTACCAAATGGCTTAATAGTAAATAAATAGCAATTGGTAAATAGTCAAATCGTAAATAAATAGTAAATCGTCAAATCGCAAATCAGATAGATGGTCAGTCTGGAACACATCTGGAGTGTCAGCGAGAAAAGCCTCAGTTGGCCTGAGCGGCTGGGTCTGAAGGTTCTGAAGCGGTTCGCCATTTCTTGGGAATGTATCACCAAGAATAACATCATGAACTATGCTTCGTCGCTTACCTATAGCAGCATGCTGGCAGCCGTCCCCGTGCTGGCCATCATCTTCGCCATAGCCCGCGGCTTCGGCTTCGACACGGTGGTCGAGACAAAACTGAGGAGCTCGCTCGAAGGCAATTCCGAGATAGCCGACACCATCCTTTACTTTGTGGAGTCGTATCTTCAGCACACCAAGGGCGGCGTCTTCATCGGCATCGGCCTCATCTTCTTGCTCTACACGTTGGTTTCCCTTACGTCGAACGTGGAACAGGCATTCAACACCATTTGGCACGTAAAGCGTTCGCGTTCCATCTATCGACAGATCATCGACTACTTCAGCATCTTTCTGCTCATCCCATTCGTCGTGGTCATCATCAGCGGCTTGGGCGTCTTCCTGCAGACATTCAAGACTCTGCTGCCCGACATTCAGCTGTTCAGCAAGACGATGACCTTTGCCCTTCGCGTCTCGCCCATCGTATTCGCCTCACTGGCTTTCATGGTTCTCTATACGTTCATGCCCAATACGCGCGTCAAATGGAAACACACCATCTGGCCAAGCATACTGGCAGGAACGGCTTTCATGATTGTGGAATGGGTGTACGTTCACTATCAGATCAAGCTGAGCGCATACAACGCCATCTACGGTTCGTTTGCAGCCATACCCCTGTTCATGCTGTGGATGCAGATTTCTTGGTACATTTGTCTGTTCGGAGCACAGCTCTGCTATGCCAACCAGAGCCTGCACACCTATGCCTTCGAGCGCATCAGCGACGAGCTGAGCCGACGCTATCGCGACACGCTCATCCTGCTGCTCATGAGCCGCATCTGCAAACATTTCTCCGCCGGTCTCAAGCCCTTCACCGCCCATCGCCTTGCCGTCGATACGCATCTTCCCGACAGCCTTGTCGACATTCTTCTCGGTGAGCTTACGGCTACACAGCTGCTGGTCGAGGTTCACACCGAAGACGGCAATGAGCCACGCTACTTGCCCGCCATCGACATCCATCGCATCACCGTCGGGATGGTGATACGCCGCATCGATTCACACGGCATAGAGAACCCGTCGCTCGTATGGCAGACGGGCACTCCCGAATGGGACAGGCTGCGAAGCTTGCGCAACGAGAACGAAGATGCGCTCTTGGTCGACTTGTAACCTACAGTTGGCAGACGAAGGTGAAATGCTCTGAGAAGAAGGCTTCGCAGTTGGGATGCGAGCGGAACAGCCCGAAGATGGTGCTGCCACTGCCGCTCATGGAGGCATATGCTGCTCCCTGACGATACAACTTCTCCTTAATTTGGGCTAACAAAGGGTGGTTCGCAAAGATACTTTCTTCGAAGTCATTCACCATCCTTCCCTCCCATTGTCCTACGGGTAACTTGGCCGTATCAAGCAAAGAATAGGCCGGCACGTGCGGATGAACGCCAGCGTATGCCTCACGCGTCGAGACGAACACTTCCGGCTTAACAAGCATCAGATACCACCCGTTCAGATTCAGCAAGATAGGAGTAAACACATCACCTATTCCTTCAGCAAACAAGGGACGTGGATTGACGAAGAAAGGACAGTCGGCTCCAAGTCTGGCGACAAGGGTTTTCATCAGTTCCTCCGTCATGTTCAGACTGAACATCTCGGAGATGGACTTGACCATGCAGGCCGCATCACTACTGCCGCCACCGAGACCGGCTCCGCTCGGAATGACTTTCTTCAGGTCAATGCAGAGCGGGGGGACAGGAAAGCCCTCACTCCTGAGCAGTCGAACCGCACGCAAAACAAGGTTGTCCCGGACCTCGCCCTCCAATGGGTTGCCGCCAAGCGTCAGCACGTCATCTGCCTCACTTCCGTTTTGGGGAAGGTCGGGAAGAGGCTTTATCGTCAGCTCGTCATGGAGTGGCACAGGATAGAAGATGGTTTGGATGTTGTGGTAGCCATCGGGGCGACGCTGCGTGATGTTCAGCCCGAGATTTATCTTGCAGCAGGTTTTCATGCTATATGCTTTGCTCATTTCCTTCATTTAATGATGCCTTACGCAAAAAGTTGCGAAACATTATTGTATCCTCAAAATCATAAAGTCTGAAAACTTCTGCAGAAAAGTCTGCCAACTTCTGCTGAGAAGTCTGCCAACTTCTGCTGAGAAGTTTGCGAAGTTCTGCAGAGAACCTTTAGGTCGACGTCAGTCAAGTTTGTCAACTACTCACGAGAAGTTTTCTGCTTACCTGTTAATTGTCTGTTTTAAGTACTACTTTCGTCTGCAAAGTTAACATTTTTAGTACAAAAACAAACAATTTCAGATGATTTTCTTTCAAAAGCATAAATTCCCTGTCACTATAATTAGGTAATATGCGAAAAAAAATATATCTTTGTGCATCTTTATTCGAAAAATGAGCAAAACAGAGGCCATTCGGCACGAAGGTATCGTGGAAAACATCGGTGCAGACAGCTGCTCCGTGCGCATACTGCAGGCATCGGCCTGCAGCAGTTGCAGTGCACGTCAGCTCTGCCGCAGCAGCGAGAGCAAGGAGAAGGTCATCGAGGTCAGGGGGAACTACCCTACCCTCAAGGCAGGCGACAGCGTCGTGTTGGCAGGTTCTGTCCGCCAGGGAATGCGGGCAAGCGTGCTGGCCTACATCGTTCCTCTCGTCCTCATGCTTGCAGCCCTCTTCGTGGGCACATACCTGGCAGGAGAAGGCATCGGAGCACTGGCTGCCTTGCTGGTCCTCGCACTTTACTACGGCGGGCTCTTTCTACTTCGCGACAAATTAAGAAAAACGTTCGAGTTCAGAATAGAAGTTAGTAGCACCACTAACCTCTAACCAGAAACAAGAAAGAAATTAATCGTCAAATAAAAATCAACATGGTAAATGTAATTCTAATTGCAGTATGTGTGTTGGGACTCATCGGGCTTGCCTCTGCGGTCATCCTCTTTGTCGTCTCACACAAGTTTGCTGTGCATGAAGACCCTCGCATCGGGAAGGTGAGTGCCGTGCTGCCTCAAGCGAACTGTGGCGGCTGCGGATATCCGGGATGTTCTGGGTTCGCTGCAGCCTGCGTCAAGGCTGCCGACGGCGGAAGTCTGGAGGGCAAGCTCTGTCCCGTAGGCGGACAACCCGTCATGGAACAAGTGGCCGACATCCTCGGTCTTAGCGTGGAAGCGAGCGCCCCGAAGGTGGCTGTCGTCCGTTGTAATGGCACTTGCGAGAATCGTCCTCGTCTGGCACAGTTCGACGGCGCCAGGAGTTGTCGCGTCCAGCAGATGACAGGCATGGGCGAGACAGGTTGCGGCTACGGCTGTCTGGGCTGTGGCGACTGCGTCAGCAAGTGTCAGTTCGACGCACTTCACATGAACCCCGAGACCGGCCTGCCCGAGGTGGATGAAGAGAAGTGCACGGCCTGCGGAGCCTGCGCCAAGGCTTGTCCGAGAGGCATCATCGAGATTCGCCTCAAAGGGCCTAAAGGCCGTCGTGTCGTCGTCCTTTGCAACAACAAGGACAAGGGTGCCATCGCCAACAAGGCCTGCAAGGCTTCCTGCATCGGCTGCGGCAAATGCGTCAAGACTTGCGAGAAGTTCGAAGCTATCACACTCGAGAACAACCTTGCCTACATCGATGCCGAGAAGTGCAAGATGTGCCGAAAGTGCGAGGAAGCTTGTCCGAAGGGAGCCATCCACGGCTTCAACTTCCCGCCGAAGAAAGAGAAGCCTGCAACGGCAGAACCACAAGTTGAACCCTCAAAAGCCGAATAAGACATGAAGACATTTAAGATAGGCGGTGTTCATCCCGCAGAAAACAAGCTGTCTGCAGCAAGTCCCATTCGCGAGGCAGCCCTGCCAAAGCAGGCAGTCTTCAGCATGTTCCAGCACATCGGAGCACCTGCCAAGCCCGTCGTCAAGAAAGGCGACGAGGTGAAAGTCGGCACGCTGCTGGCCGAGGCAGGAGGCTTCGTCAGCGCTCCCATCCATAGCAGCGTCAGCGGCAAAGTGTCGAAGGTGGACGTAGCTCTCGACGCCAGCGGCACACGTCGCATGGCTGTATATGTGGACGTAGAAGGCGACGAATGGGAAGAAGGCATCGACCGCTCCACGACTCTCGTCAAGCTGAGCGACCGTCCTGAACTCGACAGCAAGACAATCGTCGAAAAGATAAAGAACGCAGGCATCGTCGGCATGGGCGGCGCTACGTTCCCCTGCCACGTTAAGCTCTCTCCCCCACCGGGCACAAAGGCAGAATGCGTCATCATCAATGCCGTAGAGTGTGAGCCTTACTTAACTGCCGACCATCGTCTTATGCTCGAACATCCCGAGGAGATTCTCGTGGGCTTGCAGCTCATCATGAAAGCTGTGGGCGTCAACAAAGGTTACATCGGCATAGAGAACAACAAGCCCGATGCCATCACATTGATGACGGAGATGGCCAAGAGCTATGAAGGCATCGAGGTTGTGCCCCTCAAGGTCAAGTATCCACAAGGCGGCGAGAAGCAACTCATCGATGCCGTCATCGGTCGTCAGGTGCCTGCACCTCCTGCCATCCCCATCAACGTGGGGGCTGTCGTGCAGAACGTCGGCACAGCCTTTGCCATCTATCAGGCTGTCACGAAGAATAAACCCCTCATCGACCGCATCATCACCGTCACGGGCAAGAGCGTCAAGCAGCCCAGCAACCTGCTGGCTCGCCTTGGCACTTCCTTCCAGCAACTCATCGACGAGTGCGGCGGTCTGCCCGAGGACACAGGCAAGATAATAGGTGGCGGCCCCATGATGGGCAAGGCTCTTCTCAGCCTCGACATACCCATGACGAAAGGTTCCAGCGGCTTGCTTATCATGAACGACAAGGAAGCACGTCGTGCCGAGCCCAATCCATGCATACGCTGTGCCAAGTGTGTCAGCGCCTGCCCCATGGGACTGGAGCCTTACTTGCTGAGCAAGATGAGTGCAAAAGCCAACTGGGAAGATGCAGAACAGAATGACATCACGAGTTGCATTGAATGCGGCAGCTGTCAGTTCACTTGCCCCAGCCACCGTCCGCTGCTCGACATGATTCGTGTCGGCAAGCAGACT
The DNA here is from genome assembly GCA_017469525.1 of Bacteroidaceae bacterium. Classification (GTDB taxonomy): domain Bacteria; phylum Bacteroidota; class Bacteroidia; order Bacteroidales; family Bacteroidaceae; genus Physcousia. The sequence goes on along the minus strand of JAFUGG010000015.1, from coordinate 19,498 downwards.
GTCATGGGCATCATCCGCAGCAGAGCCGCAAAGTAACAAATGATAAATGGTAAATGATTAAATAGTAAATATAAAGATGAAACCTATTATATCCCTTTCACCCCATGTTCACGGAGGCGACTCCGTACAGAAGAACATGTACGGTGTCTGCATTGCACTGGTTCCTGCCCTGCTTGCCAGCCTCTGGTTCTTTGGGCTGGGCGCTGCCATCGTGCTTGCCACATCGGTGATTTCATGTGTCTGCTTCGAGTGGGCCATCACCAAGTTCCTCTTGAAACGTTCCGGTTGCTCTGTCTGTGACGGCAGTGCTGTCCTGACAGGTCTGCTCTTGGGCTTCAACCTTCCCAGCAATCTTCCCATCTGGATCATCATCATCGGTGCCCTTGTTGCCATCGGTATCGGCAAGATGACATACGGAGGCCTGGGACAGAACCCGTTCAACCCCGCCCTTGTAGGTCGCGTGTTCCTGCTCATCAGTTTCCCTGTGCAGATGACCAGCTGGCCCGTCAGCGGACAGCTTACTGCCTATACTGATGCTAAGACGGCTGCAACGCCACTCTTCATCATGCAGAATGCCATCGCAAGCGGCGACCATAACGTCTTGAACCAACTGCCTGATGCAACCGAAATGCTCATCGGCCAGACAGGAGGCTCCCTTGGTGAGGTAAGTGCCTTGCTGCTTCTGCTGGGTTGTGCCTTTATGCTTTGGAGGAAGATTATCACTTGGCACATCCCCGTGAGCATTCTCGGAACGGTTGCCGTCTTCTCGGGCATCATGCACATAGCCAATCCTGTTTATGCCATGCCGCATGTCGTGCTGATGAGCGGCGGACTTATCCTCGGTGCATGCTTCATGGCAACAGACTATGTCACTTCGCCAATGACAAGCAAGGGACAAATCATCTATGGCGTTTGCATCGGCTTGCTGACCGTCATCATCCGTAACTGGGGAGCATATCCCGAAGGCATGTCCTTCGCCATTCTCATCATGAATGCCTTCACGCCCCTCATCAATACTTACTGCAAGTCGACACGTTTCGGCGAAGTCGTCAGAAAGGAGGAAAAGAAATGAAAAAGCTTGAATCTACATGGTACAATATGGCCCTCGTGCTGACAGGCATCGCAGTTGTTGCAGGTGCAGCCCTTGGCTACGTCAACAGCATCACGGCCCCGACCATCGAGGCCATCAAGGCTCAGCAAGAGAAAGAGGCCGAGCAGCAGGTCTTGAACGGTCAGGAAGGAACTGCTTTCAAGGAAACAGAGACAGGCTTTGGCGGTGCATTAACCGTAATGGTTGGCCTTGCTCCCGACGGAAAGGTTCTTGGCTACAAGGTTCTTGAGTCAAGCGAGACGCCGGGACTTGGCGCAAAAGCCGACTTCTGGTTCCAGAAGGGAGAGAAAGGCAACATCATCGGCAAGACAGCAGGCAAGCTGACTGTCAGCAAGGACGGAGGCGACGTGGATGCCATCACGGCATCGACCATCACCAGCCGTGCCTTCTTAAAATGCATCAATGCTGCCTACGAGGAACTCTCCAAAAGCAACGCTGACGGACAGAGCGGTGCCAGCCAACAAGCTGGCGAGCTTAATAATAATATATAATGTATAGGAGGAAACGGAAATGAACAATATGAAAGTTCTGCTTAACGGCATTATAAAGGAGAACCCCACGTTTGTGCTCTTGCTGGGTATGTGTCCGACGCTCGGAACAACCAGCAGTGCCATGAACGGCATGTCGATGGGACTCGCCACGATGGCTGTCCTCATCTTCTCCAACCTCATCATCTCGCTCATCAAGAACCTGATTCCCGACATGGTGCGCATTCCCTCGTTCATCGTCGTGATTGCGTCGCTGGTGACTATCCTGCAGATGCTCATCAAGGCGTATGCTCCTGAAGTGGATGCCAGCCTGGGCCTCTTCATTCCCCTCATTGTGGTGAACTGCATCATACTGGGACGTGCCGAGGCCTTTGCTGCCAAAAACGGCGTGGTTCCGAGCATCTTCGATGGCATCGGCATGGGCCTTGGCTTCACCATTGCCCTCACCTTGCTTGGCGCAACCCGCGAGTTGCTCGGCACAGGAAAGGTGTTCAGCATGACCATCTTCCCTGAGAGCTACGGCGCCCTCATCTTCGTGCTGGCTCCCGGAGCATTCATCGCCCTGGGCTATCTCATTGCCATCATCAACAAGGTCAAATCGTAAATCGTAAATCATTAAATAGTAAATCTATATGGCTTACATACTTATATTCATTACAGCAATCTTTGTTAACAACATTGTCCTGTCGCAGTTCCTGGGCATCTGCCCCTTCCTTGGTGTCAGCAAGAAGGTGGATTCCGCCCTCGGCATGGGAGCAGCCGTAGCCTTTGTGCTCACGCTTGCCACCATCGTCACATTTCTTATACAGAAGTATGTGCTTGAGGCTTTCGGCCTTGAGTACTTGCAGACGATTGCTTTTATCCTTGTCATCGCAGCCCTCGTGCAGATGGTCGAGATTATCTTGAAGAAGTCGGCACCTGCCCTCTATCAGGCTCTTGGCGTCTTCCTGCCGCTCATCACGACCAATTGCTGCATCCTGGGTGTAGCCATTCTCGTAGCTAATGGCACATACGCCACGCAGGGCCTTGAGCCCAACTTGCTTACCGGCGTCGTCTTTGCCTTGAGCACAGCCATCGGCTTTGCATTGGCACTCGTCGTCTTTGCAGGCATTCGTGAGCAACTGGCCATGATGAACGTGCCCAAAGGCATGCAGGGTATGAGCATCGCCCTCGTTACAGCAGGCCTGCTGGCAATGGCCTTCATGGGCTTCAGCGGCGTTGACAACGGACTGAAGACGCTGTTCGGACTGTAAGCAATTAGGGGTTAGGGGTTAGAGGTTAGGGGTTAGAGAATACCATAAGTCTCTAATCTGCAACCCAAGCTATCCTCTAACCCCTAACCACTTACCTCTAACCCCTAACCACTTACCTCTAACCCCTAACCCCTAACCTCTAACCCCTAACCACTTACCTCTAACCCCTAACCACTTACCTCTAACCCCTAACCTCTAACCCCTAACCTCTAACCCCTAACCACTTACCCCTAACCACAAACAATTAAATAGTAAATAAAGAGATGAACATCCTATTAACAGGTGGTGCCGGCTACATCGGCAGCCACACCCTCATCGAGTTAGACAAGGCCGGACACAGCGTTGTGGTAGTCGATAACTTCTACAACTCCCAGCCCGAAGCCATCCGTCGCGTCGAGCAGATTATCGGTCACAAGGTCATCTTCATTGAAGCCGACATTCGCGACCGCGCAGCGATGGACAAGGTCTTCACTGAGCACAAGATTGATGCTGTCATCAACTTCGCCGGCCTCAAAGCCGTAGGCGAATCCGTGGCTAAGCCCCTCATGTACTACGAAACGAACATGAACGGCGTGTTCGTGCTGGTTGACGTCATGCAGCAGCATGGATGCAAGAACATCATCTTCTCCAGCAGTGCCACCGTCTATGGCGACCCTGCCATCATCCCTATCACCGAGGAATGTCCCAAGGGCCAGTGCACCAACCCCTACGGCTGGACGAAATCCATGATTGAACAGGTCTTGATGGACGTCCAGAAAGCCGACCCCGAGTGGAACGTAGTTCTGCTACGTTACTTCAACCCCATCGGCGCACACGAATCGGGACTCATCGGCGAGAACCCCAACGGCATCCCCAACAACCTGATGCCTTACATCACACAGACCGCCATCGGCATCCGCAAGGAACTCGGAGTGTTTGGCAACGACTACGACACGCACGACGGGACAGGCGTACGCGACTACATCCACGTCGTTGACCTGGCGAACGGCCACGTTTGTGCGCTCAAAGCTATTCAAGAAAACAAGGGCCTGGCCATCTACAACCTCGGAACAGGCCACGGCTACAGCGTTCTCGACGTCGTCAAAGCCTTCGAGAAAGCCAACGGCCTGAAGGTACCCTACGCCATCAAGCCGCGTCGCCCGGGCGACATCGCCACATGCTACTGCGACCCCGCCAAGGCTAAGCGCGAGCTGGGATGGGAAGCCAAGTTCGGCATCGAAGAGATGTGCCGCGACTCATGGCGATTCCAGAAGAACAATCCCAACGGCTACGAATAGAAAGAAGAAGGAAGGGACAAGGTCGAAAAGAGACGTCCCGACCAAGCATAACACCATTCCAGGCGGATGGAACCCGGCAACAAGTCAGGTTCCATCCGCTTTTTTTGCATCCAGACCCACCATATCTTACCCGAAACGGCACATCGCTTCAATCAAGACAGCAGCAAAAGTTGTTTGCAACTACATGTATATGCAATTGCATCTACATGTATGTGCAATTGCATATACATGTAGTTGCAAACAACCTCCTATGCCGCATCTCCCATCACTGCTGCATTAGAAAGGCATTTCGGCATATCTTCCGATGCAAACCGTTTCCATGCAACCTGTCCGCGATGCATCTAACCCACTTTCCGAAGACATGAGAATTTGCACTTTCGCGCAAATAAATTAATATTTATTTGGACTTTTACACAGAAAAAACTAACTTTGTGGCGAAATTGCCATAATATAGGTGCAAAAACGGATAATTCGAGGAGAAATACTAAAACCTACAAACAAACATAAAGACATGAAAAGAATTACTTTATCCATCATGATGCTCGGCCTTGCGCTGGCAGGAATGGCAGAGCCAGTCGGCAAGCAGGCAGCCCTCTACACTGCACAGAACTACATGCTTGCAAAGGGCAAGCAGGTCAACAGCGTGCAGAAGCCCTTCAAGGCTCCCCGCAAAGGAGCAGCCCAACAGACTGAGGAAGAAGCCTACTACTACGTCTTCAATGCAGGTGCCGACGGTGGCTACGTCATCGTTTCAGGCGACGACCGCACGGAACCCATCCTCGGATATGTGGACCACGGCTCGTTCGATCCCGAGAACATTCCCGAGAACATGCGCTCGTGGCTGCAGGGATATGCCGACCAAATCAAGTATATCGTCGATAACGACATCAAGCCCGGCGACCCGCGCATCAAGAAGCGCAACAAGGTGACTGCCACCAAGCACAGCATCGGAGAGCTGCTCACCACACGCTGGAACCAAGGAAGGCCCTACAACCTCACCTGCCCGGACTACTATCTGGAAGATGACAAGAACGAGGAAACTGCCCTCCCACTAAGGAGCGGACCTGCAACCGGCTGCACCGCCACAGCCATGGCTCAGGTGATGAACTTCTATAAATTCCCCGAGAAAACAAAAACCATCATCCCCGCCTACAGCATAACCTATACGTCCAAAAAGGACGGTTCGAAGAAGACCGTCACGCAAAAGGCTATTCCCCGCAACACTGTCATCGACTGGGAGAACATGCGCGACACCTATTCCTGGCCAAGCGATCATGTAGCCAACGCACAGGACTCGGCCGTAGCCAACCTGATGCACTACTGTGGACAGGCCGTCAATATGCACTACGGACCGTCCTCCGGCGCCAACTTCAGTGCCGAGGCATACATCAAGTACTTTGGCTTCGACAACAGCTGCTACGTGGGCGAGCGTGCCGACTATAGCATCGACGATTGGTTCGACATGATATACAACGAGATAGAACAAGGCTACCCCGTCCTCATGTCCGGCTTCACCTCAAAAGGCGGCCATGCCTTCGTGCTCGACGGCTTCGACGGAGAGAACCTCTTCCACCTCAACTGGGGCTGGGGCGGAGGCAGCAACGGATGGTTCCTCGTCGGCATCCTCAACCCGGGCGACACCAGCGGCATAGGTGCCAGCAGCAGCAGCGACGGCTACAGCATGTACCAGCGCGCACTCTTCAACCTGCGACTGCCCGACAGCAACAATGCCGACACATACCTCTACATCAAGGATGTATCCATCTCGGGAAGTACATCCGTCAAGGCCACCTTCGAGAATAGGACAGGTGCATCAGGCAGCTTCCACACAGCCATGGTGATGCAAGATGAAGACGGCGAATACTCCGTCGTCGGTACACAATCGCTCATCTCCAGCCTGGCAAATAATGCCTCGCAGACAAAGACATTCGCCCTCAAAGGCAAGCTCACCGAAGGTACCTACAAGCTCTCTCCCGCCAGCAAGGCAACCAGAAACGACGTATGGCGCCCCAAATACAACCTGCGCAACCACTACATAGAAGCCGTTGTCGATGCCGAAGGCAACATGACCCTGACACCCGTAGACATCAACAACGGAAACAGCATCAGCATCGACACCATCGTCTTCCCCGGCACACGCATTGCAGGCAAGGAGCAGGAAGTGAAAGTAACCTACCGCAACAATAGCGACGAATACTACCAGTACATCTACCTCTTTGCCAGTCAGACAACGGACAAAATCTACACCGAAAGCAAGTCCGTAGTTGCTGTACGCAAGGACGAAACGATTGAAGTATCCTACTTCTTCACACCACAAGAAGCAGGCACCTACAACCTCTGGTTCTGCACCGGCAGCAATGGCACCGGCGAAGTTGGCAGAGGCACAATGGAAGTCATCACGGATGCCGAAGCCGAGAAGGCCAATCTCACCGTCACTTCCTATACCATCACGAGTGCCGTCAGCAACGTTCTCTACGGCAAATCACTCGTCGGCAAAGCCGCAATCAGGAACAATGGAAAGACAGACTTCCACGGAAAGATAAGACTCCAGATATGGAATCAGCCAAACAGCTCCGGCTCTGCATGGAGCGGCTCGACACGTACCTGTGACGTGGACATTCTTGCAGGCAAGGTAGCTTCGGTGGACTACACGTTCGACGGCCTTAGCGAAAACAACAAATACTACCTGTCTGCCAACTACGTCAATCAGGATGGCTCGCTGGGCAACGGCGGCGTCTGGGACCTTGGCGGATGGGAGATGAAGAGCGGTCTGGCACTATGGAAGACAGACGGCACACAGACAGGCAAAGCATGGGCTTCCAACATGTCAACCGCCACAAACATCTGCGGTGTGCTTGCCGACTGCAAGAACATTTCCCGCATGATACCTAACCGAGGCAATTCTAACGTCATCTACGCCTTTGGAGCCGACTCGGAAATACCTACCGCCATCGATACAGCCAACGTCGTTCATGGCAATCGTGCCAGCCACATCAAGCTCATAGACGACAAGCCGTACTATATCCCCGTCAGCTTCGATGCCGACAGCGCTTCCTTCGCCTACACCTTCCCCGAGACGGAGAAGGGAACAGGCTGGCACGCCATTACAATACCTTTCGAGGTGGACTCCATATTCGTGGACGACGCATTCGTCTCGCTCGACGACTCCCTCAAACATTTCTGGATTTACGAATTCTCTGCAGAAGGCGACAATGGCGAAGTCATCTTCGCTCCGGCAAAAGTGCTGCGAGGCGGAACACCCTACATCATTGCAGCCGACTCCACCATGGCCGGACGCTCCGTCATCTTCCGTTCGCTCGACGTTCCCTTCTTCAAGACAGGTTCCGACAAGATGGTTGTCACTTCGCCAAGCTACCTCTTCCACGGCAACACCTTTGCACCGAAGCTAAAAGACTGCTACATCCTGAACGAAGAAGGCACGGCCTTCGAATACACCACAATAGCCAAGACCCTGCCGGCACAAGCACCCTACTTCACAACAAACCTGCTCGAGGAACTGAGACCCGCCAGCATTGTCCTGCCCGAAATACCCGTATCCAAAGAAGAAGACCCCGACGGCATAAATGACCTCAAGGCCAGCCAAGCAACTAACAAAGGCATCTACAACCTCGCCGGCCAGCGTCTGAGCAGTATGCAAAAGGGTATAAACATTGTGGACGGAAAGAAGATACTTAAATAACAAACGCTATCCAAGACCAAAACCAACGACTAATACATGAAAAGAATCATATCATTATTCCTGACACTCTGCATTGTTTTCACAACAAATGCAGAGCCTGTCGGGAAGCAAGCAGCACAATATTCGGCACAGGCATTCATGCTTGCAAGAGGCAAAAACATCAATACCGTACAGAAGCCTTTCAAGGCTCGCAAGGCAACAACAGCTCAGGAAACAGACGAAGGGGATGCCTACTACTACGTGTTCAATGCAGGAAACGATGGCGGCTACGTCATCGTCTCGGGCGACGACCGCACGGAATCCATCCTCGGTTATGTCGATCAAGGCTCGTTCGACCCAGAGAACATTCCCGAGAACATGAGTTCGTGGCTGCAGTCCTATGCCGACCAGATCAAGTACATCATTGATAATGACATACAGCCAAGCGACCCCATCATCAAGAAACGCAACAAGGTCTCGGGCACAAGGCACAGCATACCCGAACTGCTGAAGACACGTTGGAACCAAGGACGTCCCTATAACATCACTTGCCCAATGTACTACAAAGAAGATGGCTCGCAGGACTTGCCCGCCACCGGATGTGCTGCCACGGCAATGGCACAAGTCGTTGCCTTCTACAAGTTCCCGGAGAAAACGAAAGCCAACATTCCTGCCCTCACCAATACCTATACGCTGAAAGACGGATCGAAAAAGGAATCCACCGCACCAGCTATCCCACGCAATACCGTCATAGACTGGGAGAACATGCGCGACACATATTCCTGGCCAAGCGGTCATGTAGCCAATGCTCAGGACTCTGCCGTAGCCAACCTGATGCTCATCTGCGGGCAATCCATTAAGATGGGGTACGGAGCCTCCTCCGGTGGTGTCACATCAAGGGCGAGGGATACTTTCGTCAATCACCTTGGATTTGATTCCAGAGCTTTCTGGGCAGACCGTTCTGACTTTAGCATCGACGACTGGTTCAACATGCTCTACGACGAGTTGGAAGCAGGCTATCCTATCCTCTATCGCGGTCATTCGTCAAAAGGCGGACATGCCTTTGTGGTCGATGGCTTTGATGGCGAAGGCCTCTTCCACCTCAATTGGGGCTGGGGCGGAGGCAGCAACGGCTGGTTCTTGATTAGTATTCTCAACCCAGGCGACAACAGCGGCATAGGTGCCAGCAGCAGCAGCGACGGCTACAGCATGACACAAGGAGCTGTCTTCAACCTGCGCGTCCCTGGCACTCCTAAGGAAGATGCATACCTCAATACCAGTAATGTAAGCCTTACCAACACAGGCATCAAAGCAACATTCACAAACAGGACTGGTGTCGCAAGCAGCTATCACGTGGGCATCTTAATGCTCAACGAGGACGGCTCGCTATCACTTGTTGGAAGCAGGCAAGCTATCTCAAGCCTGGCGAACGGCTCTTCCTCTACAAAATCTTTCGTTATAGCAAAGAAACTTCCCGAAGGCACATACAAGCTGTCTCCCGCAAACAAGCCTTCGAGAAGCGAAGAATGGCGTACCGAATACGACTTCCTGACGCAATACATCGAGGCACAAGTTGACAGTGCCGGAGCTGTGACCATGAACTTCCATAAGCCTATCTTTACTGGCGAGAACCTAAGCATCGACACTATTGTCTTCCCCGGCACACGCATAGCCGGGCAGGAACAGGAAATCAAAGTGACATTCCGCAACAATGGGGCCGAGTACTTCAAGACAATCTACCTCTTTGCAGGAAAAGGAACCACAAAGACATATACCGAAAGCAAGTCGATGGTGGCAGTACGCTCTGGCGAGACGGCAGATGTGTCGTACTTCTTCAAGCCAGAAGAAACGGGCACATACAACCTATGGTTCTGCACCGACGACAAGGGCACGAGCATGATGGGACAGGGCACGATGGAAGTTATCACAGATGCCGAAGCTGAGAAGGCCAGCCTCACTGTCAGCAAGTATGCCATCAGCAACATGGTGAACAACATCCTCTATGGCAAACGCCTTATCGGCACGGCTACCATCAGGAACAGCAAGGCCACCGATTACCATGGAGGCGTGAAGGTCCAAATATACACCTCGCAAGATGGAGACAACACAGCCTATAGCGGTGCAAGTCGTACGTTCTACGTCGACATCCCAGGAGGCAAGACAGCCAACGTCGACTTTGAATTCGAAAATCTCTCCGCCGGCATCAACTACCACTTGAAAGTGATGTACACCAATCAGAGCGGCACTTTGGGCAATGGTGCCACATGGGACCACAAGTGGAAGATGAACGAAGGTCTTCTGAACTGGAAGACCGATGGCACAGTGACAGGAAAGGCTTGGGGCACTACCATTACAACTACAACCAACATCTGCGGTGTAATGGCAGACTGCAAGAAGATTACCCGCATGATTCCGAATAGGCTCAATCCCAATGTCATCTATGCCTTCGGAGCTGGCATGGAGTTACCAGCTGCTATAGATACAGCCAACGTCGTGATAGGCAACCATGCCGACCGCATCAACCTGGTCAACGATAAGCCGTACTACATCCCCATCAGCTTCGATGCCGATAGTGCTTCCTTCGCCTACACTTTCCCCGAGACGGAGAAGGGAACAGGCTGGCACGCCTTCACGATGCCATTCATGCCTGACTCCATCTATCTTGATGACAATCTTGTCTCGCTCGACGACTCGCTCAATCACTTCTGGATATACGAGTTCGCAGCCGAGACCGCAAATGGAGAGGTTCTCTTCAAGCCTGCTACCATGTTGCGAGGTGGAACACCTTACATCATTGCAGCCGACTCCACGATGGCAGGACGTGCTCTCGTCTTCCGTTCGTCCAACGTTCCTTTCTATAAGACAGGTTCAGACAAGATGCTCGTCACATCGGTTAACTACGAGTTCCACGGCAACACCTTTGCCCCGAGAATAAAGGACTGCTACGTCTTGAATGAAGAGGGAACAGCCTTTGAATATATTACCGTGACCAAGACGATAGATGCTCAGGCACCTTTCTTCACGACGGATTTGCTCGAGGAACTCCGTCTGGAGAGCATCGTCCTGCCAGAGATTCCCGTATCAAAAGAGGAAGACCCGACAGGCATTAACAGCCTCAAGGCCAACCATACTGCCGACGAAGGCATCTATAATCTCGCCGGTCAACGCCTTAGCAGGATGCAAAAGGGCATCAACATCGTGGGCGGAAGAATAATTCTGAAGTAACGACTCGTTCGTTGCAATGAAGGAAAGCAGGCGGCTTGTCACACGACAGGCCGCCTTCTTTGCAATAAAAGGTATCTTTTCATGCATTCGACGACAATAAGGTATATTTTCCCCTCTTCCTTGCCTGCTATTTGAGAATTTTGCATTATCTTTGCATCGTTAGTAATGTACGATAAACGAAACAGATATGGCAGAGAACGTCAATAGCAATGCTGAGGAAAAGAAAAGCCTCAACTTCATAGAGCAGAGAGTAGAGAAGGATTTGGCAGAAGGCAAGAACGGCGGGCGACTACAGACGCGCTTCCCGCCCGAGCCGAACGGCTACCTGCACATCGGACATGCCAAGGCCATAGCCCTCGACTTCGGCATCGCCGAGAGGTTCGGAGGCGTGTGCAACCTCAGGATGGACGACACCAATCCGCAGAAAGAGGATACTGAATATGTGGAGGCCATCGAGCGCGACATCAAGTGGCTGGGCTTCCACTGGGGTAAGGTCTGCTATGCAAGCGACTACTTCCAGGACCTCTGGGACTTTGCTGAGTGGTGCATCATGCAGGGACGTGCCTACGTGGACGAGCAGACGAGCGAGGAGATTGCTGCACAGAAGGGTACGCCCACTGAGGCAGGCACCAATTCGCCCTATCGCGACCGCCCTGCCGAGGAAAGCCTTCGCCTCTTCCGCGAGATGAATTCGGGCAACGTAGAGCCTGGCAAGATGATTCTGCGAGCCAAGATTGACATGGCAAGCCCCAACATGCACTTCCGCGACCCCATCATGTATCGCGTGCTCAATATGGAACACTGGCGGACGGGCAAGAAGTGGAACGCCTATCCCATGTACGACTTCACTCACGGGCAGAGCGACTATCTGGAAGGCGTCACCCACAGCATCTGCACGCTGGAGTTCGTGCCGCACCATGAGCTCTACGACCTCTTCGTGACATGGATCAAGGAATGGCGAGGCGACAAGGGTGACATCGAGGACAACCGTCCCCGCCAGTTCGAGTTCAATAAGTTGAACCTGAACTATACCCTCATGTCGAAGCGCAACCTGCTTATCCTCACTAAAGAGGGTATCGTGAACGGATGGGACGACCCTCGCATGCCGACCATCTGCGGCATACGTCGCCGAGGCTACAGTCCGCAGGCCATACTGAACTTCATCGACAAGATAGGCTACACGACCTTCGATGCCCTGAACGACATCAAGCTCATGGAAGCAGCCTGCCGCGAGGACCTGAACACGCGCGCCACCCGTGTCAGCGCTGTAGTCAACCCTGTGAGACTCATCATCGACAACTACCCCGAGGGAAAGGTTGAGGAGATGCAGGCCATCAACAACCCCGAGCTGCGCGATACCGAGGGGAACACCATCATGGAGGGCAACACGCATACGATTCGCTTCTCTCGTGAACTCTACATCGAGCGCGACGACTTCATGGAAGACGGCGGCAAGAAGTTCCTGCGCCTCGGTCCCGGGAAGGAAGTTCGCCTCAAGAATGCCTACATCATCGCCTGCAGTGACGAACAGGACGAACAGGGTAACTACAAATGCATCGAGAAGGACAGCCAGGGCAATATCACCTGCATCCACGCCACGTATGATGCCGAGAGCAGGAGCGGACTGCCTGGTGCCGACCGCAAGATTAAGGGCAAGACGCTCCATTGGGTGAGCTGCCAGCACAGCATCCCCTGCGAGGTGCGCAACTACGAATGCCTCTGGACATGCGAGAACCCGCGCGATGCCATCAAACAGTACGAGAAGGAGACAGGCGTGCGAGGCATCGATGCCATGCGCCCATTCCTGAACCCTGAGTCACTCACAGTCAACAGGAATGCTGTCATCGAGGAGTTCGCTGCCACCATGCCTGCCCTCTCCTACCTGCAGTTCCAGCGCATCGGATACTTCAACGTCGATACAGACAGCACCCCGGAGCATCTCGTCTTCAACAAGACCGTAGGCCTAAAGGACACAAATATATATAAAAAGTAAAAAGGTGAAAAGGTAAAAAGGTGAAAAGTGACGCCGCTTCTTCTTTTTTAACTTTTAAACTTTTAACTTTCATGGAAGGCAATGGAAGACAACAACAAATACTATCAGTCGCGGCACTTTCTCAGGTTGCTTCATCGCTATGAGAAGGCAATCTCCGAGGGGAAGACGCCCTATATGGAGGCAGACGAGCTGACTGATATTGCCGAATACTACATGACAGGCAAGCAGGATGCCAAGGCCAACCAGGCCATTCAGGCAGCCATAGACATGCATCCCGACAGCGTAGACCCGCAAATCTTCCTGGCCCGTCAGCGCATGTTCTACGGCAAGCTCGACGAGGCACGTTCTATCATCGACGGCATCACCGAGCAGGACGACCAAGAGGTCATCTACATCCGAGCCGAACTTCTCATCAAGGAGGGGCAGGCAGACAAGGCTTCCGACTTCCTCCTCGACAGGATGTCGGTGATGCAGGACTGCCTCGACACCTATCTCTACGATTGTGTCTCCATCTTCATGGACTACGACCAGTGGGAACTGGCACACGAATGGCTGCTCTGGCTGGCGGATAAATACCCCACCCACCCGCGTCTGCCCATCATGGAGGCCGAGATAAAGATGGGGCTCGACGACTATGAAGGAGCCTACACACAGCTGAAGACAATTCTGGACGATGAGCCATACGACTCCGAAGCATGGAACCTCCTGTCCGAGACATGCACCCAACTTGGCTATCAGGACGAGGCCATCGAGGCGGCGGACTATTCTCTCGCCATCAATCCACAGGACACGGGCGCCCTCCTCATGAAGGGAAACGCATACATGCATGGCGGACTGACCGCTGAAGCCATCGACCTCTACAAGCAATACCTCGACCTGCAACCCGACGACCTCAGCATTCAGATATCGCTCTCTCTCTGTCTTTGCAGCGAGGAACGCTTCAAGGAAATACTGCCACTGCTCGAGAAAGCCGAAAAGTATGCCAGGAAACTGCCCGACCATGAAGCAGAACTCTCACAAATCCTTCAGGTGAAGGCATTCGCCCTAAGCCGGCTCGACAGAATATCGGAAGCAATAAGCACCATAGAGAAAGCAAAAGAAGTCACCGACGAGGCTGTGCTCTGGAAGTGCTACATGACGGAAGGCGACATCTACCTCTGGGGCAAACAGACAAAGCTGGCCGAAGAGAACTTCTCGAAAGCACTGGAGAGAAGTCCCGAAAAGGGCGACACACTCTTCAACATCGCCCTTGCCTATAGCAATGCAGGCTACAACGACGTAGCCATCGACCTGCTCGACGACGTCTGGACCATCTTCGGGACGGAGGAAGGAAAGTTCGTGGTGCCATATCTGGCGAACTGCTATCTGCGAAAGAACGACATGGAGAACTACCTCATCTACCTTAAGTTGGCACCTTCGTGCGACCGAGACGCCACACGTATCATCTTCCGAGACCGCTTCCCCGACATCGCCCCGGAAGAATACTATGCCTATGCCTACAAGGAAATACACGGCACATTCCCAAAGGATTACGAAGAAGACCTCCCCTTTTAGACGACACAAAAAAGCCTTCCACGCAGGAAGGCTTTTTTGCATGGGATAACTTATCGGACTTCTTGAACATGATACACGGGAAGCCATATCATGAAGCAAACTAAAGCTGCTCCTCTATCGGCTTTTCCAATGCACTTGGCTCTGCCGTAGGCTCAAATCGGCCGACGACCTTACCTTTCCTGTTTATCAGGAATTTCGTGAAGTTCCACTTGATGTCTGGCTTCGAGGCATATGCCGGATCAGACTTCAAAAGCATTTCGTCCATAAGCTTGGAAAGCGGATGCCCTGGGGTGAACCCTGCAAAGCCAGCCTTGCTCTTCAGCCATTTGTAAAGAGGAAGTGCATGCTCTCCGTTGACCTCAGTCTTCGACATCAAGGGGAAAGTGACTCCATGGTTCTTACGGCAGAACTCCTCTATCTGCACATCAGTGCCTGGCTCCTGATGGCCAAACTGGTCGCAAGGGAAGCCGATGACGACGAGTCCACGGTCCTTATACTTCTGATACAGGGCTTCTAGTCCGTCATATTGTGGAGTGAAGCCGCATTTTGATGCCGTATTGACAATGAGGAGAACCTTGCCTTTGTAGTCGGCAAAGCTCACTTCCTGCCCCTTGTTTGACAAAGCGCTATAGTCGTAGATTGTACTGGTCTTGCATGATGACATGCAGAGGCTGGCTGCCAAGAAGGCAAAGATAAACGGGTGTCTCATATTAAGGTGGGTCTTTTTCTGGATGAAACAGAGTATATTAATATTTCCAGAAATCATACTTCTGGCGCAATTCCTCCTGCTTCTCTGCAGGCAAGGACTTGAAATAGCCACGCCAGCTGGGACAGAAGTTAATCTGCCATCGCCAGAAGCGGCCGATCAGGGACTTGGGATTTTTGTCGTACTGAGCTCTTAGCTTGCAGTTCTCACAAGGATACTTCATAGTTTAATGATTTTAGTTTATGTTATTTAAAGTTTCAGGAAATCATAGAGATGAGTAAAACAGGTAAATATGCGATGATAGCTTCCGCTTGCGCCTGAGACGGGCATCCGAAGAAGGGGGCTTGCCCCCTATTGCCTGGCACTCAGAACGGCCCGATTCGGCACCCCTGGGAGCGCGGGCGTCCCGCCCGCTCAGGCAGAGATACTATGCCAAGGAGTTTGCACATACATGTAGATGCAATTGCATGTACATGTAGATGCAATTGCATCTACATGTATGTGCAAACAACCCGGTACGCCAGATTAGGCAAGAGGGCAGCAAAAACTTCATGTTATAAACTATCATGATTCTTGTCGCAGATGCTTTTCCCCAGTTCATAAGCTTCCTGCAACTTAGGATTGCCCTCTATCTCGCGAGGCATGTTCACGCCGCCACAGAAGAGTGTACCTGCCAGACGACTCTTGGGATAGCAGTCAATCCAGCCTGTCAAACCCGCCTCAGCCCGCTTCGGAGTCTGCTGCTCATCCTCTGCTGCAGTCGAGAGCAGATAGACATCGCGGAACTGATAGTCCGCCTCATACATCGCATTCATACGGTCTATGAGTGTCTTCATCTGCCCACTCATCTCATAATAATAGATAGGTGTCGCCCAAGCCACCACATCGGCTTTCAGCACTTTCGACATGATGTCGTTCACATCATCGTTGATAACGCACCGTCCAAGCTTTTGGCAACTAAGACATCCTTTGCAAAACTGGATGTTCTTCCCAATGAGGGAAATCTTCTCCACCTCGTTGCCTGCTGCCTTTGCACCTTCTGCAAACTGGTCGGCAAGCTGGTCGCTGTTCGAGCCTCGACGCAAACTCGTTGAAATGACGATAACTTTCTTCATGTTATTCTTCTTATTATATTAAGGATTGGCTTTCAAAAATAATGCCTACGGCCCAACTCATGCCGAAGGCAAGCCAGGCAAACAGGGGCATCAAGACCACGATGACTCCAAGCAGCCCCAGTGCCCACTTCTTTCCTATCCTGACGGGTATGGTGCGCTTGCCCACCAGACGGTCGTCGTCTGCATCGCGTATGTTGTTGATGGCCAGCACACACATCGAGATGAGTCCGCAGACGGCTCCTGCATAGATAGGCGTCATGAGGCTGGAATCGAAAGGTATTCCTGCCGACTTATATTGCAGCCAGACGGTTCCCCATGTGGCAATGATGCCATAATAGAGGAACACAAAGATATCGGCAATGCCCAGATAGGAGAGCGAATAGGGTGTGGCAGTATAGAGCCATGCAAACAGGATAGCCGTGATGCCTATCGCCACGATGACCCAGCCTCCTATGTAACAGAGAACGGCTCCGAGCATGAGACTGGCAGCAAGGGCTATGAGACAGGCTGAAAGAATTTCCCGCTCTGTGACCAATCCCTCTGCCAGGGCACGCTTGAACCCTACCCTGCTCTGCTTGTCTGTGCCGCGTTTGTAGTCATAGTAGTCGTTGATGAGGTTGCTGAGAATCTGCAAGGCAAGGGCGCAAAGCAAGGTCAGCAGTGCCGTCAGGAACATGCCGGAAGAAGATTGTGGAATGAGCGTATGGGCGACCATCAGCCCGACCAGGACTGGACATAGAGATGCAAACAATGTCTGCGGACGAATGATGCGGAGCCAAAGGACAATCTGTTTCATGCTGGAGAATGGATTGGATTATGGGAATATCTCCCTAAGCTTCCGCAGATAATGCCAAAGCACAGACCGCCAGCAGACATGTCAGGATGGTTCTATTCATGGATTATCCAGCTTTGTCTCCCTTACTATTCCTTTTGACTTACTAGCCCTTGCAAAAGCAAAGAGCGAAAGCGGCAGATGACAATAGCCGTCGGGATTCTTGTCGAGATAGTCCTGATGGTACTCTTCGGCCGTGTAGAAGTTCTGCAAAGGTTGCTTCTCGACAACCATAGGCTGTTGATAGTTCTTCTGCTCCTCGTTGAAGACCTTCTCTATGACGGGCAGGTCGTCATCAGAGGTGTAGTAGATGCCAGTCCTGTAGCGAGTACCCTCATCATGACCTTGCTTGTTAAGGCTTGTGGGGTCGATGGCTTTGAAGAACATCTGGAGCAGGAACTCGAGGTCGGCCACCTCGGGATTATACTTCACGTGTACCGTCTCGGCGAAACCAGTCTGGTCGGTATAGACCTCCTGATATGTAGGATTCTCGGTATGTCCGTTGGCAAATCCCACTTCGGTCTCCACCACTCCTTCTATCTGCTTGAAGTAATGCTCGGTCCCCCAGAAGCATCCTCCTGCAAGGTAAATGTCTTTTGTCTTCATCTGTCTCCCTCCTTCCGATATCCGCTGGCCGTGAAGACTGCCAGCAGATTGCCCTGTTCGTCTGTGACACGCACCTCGCAGAAAGGAAGATGCCGAAGGCCAGCCAGCTCACGCGCCTCTGCCGTTACGATGCCCGCTTTAGCACCGCGAACGAATGTGATGTTGGCCGTCGAGGTGACTGTAAGAGTACCGAGGCTGTTAGTGGCTGCGGCAAAGGCAAGGTCAGCCAACGTGAAGAGCACACCTCCTTGCACACTGCCTCCGGCATTGAGGTGGCGAGGCTCTATGCAGACTTGAGTCCGGGCATAACCTTCTGATATCTCAGTTATTTCTATGCCATTCTGTCTGGCAAATTCATCGTGAAGAAAGAAATCCTTCAGACCCTGTATATCATTCATCATAAACGATTCAGCTACTTTTATTAATAAATTTTCATGCAAAGATACAAAATTATGAACTATGAACTAAGAACTATGAACTTTTTTTTCGTATCTTTGCATCCATATATATTATTCCCTGCCTATGTCCAAACTTATCGACCCGACTCTTCAGCAGTATATCGAGAGAGAGATTCTGCCCCGCTACGACCATTTCGACAAGGCACACCAGCAGGACCATGTCCGCATGGTTATCCGTCAGAGTCTGGAGTTGGCAGACAAGATGGACGTGGATGTCAATATGGTTTATGCCATTGCAGCCTATCACGACACAGGACTCCAGGAAGGTCGCGAGCACCATCATGAGGTCTCTGCACGTATCATTCTGGCTGACAATTCACTGCGCCAATGGTTCACAGAGGACCAGATTGCCGTCATGGCCGATGCTGTGGAGGACCATCGGGCCTCTGCCGGACATGAGCCACGGACTGTCTACGGGCGCATCGTGGCTGAGGCAGACCGGCATATCGAGCCTGCCACCATCATTCGGAGGACCATCCAGTATGGACTCGACCACTATCCCAAGATGGACCGTGAGGAGCACTTCAGCCGCATACTGGCACACCTGCATGAGAAATATGGGCGAAACGGCTATCTGAAGCTCTGGTTCCACGATTCCCAAAATGCTCTTCGGCTCGAGCAGTTGCGCAGGATGATGGACGACGAGCACATTCTTCGGAATATGTTCGACGAATATATGAGCGCAATGTAATTCATGTGGAAGTGTTTGAGAACTTTATAGGTATCTGTAACACAGATAGTAACGAATATACCCTGAAGTTGAAAGGTACAAAAAGTGGAATTTACAATTTGCCGTTTTTGGTGTCAAAGCAAGCAGTTTTTCTATCATTAGAGCAATATAAGATTTAACAATTCATTAAGATTATTTAACAGACGAATTTTAGTCATTTTGAGCTTTTGGCAACTTTGGTGAGCAAACACAAGACTTTTTGCCAGTCAAAAGAGAGAAGATAAATCATCAAAATGGGGGCATTTGTACCGACCTTGTACCTCGGTTGCGCTAAGTAGATGTATGACAAGGTCGTTTAATAATTCAAAGTCAACTTAGGACACGGAATTTTGATTTTCAATCGTGCCCATGTTTTTGTGCCGCCAGGCAGATAATCTTTGGTACGATTTGATTCAAATAGGTAGTGAAAAGTAAGATTGAGGTGGCACTCTGAAGCAAAAAGGGGATTTCTTAGGCAGATTTTATTCTTTT